>NZ_CP018099.1:1706840-2361180 GCF_001886815.1 Caldithrix abyssi DSM 13497
TTATCATCACCGGCGAGGTTCGCGTTTTGTTTGTTTACGGGCTGGTCAGTGTGTATTCCCTGCTCATCAACTATCCATCCTTTAAAATAATTGAACGCTGCTACGAGATAATTAATGGTTGAGCGGAAAAATCTGTCTCCACGGCCGCTCCCTTCGACTCCGCTCCCTTCGACTCCGCTCCCTTCGACTCCGCTCAGGGAGCGACTCAGACTGTGCTCAGGGCAAGGCTTCGACTTTGTTCAGAGAGCGGTAATTCCGTCCTTTGAGTAGTCCCGCTTTCGTTCACTGCCGTGATTCGTTGGCACAGCTAACGGGCAGGATTTATCACGCTTCGTGTCCTTCGTCGGTGGAACGTATGGAAACGAGCTTTGCAGTTGAAAATGATTTTTCTTCCGCCAAAAGTATTGCCTGCCATGAAAAAAAGCTTCATAAATAAATTTCTTTGCTTTTTTTGAATTTTGTTGGCAACTTTTATAGCTTAATAAAGCGGAAGATATTTATGGAAAAAAGATGGAAAGTAATTGAACTGCTGCAAACCGTAAGCGACTTTCTAAAAGAAAAAGGCATCGAAAATCCGCGACTAAACGCCGAGTTGTTATTGGGCAAAGTGTTGGGGCTTGATCGCGTTAATCTATATCTGGCTTTTGAGCGTCCGCTCTCTGTCGCAGAATTAAACGCCTATCGTGAACTGGTGCGTCGTCGGGCAAAACATGAACCGTTGCAATACATTCTGGAAGAGACGGAGTTTATGGGGTTGAAATTTACGGTGAAACCGGGCGTTTTAATTCCCAGGCCAGAAACCGAGCTTTTGGTGGAAGAGGTTCTTAAATTAAAAAATAAATTCGCATCGCAGCCCACAATTGTGGATATTGGAACCGGCAGCGGTTGTATTGCGCTTAGCCTGGCGCATTACTGGCAGGAAGCGCGTGTTTTTGCCACGGATCTTTCTTTTGAAGCCCTTGAAATTTTTAAGATTAACAGGGAACTAAATCAGCTCAATGGTCGTGTAACCGCTGTAAATCATGATCTTATGGACGCATGGCCAGAGAAAATCCCAGCAAAATTTGAAATTTTGGTGTCAAATCCGCCATATATCCGTTTTGAGGAAATAAAAACGCTACCCGATGAAGTTCAAAAGTATGAACCCATATTGGCGCTAACCGATCGGGCGGATGGCCTGAGTTTTTATCGCCGCTTTTTTGAATTAATCCAAAAAAATATTATTCATCCAGCGTATATGTTTTTGGAAATGAGCGGTTCACAACCGGAAAAAATTATTAATCTGGCTGAACAGGCGAAAATAGGAGCAATCGAAGTAATAGAAGACTTAAATAATATTAAAAGAATTTTAAAAATCAGAGTGGAAAAATGACCAGAAAAAAAACAAACAAGTTCAAAAACAAGATAGTAGAACTACTCAAAAAATCACCGGGCGCGGTGCTGAGCCGCAAGGATATCAGCCATGCCCTGAACGTACGCAAAGAAGAGTACAATCTTTTTCAAAGCGCGTTACAAAGCCTGATTAAAGAGGGCAAAATTGTTCATGTAAAAAAACATCAGTACACCTTAAAACAGGTTATGCAGCGTTATGTAGGCGAATTGCGCACCACGCGCGCCGGTTTTGGCTTTGTATATGTGGAAGAAGAAGATTTCGAAGTCTTTGTTGCGCAGCCCAACCTGAACCGGGCTTTTGATCGAGACATCGTGGAGGTACAGTTGTACGCCGCCAGCCGCGGCAAACGCTTTGAAGGATTTGTCCGGCGCGTGGTAAAAAGATTTCGAGAATTTATTGTAGGAACCTACCACCGCAATCCTTACTACAGTTATGTGGTGCCCGATGATCCCAAAGTTTACAGAGATATCATCGTTGCACCGGATCGCTCGTTGGATGCCAAAGACGGGCAAAAAGTAATCGTTAAATTTGAGCGTTGGGAACGAGATGAACACAATCCTGAGGGGACAATTATAGAAATATTGGGCGATAAGGATACGCCTGGCGTTGATATTGTTTCCATTGCCTACTCTTTCAATTTGCCTATTCGCTTTCCGGAAGCCGTGGAAAAAGACGCGCGTGAGGCGCCGGAAAAAATTACGGCCGCCGATTTAAAAGGCCGACTGGATTTACGAAACGAAGTGTGCTTTACCATAGATCCGCATGACGCCAAAGATTTTGACGATGCGGTCTCTTTGAAACTGCTGGACAACGGTAATTTTGAACTGGGCGTGCACATTGCCGATGTTAGCCATTATGTTAAGCCCGATACAGCCCTGGACAAAGAAGCCTATCGGCGCGGAACCAGCGTTTACATGGTCGATCGCGTGGTGCCCATGCTGCCGGAACGCCTTTCCAATCAGTTGTGCAGTTTGCGTCCCAATGAAGATCGCCTGACTTTTTCGTGCATTATGGAGATCAACCGCAAGGGCGAGGTGGTCAATTACAAAATTGCTCCATCGGTCATCAACAGCAATCGGCGGTTTTCATACGAAGAGGTGCAGGATATTCTGGACGGCAAGACAGACGATCCCTATGCGGAAATTCTAAAGCAAATGGACGCCTTGAGGGAAATTTTAATGAATAAGCGGTTTACCGAGGGTGGAATTGATTTTGAAACGCCCGAGGTTAAGTTCGTTTTAGATGAAAAAGGAAAACCGGTGGAGATTGTTCCTCAAAAGCGGTTGAATAGTCACCGCCTGGTGGAAGAATTTATGTTAATCGCCAATAAGACCGTGGCTCAGCATATTAAAAAGATCAGTCCGAATAAACAGGCGCCTTTGCCCTTTATCTACCGCGTGCATGAAAAGCCCGATGAAGAGAAGATGAATCGTTTTTTCAACTTTTTATCAGCCATGCGCGTACCTTTCAAACCGGTTAAGCGCGTAACCTCACGCTATTTGCAAAATCTGCTTGCCTCGATCAAAGGCACCAAAGAAGAGGTGATCATCGAAGAGGTGGCCCTGCGCAGCATGATGAAGGCGGTTTATTCCGAACAAAACATCGGACATTTTGGTCTGGGTTTTAAAGATTACACGCACTTTACCTCGCCCATCCGGCGTTACCCTGATCTGGTAGTGCATCGATTGTTGAGGCAATATTCGCAAAACGGCGAAATTGGCAAGGTTAAAGGCTTGAAAAAGACGCTGCACAAAATTGCCACCCAGGCCACCAAAATGGAGCGGTTGGCCATGGAAGCCGAACGCGAATCGATTAAATTGAAAAAATTGGAGTACATCGAAAAATTCATTGGTGATGAGTTTGAAGGATTGGTATCCGGCGTGCAGGCCTTTGGGGTGTTCGTGGAGCTAAAAGATATTTTTGTGGAAGGCATTGTGCCTGTAGAGACGATGACCGATGATTTTTACATCTATGATGAACCGACTTTTTCTTTGATTGGACGCGATACCGAAACGACCATTCGCCTGGGCGATGAGGTGCGCATTCGCGTGGAAGAGGTGGATTTTGAGCGTCGGCGAGCCCGTTTTAGCTTGCTGGAAAATTTAAGCGATGAACCCGGGCGTAGCGAACACCGAACCCATCTGCTGAATGAAACGACGCGTCAGCCCAGACGGAAGCGCGGAAAGAGACGAAAATAATCAGGCATTAATCTGGCAGCCAGCCGGAAAATTTAACCATTCAATGATAAAATGGAAAGGACAGGTTATGCGTGTTGAAATTCCTCGTGAAAAGTTAGAAAAATGGGCGGATTATTTACTGGAGTATTCCCTTGACGGCATTAGCAAAGACGACGTGGTGATGATCAAAGGCGAGCCCATTACCTGGCCCCTGATTTATGTGCTGGAAGAAAAGGTAATTAAAGCCGGCGGAATTCCGGACGTGAACCTGGTGCCCCCCGACAACGACCGCGGCAAGGTGTGGAGCGCAACCATGGCGCGTTATGGTACTCTGGAGCAAATCAAGCGCGTTCCGCAGTGGCATATTGAACGCTACCGGGCCATGACCAAGTATATCGAAGTGTTAGGAGCTGAAGATCCGTCGTTGTATTCCAACACCCCGGAAGAGACGACGCGCGCCATCATGCAGGAAGACGAACCCATTAAAAACATCCGTCTGGCCAAACCCTGGGTGCTGACTCTTTATCCTACCAAAGGTTTTGCCGATCTGGAAGGGATGACGCTCGAACGTTTTACCGAAGTGGTGGTTAATGCCTCAATGGTCGATCCACGGCTGTTGGACGAATTGGAAGAGGACATTTACCAGGTAATGCGTCGCAGCAAAACCATGCGCATTGTAACACGCCATCCGAAAGAGAAGCGTGAACTGGAACTGACCATGAGCATCGCCAATCGTAATATTGTTAAGTGTACCGGAAAACGTAACTTTCCGGATGGTGAGGTGTTTACCAGCCCGGACGCCAATACGGTGGAAGGGGAGATTTTTGTCGATTTGCCGGTCAGTTATTCTGGCGTAACCATTCGGGGCATTTATCTGCGCTTTGAAAAGGGACGTATTGTAGATTATACGGCCGAAGAAGGCTTTGACACCCTGCAAAAAATCATCGAAACGGATGAAGGTTCGCACCGGCTGGGCGAAGTGGCCTTAGGCATGAACAACGGCATTGAAGAAGTGCTCAAACATCCCCTGTTTGTAGAAAAGGTTGGCGGTACGCTGCACATTGCTATCGGCGCCAGTTATCCCGAATGCTTTATTGATCAGGAAGATTCCGAATTTGCCAAACAACAGTTGGAAGAATTTTACAAAAAAGGCATTGCTAACAAATCTGCGCAGCATGTGGACATTGTAACCGATTTTCGACCTGGCGGCACAGGACAGGCGGTTTACCTGGACGATGTGAAACTGGAAATTAAGGACAACATCTGGGTGGTGCCCAAATAAAGAAAGAATTCGAAGGCGGGGGGAGGAATTACGAATTAAGGATTACGAATTATCATGTGCAGGGGGAGATCGGGCCAAAATGATTCTGCCAGAGCGGCATGGTTATGGGATGAATTTTTGATTACGAATTATTAATTACGGTTAGAACGCGTTGGATGAGACGGTGTTCGGTGTTTTCTGGTGTAGCCCTCACCCCCTCATTCCCCCTGATTCCTGCCCGGATGCTCATGTGAAGGTGCGTTTTGGTTAGGGTGTGTCTCAAAAGCGAAATTAAATGTATATTTATTTAAATTCATGGTAAATCTTGCATTAGCCCTCACCCCCTGCCCCCCTCTCCCGAAAATCGGGAGAGGGGGAATTAAAGGGGGTGAGGGAAAGAAAAAATTTATAAAAATACATTATCTTTGACTTTTGGGACAGCCCCCTATAATCATGTCCTCCCTTCGGGATTTTTTCGCCAATCCACCATTCCACCATTCCACCATTCCACCATTCAACCAATTATCCACTCACGCGTAGCGGCATTCCGGTTGTTCGCGTCCCGGTTTGGTCATAACCACCTGCCACAGTTGCGTTTGCCTGGCTCTGAAGCCGCCCGCCGAGCTCAGCAAATAGTAACGCCACATGCGGTAAAAACGTTCGCCGTATTTATCTTTCAACTCCGGCCAGGCCGCTTCAAAATTAGCATACCAGGCCATCAACGTTTTATCGTAATGGGGGCCGAAGTTGTGCCAGTCTTCCATCACAAAAAGTCCTTCCATGGCCCGGGCCAGCTGGGCAATGGAAGGCAGCATACCATTGGGAAAAATGTATTTGGTCGTCCAGGCGTTGGCCGTGGTGGTGCTGACATTGCTGCCGATAGTGTGGAAAAAGGCAATACCGTCATCTTTTAAAGTGCGATCGACCACTTCCATGTAGGTGCGGTAATTTTTGTAGCCCACATGTTCCATGATGCCGATGGAAAGCACACGGTCGTACCGCCCCTGAACATCGCGGTAGTCCATCAGTTTCAATTCCACCGGCAGGCCTTTTGCCATTTGCCTGCCCAGTTCCACCTGCTCTCTGGAAACGGTCACGCCGGTGACTTTAACCCCGTATTTTTCCGCAGCGTAAATAGCAAAAGATCCCCAGCCGCAGCCGAGTTCCAGAACTTCCATTCCTGGTTTAAGATTCAGTTTTTTGCAAACCAATTCCAGTTTAGCTTCCTGCGCCTCATCCAGATTACGGGCATTTTTCCAGTAAGCGCAGGTGTAATTCAGCCGTTTGTCCAGCATGCGCGTGTAAAGATCATTGCCAATGTCGTAATGTTTTTTCCCTACCTGAAAGGCGCGGCGTTTTGCCTGTAGATTGAATATCTTGGCGCGCAGAGCGTGCCATTGAATTTTCCAGTTTCCTTTAACCTGTTCATCAAGCCTGGCGCGCAGAACGCGGTCGAAAAATTGATCCAGCGCCTGGCAATCCCACCAGCCGTCCATGTACGATTCGCCCAGGCCGAGGGCGGTTTCGCTTAAAACACGCTGGTAAAAGCGGGGATTGTGAACCTGAATGTCGTAAGGATTACTGCCATTTACGGCGATGCCAGCCACTTCCAGTAGTTGGCGAACTGTCTTTTCTGCAGAATCGACGGGCATTTTATGTCCTCCCTTTTTGTGCTTTTAAGGGAAATATCATTAAAATAATAATGATAAATGATGAAAAAATCAACCACACGCCACAAAATGGCGGGATATGACCGTGAGCTTTCGCGCAACCTGATTCAGAAATGTTTGCCGCCTCTGCCCTTAAAAGCCGGCGGGCCCCGCTCCTTCCATTTCAATCCTCCATTCGTTTCAGCATTCCATTTTTGCAAAAAACTTTTTCTCCTTAGCTTAATAGACATAAATTTTTAATGCTTTCAATGTATTCTATTGTTAAATTAATGATGTGTTCATTAAACAAAGTGGAGACCGATTATGAGTACAATGGAAACCAATATGCAGAATATTGTTCACGTCCAATTGCCCGCCGAGCTTCCACCGAAAAAGGAGTTTTTGCCGGGCATCAGACGGGCGCCCAGTCGGGGATTTAATCTCACCAAACACGAAGCGATCATTGCCTTAAAAAATGCCTTGCGTTACGTTCCCAACGAATTGCATGAGCAGCTGGCGCCGGAATTTATGGAAGAGCTAAAGACCATGGGGCGGATTTACGGTTATCGCTTCCGCCCGGAAGGACGCATTTACGGCAAACCGGTTGACGCCTACAAAGGCATACTGGAAGCGCGGGCTCTGCAGGTGAACATCGACAACAATCTCGATTTTGACGTGGCGCTTTATCCTTACGAGCTGGTAACCTATGGCGAAACCGGTCAGGTGTGTCAAAACTGGATGCAATATTTGCTGATCAAAAAATATCTGGAAATCATGCGCGAAGATCAAACCCTGGTCATCAGTTCCGGTCATCCGCTGGGCCTGTTTCCCTCGCATCGCAATGCGCCGCGCGTTATATCCACCAATGGTCTTATTGTGGGGCAGTGGGACAATCCCGAAACCTTTAAAAAACTGGCGGCTATGGGCGTTTCCAATTACGGTCAAATGACAGCTGGCGGCTGGTTTTACATCGGGCCGCAGGGCATTGTGCACGGAACCTACATTACCATTCTAAACGCCGGGCGCCAGTACCTGGGCATCCCGGAAGACGGCGACTTAAAAGGCGTGGTATTTGTCTCTTCCGGCCTGGGCGGAATGTCCGGCGCGCAGCCCAAAGCGGTGGAAATCGCCGGCGGCATTGGCGTGATTGCCGAGGTGGATTACAGCCGCATTCAAACACGCATCGATCAGGGCTGGGTGAGCAAAATCTCGGACGATCTGGAACAAATCGCTTTGTGGATTGACGAGTATCGGCGTAAAAAGGAATCTGTTTCCATTGCCTATCATGGCAACATTGTCGATTTGCTCGAGTACATCGACCAACATGATGTTGAAGTGCAATTACTTTCCGATCAGACTTCCTGCCATGCGGTTTACGAAGGCGGCTACACGCCTGCCGGCATCTCATTCGAAGAGGGACGCAAGCTGATCAAAGATAATCCGCAGCGCTTTAAAGAACTGGTGGATGCTTCGTTAAAACGTCATTTTAAAGCCTTAAAACGGCTGACCGATAAGGGCGGCCATTTTTGGGATTACGGCAATAGTTTTATGGCTTCGGTGTTTGAAGCCGGCGAAAAAGAAATCGCTAAAAATAAACGGGACACCTCAGAAGGATTTATCTGGCCCTCTTATGTGGAAGATATCATGGGACCGATCTGTTTTGACCAGGGCTTTGGCCCCTTTCGCTGGGTCTGTCTCAGCGGCAAGGATGAAGACCTGCGTAAAACCGACCGGGCAGCCATGGCGTGTATTGATCCCACACTTAGTTCATTGCACCGCGATAATTACCACTGGATTGCAACCGCGGAGCAAAACAAACTGGTGGTGGGCACCAAAGCGCGTATTTTGTACTCGGATGAAGAAGGGCGCATGAAGATCGCTTTAAAATTTAACGAAATGGTGCGCAAGGGCGAAATTGGCCCGGTAATCATCGGCAGGGATCATCATGATGTTTCCGGCACAGATTCACCCTTCCGTGAAACGGCCAATATTTACGACGGTAGCCGAGTAACGGCCGATATGAGCGTGCACTGTTTTGCCGGCAATGTAGCGCGTGGCATGACCCTGGTGGTGCTTTCCAACGGCGGCGGCGTGGGCATCGGACGGGCCAGCAATGGCGGCTTTGGGCTGGTGCTGGATGGCAGCGAGCGCGTGGATCAGATCATTCGCAGCGCGCTTTCCTGGGATGTAATGGGCGGCGTGGCTCGTAGAAGCTGGGCGCGCAATGTTAATGCCATGAAAACGGCAAAACGCTGGAATGAAGTGAATAAAGACAAAGGCCATATCACTATGCCTTTCCTGCCGCCAGAAGGCTTTGTGGAAGAGATCGTTGAAAAGGAATTGGATCAATAATCTTAGCGCGGACGGGGAAGGAATATCGGTTTAGAGGTTTAGGAGTTTAAAAGTTTAGAGGTTGAGGGGGAGGGCAATGGGTCGGGTGTCCGAAGCCCCTTCCCCTTTTTCCGGCTCTGAAAAGAGGAAAAGCGGCCCTTGATCATTTATTCTTCAGGAATCATGTAGCCGGCGCCGCGAATGCTTTTAATCCAGTGTGGATTCAGCGGGTCTTCTTCCAGATATTTGCGCAGGCGGGCGATGAAAATGTCCACCGTCCTGGTTTCAATTTCAGAATCGGTGTGCCAGACATTTTTTAACAATTCCTTGCGCGAAACAATCTTGCCGCGGTGTTTCAGTAAATATTTTAGAACACCGGCTTCCAGAGGCGTTAACGATACCTTAAGGTCTTTCTTTTTTAATTGCAGGGCTTCCAGGTCTATTTCCCATTCGCCCAGTTTAAGATGTAAACTATCGTCCTGCCGATACCAGGTTTTACGCTGCAAAATGCGTTCGATTCGCAAAAGAAGTTCGTCCAGCGAAAAGGGCTTGGTCAAATAATCATCAGCGCCGACTTTAAGCCCTTTGATTTTATCGCCGGTATCGCGCCGGGCGGTCAGAAAAAGGATGGGCAACTGCTGCGTTTTTTCCCGGATATGTTCGGCCACTTCAAAGCCACTATGGTATGGTAGCATAACGTCAAGAATTACCAGATCAAAATCCTCTTGATCAAATAATTCGATGGCCTGCTGTCCATCCCGGGCCAGCGTAACCTGGTAGCCATCTGCTTCCAGATTAAATTGCAGACCGCGGGCCAGCGATTCTTCATCTTCAACGAGCAGGATTCTACTCATTTTAACAGCCCTTTCTTCTTTGCCAGTCTGAAAGTTGGTTCGCGATCTTTAATATTAATTAATGGTAAAGCGATGGTGAATGTGGTGCCTTTACCAATCCCCGGACTAAAGACGGTAATTTTCCCTTCGTGTCCTCTGATGATTTCGCGAACGTGGTAAAGCCCCAGACCGGTGCCGCGAATATCGGGTAAATGGGAGCGTGAGACGCGGAAAAACTTTTGAAAAATTTGCTTTTGATCTTCTTTGTGGATACCGATGCCATGATCGGAAAATTCAATGATCAAATTTTTGCCCTGTTTGAAAATGCGAATGTCAATCTGCAAATTACCTGCGGAATACTTGATGGCATTATCAACCAGATTGCTGAAAACAATCTGAAAGGCATCGCGGTCTATCTTGACAAATCCGTCGCATTCCACTTTAAGGCGAATGTTTTCATCAGGGATTTTAAATTGCTGCTGGCTGCTTTTTATCAATTGTGGGAAGGTATCTTTTACTGAGACAAGTTCCCGGTTGAACATTTTTTTTCGTTGTTCAATTTGCGAAATATCCAGAATGGCGTCAATAACGCGCTTCAGGCGTTGCGTATCCTGCAGCATGCGTCCCAAAAATTCTTTTTGTGTTTTCGCATCAATTTTTCTGCGCGACATGGTTTCCAGATAAAGTTGAATGGAGGCCAGCGGCGATTTTAGTTCATGCGTAAAGTTGGCGATAAAAGTTTCGTAAAGAAGATTGATGTTGATCTGTTTGGTTAAAAAGATAAAAACGAAATACATGCCCGCTAACAGAATAATAAAGAGGATCAGACCGAAGATAAGCGTGAAAAATTGAACGCGCGTTGTGGACTGGAAAAAATCGGGCAGATATTTTGCGCCAAATTCCTGCACCAGCTTATAATTAGAAACATACCAGTAAATCCACAAGGCCAACAACGAAAGCCAGATAATTTGCATGGCAATAAAGATTAACAGGGGATGTATGTAGTTGGCGCGTCTTTTCATTTCGATTTTACACTTCTTTTACAAATTTTATTCATTTATGTGTTATCTTTATTTTAGTAATTTTTCATTGAAAAATAAAGAAAAAGAAGGCAGGCCATGAATATTTTGTTAGTTTCACCCCAAACACCGGCTACCTTCTGGAGTTTTCGTCACGCTTTAAAGTTCATCTCAAAAAAATCATCCGAGCCGCCGCTGGGTTTGTTAACCATTGCGGCCATGCTTCCGCAGGCCTGGGAGCTGAGGCTGGTGGACATGAATGTGGCTCCCTTGCGAGATGATGATCTGACGTGGGCGGATATGGTGTTTTTAAGCGGCATGAATGTCCATTTGCGATCCATGCAGCAGGTGATTGCCCGCGCCAATCGGCATAACGTGCCGCTGGCCGTCGGCGGGCCGCTGGTCACCACCGACAGGCAATTGTTGCCCGGCGCCGATCATTATTTTTTAGGCGAAGGCGAGGAAACTTTGCCACAATTTTTGCATGATCTACAACATGGAAAGGCCAAAAAGGTTTACCGGGCGCAGCGCTTTCCGGATATTCAAAAAACGCCTGTTCCGCGCTGGGATTTACTTGACGTAAAAAGTTATGCCAGCCTCAGTTTGCAGTTTTCTCGCGGCTGTCCCTTTAACTGCGATTTCTGCAATGTTACCATTTTAAATGGGCACAAGCCGCGCACCAAGTCGGCGCCTCAGTTTTTAGCCGAACTGCAGGCCATCTACGATGTGGGCTGGCGGGGCAGCGTTTTTATTGTGGATGATAATTTTATCGGCAATCGTAAAATCTTAAAACAAGAAATTCTTCCGGCGTTAATTGATTGGATGGAAACGCACAAACGGCCATTTTCCTTTATTACGGAAGTTTCGGTGAATCTGGCCGATGACGATCGGTTAATGAATTTAATGGTTCAGGCCGGTTTCGATTCGGTGTTTGTGGGCATCGAAACGCCCAATGTGCAAAGTTTAAGCGAAAGCAATAAAAAGCAAAACGCAGGTAAGGATTTGTTGTTGGCCGTCAAAAAAATGCAGCGCCACGGGCTGATCGTAAGCGGAGGCTTTATCGTGGGCTTTGATCATGATCCGCCGGAAATCTTTGACATCCAGAAAAACTTTATTCAACACAGCGGCATCATTACGGCCATGGTCGGTTTGTTAAGCGCGCCCACCGGCACGCGCCTGTTTAAGCGCATGAAGGAGCAGGGCCGGTTAATTAAAACCATGAGCGGCGACAACATGGATGGCAGCACCAATATTATCCCTAAAATGGATTTGCAGTTTTTAAAGGAGCAGTACCAGAAATTGCTGAATCAGCTTTATGATCCGGAAGGGTTCTATGAGCGTCTGAAGGTATTTTTGCGCGATTATCGAATGCCCGAAAGAAAAGGCGGAAGACTTTCGCTGACCGAAATAAAAGCGTTCGTTAAATCTTTATTTGTATTGGGCCTGTTTGAAAGAGGGCGCATGCGTTACTGGAAGATTCTGTTCTATTCATTAATCAAATTCCCGAAAAAGTTTCCTCTTACCGTCCGTCTGTCCATTTTTGGCTATCATTTCCGCAGAGTGGCCAGAAGCCTGAGCTAAATGAGGCGGCTTTGTGTTTTAAGCGAGCGCCGGCGGCATTGGTAAAACATCGTTCCTGTGCGCCTGAAGGGCGCGCCGTATCTGGTCGCGGACTTAAAAACGAGAAGATAAATCGCCTTTAAAGCGCAAAGCCGTCATGCATCTATAACTTTCCAAATTTCAAAAACTTAAATTCTTTTGAAAACCCCCTTCAAATTTATTAAATTTAAACTCTTTAAATAAAGGAGGTATTATGTCCGGTCATTCTAAGTGGCATTCGATTAAACATAAAAAAGCACGCGTTGACGCCCAGCGCGGTCGAATATTTACAAAGATAATCAAAGAGATTACGGTGGCTGCCCGTTTAGGCGGCGGAGATCCGGAGGCCAATCCGCGTTTACGCGTGGCCATCGCTCAGGCCAAGGCGGCCAACATGCCGGCCAAAAATATCGATAACGCCATTAGAAAAGGAACAGGCGAATTACCTGGCGTGGTTTACGAAGACGTAACCTACGAAGGCTACGGCCCCGGCGGTGTGGCTGTGTTTGTGGAAGCGGTAACCGACAATAAGAACCGAACGGTTGCAGAAATGCGCCACCTGTTCAGTAAATACGGCGGCAATCTGGGTGAAAATGGCAGCGTTGCCTGGATATTCGAACGCAAAGGCCTGATTCGCGTACCGCGGGAACAATACACAGAGGAAGATTTGCTGGAAATTGCTCTGGAATGCGGTGCCGAAGATATGCAGACCACGGATGAGTTTTACGAAATTTACACCAGCTTTGAGGACTTTCATAAAGTGCGCAACGCTTTCGAAGAAAAGAATATTGCCATGGAAAGCGCCGAATTAACCATGATTCCGCAAAATACCATTAAAATTGAAGGCAAGACGGCTGAGCAGATGCTTAAACTTTTAGAAGTTCTGGATGAGCACGATGACGTGCAGAATGTGTACTCCAACTTTGAAATGGAAGACGCCGAGATGGAGCGTCTGGTCTCAAAAGAGTAGTTGTCGGTGAAAATATTAGGCATCGATCCGGGGTTACAAATAACCGGCTTTGGAATCATCGAGATTGACGGAAAAGGGGAGCCAAAGCTCTTTGAATACGGCCATGTGCGCACCGCAGCGTCGGAAGGTCTTTCTAAAAGGGTGTTTAAGATTTACGCCCGTATTAATGCGCTGATCAATGAAGCGCAGCCGCAGGTGATGGCCATGGAAAGTGTTTTTTACGCTACAAACGTCAAAACGGCCATTACCATGGGGCATGTCAGAGGCGCGGTGATGGTAGCGGCAGAAACCAGCGGAATACCGGTTTTTGAATACGCCCCGCGCGAAATTAAAATGTCGGTGGTGGGCAACGGCGCCGCCAGTAAGGAACAGGTTCAGTTTATGGTACAACACTTATTAGGTCTTAAAGAAAAGATCGAACCCATTGATGCGTCGGACGCCCTGGCAGCCGCTTTATGTTACTGGCACAGAACGAATTTAAAGTAATTTTACAGAATGATTGAATACATTAGCGGAAAAATCGTAAGCAATAGAAATACTGAAATTATTTTAGAAACCAATGGATTTGGTTACAATATTAAAGTGAGCCTGAACACCGCTCAAAAATTACCCGCCCCTGGAGCTCAGGCAACGCTTAAAACCTATCTTCATGTACGGGAAAACGGGATTCAGTTATATGGATTTGCCGATGAGCAGGAGCGCGAGCTGTTTATGGGGCTGTTAAGTATTTCGGGAGTGGGCCCCAAGCTGGCTTTAACCTTACTTTCCGGGCTTACGGTAGAGCAGGTACAGCGCGCCGTTTATGCGCAGGATGTTAAAACCCTGTCGTCCATTTCTGGCATTGGCAAAAAAACGGCTCAGCGTTTAATCGTTGAATTGAAAGACAAAATAACCCTGCCCGAAGGCGTAGAAGCCGAAAAAAATGCCGCCTTGTTATCTGAACCCAAAAGCGAGGCGGAAAGCGAAGCCATATTGGCCCTTGTCTCGCTTGGCTATTCAAAAATTCAGGCTGTAAAAGCCGTTTCTAAGGTTCAAAATATTAATCACAGCGAAAAATCGGAAGAAATCATTAAACGCGCATTGCAGGTAATTTAAAGCCTATGAGTAAATTGGCTCGTCCGGGATTACTGGAAGAAGATTTAGAAATAGAAAACAGTCTTCGGCCGCAAAGTTTAAAAGACTTTGTCGGGCAGCAAAAGGTTAAAGACAACCTGGCTGTTTTTATTGAGGCCGCCAGGCAGCGCGGCGAGGCGCTGGACCACGTGCTGCTTTACGGCCCGCCGGGCCTGGGCAAAACGACGCTGGCCATGATCGTCAGCCGGGAATTAAAGGTGGACATCAAAACGACCTCCGGTCCCGTGCTGGAGCGCGCCGGGGATTTGGCCGGCCTTTTGACCAATTTAAAAGAAAAAGACGTGCTTTTTATCGACGAAATCCATCGCGTAAACAATGTGGTGGAAGAGTACCTCTATTCGGCCATGGAAGATTTCAATATTACCATCTTAATTGACAAGGGCCCCAGCGCGCGTTCTGTGCAGTTAAATCTTTCGCCGTTCACCTTAATTGGGGCGACCACGCGCGCCGGTTTGCTTACCTCGCCCATGCGCGCGCGTTTTGGCGTGGTGTTGCGTCTTGATTATTATTCTCCGGAGGACCTGTTTTTAATTATTAAACGGTCGGCTAAAATTTTAAATGTAGAAATAGACGACGACGGCGCCATGGAAATTGCCCGACGCTCGCGCGGAACGCCCCGTATTGCCAATCGCCTGTTGCGCCGAACGCGCGATTTTGCTCAGGTCATTGCCGACAATAAAATAACGCTTCAGGTGGCGCAAATGGCTTTAAACCGCCTGGAAGTGGATGAACTGGGACTGGATGAAATGGATAAACGTATTTTGCACACCATTATTGAAAAATACAACGGCGGCCCGGTGGGATTAAACACCATTGCCGTGGCCGTGGGCGAAGAGAGCGACACCATTGAAGAACTGTACGAACCGTTTCTGATTCAACAGGGTTTTTTGGATCGCACCCCTCGGGGACGAGTGGTTACACATCTGGCGTATGAACATTTAAAGATAAAAAAAGATAAAAGGAATCAACAAACCTCGCTTTTTTAAAGCAGGAAAGGAGTGGTTTAACAATGAAGCTATCGGAAATTAAATACGAGGTTCCTGAGGAGCTGATTGCCCAGTACCCTCTGGAAAAACGAGATGAATCTCGTTTGATGGTACTCAATCGAAAAAAACAGTCATGGGAGCACCGTATTTTTCGAGACGTGGTTGACTATTTACAGGAAGGCGACGCTCTGGTAGTCAACGAGACCAAAGTCTTTCCGGCACGAGTCATTGGAATTAAAGATAAAACGGACGCCCAGGTGGAGTTGCTGCTGCTGCGTCAGTTAGAAGACACCATGTGGGAAGTGCTGGTTAAGCCAGCCCGCAAAGTGCGCGTGGGAAACCGTATTCAGATTACCAATGACTTTGGTTGCGACGTGATTGACAATACAACTTCGGGGGGGCGCGTTGTCCGCTTCGATTACAATGGCAGCGATTTTTTTGAAGTTCTGGGGCGCGTGGGCACCTCTCCTTTGCCGCCCTATATTAAACGTGAAGCCGATGAAATCGACAAAGAGTATTATCAGACGGTTTACGCTAAAAAAATAGGCGCCGTGGCTGCGCCGACCGCCGGTCTGCATTTTACCGATGAATTGCTGGAAAAAATCAAAGCCAAGGGCGTTAAAGTGGTGCCGATTGTTCTGCATGTGGGCCTGGGCACCTTTCGGCCCATTAAAGTGGAAGACGTAACGCGGCACAACATGGATTCTGAATATTACGAAGTGCCCGAAGAAGCCGCCCACGACATCAACGAAGTGAAGTTGAATGGCGGAAGGATCATTGCCGTGGGCACGACCACCGTCAGAACGCTTGAAACCGTGGCCAATGCCGACAACCTGGCTAAAGCCAGCTCCGGATGGACAGATAAGTTTATCTATCCTCCTTACCAGTTTAAACTGGTTGACGGGATGATTACCAATTTTCATCTGCCGGCATCAACCCTTGTGTTGTTGGTGGCTGCTTTTGCCGGTAAGGATTTTATCCTGAAAGCCTATCAGGAAGCAGTTAAAGAAAAATATCGCTTTTATAGTTATGGCGATGCCATGCTGATTGTTTAGGAGAGCGGGATTGCCTTGAAAGTTGGCCTGGGACTGGCATTCATCAATCAAAGTACGGGAGATGTGTCATCGACCACGTTCGCTGCCCTGTGTAGCGCCGTGGTCGATGCTTTATTGGGCGCCGCAGGTTTAAATCATTTAAGGCCTGAGTTCGGCTTTCTCTCTCCTGTGGATAAGATCAAACAAATAGAACTAAAACTCTACTATCAAGGTTTTTCCCTTGTTAATATGGATTGTACCATTGAAGGCGAATTAAATTTAAAACCCGGAGTGGTAAATGATTTTGCCCGGCAGATCGCCGATTTGTTGTTTATCAGCCCCGAGCGCTTTACGGTTAAAAGCTACTGGTTAGAAAAGATGGCGGGGACGGCGCGCATTCAGGTCATTGCCTCCATTAAAAAAAGCGATGAGATTTAAGATGTTAGAATCGCTGAGCGAGTTCTTTAATCAACTGAATCCATGGCTGGCTTACACGCTGTTGTTTGTCAGCGCATTTGTAGAAAACGTTTTTCCGCCCATTCCCGGCGATACGGTCACGGTGATTGGCGCTTATCTCGTTTCTACAGGGAAGTTGCATTTCTGGGGCGTGTACGTTTCTACAACCCTGGGCAGCGTGGTTGGTTTTTTTACCATGTATGTTATCGGGCTGAGAGTCGGCACAAGAATCCTTGAAAGCAAACTGCTGCAAAGATTTTTTAGCGTTGAAAAATCGGATAAAGTAAAGGCGTGGTTTGCAAAATACGGTTACTGGGTCATAGCCGCCAATCGCTTTTTGAGCGGCACACGCAGCGTCATTTCGCTCTTTGCCGGATTTTTTGCCCTGCGCTGGTTGCCGGTTGTCTTACTTTCTTTATTAAGCGCAGCCGTCTGGAACGGACTGCTGATTTACGGCGGATACCTGCTGGGCGTTAACTGGGAAAAGATTGTCTATCTTATTCATCAGTACAATAAATTTGTTTTGATCATTAGCGTTCTTGTCATTATCTTAGTCATTCTTTTGCGTGTGGTACGGAGAAGGAAAAATGTAAAATCAATTGAAGGAAAATTGAATGACTGAAATCCGTGTTCGTTTTGCGCCCAGCCCCACAGGCTATGTTCATGTGGGCAGTTTAAGAACGGCATTATACAATTTTTTGTTTGCCCGTCACAACAAGGGCAAGTTTGTATTAAGAATTGAAGATACGGATCGTTCGCGCTACGTGCCGGGCGCGGTAGAAAATTTACTGGAAACGTTGAAATGGGCGGGGCTGGATTATGACGAAGGCCCCGAAAAAGGCGGCCCTTACGGCCCATATTTCCAGTCTGAAAGACTGGAAATTTACAACGAGCATGTGCGCCAGTTGCTGGAAAACGACGCCGCCTACCCCTGTTTTTGCAGCGAAGATCGCTTAACGGCCATGCGCGAAGAACAGGCCAAAAAGAATTTGCCCATTATGTACGACGGCCATTGCCGGAATATTCCCCGCGAAGAAGCCCTGGCGCGCATGAAGAACGAGCCCCATGTGATCCGTCTGAAAGTTCCGCGGGAAGGCATGACCATCGTGGATGATCTGATCCGTGGGAAAGTATCCTTTGAAAATGCCGTCATCGATGATCAAGTTTTGATTAAAAGCGACGGCTACCCAACCTATCATCTGGCCAATGTGGTGGACGATCATCTGATGAAGATCAGTCATGTGATCCGCGGCGAAGAGTGGTTGCCCAGCACGCCCAAACACATCTTGCTGTATCAGGCCTTTGGCTGGGAGCTGCCCAACTTTGCCCATTTGCCTCTGCTATTGAACCCCGATCGCAGCAAATTGAGCAAACGGCAGGGCGATGTAGCGGTGGAAGATTACCGTGAAAAAGGCATCCTGGCGCCGGCGCTGGTTAACTTTGTGGCTTTGCTGGGCTGGAATAAAGGCGACGACCAGGAGATTTTTGCCCTTCATGAATTGATCGAGCACTTTTCGCTGGAAAGAGTCAATAAAGCCGGCGCGGTGTTTGACGTTAAAAAACTGGAGTGGATGAACGGCCATTACATTCGCAGCATGGCCGAAGAAGAATATTTAAAAATCGGCGAGCAGTGGTTACGCAAGTTTGAATTGGATACAGGCGATCGCCAAAAAAATCAACTGATTTTAAAAGCCATTCGGCAGGGGTTAACGCGCTTTGATCAACTGCCAGAAAAGACAGCCGTCTTTTTCAAAGATCAATTGCAGTTTGATGCAGAGGCGCTGGAGTGGCTGCAAAAAACGGAAAGCAAAGAAATCTTAAAAAAATTGCTTGAAGCGTTGTCGGAAATTGACGAACTTTCCGTCGAAACATTCGGGCAGATCATCAAACAGGTGCAAAAAAACACCGGACAGAAAGGCAAAAATTTATGGATGCCCATCCGCGCGGCCATTACAGGCGAAACGCATGGGCCTGATTTGACGATTGTCCTTTCTGTGATTGGCAAACAAAAAGTAGAACATTTTGTAAGGCAGGCATTAGCAGTATGAAAATTATCGTCTTAATGGGTGGAGATTCGACCGAACGCGAGGTTTCGTTGGTAACCGGAGATAAAGTGGCTAAAGCCCTGGAAGAAAACGGTCATCAGGTTATTAAGATCGATCCGATTGCCACCAAAGAGGAACAGACCGAATTAAACAAAACCGACCGCCACTGGATCGGCATTCAATATCCGGAAATTGACATGTTACCGCTGCATCGCGGCAGCATGTATTTGAAAAATCTTTTAATTGTAAAGCGACTTAAGCCAGACCTTGTGTTTAACGCTTTGCACGGCGGAAAGGGCGAAAACGGCGTGGTGCAGGGTATGCTGGACGCCGCCCAGATTCCGTACACCGGCTCCGGACGCGTGGCATCCATGCTGGCCATGGAAAAAGACATCAGTAAAACGTATTTCCGCAACGCCAAGCTTCCCACGCCCAGGGCCATCATTCTGGAACGTCCCGACGCCTCGCGCAAAAAATTGAAAAAAATCGACTTTCCTCAGGTCGTTAAACCCAACAACCAGGGCTCGACAATCGGCTTAAAGATCGTTCATAATCATCAGGAACTGGAAGAGGCCATAGACAACGCCTTTACCTTAAGCCCCAAGGTCATTGTTGAGGAATTTATTCCGGGGCGCGAAATTACCGTGGGTATAATTGGCAATCGTACCTTTCCTGTGGTGGAAATTAAACCGAAGCACGGAATTTACGATTACGAATGCAAATACACCAAAGGGATGAGCTTTTACGAAGTGCCGGCCAATCTGGATGAAGAAACGGCGCGCATCGTGCAAAAGATCTCTTTAAAGGCGCACACCGTGCTGGGCTGCCATGGATATTCGCGCGTGGATCTGCGTCTCTCTCCGGAAAAAGAGCCGTATATTCTGGAGGTAAATACCCTGCCGGGCCTGACGGACATCAGTCTGCTGCCCATGGCCTGCGCCCATGCCGGTATTAATTACAATGCGCTTGTGGAAATGATCGTCGAAGAAGCGCTTAAAAAACCAAAATTACCATCGGTTTAAAGGAAAAGTAAAATGGAAGAGCTGTACCTTTACAATACATTAACGCGAAAAAAAGAAAAATTTGAGCCCATCACGCCGGGATTTGTGGGCATTTATGTTTGCGGTCCCACGGTTTATGGCCATGCGCATCTTGGTCACGCTAAAAGCTACATTAGCTTCGACGTCATCGTCAGATATTTTCGCTTTTTAGGCTATCGCGTGCGTTACGTGCAAAATATTACCGATGTAGGCCATCTGGTTTCCGACGCGGATGAAGGGGAGGATAAGGTTGCCCGCCAGGCCCGACTGGAACAGCTGGAACCGATGGAAATTGCCGAACGCTACACGCGCAGTTATTTTGAGGACATGGATTTACTGAATGTGGAAAGACCAGATATTTCGCCGCGGGCCAGCGGACACATCCCCGAACAAATTGAGCTGGCGCAAACCCTCCTAAAAAAAGGATACGCCTACGAGGTGAATGGAACGATCTATTTTGACGTGCAAAAGTTCAAGGAATACGGCAAACTTTCTGGTCGCAAGTTAGACGAGCTGATGGCCGCCGTGCGCATTGAGAAGAATCCGGAGAAAAAACATCCGGCGGATTTTGCCGTGTGGAAACGCGCTGAACCGGGGCACATCATGCAATGGAACAGCCCCTGGGGCAGGGGATATCCCGGCTGGCACGCCGAATGTTCGGTAATGTCCACCAAGTATCTGGGGCAACCGTTTGATATCCACGGCGGCGGTCTGGAAAATGTGTTTCCGCATCACGAATGCGAAATCGCCCAGAGCGAGGCGGCCAATGATAAACCCTTTGCGCGTTACTGGTTGCACAATAATATGGTAACCGTTAACGGGCAAAAAATGGGCAAGTCGCTTGGTAATTTTATTACCATTAAAGATGCCGTCAAAAAATACACGCCGCTGGCCATTCGTTATTTTGTGTTGTCCAGCCACTATCGCTCGCCGCTTGATTTTAGCGATCAGGCGCTGGAATCGGCGCAAAAGGGACTGGGGCGCTTTCATCAGACCTTTGCCCGTTTGCTTAAAGCCAAAATCAATGCAAAAGGCAAGGACGAAACTTTCGAGAAGAAAATCGATACCTACCGCCAGAAATTTATTCAGGCTATGAATGACGATTTTAACACACCAAAGGCGCTGGCCGAATTGTTTGAATTTTTGAAAGAGATCAACGGCTGGTTGGATGCCGGCCAGACGGTGACAGAAGAGACGCACAAAAAGGCGGTGCAGGTGATTGAAGAAACGGCCGGTAAGGTGCTGGGACTGCTGCCTAAAGATTATGCGGAGTTTGAAAGCAAACGCAGCGGCGATGTGGACGCTGTAGTGCAAATTTTGATCGATATCAGAAGCGCCTTGCGTAAAGAAAAGAATTTTGCTCTGGCCGACGAAATCCGCAACCGCCTGCAGCAGATTAATATTGAATTAAAGGATACGTCCCAGGGCACGGTGTGGGAATACAAATAGCGGTGGAGAGCGGCTCGCCTCTTTAGCCAGCGGCAGAGCGCCGGCCTAACCCCGACCCACAGTCATTCCCGCGCAAGCGGGAATCCCTTCCCCCCTTCCACGTCATTCCTGCGCAAGCAGGAATCCCTTTCATAATGCAGTGGATTCCACCTCTCGCTGCGCTCGGCCGGAATGACACCAGACAGTCATTCCCGCGAAAGCGGGAATCCCTTCCACCTCTCCACAGTCATTCCTGCGCAAGCAGGAATCCCTTTCACCCTTCCACGTCATTCCCGCGAAAGCGGGAATCCCTTCCTCCCTTCCGTTAAAAAACCGGATGTTTTACGTTTGTGTTTGAACATTTTTCTAAGTATATTTAGTTAACAAATATGTTAATCAGGTGTACTGAATGAAAGCGCTGCGTTTAAGGAACATTAACAAACCTATTTTCAACTTGCGAGATTTAGAGCGTGTTCTGAACGTTCTACCGACCTCTGCAAAAGTGATCGCTTCCCGCTATGTGCGGGCCGGTTTGCTGATCCGACTCAAGCGCGACATGTACGTTCTGGCCGAACAGTGGCCGTATTTTTCAATCGAACAAAAATTTCAATTCGCCAATCTCATCCAAACGCCATCCTATGTTTCTTTGATGACCGCTCTGTCTTATTACCAGATTTCAACGCAGATTCAGAGAGATTTCATCGAATCCATTGCTTTGAAACGCACAAAGCAGGTAAACATCGAGAAGACCATATTTCATTACAGCAAAATTAAATCCGATCTGTATTTTGGCTTTGTCCGACAGAGAAATTTCTTTATTGCCGAAGCGGAAAAAGCTTTGTTGGATGCGTTTTATCTAATGAGTTTAAAGCGCTACACGCTGGATGTGGCGGCCATTGATTTCGGTAAATTTGATCGTCAAAAAATAGCAAGTCTATTAACAAAATTCCCTGAATCTGTAAAGCAAATGGCGGCAGAACATGAACTGGCTTAACCAGCATGAAGTATTCGAAATAGAAGCGCTTGCCTGTTTAAAAAGCGCCCGCTTGCTGGACGCCCTGATATTTGGCGGCGGTACGATGCTGCGTTTATGCCATGAATTGCCCCGTTACTCGGTTGATCTCGATTTCTGGAAATTGAACGCGCAGGACGATCAGAATCTGCTGGACAGGCTGGTGCGAATTCTGGGCAAAACGTATGAAATAACGGATGCGCAACTCAAACATTTTACGATTTTAGTGGAAATGCGATCGTCGCGGTTCCCCGGAAGGTTAAAGATTGAAGTGCGACGTAGGTTAACGGATTGGGAATACGAGGAAAAGATTGCCTTTTCCAATTTTAGCGTCAAACAGGTTTTGCTTAAAGGGCATACGCTGCGGCAAACGATGATAAACAAGGTTCAGGCTTTAATGTCGCGCGGCGCCATCCGCGATGCTTTTGATCTAGAGTTTTTGCTCCGTCAGGGGACGCCACTACCCGCGCTTGATAATGAACAAATTGAACAGCTGTTGAAGCGAATAGAAGGTTTTACGGTTAATGATTTTAAGGTAACGCTGGGCTCGGTTATTGAAAGCGATTTGCGCCGCTACTATGTGCAGAATGGTTTTCGCTACCTGAAGGAGAAACTGTCCGCGCGCATGAAAAAATAGGCCATACATTGACCGCTTCCGCTACGCTCGGCAGCAGTCATTCCCGCGCAAGCGGGAATCCCTTCCACTCTTCCACGTCATTCCCGCGCAAGCGGGAATCCCTTCCACTCTTCCACGTCATTCCTGCGCAAGCAGGAATCCTTTTCAAAATGCAGCGGATTCCGGCTCTCGCTACGCTCGGCCGGAATGACACCAGGCAGTCATTCCCGCGCAAGCGGGAATCCCTTCCCCCCTTCCACAGTCATTCCTGCGCAAGCAGGAATCCCTTTCAAAATGCAGGGGATTCCGGCTCTCGCTACGCTCGGCCGGAATGACACCAGGCAGTCATTCCCGCGCAAGCGGGAATCCCTTCCACCCTTCCACGTCATTCCCGCGAAAGCGGGAATCCTTTTCATAATCCAGGGATTCCGCCTCTCGCTACGCTCGGCCGGAATGACACCAGACAGTCATTCCCGCGAAAGCGGGAATCCCTTCCCCCCTTCCCACGTCATTCCTGCGCAAGCAGGAATCCCTTTCATAATGCAGCGGATTCCGGCTCTCGCTGCGCTCGGCCGGAATGACCTACAGATACTCTTACACTTATTCCCCCAATTCTTCACTGTCCCTCCCGCGGTGAATCGCAGTGTCCGCCCCGAATCATCCATCCAAACATCTCCTATTTTTTTTGAAAAAATTTTAAAAAAAAATTTAAAAAATAAAAGCACCTAACGACAGATGCATTAGAGGTCATAAAAAAACGGAAAAAATTCCGGGACGAAGGTCAAATTTAAACCAAGGAGGTTCAATTATGGGAACTGACTTAACCCGCATCGCCGCTAACATTCCGGCCATGCAAAACATCAACATTCTCAGCAAGGTGAGCAACAACATTGCCAAGCACCAGTTGCGACTGGCTACCGGCAAGCGCATCAACTCGCCTTCTGAAGATCCTGCCGGTTATATGCTGGCGCGCGGTCTGGAAGCCCGTACACGCGGTTTGCAGGTGGCTCTGGACAACGTATCCAACGCCCAGAATATCCTTGATGTGGCAGAGGGCGCTTACTCCAACATCATGGATATCCTTCAAACCCTGAAGGAGAAAGCCACACAGGCGGCCGACGGCAGCTTAAATTCCACTCAACGCAGCGCCATTGACGGTCAGGCTGACGCACTGATCAAAGAAATTGACGACATCGTCGACAACGTTACCTTTAACGACACCAAATTAGTTGACGGAAATTACTCGGTGGCATTCCAGACTGGCGAGGACGGCACGGAGCAGCTGTCGGTTTCTCTGGGCGCCGCAGACAGTAGCAGCCTGGGCATCAGCTCCATCGATTTAAGCACGGCAAATGGCGCCAGTACAGCCATCAGCACCATTTCCAGCGCTATTGATACGCTGGCCGGTCACATGAAGACCCTGGGCGAGTACAAAGTGCGCTTACAATCCAAACAATCGAATCTGTCCAATGCCATCACCAATACGGAATCGGTCCGCAGTACCATTGAGGATGCAGACTTTGCCAAAGAGCAAATGGAAGTGATGAAATTGCAGATTTTGCAACAAACGTCGCTGTCTTCCTTAACGCAGGCCAACTCCGCTCCGCAGTTAGTACTGTCTTTATTCCGTTAATAAAAGCGGGTGGCGAGAAAATGGCGTGGTGGGGAGCTTCGGGCTCTCCACCTTTAAACTTTTAAACAGGAGATGAAAAGATGATGAATTACAGACCAGGACAGAACAGAGCTCAACACAATCCCTATCTGGTGCAAAAGATTATGTCGGCCAGTAAAGAAGAGTTGATCGCTTACATCTACGATGCGGCAATTACTGCATGCGCGCAAAAAGACAGCGTTAAAGCCCGAAACGCCTTAAACGCCCTGGTACAATCTTTAAACTTTGACTACAAAGAAACTGCTAATACATTTATGAATGTTTACCGATACTTAATGCATCTGATTAATAACAAAAAATTTGACGAAGCAAAAGCCACGTTCAGCGACTTGAAAAAGACCTGGGCAAAAGCTTTTAATTTATTGTAAAAAAAAATAACGGAGGCCATAATGGATATGTATTCCATTGGAAATTCCACCAATTCGATTCAATATCTTGTCGATCAATACATGATATTCGAATCGAGACCGCGGGACGAACTGCTGCAGAGAAAAGAAGAACTGAATAGTAAAAAGTCCGTCTTCAGCGAACTGGATTCCAAGCTCTCCGCTTTAAAGACCAAGTTAGAGTTTTTAAACGATCTGGTTTCACTGCCATTTCAGGCCAAAACAGCCGCTTCAAGCGATGAAGAGAAAATCGGCGTTCGCGTCGATAACAGCGCCTCCAAAGGAAATCACACCTTAACCGTTCAGCAACTGGCCAAATCGGACACGCGCGTTTCCAACCAGTTTAGCGACAGCGGCAGCGATTTTAATTCGTTTACCACCGATCAAACCTTTACCATCGAAGTGGCGCATCCTACGGACACCGATCCGGCCAACCGCGTGCAGATATCGATAACCGTAACCGCAGACCAGCTTGCCGGAACCAATGGAGAAGCCATCGCCAATATTGCTCAGGCCATTAACGACGCCATGGCCGAAGCCGTGGCCAATGAAACCATTACCTCCGAAGAAGTGGTTCATGCCGATGTAATCAGCGAGCAGAGCGGCTTTTCCCGCCTTGTGCTCAAAAGCGAGCAAACCGGCTACACCTATCGCATGGAGTTCGGAACCAGCGCTTTGTTAGATACCCTGGGCGTCAATACCAACGCCCTGTCTTCAGGCACAACCGGCGGTTACATCTACAATGTTGGAACGTCGATAACCGACAGCGAACTGAGCTCCGTTTTTCAACTGGACGGCTTAACCATGTATCGCGACTCCAATAATGTAGATGACGCTTACTCCGGGATTACTTTTAAATTACTGGATGTTTTTAGCCAACCGGTGACGGTAAGCGTGGATACCGACCTGGAATCGGTTCAAAAAGACGTTGAAGAATTTATTGATAAATACAACGAGGTGGTTGACTTTTTAAAGAAAAATGCACGCATGAATCCGGACACCTACGAAAAAGGCGCTTTAAGCCAGGATTCTGTCTATTCGGGCATGATTGCCGAATTGCGCACGATGGTCTCCGAACCGGTTGACAGCGCGGCCAATTCCAACTATCGTTTATTGTACAGTATTGGTATCGAAGCCGATAGAGACGGGAAACTTTCCATCAAAGACACGGAAAAGTTCACCTCAGCCTTAGAAGCCAATCCATCTTTTGTCTCCGATCTGTTTACCACCTCCGATGGCGTGGCTACCAGGTTAATCGACTATATCGATCGCTTTGTAAAAACCGGCGGCACCATTGATTCCAGCAAAAAACAAATAGACAGCCGCATTCGTTCCTTAGAAGACCGAATCGATTATATGAATGAGATTCTTGATAAAAAAGAAAAACAATATTTTGAAGAATTTACCAAGATGCAAGAGACCATTTACATGCTGCAAAATCAGCAAATGTTTTTTAGTTCATTTGGCATTACAGGCGGATAAAAATTTTAGGAGGAAGCCATGGACGAGTTAAGAATCAACGACAAAATAGAGGTTAAAAAACTGGCTGCCCTCGATCAATCAAAAATCGTCAATCTAAAAGATGAGAATAAAGAACAGAATGCGCATTTTAAAACCGAAGAAGAAGCGAACGCGAAACGCACGGCTGAAAATAGAAAAGTTTCCGTAGAAGAGCTGGTAGAAAGGGCTAACCAATACGTTAACCGTTTTAGCACAAAGATCTCTTTTTATTACGACCCGGAGCGTAAAATATCAAAAATTTTGGTTACGGAAAAAGGAACAGGCAAGGTTATTCGCCAGATTCCACCGGAGCAAATGGTTGATCTGATGGACAAACTGGAAGAGATTGCCGGCATTATTTACAACGGGAGGGCTTAATGTTTCAGCAGGAAACAAAAATTCCCAGCAATATGAATGAAATTTTAGCGCAGGAACTTGATTCTTTCAAAGCAGTTTTGCAATTTTCAGAAAAGATTGTGGATCAAATCGATTCGTTGCCCATATCGGTACTGCACAAAATGGTGGGTATGCGTCAGCAATGGATCGATCAAATCCAAAAACTGGAAAAGATGCGCGGTGAATTGGCGGAACAGAAGATGGATGAGAACGGCAAAAAAATGGTGCAGAATATTTCGGAATTGGCCCATAAGCTGGTAAAAATTGACGATCAGATTTACGCGGCTTTGCGCAAACGTAAAAATCAATATGTCAAACAACATGCCGATTTGATTTCGGCAAGAAGAAATAATAAAATGACGGATGGATATTCGCGAGTCATGGATATCATTCAGGAGTAAAAAATGGTTGATAAGTTAAGTCAATTAGGATTAGCAGGCGCCGCCTCCGATCGGCCGGATAAGATCAATAAAAAGGTAAAAACACGCGAAGCGGAGGCGAAAGCCAGCATAAAAGAAACCGACAAAATGGCCGCCGGTAAAACCTCTGGCGCCCAGGTTAAAATTTCCGACTCGGCCAGAGAATTAATGAAATTAAGAGCCGAAGCGGAGCGTTATTTAAAAATGGTTGAAGAAAAAGAAACCCTCTCCGCCGAAGAACTGGAAGAAATTCAAGCGCGTTTGCAATCCAATCATTACCTGAGAGAAGAAGTTATTGATAAAATTATCGATAAATTATTAGATCTCCCCGGTTTTAAAAATTTGTAAAAGCCGCCTGATCAATCTACCCTCGATTGCCGACCTGTTTATCCTCGCTTTAATATTTAAAAAAGTAAAAAAATAATTTAAAAAATTGAACGAACCAACGACCGATTATAGTGAAGAATATTTTAATGACAGAGGAGGTCAAAATATGAGCCTCATAAGGGACATCCTGGGTTTATCCGGCGTGGATAAAACGCAAAATTCCACGGGCGCAAAGAGGAACAATAGCGCAAAAAACGTAAAAAGCGACACGGCGTCCCGGAGCGTCAATACTAATATTTCGCCGGAAGCGAAACATCTGTTAGAATTAAAAAGCGAAGCCAGCCAGTTTCTGGATAAAGTGAAAAGCGCACAAACCATAACGCCGGAGGAAATTGATCAAATTAAAGAGCGGATCACCTCTCAATATTATTTTGACTCGCAAGTGATCGACCAGATTGTAGACAAGATGCTAAGGACGGTAAAAGTAAGTCGATTAAAATAACGCCACCATAAAATTCCGGGAATTCAATATGGATGCAACTGTTCGGAAACAGTCTGAAAATAATGCACTTTCTGGTTATAATTATTTAATCCAATTTTTAGAGATGGCGCCGGAAGGGGCGTTACTCATTGATCTGGAAGCTTTGACAATCCTGCATGTCAACCAGAATTTTTTAAACCTATCGGGCTATCAAAAAGAGGATATCGAAGCCAAACCTTTTTTAAACTTTTTTATTATTTCGGATTTAAAAGAATTTCTTGATCGTATCAATTCATTAAATCAAGAAAAGGCCGACGTGAGCTTTGACCTGGTGCTTAAAGGCGTAGAAAACCGCCTGGCTCCCGTTAAGCTGCATTTAAAGAAAAATGAATTAGCAGAAATTACCGAAAAATCTGTGGCGATTTGCTTTCTTAAAGATGTTACCGAGCTGAGACGACTGGAAGTTGAGCGAAATATGCTTTCGCATGCCTTACGCCAGGTGAATGAGGGCCTGGGCTTGTTTGATCTTGAGGGCAAAATCATTTTTGTAAATGAGTCGTTTTTAGACACATTCGGCTACAGACGAAATGAAGTGATCGGACGCAATATCGAATTCTTTTTCTCGCCTTTCATTGGCTATGAATTCCAACTGAATATTCTACCGGCTTCCATTAATGGCGGGTGGAACGGCGAGCTGCGGGCCAAACGAAAAGACGGCAAGGAGATCACCGTTTTTCTGTCCACTTCAACCGTTAAAGATGATGCTGGGCAGCCGGTGGTGGTGGTGGCTGTGTTAAGCGATATTACGCTGCGCAAACAACTGGAAGCGCAACTGCGTCAGTCGCAAAAGATGGAGGCCATCGGCCAGTTAGCCGGAGGCGTGGCTCATGATTTCAATAATCTGTTAACGGTCATAGAAGGCTACATCGATCTGTTAAAGAACAAACTGGATGAAAACGCTTCGATCAACAGTTATATCAATCAAATGAAAAAAGCCACCGAACGGGCGGTTTCTTTAACGCGCCAGCTGCTGACCTTTAGTCGCAGACAGGTGGTTCAGCCGAAAATTCTTGATATCAACAAGACCATCCAGGAACTCTCCAAAATGCTCAATCGTCTGATTGGCGAGCATATCGAATTAATAACCAATCTTGATCCCAAAATCTGGCGTATTAAGATCGATCCCAGCCAAATAGAACAGGTCATCCTGAATCTGGTGGTTAACGCGCGGGACGCCATGCCGGAGGGCGGTGAACTGATCATTGAAACCGAGCAGATTAAACTGGACCGCAGCTACAACCGGTTCCATCCCGACGTCCGCCCGGGCGATTATGTGGTTATCAACGTTTCGGACACCGGCATGGGCATGTCCGAAGAGGTGCAGCAAAGGATTTTCGAGCCCTTTTTTACGACAAAAGAAAAAGGGAAGGGCACCGGTTTAGGGCTGGCCACCGTCTATGGCATTGTTAAGCAGCACAACGGACATATTTCCGTATACAGCGAGATCGGCAAGGGCACCACCTTTAAAATCTATTTTCCGGCGATTAAAGCCAGGACCTCCAGCGAAGTAGAAGAGAGCGAAAGAAAGCATCTAAAAGGGCGGGGAGAACAAATTCTGGTGGTGGAAGATGAGTATCTGGTGCGTGAGTTGATTTGCGATACCCTGCGTAATTTAGGCTACAATGTGCTGGAGGCGGCTAATGGCGAACAGGCCCTGAGGGTTTACCAGGAAAACGCCGACACCATCGAATTAATCTTAACCGATCTGGTAATGCCGGTAATGAACGGCCGTAAACTGGCCCGGATACTTAAAAGAGAGAATCCCGACCTCAAAATTTTGTTCATGACGGGATATGACGATAATGCGATCAGCAAGCAAGGTATGGTGACAGAAGATATCGATTATATTTCAAAACCATTCTCGCCTAACAAATTGGCCAAAAAATTAGAAGAAATTTTCGAATATTAATCCGAATCGAGAATTTCTCTTACTTTTCTTGCCAGTTGATGCCCAACGAACGGTTTTAACAAATAATCCTTTTCGTTTTCCAGTTTGGGGCTAAAGGCGCTCATTAGTAAAAATTTGATGTCCGGTTTGATTTGCTGACAAAGCATCCGCAGTTCAATGCCATCCATGTCAGGCATTACCACATCGGAGATAACCAGATCAATCAAATCTTTATATTTGGTTAAAATATCCACCGCCTGAACGCCGCTGCCTGATATTAAAACTTTATAGCCATACGATTCCAGCGTGTCTTTTGACGTGGTCAAAATATCAATCTGATCGTCCACCAATAAGATGGTTTCATTGCCTCCTCTTACCATTTCCGTTTCCTGCGAATCCTCGGTCGGCGAAACAGCCGAGTGCGGCTTGACGGCCGGAAAATAGATTCTGAAAACAGTACCCTCGCCAATTTCGCTGTCAAACTGAATATATCCGCCGTGGTGGCGCACCAGCCCGTACACGGTGGCCAGCCCCAGTCCGGTTCCCTCTCCCACTTCTTTGGTGGTAAAAAACGGTTCGAAGATGTGCGCCTTTATCTCATCGCTCATACCAATGCCGGAATCGGCGACAATAAGCTGAACGTAATTGCCCGGCGGGATGTCCGCTTCACTCTCTTTAAGCGTAACATTATGCGTTTGTATGGTTAATTCACCGCCATCCGGCATGGCATCGCGGGCGTTGATGCACAGGTTGGTCAAAATTTGATCCATGGCGCTGGGATCGCCGTGAATTAAATGAAGGTCGTCTTCTAAAGTAACGATTAAATGGATATCTTCTCCCAGATATCTTTGTAAAATCTTTTTGTTGGAAAGGACGACTTTGTTCAGGTTGATGTTTTGCAGCGAAATTTTTTGCTGCCGGCTAAACATTAAAAGTTTTCGAACCAGATCGGCCGCGTTTTCCGCCTTATTGATAATGAGTTTAATATTTTCACGAACCGGACTGTCGCTTTTAATTTTGCGTAAAGATAATTCTGCAAGCCCAATGATCCCGGCAAGAACGTTGTTAAAATCATGGGCAATCCCTCCGGCTAACTGGCCGATGGCTTCTAATTTTTCGATGCGCCGCATTCTCGCTTCCAACTTTTTCTTTTCTGACAGGTCTGAAATTACGCCCATCACAAAAGGACCGTCCAACATTTCCACAGGCGTCAGTTGAATTTCAATGGGAAACTCAATTCCGTCTTTGCGCATGCCCGTTAATTCCACGGATTTAGTCGCCCGGATATCTTCGAGATGTCTGAAACGGCTCTGATTAAGAATGTTATCCTTGCCTCTTAAGCTAAAAGGCAGCAGCGTATCGGCAGGTTTTAAAAGGAGCTCGTCGCGGGAGTAACCGAACAGTTGTTCTGTTTTTGAATTGACCAGGTTAATGCGCCCGTGAATGTCAATTAAAATGATTGCCTGAAATGTGGACTCTAAGAGTATGCGAAAGCGGTTCTCGCTTTTTTGCAAATCGGTTTCATATTTTTTGCGTTCCGAAATATCTCTTAAAAGGCACAATATCTGATTTTCATGGCTTTTACTCAAGCGCGCTTCGAAATGTTTTAATTTTCCTTTTACCTGATGCTGAAATTCAAATGTTTGAATTTCGCCCGTTCGATTGGTCAGACGCAGCATGTTGTAAAATCGTTGAGCAATGGGCTGGGCAACCAACTCAAAAAATGATTTACCAAGGATCAAATGGGGTTCCACGTTAAAAAACTCGCCGTCTTTAACTTCCAGTATCGTCCCGTCAATGGTTAATAGCATCAATTGATCGGGCAGGGCGTCAAGGATGGCGCGTAGTTTTTTTTCGTTGGAGCGCAACAGTTTTTCCGCTTTTTTAAGCGGCGTAATATCATTAATATAGACGAACACTTCTTTTACCGTATTGTGTTCAATAATCGGAATGGCGTCCATTACAATCCACTTGCTTCTTCGGGGCAAATAACGGATTTTCAGAATATGGTTGGTTAAGGGTAGGCCTTTTTCCAGGGCGACGAATGGGGGAAATTGTTCGATTTTTACGCGTTTGCCCGACGTGTTGTAAATTTTCAGGTCTGCAAAATCCTTTAATGAAAAGCGGCGTTTATCATCAGGAAAATGAAATATTTTACGCGCCGCTTTGTTGATCATGGTTATTTTTTTATCGGGCGTTAAATTAAACACACCCTGAGTTAAGTTTTTATACAGCATCCTGAACTTTTTTTCGGAAGCCGTTAATGCATCCAAAGTCTTTTTTTGCGCAGTGATCTCTTTGATCATGATGTAGCAGGTTTGACGGCCGTGAAAGGTAAGAGAATGGCTTAATACCTCCACTTCTATTAAATTGCCGTCCTTCCGTTGATGAGTTAGTTCTTTGGTTTGTTGAATCAGAGCTTCGTTGTAGTCCTGCGGAATTAAACATAAAATTTCATCCGGCTGCACAAATAATTGATCAATTTTCATAGAGATGAATTCATCAAAGGTGTAGCCATAAAGCAGAGAAGCCGAATGGTTGGCCGTAATAATTTTACGGCTCTTGATATCAAAGATGAGCATGGGCATGGGGTTGTTTTCAAACATCAGCCGGAAAGACGCCTCGCTTTGCCTTGTGGTTCTGGAGCGGATTTCAATCAACTCTTCCAGGCGCTGCTGATAGCGAATATTTTCGCTTTGCAGCGCTTTATTTTCATTCATTAATTGCCAGATTTTCAAAGCCTTTTCCACAGTTTTTTCAAATCCATCGGCGCATTCGGCGTCAACAACGAAATCACAAAGCGACGCCCGGCCTGGCTGTGGCGCCTTTCCATTGGCGATGAGGATGATTTGGGTTTCGGGCCTTTGTTTTTTGATCTGCTCTAATACATTCGTCTTTGCAGGATACGATTCAGTATCGATGATAATCAAAGCAAAAGAGTCTTTCTGCAGCTCATCAAGGGCGGTGAAGGGGGGCGTAACCTCAACGAATTTTCTTTCTTCTTTTTGTAAAATATTTTTAAGTTGAAGAAATCCGTTCACTCGGGAATTGATGAATAAAATGTCGTTCATGAATCCGTTCCTAAACTTTCTTCATCCTTAAATTAAAGCGATTTGTCAGGATAGACTTCATTCAACATTGAACCGCTTATTGTTTTTGATTAATCGATTAATAAATAACAAACATGGGGCAAGGAAATCAGTCATTATGAACAGACTAAATTGCGCATTAGAATTGTTGTTATTATTCATAATTAAATATTTTACCTGCACCGAAAAATTTTTTAATTAGTAATTTCTCATTCGGCAAAAGTTGGCGCTTCTTTAAAAGAATCTTACAGGATGGGTTCCTGAATGGACTTAAATATTATCGCCCAAAAAGAAAAACTTTGTTTTTTTTTATTCTCTACTTTTCAGTTGTCTCACCTTTGAAGGGGCCAATATACCCCTCTTACCCTCTTATACTCTTATACTCTTACACTCCACCCTTCCCCAGCATTTAAAGTGATAAATTATGTTTAATGGCGAGTGGTCAATTTCTGATCTTTTTGAAGAAAAAGGGTGAAAATTGTTTAAAAAATGGGCATTTCATTCGACCTTTTGGAGTAAAGGAGGCGACGTATGGCGCAAACAATATTGCTTATCGATAATGACGAGACAACCATTCAATTGTTCATGCAGGTGGCCGCGGCTTTGAACATCGAGTATTTAATCATGCAAAATTGGGCAAGACCCCAAAACCTACCGGGTAGAAAGACCATTAAAGCGGTGTTTGTAAATGTGGAAATGAGTTCTGTGGATCTGCAGCAGATCATAAAAGAATTTATTCAAAACGATGAAGAGGAAAAAGCGCCTGTTTTTATTATGTATTCCAAATCATTCAGCAAGCAGTACCAGGTCGCAAAGAGATTCCCGCACAACGGGGAATTAAAAAAGCCGTTCAATGCGGAAGAATTATTCGAAGTACTAAACGCATGTATGGATCTGGAAGCGCTGATCGAATATCCGGAAGAAAAATACAGAGAAAAGATAAGAAATTTCCGCGCGTATTTAACAGCCACCAATGTTTTGATTAACAAGCTGGAGGCGTATTTTGAATAACAAAAAGCAAATAGATGAAGGACTCCGAATTATCTCATTAATGGACGGTAAACTAATACTGGCAGAAAAGTTAAGAGAAACAATCACGAGCGGAGAATTACTGGCCGTCTTGAAGCGCGCTGGTATTACAGAAGGCATTCTGCCGGGGTGTTTTCCCCTGCTGGGCCGAACGGATATCGTTCAGATTCCGGTGGCCCGCGCTTTTTATCGGGATGAACCTCCGGTCTTTAATGTCGCTTTTGGATTGGAAGCCTTTGAAAGCCAAATTTTAGAAGACATTCTGGCCGGAAGACCCTTCGATACCTTTGAAGAAAAATTCTCGGTAAAAAGAAATACCGTCTTGCTTTCAGTTCAAAAGCCGTTTACCAAAATATTAAAATACCCGGATGGGCATATTGAAAAAAAATGTAATCTGAACTTAAAGAACTACGACATCTTTTGTGGCAAAAACACCAGCGTCTATCAAAATTCAATCGTGGCTTTGATAGATGGAAGCGCCCACCGCACCAAAGACGGGAAAGTTCATGTGTATCCGGTGTTGACGGTAAAAGGCATGGGCGAAATACACGGCAAAGTGGACGAAGAGATTGCCTTCAAAGTTACCGGCGACATCCACAGCAATTCTTATCTGGAATCTCCTTCTAATGTGTTTGTATTGGGCGCCATCCGTTCGTCCTTTGTTAAAGCAGCAGGAAATATTCAGGCGCTGGAGGGCATTGACAACACCAAAGAAATAGAATCAAGCCGAATTATAAGCAAGGGCAAGGTGATTACGGTTTATATCAGAAACTATCGCGTCCATGCCAAAGACAGAGTGTTGGTAAGCGAGGGGATTCATAATTCACTGGTCATTGCGCACGACGAAGTGTGGGCCAATTTTATTGAAAGTTCAGAAATCCGCTGTCAAAAGGGGATCATTACCAATCATATTCGTGGAAAATCACGAATATTTTTGGGCCCCTCTTATATCAAAGAAGACGATGTGGATTCATTCCGTCATCAAATTCAATTAAGCGAAAAAAAATTAAAAAGCCAGGAGTTCGAGATTAAAGAGATAAAAGATCGACTGGAAAAGGAAAAGCAAACTTTGATGGGCTATTTTATGCGGTTAAAAGATGCCGGAAAAACCAGAGTGATGCTCGATAGTTCCATCATTCGTCTTTTTAACTCTTTAAAACTTACTTTTGAACAATACGAAGAAAGTGTGAAAAAATACGAAAGGTTATTCGCGGAATACCTGGCATATAAATCCTATCTCATTAACTGTCAACGGGCGATAAAAAATACCGCGCCTCCTTTTGTAAAGGTAATGGGGCGCATTGAACCGGGCGTGATTATTGCAACGCCGGCTCATGTGGTCAAGGTCTCTAAGCCCCTGGATCATGTATTAATTTTTATCGATCCGATTACCGGCCGGTTACGGTTTACCAATGATTTTAAGATGCTCTCAAACATATCTGAAAAAAGTTTTAATAAAATGTCCAATTATGTGCAGCAAACGGTTGAAAATGCATGAAAAAATTTGGGAGCCCAGAGATGCCATTGTCCCCGGAAGATAAAGAAATTATCATCGATTTTGTGAACGAAGGCCAGCAAGGACTTGAACGGGCAGAAGGCAATTTATTGAAGATTGAAGAAGCCGTGGCGGGCAGGGGGGAAATTGTCGGGGAATTTATTGATGAGCTTTTCAGAGTTTTTCATTCGATTAAAGGAAGCGCCGGGTTTTTAAAGTTCTCGCTCATTACTCGGCTAACGCATCACGCAGAATCCTTGCTTGATCACATCCGTAAACATCATACGCTGGTCAATAAACAACATACGGATATCCTGCTTGAGGTTTGTGATGAGTTAAGTCGTCTGTTTGACTATGTAAAACAACACTTTTCCGAGAGCGGATTTAGCGGTAATTTTGAAAATTTGATCGCGCGTCTTGAAACGTTGACCTCGGCTCTTAAGACAAGCGGCGATTTAACGGGAACTCCCCGGGAAGAACATCCAGCGGAGGCAAAACGCTCTTCTTTTAATTTAAAGGAATTTGAGATTACGGATGATTTGATCGTCCAGTTTGTGGCCGAAAGTACGGAACTGCTCGATGCGCTGGAACAGGATCTATTAAAGTTGGAAAAAGAACCGGCTAAGCAGGAGTTTTTAGAGAGTGCATTCCGAGCGCTGCATAGTTTGAAAGGCAATGCCGGCTATTTAAATTATCATGATATTGCCGAAGTTACGCATCAACTGGAAACCATTTTTGAAAGCGCCCGCAGCCATGAACTGCACCTTCAGCCCAAACAGGTTTCTCTGATCCTTAAAATCGTTGATTTTGTGCGGGCGGCTGTTCTTAATCTGGCAGAAGGGCAATCGCCCGCCATTCCCGGTAAATTGGGTTTGATCGATTTGATGAAAGAGATGATTCCCCAGCCTCAGCCGGCTGCACAAAGCGAACAAAATGACACAAAGCGTATTGCTCCTGATGCGCAAAAGAAAGACGAACATAAGCTTAATCAGGCTCTAACCCAGCTCGAGGCGCCGCAGACCAGCGCTAAAGCAAACGAGATGGTGCGCGTCGATGTGCAGAAGCTGGATCGTTTGATGGACCTGGTGGGCGAGATCGTCATTGCCGAATCCATGATTACGCACCATCCCGCGTTGAATCTTTCCGAATCGGAAGAGCTTGAGCAGGCCGTTGCCTACCTGCAAAGAAACATCCGCGAACTGCAAGATATTGCCACCTCCATGCGCATGATTCCTTTGAACGGCCTCTTTGGCAAGATGCGCCGTCTGGTGCGAGATATTTCTTTAAAAAAAGAAAAAAAAGTGGAGCTCGAAATCGTCGGCGGCCATACGGAGGTGGATCGTTCCATTATTGAGCATCTTTCCGATCCGCTGGTACACATCCTCAGAAATGCCATCGATCATGGAATTGAACCGGAAGCAGAACGCGTTGCACAGGGTAAATCGGCTGCCGGCCATCTTGTGTTGCGCGCCGACCGCGTGGGTGGAGAGGTCTGGATAGAGGTAAAAGACGACGGTCGCGGGCTGGATAAAGAAAAGATATTAAAACAGGCCAGAAAACGAGGGCTGGTCAACGAAAACAAACAGAGCCTGACAGAAGAAGAGATTTATAACCTAATTTTTATGCCAGGCTTTTCCACCGCTGAAAAAATCACCAATATTTCCGGCCGCGGCGTGGGCATGGATGTTGTTAAAAAAAATGTGGAAAAAATTCGGGGACACATCTCCATTGCCTCTCAATCGGGAAGGGGGACGACCATCCGCTTGAAAATTCCGCTTACCACGGCAATTATTGACGCCATGTTGTTGCGCGTAAGCGATACCATCTACGCCATTCCCATTCTGGATATTCGCGAATCGCTACGCGTGCACAAACAGCAGGTAATGGACCTGATCGATGGGCAGGAAATCATTAAAGTGCGCGATGAAATCATCCCTGTGATTCGCCTGGAACAATTACATAACCTTCAGGCAGGCGTGCGGGCAATCGATGAAGGCATTGTAGTGGTGACACAAACCCAGCAGCAGACCGTCGGCTTTTGGGTGGAAGAGATCATCGGGCAGCAACAGGTGGTCATCAAGCCTGTGCCAGACTACCTGGGAAGATTAGAAGGCGTTTCTGGCTGCGCCATTTTAGGCGATGGCAATATCTGTTTTATCCTCGATTTAGCCATTCTGATTAAGCTGGCGGAGACGATTAAAATTTAATATGGAGGGCTTTGCATGGTAGAAAATGAAGTTACAGCCGTAAGGGAAGAAGAAACGCAAAAAGATAAATATCTCTGCTTTCAACTGGATGATGCGGAATACGCGCTGGCCATTCGCCATGTAGTGGAAATTATCGGCATTCAGCGAATAACGACTATTCCGGATGTTCCTCCATATATCCGGGGTGTGATTAACTTGCGGGGCAAAATTATTCCGGTGATCGACGTCAGGATGCGCTTCCAGCTCGATGAGCGGGACTATGACGACCGTACATGCATCATCGTGGTGAGTATCAACGACAAAAGTGTGGGACTCATTGTGGATACGGTCAATGAAGTGTTGAATATCCCGCCGGCGCAAATTCAGGATCCCCCAAAAATCAAAAAAGGATCGCAAAACCGCTTTATCGCAGGACTCGCCCGGGTTGGCGATTCGGTTAAAATTATCATAAACATGGAAAAGTTTTTGTTTGAGGAAGAAATGGAAGGAATCAATAAAAAGGAAGCCGTCCTGTCGTAGGAGAACAAAAAACTACAATTAAACAACCATATCGATTTCAGGAGGTGTCCAGTGAAAAAATGGAGTTTAATCATTATCGGTTTGTTGCTGTTCATACAATATTCTTTTGGCGGTAAGGTAACCTGGCTACAGTATTTTTACGCCATCAAACAAATTTTCCCCGATGAAAAGCAGGTCTCTATTCTCATCCCTAAACAAGTCATGGAGGCCGAGCAAAAAGACATCAGACGCGCGGCGGCCATAACCAAGTTTACCGTTAAACTCTTTCCTGTGGAAGATACGCGCGACATCGGAACGAAAGTGAAAATGGTAAAAAAGAAAAGCATCCTGATTATTTATGACGATACGATGTTTAGGAATAAATCGAGCATGCTTTATATCCTGTCAAGGGCCAATGAACGGGAGCTTATGGTTGTAACGAGCTCGGAAGAATACGGGGAGAAGGGCGCTTTTTTGACCCTGTGCAAAAAGGATGACAAAAAGCTGAAAATTGTGGTCAATTTAAAATTTAAGCCGGAGCTCGCGGCAAAATTTACGCCTGAGTTTCAGCAAAAACTGGGCATTACTCAGGTTTTACAATGAGCATAATCAGGAAAGGAAGGGACCATGTGGTTTTCCAGACAAAATATCAGAAATAAAGTACTGTTGCTACTTATCCCGACCATTTTGTTCATGATCATAGGAGGGGTGTTGATCATACGCAAAATTACGCTTTCTGCCCTGGATCAGAATTTACAATCCTCGCATCGAATCATTGGGCACCTGGCGGTGGAAGCTGTAAAAACGGGCGTGGAGTTTGGCGATCGTGATTTAATTAAAGAGGCTCTGTCCGGCTTTGTGCGCGATCGGAATATTTCGTCCGTCAGAGTTTATGACGATAAAGGAGACGTGTTGTTTGCCTATGGCATCGAAAACGTAAGTCATGAAGATGCTCACAATGATGATGAACTATGGCAGAGCAACAACAATCTGTTTCTGAAATTACCGGTTACGTCAGGCGGAAAAACCATCGGTAAGGTAATCGTTGGACAAACTTTAGAAAGCCGCAATAAAGCGTTGAACAATGCCACCAATATTTTACTTTTGCTCTCCGTTCTGGGCGTTTTAGCCATAATAATTTTTCTGATCAAAATAACGCAAAAAATCACCCGCCCTTTAACCCATTTGAAAGAAGCGGCGTTACGGCTTTCTGAAGGGCAATTAGAGGTGCAAATAACCTATCCCCATCACGATGAACTGGGAGCTCTGGTGGAGGCCTTCCAAAAGATGTCGCAGGCCATCCGCCAAAAGGTGGAAGCGGCCAGAGCGCTGGCCAAAGGCGACATTGAAGTTGAAATAGAAACCCTTTCCGAAAACGATGTGCTCGGAAGCGCCCTGAATGAAGTCAAGGGCAGTTTAAAAGAGATGGTAAACGAACTGGAAGCGGTCATTACCCATCTGCAAAATGGCGCCATCGAAGCCCGTTGCGAGGTCAGCCAATTGTCCGGCGTTTATGCAGAAGTGCTCGCCAATTTGAATCACGCGCTGGATATGTTGACCAATCCCATAAAAGAAACGATCGGCATTTTAAACGAATATGCGCGCGGGAATCTGGAGCGCTCCATAAAGGAATTGCCGGGCGACCTGGCCGGATTGACGGTGGCCATTACGACCATTCAAACCAATCTTAAGGCTCTGATCACAGAGAGCATTGAACTGGTTGAACAGGCCAAAGCCGGAAATCTTAAATACCGCAGCGATGCGCAAAAGCTGGAAGGCGCCTATCGTCAAATTTTACATGGATTTAATCAGACGCTGGAAGCCATGACCGGGCCGGTAAACGAAATTAAACACGCGTTGCAGAAACTGGCCGAAGGCGACCTGCGGGCGAAAATCGAGGCGGATCACCCGGGCGATTACGGCCAGATGAAAGATGCGTTGAATCAGTCGTTAAAGGCGTTAAACGAAGTGCTTGCTTCCATTGCCACGGCCGTGGAGCAAATGCAAAGCGGCGCCAATCAGGTGGCCGATTCCAGTCAGGCCGTTTCGCAGGGGGCAACGGAGCAGGCCAGCTCGTTGCAGGAAACCACCGCTTCCATCGAAGAAATTGCCTCGCAGGCCCGACAAAATTCGGAAAATGCGGCCAAAGCCAATGAAATTTCTTCGATCGCTCAAAAGGCAGCCGAAGAGGGTAACCGACAAATGGCCGAAATGCTCCAGGCCATGCAGGCCATCAACGACTCTTCCAGTCAAATTTACAGGGTTATCAAAGTGATTGATGAAATAGCCTTTCAGACCAATTTACTGGCTTTAAATGCCGCCGTGGAAGCAGCCAGGGCCGGCGTGCACGGAAAAGGCTTTGCCGTGGTGGCCGAAGAGGTTCGCAATCTGGCACAGCGCAGCGCCAAGGCGGCTAAAGAAACCGAACAACTTATTGAAAATTCTACACAAAAGGTTAAATACGGCAGCGAAATTGCCAATCAAACGGCCAGTGCCTTGCAGTCCATCATCCAGAACATCACCAGCGTAAGCGATCTGATCGACGAAATAACCAGCGCTTCCGCCGAACAGGCCGAGGGAATAGAACAGATACGGGAATCATTAAAGCAAATTGACAACGTTACTCAGGCCAATGCCGCCAGCGCCGAGCAAAGCGCTGCGGCCGCAGATGAGCTTTCCAGTCAGGCCACCTACCTGCAAAAGATGATCGGTCATTTTAAATTGACCGCTTTTAAGTTGCAGGAATCGGTCACCGCCGCCGATCATTACCGGCCGGTGGAGGTAGGCCAGGGCCGCAAACAATGGCCGGGCTCTAACGGCAACGGAAATATAGGAAACAACGGCGATAGTTTTGACCTGAACGATGACGATTTTGGCGAGTTCTAACAAAACGAGGCGCGCATGAAAACAGAAGCCCCGCTGTTAACGGATGAAGCGTTTGATAAAATTAGCGAACTGGTTCACCGACGCGTCGGTATTGTGCTGACTACGCAAAAGCGCTCATTGGTGCTTGCCCGGCTGCAGTCGGTTTTACGAGAACACGGCTTCGTCAATTTTGAAGATTATCTCAAATTCCTGAAAAATGATGCAAGCGGTCGCGCGCTGAATACATTTATTAACCGTATAGCCACCAACCACACTTTTTTCAATCGCGAGGCGCCGCACTTTGAGTTTCTTAAAAAGGTAGCCCTGCCGCAACTAATGGAGAGCGCTGGCCGACATTCCAGACTGCATCTCTGGTCGGCAGGCTGCTCCAGCGGCGAAGAACCCTACCAGATGGCCATGGAGTTGATCGAGGTTCTTGGAGAAACTGCGGCGGCCGAGAAAGCGGCCATCCTGGCAACAGATATTTCCACAGCGGCTCTGAACCGGGCGCAAATCGGCATTTACGACAGGGAAAATGTGCAGCATCTGCCTTCCGCCTATCGGTTAAAATATTTTTTACCCGTGGATGAAAACAACTTTCAGATAAAGCCGGCGCTTCAACGCCTCATTTTATTTAAACGCTTGAATCTGGTGCGTCCCCATTTTCCTTTTAAAAAGCAATTTCATGTCGTCTTTTGCCGCAATGTCATGATTTATTTTGATCAGGAAACCAGAGCCAGTCTAATCGCAAAATTCTACCGTTATCTGGCGCCAGGCGGTTATTTGATGTTAGGGCACTCCGAAAGCATTCCGCCCGGAAATAGATATTTTAAATATGTTCGTCCCGCCATTTACCGGAAAGAGGAGTGATATGACCACAGCACGCGTCCTGATTGTCGATGATTCGGCGTTAAGCCGCCAGATTTTGCGCAGGGGATTGCAGGAAGATCCGCAAATCGAAGTGCTGGCTGTGGCTTCCGATCCTTTGAAGGCGGCGTCCTTAATCAAAAAGTACAATCCCAATGTTCTGACCCTGGATGTGGAAATGCCGGGCATGAACGGCATTGAATTCTTAAAGAGACTGATGGCCAGTCATCCCCTGCCAGTGGTGATGGTTAGCTCTCAAACAGAGAAAAATTCCAGAATAACCCTGGAAGCGCTGGCTCTGGGTGCGGTAGATTTCATTTTAAAACCACATAAGAACATCAGAAATGGTTTAAATTTAATGATGGCGGAATTGCGGGAAAAAGTAAAATGGGCGGCGCGCTCCCGAATATCCCCGCCGATTAAAAAAAATCCGAAGTCAACGATTAATACAATAGAGCCGAAGCGTTCTTTGACAAGAACGGATCATGTCATTGCCGTGGGCGCTTCGACCGGCGGCATTATGGCCATACGCCGGCTTTTGTGCGCTCTGCCGGCGGAGTCCCCGGGCGTGTTGATTGTACAACATTTGCCGCCGCCTTTTACTTCCATGTTTGCCAGGCGGTTGGATGAGCAATGTGAAATTCGCGTAAAAGAGGCGCGAACAGGAGCGCGCGTGGAGCCGGGATTGGCGCTGATCGCCCCGGGCGATTACCACATGCAGCTGGTGCGTTTCGGCCTGGAATATCGTGTCATCTGTCGCAAAGGCGCGCCGGTGAACGGGCATCGGCCTTCTGTGGATGTGCTCTTTCGTTCTGTGGCCAGGCATGCCGGCGCCAGAGCCATCGGTGTGTTGCTGACCGGCATGGGCAACGACGGCGCCGAGGCCCTGCTACAAATGCGACGCGCCGGGGCGCGCACAGTGGCCCAGGACCGGAAGTCGTCCGTTGTGTTTGGAATGCCGCGCGAAGCTTTTGCCCGGGGAGGAGCGGAGCGTCTGGCAGATATCAATCAAATCCCGGAAATCATTAACGCCTATCTGAACGGAACTCTGTGATGGCCCAGTTGATTTGCGGCGTGGGAGATATTGTGATATCGAACCGGCCTGAAGACAGCATTAAAACCTTTGCTCTGGGCTCGTGTGTGGCGGTTATTTTTTATGCGCCAGAATTGAAAATTGCCGGTATGGCGCATGTGGCCTTGCCAGATTCAACCGTCAACGTCCGCAAGGCCGAACAAAAGCCCGGATATTTTGCGGATACCGCCATCAGTCACTTAATCCGAAAATTAAAAGGCATGGGAATCAAAAAGAACGGCCAGATATGGATTAAATTGGCAGGCGGAGCCAATATGCTGGACCGCAACGGTCAATTCAGTATTGGTAAAAGAAATGTGCTGGCCATTAGAAAACACCTGTGGCGATTTAAGCTGGGCGCCATTGCCGAAGATGTTGGATTCAATTACAGCCGAACGGTGAGTGTATGCGTGAACAATGGGAAAATTGTCATCACCTCGCCGGGACGCTCCCCAAAAGTTTTGTAATTTTTAAACATAGGAGGGGACAATGGTTAAAATACTTATCGTGGATGATTCTGCGACGGCACGGATTCTCATCAAAAAAAGCATCGAAATATGCGGCCTGGAAGATGCCGAGTTTTTTGAGGCCGCAAGCGGCAAAGAGGCTTTAGATGTACTACAAAGGCAGGAGATAGATATTGTCTTTAGCGATTTGAATATGCCTGAAATGGACGGCGTTACCCTGCTTAAAAAAATTAAGGCCTCGCCCGCTTTAAATCACCTGCCGGTGGTTATTATCACCAGTCTAAAAAATCAGGCCAGTGAAAAAGCGCTTCTGCAGGAGCATGCGCGCGCCGTGCTCGGCAAACCGTTGAAATTTACAGAAGTTTATCAGACGCTGCACGATGTTTTGCAATTTGCCTGAAAGGAGGGAAGTTTATGCGGCAAGAAACAGTAGAAATGGCGCTGGAAAAAGCCATCGCCGAGGCTTCAGAACACCTTTTCTTTCAGGAACTGATGGAAGTTCGCATGCAACGTCCGGCAGAGAGCTTTTCGCCGGGCGATTATCTGGTACTCATCAAAGTTTCAGAACCACTTAAAGGCATACTGGTATTAATTTATGAACGGCATTTTGCCCCTCAACTGGTAACCGAAGTGATTGGCGATATTGTGGATGACGACAATGCGGTGACTGACGGCTTAAAAGAAATCAGCAATACCATTGCCGGAAATCTGATGGCCAATATGGTTCCGGACACGCCCTTTAAAATCGGTTTGCCGAGCTGCTGTCATATCTTTCATGTTAATGATCTACCGGTGGAGTACGTTTTAAACTTTTACTTCGACGAGACCAGAATAGGCGCTTTTTGGATAATGGAATAAATTTTCCCGCAGGAGGAAAAAATTTCTTCTGTTATCAACGAATGGAGCAGAGGAGGCACGTAAAAACAAGGCCTTTCAATCTGATTTTCCTGATTGCAGATAAGTGGCACATTTTTTGAATGAAAGGAAAATAAAAACTCGAGGATTGGTTATGTTTGAGGACAAACGGATTCTATTTGTTGAAGATTCTCCGACTATGCGCAGAATCATCGCCAATTCTTTAAAGCAACTGGGCGTAAAAGAATTCGAAGAGGCCCAGAACGGCCTGGACGCTCTGGAAAAGTTGCACGAGGCGCCATTCGATCTGTTAGTGACCGACTGGAATATGCCGGAGATGAATGGCAAAGAATTAGTGGAGGAAGTTCGCAAACTGCCGCGGTTTAAAGAACTGCCTATCATGATGATTACCACGCGGGGGATGGAAGAAGATGTGTTGACGGCCATACAGGTAGGCGTTAACGCCTATATCATCAAGCCTTTCACGCCGGAAATTTTGCGAAAAAAAATTATGGAGCTGTTTAATAAGTCCTGATTGGAGGAGGAGATGGGAGGAGCTAAAGGATTGGACCAGCTAATGTCAAGGATCGAACAATTAAAAAAATCTTTGAAAACGGATGATGAGGTTGTTACTGTTGTCAGCGATGTGTTGATATTTATCGAGGACCTGATTCCCTTAATGTTGGAAGGCAACGCCTTCATGCGCGATACGGCCAATAAAGTGCCTTCGGCAGCGGACAATTTAACCAGAATAAACCAGACAACAGAGATGGCAACCAAAGAAGTCCTGGATCGCCTCGAACGCATTATGGAACAATTAGAGTCACTTAAGAAAGATATCATTAAAGAAAAAGACACACTGCAAAATGTTAAAACCGTCGATGATATTCAGGAAGAAATCCACCAGATATTTTATGCTTTCCAGTTTCAGGATATTACCAGCCAGCAGCTGGAATATGTAAAGCGCATTTTAAAAGCCATCAACGAAAAATTTATGGAGCTGTTTAATTCATCGATACGCCTTAAGGGAAATACGATCTTTGGTAAAAACATCATAGAGGCCATCGAAAACGAAACAAAAAAGAAACTAAGCGATGATGTTTTAACCGATACGAAAGATTTTGTCAGACAAAATGAAATTACACAGGAATCGATCGATAAATATTTCAAATGAGAGTGGGAAAACATGAAGAATGAAGGGCTTTTTAACCGCGATCAAAGTCTGATATTTAAAAATATTGAACGCGTTAAACCTGCAAAGGCAAAAGTGATCAAACGCGATCAGGTGGTGGTTGGTCAAAAACGGAAAATTGAACATGCCATGCAGGTTTCGGAAACGCATACCGAGGGTAAAATCACGCCCGTGCTAAACGGCGAAGAATTGATAGGCATTATCTATGAATGCAGCTGCGGTAAAGTTGCACAGATTTTGTTCGATTTTGAGGAAACGACCGAAATCAAAAAACATGCAGCAACAGGTTAATTATTGTGGAAAAAATTAGAATCACGATCAGCAAAGATGAACTTAAAGCCTTTTTAACCATCCCCATCAAGGGCGCACTGTTTCCTTCGCGAGAAGAAATTTTATTCGGATTACGAACGGCCGGCATTAAACAAGGCGTAAAGCTCGAAACGCTGGATGAAATTGCCCGGCGCAAGGAACCGGTGTACGAAGCGTTAATTGCCGAGGGAAAACCGCCTGTTAAAGGCAAAGACGCACAGCTGGTGTGGGAAATTCCTCTTAAAGGCCATGGGGACGCAACAAAAGCGGAAAAAGACGAAACAGCGCGCATCGATTTTAAAAAGGCTTTACACTTTGTTCCGGTGCAAAAACACCAGGTTCTGGCCCGTAAAATACCGGCAGAAAGCGGACAAAATGGCCTGACGGTTACGGGGAAAGAAATTCCCTCCTGGGGCAGAGACATAGCCCTGCCAGCCGGCAAGAACACTGAGATTTCGGAAGACGGATTGGAATTGCGCGCCGCCATTACGGGGTCCGCTTATTTACAAAATGGTAAGGTGCATGTCGATAAAGTGTTGCACATCAAAGGCGATGTGAACTACGGCACCGGCAATATTAAGTTTACCGGCCCTGTTATCATCGAGGGCGACGTTCGTTCCGGATTTAAAGTAGAGGCGCGGGACTCCATCGTTATTAACGGCAATGTGGAAGCCGCCCATATTTATTCCCAGCAGGGTGATGTTACCGTTAAATACGGGGTAGTGGGGAAAAAACGGGCAAAAATATTAGCGGCCGGCAATTTTACCTGCGGTTTTGTGCAGGATGCCACCGTGGGCGTGCGCGGCGACGTCATGGTTTCGCACTATCTTATTAATTGCAATGTTTCGGCTGGCGGCAGAGTGATCGTTAAAGGAAAGGAAGGACAGATCCGCGGAGGAAGCATAACTTCGGAAAAAGGCATTCACGCCGTAACGGTCGGTTCGGATCGCAATATTTACACAGAACTGAAGATTTTTTCTCTGGCGCAAAACAGTTCGCAAAAAAAATTGTGGGAATTAAGCCGCATGCGTACCGACATGGCTCTGCGCCTTTCCACCCTGGAAAAACGACTGAAATTTCTGGAAATCATTAAAAAACAGGTTAAAACCATTTCCGAAGAAAAAATAGCGGAAATGGAATTTATTGCAAACGAAATTAAACGACTCAAGGCCCGCCTCATGCAGCTGGACGACGAGGAGATCGTACTGCAAAAGGAGGCCGCCAAAGAACGGATGTTAAAGGAGGTTGTTGTTGAGGGCAGTCTCTTTCCCAATGTCCATATCGATATCAATGGCCTGGGTTTTCATTCGGACGAAACATTGAGGAGCGTTAAAATATACCGTTTTAAAGATGAATTAATCGTCGAATCGTTAAAAGGGACGGAAGACCTGAATTACGATATTTTTGTTCCCGGAAGTAAAACTTAAATTCAGAGGCGAATATGCCCGATAAAAACTTAAATATTAGCGAAGCCGCGCTTCAATTGACCGAAGTCGTCTCCCTGATCAATCAGGTGAACGACTTTAGTATTGCGCTGGATATGATTCTCGATACCTGTGTGGAGTATCTAAAAATACCGCATGTGGGCGTGGCGCGTTTTAAAGAAGACGAAGAAAAGTTCCAGATCGTAAAGAGCCGCAACTTCGATCAAAATCTTAAGGATCGTTTTCGCTTCAATCTGTTTACGCCCATCAATAATTTCGTTATTCGTAAAGAAAGAACCTCGGCGTTTAAAAATCTTGGCTCCCGCATTCAGATTGGCAACGAGCGCTTCGAACTGGAAAGCGCCTTTAAAACGCTGTACCTGTTGCCGTTCCGCTTTCATGAACAAATTAACGGCTTTTTAATCATTCATATCTATCAGAGCGAAGACGATCTTTCCGAATCTACATTAACGTTGCTGGAGAGCTTTGTCAATCTGGTAGCGCCTATTTTTCACGTTTTTGGGCCTCTTAAAACGCATAAGCGAGGCGGTGAAAATATTATCAGTAAAATTATTAAAGATCGAATCAACGAAGCGCGTTTAGGGCTATTCCCCGTTTCGTTTGCCATCTTCCGCATTCAATTGTGGCAGGAAATGATCTCCTCTGTTGCTCTGCAGGACACCGTACAGACCTATCAGCAAGTATTCGAAAAAAGACTCGGGCAACTGGGCGACGTGATATGGCTGACGCTCGATACGGCCTTTTTTATCTTTCCCAATGCCGACCTGTTTACCATCGAGAGTTTATGCAGCGCTTTAAAAGAAGAGATTGAAAGCAACTTTAATAGACAGGACGACCAGGTTGAGATTAATGTAAAATATGTTTCCATCAGCTATCCGCAATCTGGTAAAGAAGGATACGATATCATCAATCAACTGTGGCTCCGTTTATTTGATGAATTACAGGCTGATTTTGCAACCAATCATTAAAACGGGGAGAGAACCGACGAGTAATAAAGGAAAGAGGACGTTTTTTTTGAGGTAAAAAGTGTTTAATGAAAAAACAATATTAATCGTAGATGATGACCCGGCCATTTTAGAGATGATCTCTGAAGGACTGGTAGAACACCAATTTCGCGTGATTACCGCCTCCGGCCCTGAAGAGGCGCTTGATAAAGTGAAAACCGCTTCGCTGGGCCTGGCTCTTTTAGACCTTGATCTCGGCTATCAAAAAATGAACGGCATCGATCTGGGCATCCGGCTGCTCGAACAATTTCCTGAGTTGATCATTGTCATAATGACCGGTTACCACAACATCAAATACGCCATTCAGGCCATGCGTGAATTTTCGTTTCATTATATGATTAAACCTTTTCGGATCGATCAGATTATCTCTCTTTTTGAGCGCGCTTCTTACGAACTGCAGCTCAAAACGGAAAATCAGCGTCTGAAAGAAGAGATACAAATGTTGCAGGAAGAAGTGCATCGACTAAAAAAAATTCTGAAAGAGATCCGGCCCGAAGAGGCGAATTTATCGGTAGCGGCCAGAGAAAAAGAACTACGCAATAAAATTAAAAATAAACAGGCCTTAAATTCCTACCAGCGGCAAAAGGGATAGCGCGTGCAACCTCTAAAGAATCCGCAATTTCAACCGATACCTAACAATTTAATTCTTTTAATGTGGAAGTATTTTTTAACCAATAATTGCTTGCAGGAAAAGGAGCAATATGGACGTTCAGAAGATTCTTGTCGTTGACGACGATGAACATTTGCGCATGGTGTTACAAGAAACGCTGGAATCGGGAGGATATAAGGTAAAAATAGCATCTTCTGGCAACGAAGCGCTTTCTATTTTAAAAGAAGAGGCGTTCGATCTTTTAATCACCGATTTGATGATGCCGGGTATTAAGGGCGTGGAACTGGTAGGCAGGGCCAAGGAAATTTACCCCAACATTGGAGCCATGGTTATTACCGCTTATGGAACGATTGATCGGGCGGTGGAATCTATGCAGAAGGGGGCGTTCGATTTTATTACCAAACCCTTTTCAATCAGTCAAATCGAATCGCGCGTTAAACGTTTTTTTGAATTTCAAGCTCTGCAAAAAGAAAACGTTGTTTTAAAGAAGAAACTGGAAAGATTTCGGCTGACTCAGAAGATTGTGGGGGAAAGTCCGGTTATTAAAGAGGTGATGGATCACATCGCAATTGTGGCCAATAGCGATGCGACGGTATTCATCCGCGGCGAGAGCGGAACTGGTAAAGAACTGGTGGCGCAAGCCATTCATGACCGTTCGGACAGGGCGGATAAACCGTTCCGCAAAATCAACTGTGCGGCTGTGCCGGAAACGCTGTTCGAAAGCACGCTGTTTGGCCACGAAAAAGGCGCATTTAGCGGCGCTTACCGTCAGCAAAAGGGCATTTTCGAAGAATGCCACGAAGGCACCATTCTGCTGGATGAAATCAGCGAAATCCCCCATTCGCTGCAGGCTAAACTGCTGCGCGTGCTTCAGGAAATGAAAATTACGCGCGTAGGCAGCACGGAAGAAATACCCGTTGACGTACGGATCATTGCCACCACCAATCGCAATATTGATGAATTGATCAATTCCGGTAAGTTCAGAGAAGATCTGTTCTTCCGCCTGAATGTCTTTCCCATAACTCTGCCTCCGCTACGGGATAGGAAGGAAGACATCCCACTGATTATTGACCACTTTCTTTCGACATTAAAAGACAAATATCATTTTACCGAAAAAAAGATCTCTCCGTCGTTAATGAAACAAATTATGGAGTACGACTGGCCCGGCAATGTTCGCCAATTACAACACATGCTGGAAAGAGCGATTTTGTTTTCCGGAAAAGAAGTGACCATTACTGAGAAGCATTTTAAATTCGAAGAAGAAGGCCGTAGAAACAGCGCAAAAGGGGGAAACGGTTCGCTGGAAGTTATGCCCCTGGCAGAAATGGAAAGAAAGTTAATCTTCGCCGCGCTGAAAAAAACGAACAATCATCGCACCCGCGCGGCCGAGCTGTTAGGCATTACGGTCAGAACATTGAGAAATAAATTACATGAGTACGAAGAACAGGGATTAACGGACGAGGAATTATGAATCGTATAGAAACCATACCATCCGGTGAATTTTATGTAACGCGCAAAACCGACGTAAGCGCTCAGGCCTTTTTAGGCAGTTGCGTGGGGCTTGCCATTCTTGACTTCCAGTCGGAAGTGGGCGGTTTGTATCATATTTTGCTGCCGCAGCCCTCGGGAACTTTCAGTGTGCCCGAGCCCAAAAAGTATGCGGTCACCGGCCTACCGCTCTTTTTGGCCGAGCTGGAAAAATTGGGCGCAAAACGCGAAAATATGAAAGCCTTTCTGGTCGGTGGCGCATTAATGGGCGATGTTTCGGATCTGGACCTGGCCTTCGATTTTGGAGGAAAGACTACCGAGATCGTGGAAAGTTTTTTGACAGAAAATAAAATTGAGTTAGTGCAGGAAGAAACCGGCGGTTATTTCGGCTACAAAATGACAGCAGATTTCTGGAACTTTAAGGTGGATATTAGTTTGACCGGCTCCAACTTTATGCAGCGCCGCAAACACGACGTCATTCCTCAGTTAGAAAGCATCGATTCGGTCATCCAGAAAATTAAGCCCATTCCCCAGATCGCATTAAAAGTAATCCGCATGATTCACTCCTCCGATGTCTCCATGGCAACCATTGGCAAGGAGATTCGGCAGGACCAGGTATTGACGGCTAAAATCATCAATTTGTGCAACTCGGCTTATTTCAATCCAAAAAAACGGATTGAGACCATCGATGAAGCGGTGGTGATGCTGGGCGAGCGCCGCATTCTGTTATTGACCTTTTCGATCTTTACGGAATATTATTACAAAGACGCCGACAATGGCTATTCTTTGTGTAAAGGAGGTTTGTTTCAGCATGCGCTGGGCGTGGCCAAAGCAGCCGAAGAAATCGCGCGGGAAACGCGCAAAGTTGAGCCCGAATTGGGCTATACCGCCGGTCTTTTGCACGACATCGGCAAAATTGTCCTCGATCAATGGGTGGATCATTTCTATCCCATGTTTTACCGCAATCTTTACAGCGATAAAAATCTGACGCTGGTCGATGTGGAGCGCAAGGTGTTTAATATCGACCATACCCAGGCCGGAACCAAACTGGCCAAACTGTGGGAACTACCGGAAAGTCTGGCTTACACCATAGAATTTCACCATCAGGTTGAACGGTATGAAAAATACGAAAACCTGTTGCACGTTATTAACCTGGCCAACTTGCTGGTCAGCTATTTTAAATCCGGCCTGATTTTAAACAAGTTTGACGAAAAAAACCTGATGGCTTCCGTGCAATATCTGAATCTGGATTCTGAGCATTTACTAAAGATTTTAGAGCGCATTCCGTTCAACAATTTACATTCATTTTCAGAACAGCTCCGGTGAGTTATTGGTTCACTGCTGTTTTATGCGGGCGCTTTGCTCGCACTGATGGTCATTCCGGCTGAGCGCAGCGAGAGGTGGAATCCCCTGCATTATGAAAGGGATTCCCGCTTACGCGGGAATGACGTGGAAGGGGGGAAGGGATTCCCGCTTGCGCGGGAATGACTGTCCGGGTGTCATTCCGGCCGAGCGCAGCGAGAGCCGGAATCCCTGCATTAAGAAAAGGATTCCCGCTTGCGCGGGAATGACGTGGAAGGGTGGGAGGGATTCCCGCTTTCGCGGGAATGACTGCCTGGTGTCATTCCGGCCGAGCGCAGCGGGAGGTGGAATCCCCTGCATTATGAAAGGGATTCCTGCTTGCGCAGGAATGACGTGGAAGGGGGGAAGGGATTCCCGCTTTCGCGGGAATGACTGTCCGAGTGTCATTCCGGCCGAGCGCAGCGAGAGCCGGAATCCCTGGATTATGAAAAGGATTCCCGCTTGCGCGGGAATGACGTGGAAGGGTGGGAGGGATTCCCGCTTTCGCGGGAATGACTGTCCGGGTGTCATTCCGGCCGAGCGTAGCGAGAGCCGGAATCCCCTGCATTTTGAAAGGGATTCCTGCTTGCGCGGGAATGACGTGGAAGGGTGGGAGGGATTCCCGCTTTCGCGGGAATGACTGCCCGGGTGTCATTCCGGACGAGCGTAGCGAGAGCCGGAATCCCCTGCATTATGAAAGGGATTCCTGCTTGCGCGGGAATGACGTGGAAGAGTGAGAGGGATTCCCGCTTTCGCGGGAATGACTGTCCGGGTGTCATTCCGGCCGAGTGCAGCGAGAGCCGGAATCCCTGGATTATGAAAAGGATTCCCGCTTGCGCGGGAATGACGTGGAAGGGTGGAAGGGATTCCCGCTTTCGCGGGAATGACTGTCCGGGTGTCATTCCGGCCGAGCGCAGCGAGAGCCGGAATCCCTGGATTATGAAAAGGATTCCCGCTTGCGCGGGAATGACATGGAAGGGTGGAAGGGATTCCCGCTTGCGCGGGAATGACTGTCCGGGTGTCATTCCGGCCGAGCGCAGCGAGAGCCGGAATCCCCTGCATTTTGAAAGGGATTCCTGCTTGCGCGGGAATGACGTGGAAGGGTGAGAGGGATTCCCGCTTTCGCGGGAATGACGTGGAGGGGGGAAGGGATTCCTGCTTTCTCAAGATGTTTCTTGCTGAAGTGGTAAGAAAACACCTTTTGTTTTTCCTTCTTCTCTCTCGAAAAACAAATATTCACCTGCCAGAAATCAATGCAAATAACCTCACATAGTCGGGGGGAAATTATTAATAGTTCTAAAGGAAATATTTTCCCGCTGTGGTAGAAGCCAAATAATCAACCGCTAAAAACACCAATTTTTAACGCTTAACTAAGTATTGGTAAATTAATGATTAAAAGTGTTTTTCTATTCTTCTTTTCGCCGGTCGTTAAAATTGGCACAGCGCTTGTATTAGAAATGAGCGGAGGTGATAAACATGAGAATATTTGAATTACAAAATTTGAATCTTTTAAAGAAGTCTTTAGACGTGTACACCAGGCAGCATGAGGCCATCGCCAAAAACATTGCCAATGCCAACAACCCTAATTACAAAAGGGTCAATACAGATTTTTCTTCGGAGCTTAAAGCGCGATTAGAGGGCGTTTTAAAAACAGAAAAAGCGGGTCACATTGCCATGCCAACCCAGGTACACAGTAAGTTAAGCGAAAAAGACGCAGCGCAGAAAGAGGTGGATTTAACCAGAGAAATGGGTGCGCTGGCAGAAAATCAGATTCGCTTTGAATTTGCAAGCAAAGTACTGGCCGGGAATTACCGTTTGTTGAGTCAAAGCATAACCGGTAGGTCTCAATAGGAGGTTGAGAGATGAAAACGCCTGGAATTTTTTCAGCTATCAAATGGACGATGTCTGGCCTGAACAGCCAGGTTAGAAAGATGGATGTGATAGCGGAAAACATCGCCAATGCGGAGCGCGCGCCGGATGAGAACGGCAAGTTGTACCAGCGAAAGATGGTTGTAGAAGAAGAGGGCGCACGCGTGAGGCGACCGGAATTTTTAAATCAACTGGCGCTGAAACTGCGTAAGGCAGATAAAGGGCATCTGCCGGCCATGCTGGAGAGCGACGGCCCGCTTAAAGCCCGTCCTGGCGATCCGTTAAAACTAAAGGTGGTGGAGGTAAAGGGCGAAAAATTGGTTTACAATCCGGGACATCCGCGCGCCGATGAAAACGGCTACGTTCGCATGCCTAATGTGAATATTGTGGAAGAGATGGTCGATTTGATTTCCTCTTCCCGCGCTTACGAAGCCAATACCACCGTGCTGAATGCCGCCAAACGAATGGCTAAAAATGCACTTAACATTTAGGTGAGGTTATGAAAATTTCGTCGAACAACTGGTCTGTTAAAAACCTGGAAAAAACCTATCAACAGGTCAGTCCGCGGGTCGAAAAAACGCAGCCGGCCAAAACGGCTCAAAGATTAAAAGGCCTGTCCAGGCTGACCGCTTTTACCAGGAGCAAAAAGCTTCTACCGCAGGATATCTTAAGCCTGGACGAAAAAATCACACTCAAACGCCTGTTCGAAGATCAGGCCTCTTTTAATTTTTACGGAAAGTCAAATAGACCCGGGGCGATATCCGGTATGTTGCTGGACGTAACAGGATAGGGGGAAAATGATGGCAGGAATCGACAAATTGCAAAGCGTTAACATCCGTGAACTGCAGGGACGCAGTACCGCCTCTGTAGAAAAACAGACGGCAAAACAAACGGGCGAAGTTAAAAGCTTTGGCGAAACCATTAGCGAGTTTGTACAGGCCGTCAATGATGCGCAAAAAGATGCGGCGCAGGAAGTGAGCGATGTGATTCAGGGAAGATCGCAAAATCTGCATCAGGCCATGACGACCATCGAAGAAGCCCGCCTGAGTTTTCAGCTAATGCTCGAAGTACGCAATAAATTATTGGAAGGCTATCAGGAACTCTCACGCATGCAGGTGTGAGCTACCTAAATTAAGAGGAGCGTAGAAGATGAATCAGGTTGCCGGAAAAATGTGGCAGATATTTCAGCAGTATTCTTTCAAGCAAAAGATGGTAATCAGCACCGTGTTGCTGGCTTTTGTTTCCGCTTTAATCGTTTTGATTTTGTGGGCCAACCGCACGGAGTACGATTTATTGTTTGCCAATCTGAATTCCGCTTCCGCCAGTTCTATTGTCAGCGATCTGCGCGAATCTAAAATTCCCTACCGCATCGAAGACGGCGGCAAAAGCATTTACGTACCTAAAGACGCTGTGGCCGAGCTCCGTTTAAAATACGCCCAGGCGGGGTATTTAAAAGATACCATTACCGGTTACGAATTATTCGAAAATAATAAAATGGGAATGACCACCTTTATGCAGCGCTTAAACATGAAGCGCGCTCTGGAAGGCGAGCTGATGCGCACCATCAATCAATTTCAGGAAGTGCAGAGTTCCCGCGTCCATCTGGTCATTCCCGAAGACCGTTTGTTTGAAGAAAACAAAAAGGGCAGCGCTTCGGTAGTGGTAAATTTAAAGCCGGGCGCCGACCTTTCCCCCGCGCAATTAAAAGGCATTGCCGCGTTAGTGGCCAACAGCGTGGAGGGCATTGAACCGGAGAACGTGGTGGTGATGGATTCGCGGGGAGACGTGCTACTGGAAGGCAATAAAGAAAACAGTTTGCTGGCCAATGTCAGCAATCAATACCAGATGCAGCAGAACATTGAAAAAACGTTGCAAGAAAAAGTGCAAAGCATTGTGGCTGGCGTGGTCGGCCCCCGAAACGCGGTTGTAAAGGTAACCGCCGAGCTCAACTTCGATCAGATCGAAAGAACAAAAGAGGAATACGACCCCGATAATCAGGTTTTGTTAAGCCAGGAAGAATACACCGAAACTTCCAACGACCTGGCCGACTCGGTCAATAACTACACAGTGCGCAAGGTGACCTCCAACTACGAGCTGAGCAAAACGGTGGAGCGTTACGTGTCCAATTCCGGCAAGATTAAACGCCTGGCCGTCGCGGTGCTGGTCAACGGCAAATACACAAAGGTTACTAACGACGACGGAAGCGTCGAGCTTAAATACGAACCGCGCAGCGAGGAAGAGCTAAATCAGATTGCCGCCCTGGTAAAAAGCGCGGTGGGCTACGACGAAGAACGCGGCGATGTGGTGGAAGTGCAGAACATGCAGCTGGTAGATAGTACGCCGCCGGTAGAAGAGCCTAAATTTATCGATCAGATCGGTTTTGATTTCTGGCAACAATTGATCACCTACGCTCTGGTGGCGCTTGGTCTGCTATTGGGTTTTATTTTGCTGCGTAACCTGCTTAAAACCAGCATCAACAATTTGATGGTTCCGGCTCCGGAAGGCGCGCCTGCTCTGGCCGAAGGAAGCGCGCCTGAACAGCAGCAATCGTTGCCGCAGGCCGGGCAGGGCGAGCAGACCGTTAACGAAGTGGTCGGACAGGTGGCCGGCGAAGAGCCGCTGGCCCTGCCGGAAGATATGTTCATGAAAAAACTGAGTCCGGAGGCGCGCGCCAAACTGCGGGCCAACGATAAAATGACCAGCGAAGTTTACAACTTTGTTAGCGAAAAACCAGAAGACGCCGCGCGTTTGATCAGAGCATGGCTGATTGATGATAAAAGAAGGTGAAAAAACAATGGCAGAAGTAAGCGTTTCACGCAGAAGATTAACCTCGATTCAAAAAGTAGCGTTGTTGATGATCGCCCTGGGCGTTGAAAAAGCTTCCATGATTCTTAAAAATCTGAATGAATCGGAGGTAGAAAAAATTTCCATCGAAATGGCCAAACTGCAAAACGTTCCGGCAGAGGTCATCAGCGAAGTGATTGTGGAATTTTATGAAATGATGACGGCCAACAAATTCATCGTGCAGGGCGGAATCGATTACGCCCGCGAATTACTGGAGGCGGCCTGGGGCAAAAAAAGAGCGGAAGACGTTCTTAAAAGAGTGGAAGCGGAAACCGAAGTGAGCGCCTTTTACTTATTGCAAACGGTGGACGACAAACAGTTAATCAACTTTTTACAGAACGAGCACCCGCAAACCGCGGCCTTAATTCTTTCTAACCTGCGCCCCCGCCAGGCGGCGGCCATTATTTCCGAAATGCCCGAAGAGATGCAGTACGAAATCGCCTACCGCATTGCCACCATGGAAAAGACCTCGCCGGAGCTGGTGGAAGACATCGAAAATGTTCTGCGCGAACAGCTGGGCAACCTGTTTGGCGGCAACCTGAGCAAAACCGGCGGCGTGGAAACCGTGGCCGAAATCCTCAATTCCGTCAACCGCACGGCAGAAAAGAATATTCTCACCCATCTGCGCGAAAGAGATTCGCAACTGGCCGAAGAGGTCACCAACCTCATGTTCCTGTTCGAAGACATTGTACATCTGCCCAATGCCACTATTCAACGCATTTTGAAAGAGGTCGATTCCAAAACGCTGGCCCTGGCCTTAAAAGCCACCAGCAGCGAGCTGAAAGAACGCATTTTTAAGAACATGTCGGAACGGGCGGCAAAAATGCTAAAAGAAGAATTGGATTATCTGGGACCGGTAAGAATTAAAGACGTGGAACAGGCGCAAAAAGAGATTCTGGAAACGGCGCGCAGACTGGAAGAACAGGGCGAAATTATGCTCGTGCGCGGCGAAGAAGAAGAATTGATTGAATAAAAGGGAAAACGATGCTGCAATTTAAAGTGAAAATATCCAAACCCATCAAAAACATTGAGCCGCAAATTATCGATAGCCGGCAGGCAAAAAACGACAGCACCGCCGGAAAGGAGAAAAGCGGTAAAGCGTCGCTGGTGGAAGCGCAAAAGATTAAAATCTTAAAAGATCGCATCAAAATTCTCGAGCTGGAATTACAGCGCGCGCGCGAAGAATCGTTTAAAGCCGGTTACGAAGAAGGAAAGCAGAATACGCTGCGCGCAGCCAACGAACGCATTGCCGAAGCGCGTCAGCAAATTGAACGCATCCAGAAAGATTACCGCGAATCCGTCGAACGCATCGAAAAACCGCTGCTGGAGCTGGCCAAAAAGATGGCTCAAAAGGTGCTGGAAATAGAGCTCTCTTTAACCGATGAGCACCATCAGATTTTGATGAATCAGTTGCGCAGAATGATCCAGGAAGTGCAAAACGAAAAACATGTTACCGTTCAGGTAAATCCCCTGCACCTGCCCGATTTGAACAGCGCCGATATCAAAGAAGCCTTCCATCTTCCCAAAGAAATGGAATTGACGGTTTTGCAGGGTAAACAACTCAAAAAGGGCGAGGCGTTTGTCAGTAGCGACCATTTTTACATCGACGGACGTTTTGAATCGCAAATCGAAGAATTAGGCAATCAACTCATTCACGGAGAAGAGGAGTAATGTTAAGTTTGCAAGAAAAATTCGAACGGCATTTTCACCGGCTGGATGAGTTGAGCCCTATTTCTGTGGACGGCAAGGTAAAACAAATTACCGGCGTGGTCATCGAAGCCACTGGCCGCAATGGCAGCGTGGGCGATGTTTGTGAGATTTTTACGCGTAGCAATAAAACAATTAAAGCGGAAATCGTCGGCTTTAAAGATGAAACCATTTTGCTCATGCCGCTGGGCGAAACCCTGGGCGTGGCAACCGGCAGCCGCGTTAAACGTTCTGCAATCCCATTGCGTGTGCCGGTGGGCGATATGCTGCTGGGAAGGGTGCTGGACGGCCTGGGCAATCCGATGGATGGCAAAGGGGTAGTCCCCACCAGACAGTACCGAACGGTTTTCAACTATCCGCCCAATCCGTTAAAGCGCAAAAGAATCGATCAGCCGCTGGCTACGGGCATTCGCGCCATTGACGGCCTGATTACCCTGGGCAAAGGCCAGCGTGTGGGCATCTTCGCCGGTAGCGGAGTGGGTAAAAGCGTGCTGCTGGGCATGATGGCCCGTTACACCAACGCCCATGTCAATGTCATCGCACTGATTGGCGAGCGCGGTCGCGAGGTAAGGGAATTTATCGAACGCGACCTGGGGCCGGAAGGCCTAAAAAGATCGGTGGTTGTTGTAGCCACTTCGGATCAGGCGGCCACAGTGCGCATCAAAGCCGCCCTGATTGCCACCACCATTGCCGAGTATTTCCGCGATCAGGGATTGGATGTATTGCTTTTGATGGACTCGTTAACGCGCGTGGCCATGGCCCAGCGGGAGATCGGGCTGGCCATTGGCGAACCGCCCACTACCAAGGGTTATACGCCTTCGGTCTTTGCCCTGATGCCGCGCCTGCTGGAACGGGCGGGCAATTCCGACACCGGCAGCATTACCGGCCTGTACACCGTGCTGGTGGAAGGCGGCGATCTGGACGAACCGGTAAGCGACACAGCCCGATCCATCCTCGATGGGCACATCGTTCTTTCCAGAAAAATTGCAACGCGCGGACACTTTCCGGCCATCGACGTGCTGGAAAGCGTAAGCCGTTTACGGAACGAGGTGACGCAGCCTGAACATCAAAAGATGATCGTCAAACTGCTGGAAACCATGGCCATATATCGCGAATCGGAAGACCTGATCAATATCGGCGCATACAAAAAAGGAACCAATCCTCGCCTGGACGAGGCGATCGAAAAAATTGAGGCCATTAACGACTTTTTAAAGCAAAACATTGACGAACGCTCAACGTTTGAGCAAACCATAGAACGCATGAAGGCAATCATTTAAGAGGATAAATATGCCGCGGGTTAACCATTTCAGGTTACAAAAAGTACTGGAGTTCAAGGAACATCTGGAAAATATGCGCACGCTGGAACTGTACAAAGCGCAAACGCAGCGCGCAAGAGCCGAAGACGAACTGCGCGCCCTGCACTCTTCTAAAGAGGCGCTGTTACAACAAGCCAGCCAGAAATACCACTCGCCAGATAAACTGAATCTGGCGGATTTACAGATCCATTTGAGTTATCTGGGACAGTTACACGACTCCATTGAACGCCAGAATCGGAGCGTTGAAGATTTAACGAAGGCGGTTGACCATAAACGCCTGGAATTAAACGAAGCGGTGAAAGAGCGAAAAATCATTCAAACTCTGAAAGATCAGTTCGCCGAACGTCAAAAACTACAAACCAAAAAAGCCGAAAATGCAAAGATCGATGAAATTGCATTGCGCCAGAAGAGCCGAAACGGGGAACAGGGAGAGTAGCCGATGGTGCGCATCCTGATAATAAGTACGTTAAGCATGCCTGTTATTGTGCTGGCCATTGTAGGAGCCATCTTTTTGATTAATCCGCCGCAGCCTGCTCCGGCGCCGGCTCCTGTTCCGCAATTATCGGAAAAGGAAAAGCGAATTAAGATTAAGGCGCACGTCATGCAGGATTTTCGCAACAAACGGTGGGGAGAGTTGCGCCACACTCTGGACAGCCTTTTTACCGTTATCGATTTGCTCAATGACTCTTTAAAACGAAAAGAGGCGATTATCGACACATTAAATCAAAAAATGGTCTTTTACCAGAACGACTATCAAAACCTGGAAAAACAAATTGCCGATTTGCAAAAGAAATTAGGTCAGGCTAAAGAAGAGGAAAAGAAGATAAAAGACCTGGCCAAAACGCTTTCGGGCTTAAAGGGCAAAAGCCTGGCCAGAATTGTGGCTAAAATGGACGATCGAACCGTCATCAAAATTTACAATCAAATGAGCAATACGTCTAAAAGAACTTTAATGAGCAGTTTGCCGGCAGAACGAGCCGCAGTTATTGCGCAAAAAATAATCAGAAATTAGTTGGGTGCAGCATGAAAAATTTAATTTTGGATTTAACAGGCTCTGTCAAAAAGAATTTGCTCCATGGCGCTGAGCAAAAAAACAAGGGGTTGCTCACTAAGGGCGAACGGGGTGTGGCATGGAAGGATCAAAACAGCCTGTTTTACAACCTGTGGGCGGCGCAAAGCCAGACGCCGGTTAAACAGGTTAAAGCCAGTAATGAGCCAATCGTCATTCCCGTGCAAACGGCTGCGGCTCGTCTTTCTAAAAATCCACAGCAGAAGTTAGCGGCAGACACAAAACAAGGAAGAATCCCGACCGCTCTTGACCATCCAGAAGGGCAGGATACAGGCCCCGCCGCAGAAAATTCATTGCAGGCCTTTGTATTAAACGTTCCGCTGGCGGCGGCGCAAAAAACCATTGAAACGCCATCGGCCGTCCCCGCCGGGCAAACAGCGCAAACGGCTTTAGAAACGCTGACCGCCAGAATTCTCCAGACCGCCTTAAATAGCCGTGCTTTAGCGGGCCTGTCGTCAAAGATCGTTAAAGTAGATTATCAAATAGAACCCGGGGCCTTTGCAACCATTCAGCAGAAATTAGGCCTGAACACAGCAAAAGGAGTGGCTGGCTTAAACGGAGGAGCGCAATCCGCAAAGGGTAGCGTATTTTTTAAAAATTTAAGCGGTCAAATGTGGGAAGCGGTTGAAAATCCGGCAGAGATCCAGCGCCTTGTCAAACAATTCAGTCTGAAAACCACGCCCGGAATGGAAGCGACGATTAACGCGCAGAAAGGCCAGGGCGAAGCGCCATTGGCCTTAGAGGTTAAAATCAACACAAAAGGCCTGTCTGCCCTACAAAATCCGGATGCCGCCGGCCTGCAGCAAGGAAGCATGTCCCGGCTCGAGGGCAAAAAAGGCGGAGCGAAAAACCCCACTGCGCCGCAAACGAGCGTGAATAACGAACCATTCCCCGGCGCAACAGCGCAAAAAGGCGCGGATTTAAATGTTCCGCTGAGGCTAAAGGTCGAACCTGTGCAGAAAACAACGGGAAGCAGCGTCTTAGAGGACGGTCTGGCAGAAACATTGAAACAGTCACAGACTCAGGCGACGGATGAATTGTTCAAACAACTGAAAATAGAGATACAACAGCTTCCGACGCCCGTTTTCAATCGTGGGGCGTCCATGGTTGGGCCGAACGTTGCCGCCGCTTCTCATTTTTCCAATCTGGAAAATGTGGTGGCTAAAATTCAAGAGCTGCTGGATCAGGCGCGCGCCATGCATCTGCAAAACAGAAATATTCAGATGAGCCTGGAGGAGACGCCCGTGGGCAAAATGGATATTCAATATCGGTCCAACGAACATCAATTAACCATTCTCGTGGAAAACGAACAAATAAAAAACGAGCTGCTCAAATTTACGCCTGTCATTCAACAAAACCTGTCAGATAAAGGCATTGCGCTCAATGGGTTTCAAGTAAATGTGGGGCAGTTCGGGCAGTCCGAAGGCGGCAAACACGCTTCGGGCAAAAATAATCATAAAACGGCAAACGCCGCTAAAGCAGGAAAGGAGGTGACGGCGCATGAATCGCAATCCACCGCTTTAAATCGCAAGTTTGGATACAACACCATGGAAATAACCATTTAGGAGGAAGATCATGGGCGACATGATTAATTCCATTACAAACACAAACGTAGTAAATAGCGCACAGCAAAATATCGTTTCAGACAACGCGGATCTCGGGAAATATGAGTTCCTGCAATTGCTGGTGACGCAATTGAAAAATCAGGATCCTCTATCTCCCATGCAAAGTCAGGATTTTGCCGCGCAGCTGGCCCAATTTAGCTCGCTGGAACGTTTGATGGATATCGACAACAGTTTGCAGCAGGGAATGGATGCCGACATGCTTCTGGCCCAGACCATTCATAACACCATGGCCACCACCTTTATCGGAAAGGAAGTGCTGGCCTACGGCGACTCTTTTTCGCTGCTGTCTGGCGAAAGCGCCTCGTTAAGTTTTGAATTAAACGGATCGGTAAAAGAAGCCACCATCGAAATTTACGACGAAAACGACCAGCTGGTGCGAACGATTAAGATGACAGAGCTGGAGAAAGGCCGTCACAGTGTGGAGTGGGATGGCATGGACGAGGCAGGCAACGCGTTGAACGGCGGCATTTACCACTTTAAGGTTAAAGCCATCGATGAACAGGATAATGCGGTTACGGTTCAAACGTTTACGCGCGGTATTGTTTCCGCCATCAAATATGAGCAAGGACAGCCGGTATTGCTGGTTGATGGTAAAGAGATCTATTTCGGCGAAGTTGTTCAAATTGGTTAACGAGGTGTGCCATGAAAGTCGCTGAATTACAAATCAAACAGAACATCCGGCCCCTTAAGCCTGCCGATTCGGCTGCCGGAATTCAAAAGTCAGGTGGCGCAAGGCCAGAGACTCCCTTCGGTGCGCTTCTGGAACGGCAGTTGAGCGAAGCCAGCGGCCTTAAATTTTCGGCGCACGCCATAAAGCGCATGGAAACGAGGGCGCTAAGTTTGAATGAGCTCGATTTACAACGCCTGCAACAGGGGTTGCAACAACTGGAAGCCAGAGGCGCGCAAAACTCAGTGATCGTCATGGACGATCGGGCCTTTGTGGTCAGCGTAAAAAACAGAACGGTGGTTACGGCCATCGATCAGATTCAGAATAATCAAAAGATATTTACCAATATCGATAGTTTAGCAATCGTGTAATGTAAACAACAGGATGAAGGGCTGGTCCTTAACAGGGAGCCCTCAATCCGCCGAACGACAGAAGCGGATTAAACCAAAAAAAGGAGGGTCTTACAATGTTGAGATCATTGTTATCCGGCGTATCCGGTTTAAGAAACCATCAAATGCGGATGGATGTAATTGGCAACAATATTGCGAATATCAACACCATCGGTTTTAAAAGCGGGCGGTTAAATTTTTCGGAAGCGCTGAGCCAGACCATCGGTCTGACGAGCGCCACAAGCGTCAATCCCATGCAGATTGGCCTGGGAATGCAAACCACGTCCATCGAAAATCTGTTCAACCAGGGGAGCCTGGAGCAAACGGGTGTATTGACGGATCTGGCTATTCAGGGCGACGGTTTTTTTGTGCTGAACGCGGGCGAGATGCGTGTTTTAACGCGCGCCGGTCAGTTCTTTTTTGACACCGACGGAAAACTGGTGAATCATAGCGGCCTGGCCGTTCAGGGGTGGATGTTGAACCAATCCAATCAATCAATAGGCTTTGGCACGGGCAATTTAAGCGATATCACCATCGATATGGATATGGTTTCTGAGGCTAAAGAGACTCAAAATATCTGGTTGTCCGGCAATTTGAACGCCGGATTAAAAACCACCAGCGAAGTGTGGACTCTGGGCAGCGCTTTAACCATTGGCGGGGCCAATGCCGACGCCAGCACCGCGTTGAATGCGCTGGACCAAATCAACACGCCGCTGGTGGCCGGCGACACCATCGAAATAACAGGAACCAACCCGGATGGCACGGCGGTCAGCGCCACTTACACCTATTCCGCTGGCGACACCATTCAGGACCTGTTAGACGCCATTAATTCTGCCTTTAACGGAGCAACGGCTGCCATGGTTGACGGAAAGATAGTTTTAACGGATACCGAAGCCGGCGATAGTTCAACTTCCATCCGGCTGACCAATGGGGCGGCCAATACGGGACGCATCGACCTGGCGAATTTTGTAAATACGGTTGCCGGCGAAACCGGTCGCGCTAAAACGTCGGTGGTGATTTACGACTCGCTGGGCGTCAGCCATAATGTAATTCTGGAATTCACCAAAACCGCCAATACAAACGAATGGACCTGGGTAGCCAAAACCACCGGCGATGAAGAAATTCTGTCCGGCGGGAGCGGACGCGTCACTTTCAACGAAGCGGGAAAGTTGACGTCTTTTACCTTCGACAATGGCGATACTCAGTTGCAGATCGATCCCAAAAATGGCTCTGAAATTTTGTCTATTGATTTGCACACCGAAAGCGGCGAAGGGCGCATGGGGCTGACGCAATTCGAATCGCTTTCAACGATCAGCGTTAAAGAGCAGGACGGCCGCGCCGTTGGACGCCTGGTTAGTTTAACCATCGATAACAAGGGCGTGATCAATGGCACCTTTAGCAATGGCGAGAATATGTCGCTGGCCAAAATTGCCCTGGCTCAGGTGCCCAATAAAGGCGGATTAATTCAATTGGGCAAAGGATTATATCAGGCCGGAATGGCATCGGGTTCTATGCAAATTGAGGAATTGGACGAGAAATCAATCAATTCAATTATCTCCGGCACGCTGGAAATGTCCAATGTCGATGTTTCCAAAGAATTTACCGAGATGATCACCACACAGCGCGGATTTGAAGCCAGTGCTAAAGTGATTACAACGGCAGATCAGATGCTGGATGAACTGATTCGTTTGAAACGCTAACTTTTTAAGATTCCGCAGATCGAGCCGATAACCCGGTCTGCGGAATTTACCTTAACTAAGGAAGTTAGGGCTTAATAAAACTGGAGAGGATAACAAGTGGATTTAGCAACCATAATAGGGATTGTTTCGGGAGTTGCTCTGGTTGTTACAACCATCGTCATGGGCGGCAGTCCTAAAATTTTTATTCACGTGCCTTCCATGATGGTTGTGTTCGGCGGCGCGACGGCAGCTACTCTGATCAGTTTTCAGCTCAAAGAAGTGCTGGGCGTGCTCAATGTGGTGCGCAAGGCCTTTTTTAGCGAGAGCATAGACAACGTGGCGCTCATTAATCGCATTGTAGAGTTGTCTAAAAAGGCGCGCAAGGAGGGCTTGCTGGCTATCGACAAAGAAGTCAATCAGATTGAAGACGCCTTTTTGCGTTCGGGCATGGAAATGGTTGTGGATGGAACCGAGCCGGAGCTAATCCGCAATATTATGGAAACAGAACTCTCGTATTTGATGGAACGGCACAAACGGGGGCAGGATATCTTTAGCGCTCTGGGAGAGTATGCCCCGGCATTCGGGATGATTGGTACATTGATCGGTTTAATCGGCATGTTGCAGAACCTGAACGATCCCACACAAATCGGCGGCGGTATGGCTGTGGCTTTGATTACAACCTTTTATGGCGCTCTGGCCGCCAACCTGGTGTTTAACCCCATCGCCGGAAAGTTAAAAAATCGCTCTGAAGAAGAAGTGCTGGTTAAAGAAATGATTATTGAGGGCGTTTTGTCCATTCAATTTGGGGAGCATCCCAATACGATCCAGAGAAAATTAATGAATTTCCTTTCGCCTAAACAAAGGGTTTTTGAAGAGTAAACCGTTATGAAGAAAAAACAAGATATACCCAAAAAGGGCGCCCCGCCCTGGATGACGACATTTAGCGACATGGTAACCTTGCTGATGGTCTTTTTTATCATGATCCTGTCCTATTCAACCATCGAGCTGGAAAAATTTAAAGGGGCGGTGAGTTCCATGAAAGGGGCGTTGGGAATTCTTGATAATATGAAGAACACGATTACCAATGAGTTGCGTCAGAGCCATCAGGGACGGGACTTTTTCAAAGAACAGGTCGAAGACAAGATGACGCGGATCAAAGATCTGATCGGCAACGAAAAGATCGCCGATCAGGTTTCGATTGAGATGGACGGCAGCGGCATTCACATCCGACTTGGAGATAATATTTTGTTCGATCCCGGACGCGCCGATTTGAAAAAGCAGGCCTTTCCCATTCTAAAAGCCGTGGCCGATGTGGTTAAAGACGATTTTAAACAGATCTTTGTGGAAGGCCATACGGATAATGTGCCCATCCACACTTCGCGCTTTCCCAGCAACTGGGAGCTTTCGGCGGCGCGCGCATTGAGCGTTGTGCGCTATTTGCACTATGTGGAAGGCATTGACGCCGCACGACTGGCGGCGGTCGGCTATGGCGAATATCGGCCGCTGGTGCCCAATACCACCCCGGAAAATCGGGCTAAAAACAGAAGAGTAGAAATTTACATCAAATTTGACGAATAGAAAGGGTCGTTATGGCGGAAGAAAAAGTACAGGAAGCGAAAAACCCAACCAAATGGGGTTTAATCATCGCGCTTTTTGGCGTGCAGATTCTGGTGGCCGTTGCGCTGGTTTATTTTCTGATTTTGCCGCGCTTAAGTCCCGCTTCCAGCGGTGAGCCCGAAGCGCAAAAAAAGGAACAGAAGGTCGATAAAAAGAAACCTGGCATTCTGGTCACCATCGATAATCTAACCATCAATCCCAAGGGCAGCTTTGGAAGGCGCTACGCCGTTTTTGAGGTGGCGCTCGAAGTGCCGGATGAAAAAGCCAAGGCGGAAATCGAGAAATTCAAGCCCAAAATTGTGGACGCTTACCTGCTCTATTTGCGCTCAAAAACCGTAGAAGACCTTACGATAAAACTGGACATCGACCTGATGAAGCAGGAAATGGTTGAAAAAGTGAATATGATTTTGGGTCAGCCTTTGGTGCAAAATTTATATTTTACCCGGTTTGTATTAGAATAGGTGGGGTTTCCCGATGGCCAAAATTCTATCGCAAGAAGAAATTGATGCTTTGTTAGCCAATGTTTCAAGCGAAACCTCGTTTGAAGAAGAAAAACAGCCGCAAAAGATTACGGTTTACGATTTCAAACATCCGAACCTGGTTTCCAAAGAACAGCTGCGGTTGATGGAAACCATCCACGAAGGTTTTGCCCGAAACTATGGCGTTTATCTTTCTGCGCAATTGCGGATGATTGTGGAAATGAATTTGCTGGCCATTGATCAGATTATGTATTCCGAATTTGTCATGTCCATCGCTCCGCCCAGCTGCATTTATGTTTGTAAAATGGAAGAGCCCGCTTCCCCTTTTGTGCTGGAGATGAATCCGCAACTGGCTATCTTTATGGTGGAACGATTATTCGGCGGGCCGGGCAGCCCGGTCAATGAGGCACGGCCCATCTCTGTTATCGAACAAAAAGTTATGAAACGTGTTGTCAGCCGTTTGCTGGAAGAAGTCACCAAAAACTGGGAGATCGTCACTAACCTCGAGGCATCGATCGAACGGTACGAAAGCAATCCGGAGTTTGTTCAGATTGTTCCCTCGTCCGAGCCAGTGGTTGTGGTTTCGTTCGAAATCAAAATTCACGGCCATTCCACGTTGATGAATATTTGTTATCCTTATATGTGGGTTTCCAGCATCATCTCTTCGCCTGACGTACAGGACAGAATTCTATTCGGAAATAAAGAGGCCACCCAGGATGAAAAAGAGATCATCGAAGAAAATTTGCGACAAACCCCGCTTAATCTTAGCGTTTTATTAGGCAAAACACATATTACGATAAAAGAATTTCTGGATTTACAAATGGGAGATGTAATACAGCTGGATAATCAGACGGATAATCTGTTGCCCATCCTGGTCAATAACAAGCACGCCTTTGACGGGGTGGTCGGTTTGCGTAAAAAACGTCTGGCCGTTAGAATTGATTCCATAGTTAAAGGAGAGAACAATGAATGATAAACAGCTAATTGGTAAGTATAAGGAACAGGTGGATGAATTGCGGCAGGTTTTAACCAAAAGTCTGTCCGATCTGTTTCAACGGCCTATCATGATTGGTGAAGAAGTAAAGGCCCATGACGATATCGAGCAGAGCCTTTCGTCCTTGCCATTGCCAGGCATTGCCCTGATGTTTCAATCCGGAAAAGAAGCTAATCGGCTTAATCATCTCATCCTCTTCCCGGATCAGTTCGTTTTACTGTCTTACGCCTGGATGGTAGGCGAAGAACCCGCGCAGCAGGTTGACGAGAACCATCTGGACGGTTTGCGCGAAATTTTTAACCAGATTCTTGGTCAAACGCGCATGGCCATTCCGGACGACAACTTCCGTTTTCATGTAGAAAACCTGCAGGTGGGCGTAGCCGAATCGCCCAAAGACATCTACCAGGGCGAAAATGGCTTTTACGTGCTTCAGGGAATTTTTAAATTACAATCGGAGAATGAAAATTTTGACATCACACATCTGGTGTGGAGCGAGCAGTGGACAGCCGGGCAGATCGACGAAGAGGCGCAAAGCGATGAACATTCATCCGCTGCAATAGATAACGTGGCCGTTGAACCGGTGGAATTTGGCTCTTTAGGCGGTAATGGTCGAACTTACGAAAACAATCCCAATATCGAAATGTTACTTGATGTGGATCTGGAGATTTCTGTAGAATTGGATCGTAAATCCATCCTGGTTTCTGACCTGTTAAAGATGGGCAAAGGCTCTATCATTGAATTCAACAAATCGGCCGGAGAGCCGCTGGATATTCTGGTGAACGGGCGAAAATTCGCCGAGGGCGAGGTGGTGGTGATTGACGATAAGTTCGGAATTCGCATTACGCAGTTAATGAGCCCGAGAGAACGGTTAAAAACTTTAGCTTAAAAAAAAGACCTTCATTGAGGAGTTGGGTGTTGACTTTACGGAAAATATTGGGCATGGTTTGTGTAATTGCCGTATTAGCGGCAACGGGTGCTGCACAAACCCAGACTTTTTTTGCTGACACCAGCGCACAAATGTCCGATTCGACTGTGCCGGCCGCGCAGCAGTTTGAACAAACGCCTTCTTTAACCGGGCATTACATTAAACTGTTGCTCATTACATTTGTGCTGCTGGGCGCCCTTTATTTAATATTGCGCATTTTGCGTAAGTTGCAATACGGAAATACAACTCTGAAAAATGAGCCGATAAGAGTGCTCAGCAAAACCTACCTTTCTTCCAAACACAGCCTGTGGGTCGTCATTGTGGGAGGGAACAAATACTTGCTGGGCGTAACCGATCATAGTATCAATTTAATCGATAATTTAGGCCCCGCCGCAGAAGAAGAACTGCTTTCTGCCAGCCCCGGCGCTCTGCCTTCCTTTGGAAACTTGCTGGATAAAATAAAAAGAACCTCTTCCTGAGCGCAGCATTTTTTAACATAAACGGAAATTTTTTCCTTAAAGAAAATTCTTTTTCCCTTATGCTGAAATTCCCGTAAAAGAGTCCTCGCCTTCAGCGCTTGTTTAATGCCTTGATTTTTAAGCTATTATGCGCAAGAGCGTCCTTTAATTTTTGCCGTTTTCTGTAATGGCATGAAATTTGTGTTAGATAAAGGCGAGTACAAATAAAGGACGCAAATGGGAATGAAGCGAAAAATACTCTTGCTGATGATTCTGGCGCTGGTCTTTGCGGCATTGCCCCAAGCGGGACATGCCCAGTCTGCCTTGCCTAAAATTTCGATTGGTCTGGAGCAAAGCGATGATCCAAACGCATTGATGCCCACCATCCAGATTTTAATAATGATTACCATACTCAGCCTGGCGCCTTCGATTATTATCATGATGACGTCCTTTACGCGCCTGGTAGTGGTGTTCCATTTTTTACGGCAGAGTCTTTCCACGCAAACCGTGCCGTCCAATCAAATACTGGTGGGGCTGGCCCTGTTTTTAACCTTTTACATCATGCAGCCGGTTATTGTACAAATCAACAACAACGCCCTGCAGCCTTATTTGAACAAGGAAATCAGTCAGCAAGAGATGTTTAAACGCGCTTCCGTGCCGCTGAAAAAATTTATGTTAAAGCAAACCAGCGAAAAAGATTTGCGTTTGTTTGTCAATCTGAAAGGCGGCGAAAAGCCCCGAACGCCTGAGGAGGTGGAGTTAACAACTTTGATTCCGGCTTTTATCATTAGCGAGTTGACGACAGCCTTTAAAATTGGATTTTTGCTCTATTTACCCATGTTGCTGATCGATATTGTCGTGGGCAGTGTTTTGCTTTCCATGGGAATGATGATGTTGCCGCCCATTATGATTTCCATGCCATTTAAAATTTTACTGTTTGTTCTGGTGGACGGCTGGTATTTGTTGGTGGAATCATTAGTGCGAGGATTTTGATATGACAACGGATTTTGTGCTTTACATTAGCCGACAGGCTTTAACGACCGCTTTTTACATCTTGCTGCCGGTGCTGGGCGTGGGAATGCTGATCGGGCTGGTGGTGGGCGTCTTTCAGGCGGCCACGCAAATTAACGAAATGACCCTGGCCTTTGTCCCGAAAATCATCGTTATGTTTCTGGTCATTTTTTTGCTTTTGCCCTGGTTTTTGAATTTACTGATGGATTTTACCGTTGAAATATTTAACTACATGGTATTGGTGAGCCAGTGAAATGTATGAACTGATCGACAAAATAAGTCGCCTAACCCCATTGTACCTGCTGGTTTTCAGCCGGCTTTCGGCCATGCTGGCTACCATGCCCCTTTTTGCCTTTAGTACGGTAAATGTAAGAGTGCGCATATTGCTGGCCTTTATTCTTACGCTGATTATCGCGCCGATTTTAAGCCAGCAAATGAGTTATCAACCAACGGCTTTTTTGCAAATGGCGCTGGACATCATGCGCGAGGTGCTGATCGGTTTGATGGTAGGTTACGGCGCGCAGATTATTTTTGAAGCCATCATGATTGCCGGAACCTACGTGGGCTTTCAACTGGGGCTGGCCATCATGAACGTTATTGATCCCACCAGCCAGGAGAACATGCCCATTATCGGTAATTTTTGGGTGATGGTGGTGCTCATGTTGTTAATCGTTACCAATACGCACCATTTTTTGATCGAGAGTCTGTTTTTGAATTTTAAGGTTATCAAACCGGCGTCGGCCGTTTTTCACGCCGCCGCTGGCCAGACTTTTATCCGCAGCGGCTCGATGATGTTTGACATGGCCATTCGTTTTGCCGCGCCTTTGATGATTTTTATTCTACTCTTTGACGTGGCCATCTCGTTTATGGCCAGAGTGATGCCGCAGATGAACATCTTTTTTGTCAGTTTACCCTTAAAAATCGCCTTTGGCATCTTTTTACTGATCGTCTCTCTGGATATTTTCCAGGGATTGTTTGCCTATATTGCCGACCAGATGGAAGGACTGGTTGGCGACATAATCAGAGGAATTTAAACAATGGCAGAAACAGCACAGGAAAGGACCGAACAACCAACCCCACGGCGCAGAGAAGAAGCGCGCCAAAAAGGGGATGTGGCAAAAAGTAGGGAGTTAAATTCAGTGGTGGTTTTGTTTGCCGGAATCATTTCGTTAAAAATGACCATGACGGCCTATGGCAACCAGATGGGCGATTTGCTGGTCACCCTTTATCAGGATGCTTCCACCTGGGATTTAACGGCGCAGTCCTTTCCTCATCTGAGCCTGATAGTGCTAAAGGTTTTTGCTCAGTTAACCATGCCCGTTTTGCTCAGCGTAATGGTGGCCGGTTTAACGATTAATTTTGTGCAGGTGGGGCCTTTGATGGCTTCTAAAGCGTTAAAACCGGATTTTAAAAAGTTGAACCCTTTTAGCGGCATTAAACGCATGTTCTCTCTTAATTCGCTGGTCGAACTTCTGAAGGGGATTATTAAAATATCCATTGTGGCCCTGGTCTCGTATTCGGTGGTTGACAAGTACCTGGGCGAAATCAATAATTACGCTTACCTTTCCGTTAGCGAACAGATTGCCCTTTTGGCCAGCCTCTTTTTAGAACTGAGCGTAAAAGTGGGATTGGTTTTGTTAATCATGGCCCTGGCCGATTTTGCCTATCAGAAATATCAATATGAAAAAAAGTTGAAGATGTCCAAACAGGAAGTTAAAGACGAATCCAAACAGTACGAAGGCAACCCGCAAATTAAAAGCGCCATTCGCAGCAAACAAATGCAAATGGCGCGCATGCGTATGATGAAAGAGGTGCCCGAAGCCACCGTGGTGGTAACCAACCCGACGCACATTGCCATTGCCCTGAAATACGAGCCGAAAAATAAACAGGATGCGCCCATTGTGGTGGCTAAAGGTAAATTAAAGTTAGCCTTGCGCATTAAAGAAATCGCAAAGCAGCACGGAGTTCCCGTGATCGAAAACAAACCGCTGGCGCGCGGCCTTTATGACGCCTGCGAAGTGGGGAGAGAAATCCCGGCTGCTTTCTACCAGGCCGTGGCCGAAGTTCTCAGTCAGGTTTACAAGATGAACAAAAATCGATTACCCAATCTTGGAGAGATAAATGGCTGATCAAAACAGTAAGTTTATTACCAGGCTGGCCTCCAGTTCGAGCTGGATGTTAACTGCCGGCATTGTGTTGATTCTGGCCGTAATGATTTTACCCATGCCCAGTTTTTTGCTGGATACCTTACTGGTGATGAATATTTCGGCCGCTTTGCTGGTGCTATTTGTAACGCTTTTCATTTTGCGGCCCATGGATTTTTCCGTCTTTCCGGGGCTGCTGCTGATTTTAACGCTTTTTCGCCTGTCTTTAAACATTGCTTCCACGCGGCTGATTTTGAGCCAGGGCTATGCGGGTGAAATTATTGCCTCGTTTGGCTCGTTTGTGGTGCAGGGTAATTTTGTAGTGGGCATCGTCATCTTTCTTATTCTGGTCATCATCAATTTTGTGGTGATTACCAAAGGGGCAAACCGCATCGCCGAAGTTTCGGCGCGTTTTACCCTGGACGCCATGCCCGGCAAACAGATGGCCATCGACGCCGATCTGAACGCCGGATTGATCGATGATGTGGAAGCGCAAAAGCGCAGAGGCGAGATCGCGCGCGAAGCCGACTTTTACGGAGCAATGGACGGCGCCAGTAAATTTGTGCGCGGCGACGCCATTGCCGGTTTGCTGATTACATTGATCAACCTGATTGGCGGCTTATTGATTGGCGCCATCCAGCGCGGATTGACCCTCAGCGAAGCCGCCTCTACCTACACCTTGTTGACGGTCGGCGATGGGCTGGTTGCTCAGGTTCCGGCCTTGCTCATTTCGGTGGCTTCCGGTATTGTCATTACGCGCGCTTCGGCCAGCGCCAATATGGGCGATCAGTTAACCAGCCAGCTGGTCGCTCAGCCCAAAGCCATTTATGCGGCAAGCGGAGTGGCCTTTTTAATGGGCCTCATGCCTGGCATGCCGTTTATTCCCTTTACCGTAGTCGCTTTGGTCATGGCCGTGATCGCCCGCCAGATCGAGGTGTTTAAACGCAGAGAGCTGGCCGCGCAGCAGGAAGAAGAAGAGATCGAAGCCATCGAAGAACCGGAGCGCATTGAGGAGTTTTTACATCCCGATCCTTTTGAAATCGAACTGGGCTACGGCCTGATTCCGCTGGTTGACGCCAATCAGGGCGGTAATTTGCTGAAACGGATCAGTACCATCCGTAAAAGCCTGGCCATTGAACTGGGTATTTTAGTGCCGCCCATTCGCATTCGAGATAATATTCAACTTAATGCCAATGAGTACGTGTTCAAAATTTACGGCGTTAAGGCGGCCGGCGGGCAGGTGATGCTCGACCGCTACATGGTGGTGAATCCGGATAAGTCGCTGCAGTTGCGGGGCATCGAAATGGAGGAACCCACCTTTGGCCTGCCGGCTTTGTGGGTCAACGAAGAAGAACGGGAGCGGGCAGAAATTGCCGGTAATACGGTGGTGGAAGCGCCGGCCGTTATTGCCACGCATTTGATGGAAATTTTGCGCAACAACGCTTACAAACTATTAGATCGGCAGGAAACGCAGCGCATGCTGGATCATTTGAAAGAGACGCACGCCGCTCTGGTGGAAGGCCTGGTGCCGGATAATGTTTCGCTGGGAACCATTCGTTCCATTTTAAAAAATTTACTGCGCGAACGCATCCCCATCCGCAATCTGGTAACCATTCTGGAAACGATTGCGGACTACGCGCCCTTTTCTAAAGATGCCGACGTGCTTACCGAATATGTTAGATCAGCCCTCGCCGAAACCATTACCGAAATTTTAAAGGTGGAAGAAGGCTATGTGGCGGTGGCTTTGCTGGAACCCAAGCTGGAAGATCACATTCTGTCTGTCATTAGAGAAGGGGGCGCGCACTTGCAAAATCTTGGCTTTACTCCCCAACAAGTAAATAATCTTTTTGAAGATATTGCCAATAAGATCGAAGATATGTCCAATTTGGGCGTGCAACCGGCCCTGCTGGTTTCGCCGCAAATCAGAAGAGCCGTGCGCAAGTTTACGGAAACGATCTTTCCCAATTTGTTTGTAGTGGCTTATTCCGAGCTCACTGCAGATACCGAAGTCAAATCAGTTGGAACGGTGAGATATCCACATGAAAGTTAAATATTACACAGGTAACAGCCTGGCCGAGGCCATTACCAAGGCCAAACAAGAGCATGGCAGCGATATCATTTTGCTGGATTCCAGAGAGATTAAAAACACCCTGGATGGATCTAAAATTGTGCAGGTTTCCATTTCCGTTGATGAAGACAATGGAAAAGTAAAGGCCTGGAATCCGCCGGCTGTGAAAAAGAATCAAAAAGCGCTAAAGCCCTCTGAGGTGGAAACCAAAGAGGATTTTAACTCTGTGATTTCCAACATCTTATCCCGCAAGCCCAAAACGCTGGAACAGGAGAAAAAGATTCTGGAAGAGCTGGCTGAATTAAAAGAGCAAATTAACAAATTGCAGCAGAGCGCGGTGAACGACCCATTACCTCTGCCGCCGGTTTACGAACAGATTTTAAGCGCCTTGCAGGAAAAGGGCTTTAACAAGAAGATGGCCGAAAGTCTGATTAAACGCGTGTACCAGCTTACGCCCAAAGGCCCCAAAGCCTCTAAAGGAGAAATCATCTTTGCCTTAAAGAAGGAACTGCGCGAAAAGATGCGCTTTTTCGACATCAGCGCTTTAAAGGCGGCCGATCGTCAAAAAGTGATTATGATGGTCGGGCCGACGGGCGCTGGTAAAACCACCATGACCATGAAGCTGGCCGCGCATCCACAAATTTTTGCCCAGCGCGAAGTGGCCATCATTTCCACCGATCCTTATGGTCCTTCCGAAGCGCTAAAGGCCTTTTCCAGAATGAGCGGGGTAACGGTTATCGAGAAAAAGCGCCACGACGAATTAGGCGCTCTGATGCGTCAGTTGAAAGATTACGATGTGGTCATCGTTGACGTTGCCGGCAACAGTCCGTTTGCGCCTCAATTTGTTAAAAAAATGGAAGAATACGTAAAAATTGTTAAACCGCATGAAATTTTTGTAGTGGCCTCGCTAAACATGGATCTGGAAGATTTGTTAGAGGCCGCCTCTTTGTACATGCTGCTCAAACCCACGGGAGTTATTTTGACCAAAATCGACGAGTCGAGGCGCATTGGTAAGTTTTTTACGTTAATGGAAGAGCTGGAGCTTCCGGTGGTCGCTTTTGGCGATGGAAAACGCATCTTTATTGATATCGCCCTGCCGGAAGAAGGGTACATCTTCGAAAAAGTCTTTGAGGGGCTTGCATGAACGCTAAAACGACATCGACTTACGGAACAACCATTAACATCAAAAATAGCGGTTCAAAAAAGAGCGAAATTATCGCTATCACCAGCGGTAAGGGCGGCGTGGGAAAAACGACCATTGCCGTTAATATGGCCATCGCCATGCAAAAACTGCGCAAACGCGTATTGATCATCGATGCCGATTTGCATCTGGGGAATGTGGATCTGAACCTTGGAATGCGCACCGACAAAAGCATTGCCGATGTGGTACGCAACGATTTACCGTTAAATAAGGCCATTGTGTCCACCCCTGTCAAAGTGGATTTACTGCCCGCCTCCTCGGCGTCGATCGATCTGATCGAAAGCGAGCCTGCCGTTCTGGAAAAACTGGCCGAAAAATTTAAACGTTTTGAAAGCTATTACGATTATATCATCATCGATACGGGCGCCGGCATCGCCATGAACGTCCTTTCCTTTTTATTTGGCGCCGATAAGATTTGTGTGGTGATTACGCCCGATCCGGCCTCCATTACAGACGCTTACGCTGTGATTAAAGTGGTCAAAACGGTCAATAAAGATATTCCCATCTTTTTGATCGGGAATATGGTTAACCATGCTGACGAAGGCGATATCCTTTACAAAAAGATGAATTTGATGGCGCATAAGTTTTTAAACAATCAAATCTATTACGGCGGTTCTTTATTAAAAGACGAACTGGTGGCGCGATCGGTCAAAAGGCAAAAACCTTTTGTGCTGGATCATCCCAGCGGCATGGCTTCCAACGGCGTGCGGGCCATGATCCGCAGAATCATGCAGGCTTCGATTAACAACGGTTTTTACAATAAAAATATTTTTGAACGGGTTTTAGAAACTAAAAATACGCAGTTAGAATGGAACCTTTGAGAAAGTTAATTTTAAGGATAGCGAGTCTGGCGGCCATTATCACTTTTGTTACGTGTGCTCTGAACGGCATTTCGCTGATGACCAGCATCTTTCGAAGCGCTGTAGTTTATCTGTTAACCATTTTGCTGGCCGTCATTATGCTGAATATTTTACGCTGGGGAGTGCTGGCAACCTCTCCCCCCGACACCTTACCCAAAAAACAAGAGCGTAAAGAACAAACTGAGAAGAAGAGTGAATGATGCAATCCACACTTTCCAAATTAAAAGAAACAGGCGAAGCGTTAGTAAAAGAATATCTTGAAACGCGCAACGAGCGGATTAAAGCTAAAATCGTTGAGCATTACGCGCCATTAATTAAAAACATTGTAGGCCGTTACAATTTGCACTATTCTACCACGCTCAACGCCGATGATCTTTACCAGTTTGGCATTTTAGGCCTGCTTAAAGCGCTGGAGCGTTTTAAAAGCAACGGCGTGCCGTTTCATGCTTTTGCCTACAAACGCATTTACGGCGAGGTTGTGGATGCCCTGCGTCGAGAAGGAATGATCGGACGCGATAAGTACGAAAAGGTACGTAAACTGGAGACAGCGGTTAAAAACCTCACCGCCTCGCTGGGCAGGGAACCCTCTACGGAAGAGGTGTGCCGGGCGCTGGACATCGACGAAAAAACCTATTACGATATTTTGAACACCTCGCTGCTGGTTTACACCACATCGCTCAACACCAAAATTAGCGACGACGAAGGCGATTTCATTTACAGAATCGATACCTTAACCGATGAAAGCGCCATGAGTCCGGAAGAAGAGCTGGAAAACCTTGATCTGAAACGACGCCTGAAAGAGATCATCTCTAATGAACTGAGCGATCGGGAAAAGATCATTCTGGCCCTCTATTTTTACGAAGAACTAACCCTGGCCGATATCCGAAAGGTCATTAATTTAACAGAAGCGCGTATTTCACAAATTTTGAATCAAACCCTGATTAAAGTCAGAGTAAAATTGATGAAATAAAATCCGGGAATTCCGTGAAAATGATCGTAATCGAAGGCGATTTAAGCCCGCTGCGTAAAAAGTTGCGCAAAGGAGAAGTCATCAAAGGGCGTATTGTTTTAACGCTTTCCGACGATCATTATCTGCTCCGTTTAATGGGACGAAATCTCATTATGAAATCCAGAGTACGATTTGAACGGAAACAGGAAGTTTATTTTAAGGTGTTGAGCGTAAGTCCTAAAATCGAGCTGAAAATTTTTGATTTGCAAAGGGAATTGCTGGTGAATGGCCGCCGGCATTTAACGGATATTATTGCCTGAAAACGGAGGCTGAACATGGCTGAGCAGTTGAAACAAACAACTTTGCGCGACTATCAGACAACCATAACCATTCTGGAACATCTTACCGACGCCATCTTTATTTTAAAACCCGACGGCGCCATTCAATATGCCAATCACGTGGCCTGCGATTTGCTGGGGCTGCCTCTTTCGCAAATTTTAAAGAATAACCTGAATAACTTTTTACACCCCCCCTTTCTGTTTGAAGAGAACGAAAAGAGTTTTCTGGAACAGATTTACCAGCATTCCATTCTGGAGCTGGAACGCACCTTAAAACACGGCAGCTACGCCACACCGGTGGTCATTAGCTTTGGTTTTGTGCGCAATAATCAGGATGAAGTGGATTTTATCATTGCCAGCGCCAGAGACGTGAGCGTGCGTAAAAATCTGGAAAAGGAACTCTACCAGCAGCAATTGTACGCTCAATCGAGGGATCGCTATAAAGAACTGGGCGAACTGGCCATTAATATTGTACATCGGCTGAGCCAACCCATTACATCCATTCGCCTGCTCGTGGAAATGATGCAAAAAAAACTGCAGCGGACAGGCGAAGAAAAAGAACAATTCGAAAAGAATTTTACACAAATCACCTTACTGTTGAACGAAATGAATGAGGTGATCACCAATATTCGGAACTTCGCCTTTTTGACCGAAGAAGAGAAGCTGAAACCGGTGGACCTTTTAGAGAGTCTGGGAAATGCGCTGCAACATCTACAATACGAACTCACCGAGCATGATGTGGAAGTTTTTATCAATAAAGATAAACAACTGCCGCTTGTGCCGGGCAATCCTTTAAATATTCAACAGGCCTTTACCATGCTTTTGCGCTTTTACCTGAACAACTGGTCGCATGGCGGAGCTGCTGAATCTCGTAAGCTGCAAATCGATTTGATCAATATGGACGAAAAATGGGTAGAGCTGCGTTTTTATGAAGATCGATTGAGCGCAAAAGATATTCCTTTTACAAAGGGCAGTCAGGCGCTGGAACAGAATTTCAGCCTGGCCGTCGCCCAGTTGATGGTGACTTCTTCCGGCGGCGATTTTAGGCATCTTGCGCCCAAAAACAAAAAACATGCCTTTATGTTGCGCTTTCCCGCAGCCCATTCCGATGATCGTCAGCAATTGCTAAACATGATTGACATGATGAAGTGAATTACAGCCTGGCCTGGTATGCAATGCAATCCTTTCAGCGGAGTTCTGTCGTTTAGGGGCTGTCCCAAAAGTCAAAGAAAATGTATTTTTATAAAGTTTTTCTTTCCCTCACCCCCTTTAATTCCCCCTCTCCCGAAAATCTGGAGAGGGGGAAGGGGGGTGAGGGCTATTGTAATCTTTTTTCTATATTTTGGATATATATACATTTGATGTCGCTTTTGAGACACCCTCCTATTATCATTTCATCCCTACGGGATTATTAGATTAACCATTCAACCAATCAACCACTTAGCCATGGGTAATTTTTTCCTCATTAAAAGCAAATCCTTCCGCCCGGCTCTGGTGTTTGGACGCGTTGAAAGAGCGTTGAAATTAAAGTCTTGAAATGGGAAAGTTGTAAGTTTAATAAAAACAATGCAAAATAATTGGTTGCGCTTTCCCTTTGTGCGGCAGAACAGAAAGGCGCGGTTTTGGCATTGCATTTGCAATAACTGCCGTAAAAAATAGATGAGAGGCAACCATGAAGCTAAACATGACTTCCATGAAACAGGCCATGCTGGGGCAACTGCAGCAAAATGAAGTGATTGCCAATAATCTGGCCAATATCAATACGCGCGGTTACAAAAAAGACCTGATGTTTTTTGAGGTGTTAAAAGACAACGACACCAACTCCAAAGCGCGCATGGCCACCGATTTTGAACAGGGCGCCTTAACACAAACAAACAATCCATTGGACCTGGCCATCTCTGGCCGTGGTTTTTTTACCGTGCAAACCAAAGATGGCGTGGCCTATACGCGCGACGGCCATTTTAAGCTGGATGGTAACGGAGTGTTGCGCACGCAGCAGGGGATGGCCGTTTTAGGCGAAGGCGGCGAAATCGTATTGATCGGCGAAGATTTAAAACCGGAGCAGATTACCATAACGCACAACGGCGAAATTTATCTCGGAGATGTTTTCATCGACCGTTTGCTGATTCAAGACTTTGAAGATTACAGTCAATTGCAAAAGAAAGGAGAAAACGTGTTTGTGGTTGATGATTCGGTTCAGGCAAAGGAGGTGGAAGAGCTGGAAGTGCATCAGGGCTTTCTGGAAGAAGCAAATGTGAATCCGGCGGAAGAGATGATTCAATTAATCGAAGTTCAGCGGCAGTTCGAAAGCATCCAGCGCATGGTGCGCACGCTGGACGAAACTTTTCGTAAAGCAGCGACCGAAGTGGGCAAATATTTTTAAATAAAAGGAGAATGAAGGCATGTTACGGGCATTAAAAACAGCGGCCCTGGGGATGACCGCCCAGCAATTAAATGTGGACGTAATCGCCAACAACCTGGCCAATGTAAATACAACCGGTTTTAAAAAGAGCGCCATCGAGTTTCAGGACTTGCTCTACGAAAACCTGCAGCTTGGCGATCGCGACGGGCGTCGGGGCCATGAAAACCCGGTGAAGTTGCAAATTGGCCTGGGAAGTCGGCCGATCAACACCTTTCGTTCCTTTACGCGAGGCGACGTGGTGCAAACCGGCAATTCGCTGGACCTGGCCATTAACGGACGAGGCTTTTTTCAGGTGCAACTGGCCGACGGCAATTATGCTTACACGCGCGACGGTTCTTTAAAGATCAATTCCGAGGGCTACCTGGTAACCAACAGCGGACTTAAAATCGTTCCGGAGATTGCCATACCGGATAACGTGAGCAGCATCCAGATCAGCGAAAACGGCCTGGTTACGGTGATGATTGACGGAGAAAACGAACCGCAGGAAATCGGGCAAATTGAGCTGGTTACCTTCATGAATCCGGCGGGCTTGCTGGCTCGCGGCGGCAATTTGTTCTCCGTGACCGAAGCCTCCGGCGAACCCATTTTCGGTTTGCCCAATGAACAGGGCTTTGGCGGCGTAATGCAGGGATATCTGGAAAAATCCAATGTGGATGTAGCTCAGGAGATGATCAATCTGATTGTGGCCCAACGCGCTTACGAAATCAATTCCAAATCGGTTAAAACCGCCGATGAATTGCTGGCGTTGATCAATAATTTAAAAAGGTAGGCGACCATGAAAGCAGTGCGTAATCTTCTCTGGATTGGTTTAATGATCTTTTTGGGCGCGATGCAGGCTTTTGCTCAATCGCATCTGGAAAATAAGGTCAAAGCAAAAATTCAGGCTTTTTTCGAAGAGCGCTTTGCGGTAAGTACGGAAGATTTGCGCATCAGCTACCTGCGTTTGCCGGACCTGTCGCATCTGGCAGTTGACGACTACCGCATCGAGTGCGTCTCGCAGTCGCCCCTGCCGCGCCTGGGACATCAGACCATCTGGCTACAGTTGTCAAAGGGCGGCAGAACCGTTTTAAAAACGCCAGTAACCGTAAAAATAGCCATCCGCCGTTCGGTGTTTCTGGCTGCCAGCAACATCGGTTTCCGTAAACTCGTTACAGAAGATCATATCGTGCAGCAGCAGGTTTGGCTGACCGATACGGAAATTTACCGCAGCGCCCTGCAGCATGCTTCGCAAATTGTAGGTAAGGAGAGCGCACATTTTATTCCCAAAGGCAGCATATTGGTCGCCAGAGACGTTCAAAATCCAACCGTTGTTAAGCCGGGGGATGAGGTGGAAATACAGGTAAAGGCCGGCGAACTGGTGGTTAAAACCAGAGGCATTGCTCGCTCGGCCGGACGCATTGGCGATGAGGTATCGGTAAAAAATTTGATGACCGGAAAAAGACTGAAAGGCACGGTCACTTCTCCCGGCGTTGTGTGTATTAACCATTCGAGGGCTTTATGAAAAGTATGTTGATTGTTCTGGCGCTAAGCGCGTTGAGTTTCGCTCAGGCCATTCCGTCGCTTTACAGCGATATTAAAGCGCATCACGTGGGCGATGTGTTGTCGGTGATCATTGTGGAAAACGCCAACGCCAGCCGGCAATCCAAAAGCAACAGCAAACTCAATTCGGAAATTGGGATGAATGCCAAATCCTCAGGCAATATTGCCGATTTTTTACCGGTGTTTGGCGGTTCGGGGGGCTTTCAATCCAGACACCAGGGCGAGGACGGCACCTCGCAATCCGACCGTTTAAGCGGGCGTATTTCGGTGCGTATCGTGGAGCAGACCGAAAACGGCATGTTTAAAATCAAAGGCGAGCGAAAACTAAACGTAAACGGCGAAGAAAATTTAATGAAGTTAGAAGGCTATGTCCGCCCGCGGGATATTAGTTCGGCCAATACGGTTTATTCTTACCTTATTGCAGACGCGCGAATTACTTATCGTAAAACGGGCATCGGACATAGGTTTATTCAAACCAGAACGGTAACCAAAATTTTAAGCTTTGCCCTGGCAGGAATCATGGTAGCCGCCAGCGCAGGCTACTTTGCCTTTAAATAGGGGGAAGGGAAGAGATGCGCAATCGTTTATTGAGCATTTTGATCATTAGCGGATTGATGGTGGGCGGTTTAAAATCCGAAGTTCGGATTAAAGACATCGTTTCCATCGAAAACGGAAATCGCGTTTCGTTAATTGGTTACGGTCTGGTGGTTGGCCTGGCGGGAACGGGCGATCGGCCGGCCAGTAGAAGGGGCGCCATTTTTACGGTGCAATCGATCAGCAACATGCTGGAACGCTTTGGCATTACGGTTCCGCGCGAAGCTTTGCGCACGCGTAATGTGGCCGCCGTGATGGTTACCGCTCAAATTCCGCCGTTTAGCCATGTGGGAGCAAGGTTTGACGTGGTGGTTTCTTCTCTTGGAGACGCTACCAGTCTGGAAGGCGGCGTGCTGTTGATGACGCCTTTGCGCGACGGCGCGGGCAATATCTACGCCATGGCGCAGGGCCCGCTTTCCGTTGGCGGTTACAATGTGGAAACTTCGGCCGGCGAGCGTTTAAAGAAAAATCATTCGCTGGTGGGGCGCATTCCTGATGGCGGCTATTTGCAGGTTGAACCGCCCAATCAAAATATCGACGTGCGCAAACCCATCGGCCTGCATTTGAACGAACCCGATTTTGTAACGGCCAGACGCATTGCCAACAGGATTAACGCCTATTTTGCCGGCGATTCCGGCGCCAATAACCTGGCCCGCCCGGTAAGTCCGGGATTGGTTCAACTGTACTTTCCCGACTCGCTGGAAAATCCCGCGCAGGCTATCAGCTACATTGCGCAGGTAGAAACTCTGACGGTTAATGTGGATGTGGAAGCGCGCGTGGTGATTAATGAGCGAACCGGAACCATCGTGGCCGGAGGCAATGTGCAGATCGACGAGGTAATGATTTCGCACGGCAACCTGACCATTCACACCATGAGCTCGCCGGTTATTTCGCAGCCCGCGCCGTTTAGCAGAGTGGGACGGACGGTGGTCACGCGCATAACGCAGACCACGGCGCAAGAAGGAGAAGCGAAGACGGCGGTCATTCAAAAAACCGCAACCGTAAGCGATCTGGCCACGGCGCTTAATACACTGGGGTTAAAACCGCGGGATATCATCGCTATTTTTCAGGCCATCAAAGAGGCCGGCGCCTTAAAAGCCAAACTGGTCATAAATTAGGAGAAAGGTTGATGGAATCCGTAAAACTGGATGTTTTGCGCCAGACGGCCATTAAAGATTCACAAAAACCAACGACCAACAAAGAAGAAGAAAAGTTACGCGCAAGCGCCAAACAACTGGAAGGGCTGTTCTTGACCTTTGTTTTAAAAGCCATGGAAAAAACAATTCCCCGTTTTGACGACAAAAAGCAGTCGAATAATCTGGTTTCGATGATGTTCAGTTCGGTGATGGGCGAAGATTTAGCTCAACGCGGCGGCGTTGGACTGGCAGAATTCATTTACCGCAATATGCACAAAGGCGATAATTCTGCGCAAAACCTTGAACTGCCCGCGCAGAACTGGATCGATTTAGTTCCCCAAAACATAATTTCAGGGAGGAATAATGAGTAATTTGTCGCTAACTTCGAATGAATCCACCAAAACAAAATTGTTTCAATTGCTGCTGGAAGAAATCCACGCTTACAGCTATCTGGCCGAAACCGTAAAGCAAAAACAAGAAGCCATCATTAAAAACAATCTACAAACCATGGAAAACCTTTCGGGCGTGGAACGTCTGCTGGTTAAAAAAGTGGAGTTAATGCTGCAAACCAGAGAAAAATATCTGAATGAATTATTAAGCAATACAAATCTGGATTTACCCCTGCAGTTAAATAGCTACATCGAACAATTGCCGTTAAAAGAGCAGGCGCGCTGGCGTAGCCTGCAGCAACGTATTTCTCGCGCGGTTGATAAAATTCGACGTTTGAACAGAGAAAATCAACAACTGGTTCAATCGTCCCTGAACTACGTTCGGGGCGTAATCGAGATGTTGTACGCCATAGATCAGGAAAACGTGCTTTACACCAGCAGCGGGCAAGAAAAAAAAACAACGGCAGGCAAACAGGTGGTAAACTACAATGTTTGATAAGGGAAGATCATGAGTATTTCCAGTATTTTAGAGATTGGTAAGCGTTCTTTGTTGGCTTACCAGTCGGCGGTCAAAACAACAAGCGATAATATCTCCAATGCCAATAACGAATATTATCGTCGTCGTCGCGTTAATTTTGATCAGTTAAACGGCGGTTACAGCCGGCTGGGCCTGTCGATTACCGACGCTGTTCGATTGCGGCAGCGCTTTGCCGAATACCAGATTTATACCGAAAACCAGCATCTGGGAAAGTACCAGAACACCCATCGCCTGCTTTCGCAGGTGGAGGTGCTGTTTAACGAAAACAGCGATGCCGGTTTATCGAAGGTGATGAGCGATTTTTTTGGCGCCTGGAACGATCTGGCCAAAGAGCCGGAAAGCGATTTTGCCCGGAATCTGGTGTTAGACAAAGCGATGGTCCTGGCGGACACTTTTGAGCGAATTGACAGCGGCCTGCAAAACATCAAAGATCAAATTGTGCCCGAAACCAGAATGACAGTGGACGACATTAATCAAAAAATAGAACTCATTCACAAAATCAATCAGCAAATTCGCAAACAACCCAATGGGGAATTGTTGGATCAAAGAGACCGCATTTTAGACGAGCTTTCTCAGCAAATCAATATTCAAATTAAAGAAAAAGACAGCGGCGAAGTAAACGTATATTCCGACGGCATATTGCTCGTCTCTCACGATATTTTGAATGAGCTGGAAGCAAAAACAGTTACCGAAGAGGGCCATTCGAAAATCAGAATTCAATTGAAAGGCAGCGGCTATCAGATTAATCCCAGCAGCGGCGCGCTGTCTTCGCTGGTGGAATTTTACAACGACACATTGCCGGAGTACAAAGAAAAACTGGATGCGCTGGCTCGAACCATTGCCCGCAAAGTGAACGAACTGCACACTCAGGGCGAAAATCTGAACGGCAGCGGCGGGATCAATTTTTTTGCCGATGATATTGCCGGCATGTCGGATTTCAGAGTCAATCAGGCGATTGCCGAAAATCCGGATCTGATCGCCAGCAGGGCAAGGGGCGGGGCAGAAGGCGACGGCAGCATTGCTCAGCAAATCAGCGACCTGCAATTTGCCGGCCTTTTTAAAGAAGGCACCGCACATGAGTACTATCAAACCTTTTTGACCGGCCTGGGCGAAAACATCCAGGAAGCGGACTTTTTAGCGGACAGTCAGGAGATGATTGTCAATCAGTTAAAAAATCAACGCGATTCCGTAACGGGCGTTTCTATGGATGAGGAAATGACGCGTATGGTTCAATATCAACAGGCTTACGAAGCGGCGGCCAAAGTGATAACCACGGTGGATGAAATGATGGCTACCGTCATGCAAATGGTCTAAAATAGGGAAAGGATGACCATGCGAATTACACAATCCATGTTTGTGCGCAACACCATGCAGCGTTTATTCAAAAGCCGCGAAACGTTAATGAACACGCAAGATCGTCTGGCTACGCAGAAAAAGATTAAACTGCCGTCGGATAATCCTGTGGGCTACTCCAGAGCCCAGAGAATGCGCGAGGCCTATCGTCAGAATGAAGTGTTCCTTAAAAATATAGAAGAATCTGAAGGCTGGTTAGATCATACGTCCAGTTTGCTTGAACAGATTTATCAGAATGTGGTTGACGCCCGAATTGAAGCCACCAAAGGCACGGACGCTGTGGCCACGCCGGAGTTGATGGATTCGCTGGCCAAACAGTTGCGCGGCATGATGGATGAACTGGTGGCCACGTTAAATACTACCTATCTGGGTAAAAATGTATTTGGCGGAACGATTACCAAAGAAACCACGCCTTTTGAGAAAAACGACCTGGATGTTACTTATCAGGGCAACGATCAACACATCAGACGCAGAATGTCCAGGCAGATTGTGATGGATATTAACGTTACGGGATCGGAAATAATGCAAACCAGCGTGTTCGATGCCTTGAAAGAAACCATCGTCGCCCTGGAAAACCACGATGTTGACGCCCTTAAAGGCGCGCTGGAAAATTTAAAGAGTTCAGAGAAAAATATCCTTAATGTGAGCGCCGTTTACGGCTCAAAAATTAATAATCTGCTATTGATAAAAGAGCGAATGATCTCGACCAATGAGAATTTTCAGAAATTTATTTCTCAGGAAGAAGACGCCGTGCTGGAGGAGGAGATGATTAAATTAAAATCGGAAGAGATCGCTTATCAGGCGGCCTTGCAATCAACCAGTCAGATAATGGGACTCAGCCTGCTCAAATATCTGTAGGGGAAGGATGATGACGGCAGTAACCAATGTATCTTTTAAGATATGTTCAACATGTGGAGAGATATGCATAAAAAGCTTTTATGCAAAAATCCGATAAAATACACCCCCGCCATAAATTCAAAAAAAAGGGAGAAAAAAAATGGCTTTGATTATAGGTGGCATGCACAGATCGGGGACATCCCTTTTAACTAAAATATTACAAGAAGCAGGCTTGTTTCTTGGAGAAGCAGAAAAACTAATGCCGCCGGCGGAAGATAATCCTGAAGGATTCTGGGAACATCTGGATTTTGTGAAATTGAATGATGAGCTACTCGAATACTTTGGCGGAGCCTGGGACCTGCCGCCTGATTTTCCTGAAAACTGGGAAACCCTACCCGCGCTTAATCTGTTTGAAGAGAGAGCAATTGAGCTCATCGAACAGTTTGAAGGGCAGGATTTTTGGGGCTGGAAAGATCCGCGTAATTCGCTAACCCTTCCTTTCTGGAAAAAACTGCTTCCGGAGACCTCTTTTATTTTGGTCATCCGCCATCCTCTGGAGGTGGCCAAAAGTTTGAAAAAAAGAAATTTCTTTTCTCTTCCTAATGGTTTAAATCTCTGGCGACAATATAACGCTTCCTTTGTCCGGGCGCAGGACTCAGGGCAAAGGATTCTGGTTGTTCATTATGAAAATCTTTTGTTGACGCCGGAAAAAGAGATTAAACGTATTTTTAAATGGCTCAATCGTGAATTATCCGAAGATTTACTCGTTAAAGTAAAAAATGCCGTAAAACCTGAACTGCGTCATCAAAAGGCAGACGAGACAGAGACCATCCTAACCGAAACGTTTTCCGATGTTCTGGACATGTACAAAACATTGTGTGACCATGCCGAATACAATCCGAAAGCGCTCAAGCCTGAAGTTAAAAAAACATCCAAATCAGAAAAACCGGCTTTAACTTTAAAAAATACCTCGTTTTCCTATTGCCCCGATCCCATATTTGTAATTGGCAGCTATCGTTCAGGAACCAGTGTGCTGGCGCATTCACTGGCAAAGCATTCGCAAACCTGGATTGGCGAAGAAAGTAACTTTATGGCGCCAATTGCCCGGCAGGCCATAGAGGCCTACAAGCTGGGAACGCAACATAAAGAAAGACACTGGCTTTACTCCCAGAATGTTAGCCTGGATGAATTTCTGTTTTATATGGGGCTGGGAATTAACGCGCTATACACCCAACGTGCGCAGGGCAAACGCTGGATCGAACAAACGCCCGAATACACGCTGGATGTTGCTTTGTTTTCGAAGATGTTTCCCGGAGCCAGCTTTGTGCACATAATTAGAGACGGACGGCAGGTTGTACACTCTCTGATAAACAGCAATTTTAACTTTTTCGCTGCTCATGATTTTAAAAAAGCCTGTCAAACTTGGGTTAATTTTGTGCTTGGCGGTTTAGAGTTTGAAAAAAACAACGGCAAACAGGCTATTCGCGTTTATTACGAGTGGTTGAAAAAACAATCGTCTGAGCAATTCAGGAGTCTTGCGCAAAAATTGCATTTGCAGTTTGAAAGCAGCCTAACAGAGATGTTCGACAATGGTGTGGTGATTAATTCCTCTTTTAAAAATGGTAAAAGGAAAACCTGGCAGGAAAGCTGGACCCGGGAGCAAAAAGCGCTGTTTAATGAAATAGCCGGCCGTTTGTTGATAGCCCTTGGTTACGAAAAAGATGAACGGTGGGTAAAATCGTTAACTCCGAAAGAAAACCTGCCGGATCAGGACCTCAGAGCGCAGGATATTCTTTCGATGGTTCGAAAAAGACAAATGGTATCAGTGCCTGAAAAAAAATCGAATCAGGACAAAGAAGCAAAGAAAAAGGCGCCGAAAGTCTCGCTGATTATTCCGTTGTTCAATAAACTGGAGTTAACTCATCGCTGTTTAAAAGCGATATTGCATAATACGCATTATCCGAGTTACGAAATTATTTTTGTGGACAATGGTTCAACGGATGAAACGCGCCCTTATTTAAAGCAACTAAAACTTGCGAATGTTAAAATTGTATTAAATGATCAAAACCTTGGCTATGTGGGAGGCTGTAACAGCGGCGCAAACGTTGCTGATGGGCAGTTTTTACTGTTTTTAAACAACGATACCGAAGTACAGCCAGGCTGGCTGAAGAATCTTGTAGCATTAATGAATGAGCGCCCGGACTGCGGCGCGGTTGGCTGCAAGCTGGTGTATCCAGATGGTCGTTTACAGGAAGCGGGTGGGATCATTTTTTCCGACGGTCAGGGATGGAACTACGGTCGGGGTTTTAATCCCAATGATCCGCGTTTTAATTTTGTCCGCGAGGTAGATTATGTGTCCGGTGCGGCTTTAATGATCAGGCGGAATGTTTGGGAAAAAGTAGGCGGTTTTGACACGCGTTACATGCCGGCCTATTACGAGGATACCGATCTTTGTTTTAGCGTCCGGCAACAGGGTTACAAAGTATATTATCAACCGGCCAGCGTGGTCATCCACTATGAAGGGCAGACCGCGGGTACCGATTTGAACAGTGGGTTCAAGAAATATCAGCAAATTAATCGGAAAAAATTTGTGGAAAAGTGGAAGCACATTTTAAGCGATCAATTTACAAATGATCCTGAAAATGTTCCTTTTGCTTCGCAACGCAATGTAAAATTTCGCATTTTAGTAGCCGATCCATTTTTACCGTTATGGGATAAAGCTTCTGGTTCACTACGCCTTTTCAATTATTTAAAGATTCTTAAGAAACAGGGAAATCACATTACGTTTATTGCTCGGGTGGGTTCTACAGACCCTAAATACAAACACACTTTGCAGCAGTTAGGTATTGAGGTTTACGAAAATGATGAGCGCGCTTTAAATTTTGCCGGTTTTGTGGTTAATAGGAAATTGCCCGAAATTCCATATAAAACTATTTTTAAAGAACGCCGCTTTGACGTGGCCATTTTGTCTTTTTGGCATGCTGCCTTTTATTACATGGAGCTGATCCGCGAAATGTCTCCGACTACCAAAGTTATTGTGGATACGGTGGATATCCATTTTGTGCGCGAATTTCGAGAAGCGAAACTGAAAAAAGATAAACGGTTAGAAAGCGAAGCGAAACGAAAAAAACAACAGGAATTAGCTGTTTACCGGAAAGCGGATCGTTTATGGGTTGTAACAGAAGAAGACCGTAAGCACATTGAAAAATATGTAGGCAATATGCCCATTGACATTGTGCCCAACATTCATGAACCGGTTGTGGTTGAAAAAGCGTTTGATCAAACCAGAGATCTCTTGTTTGTGGGGAATTTTAGTCACCCGCCCAACATCGATGCCGTAACATACTTCGCATCGAAAATCTTTCCTGAAATCAAAAAAACATTAAACGATGTAAAGTTTTACGTGGTGGGCAATAATCCGCCGCCTGAAATTAAAGCGTTACAAAGCGAAGATGTTATTGTTACCGGTTATGTAGCCGATCTGGATCCGTACCTGATTAAAGCGCGGATTTCTGTCAGTCCGTTGCGTTATGGCGCCGGTATGAAAGGAAAAATTGGACAGGCGTTGAGTTATGGTCTTCCGGTGATTACTACCTCCATTGGCGCAGAGGGCATGAACCTGGTTCATGGCGAACACGTCCTGATTGCCGATGATCCGGAAAAGTTTGCCGAAGAAACCATCAGATTGTACCGGGATCGAGGATTGTGGAAAAAACTATCCCGTTCGGGTAAGCAGTATGTAGAGCAGAAGTGGGGTCCTGCCAGCGTAGAAAATAAGTTGCGAAAAATCATCACAGCGACAAGTGCCGGGCGTCGGAATAATCCTAAAGTCTCCATCATCATGCTCACTTACAACGCGCTGGAATTTACTAAAAAATGCGTCAATTCCATCCTGCAAAATACGCATATTCCTTATGAAATCATTTTTGTGGACAACGGCTCAAAAGACGGCACGGTGGACTATCTGAGGTCCTTGCAAGCAGAGTATGATCACATTCGGGTTGTTTTCAACAAAAAGAACAAAGGTTTTGCCGCGGGCAACAATCAGGGCGCGAGAAAAGCCAGAGGAAAATACCTGCTCTTTTTAAATAACGACGTGCTGGTGGCCGATGGCTGGCTGGAAGAACTGGTGAGCGCTCTGGAAAAAGATCCGCAAATCGGCATGGTGGGCCCGATTACCAATTCCATCAGCGGTTTGCAGCGCGTGGAACAAATTCCCTACCAGAATGACGACGGTTTTTACCCCTTTGCGGCAAAGGTAAAAGACGTGAATCGCGATAAAATAACCCCTCGTCGCAGAATCGCCGGCTTTTGTCTGCTGATGCCTAAAACGCTGTTTGAACGGATTAAGGGATTTGACGAGAGCTTTGGCACGGGAAATTTTGAAGACGACGACCTGTGTATTCGCGTCCGTCAGCAGGGCTACGCCATTATGGTGCACGAGGGCGTGTTCATCCATCATTATGGCAGCCAGACCTTTAAAGCCAATAAGATCGATTACGATCAAAGCATCAAAAACAAGGCGCGCGTCTTTTTTCGCAAACATCCGCATGTGGATTACGAAGAGCTGCTGGAGATGAAAAAGCCGTTGGCGCAGGTGCACGCTCGCTTAAAGGAAGAGATGAACGCGGCCTTTGGCGAAAGCGATTTTAAAAAGGCGGCGCAGCTGGCCCGACAGATTGCAGCCGAAAATCCGCTGGACGACGAAGCCTGGTACTTTTTAGCCCTGTCTCAGTTTGCAGAAAAGCAGTACGACGAGGCGCTGCAGGCGGTCGAGCACATTCTTTTGCACGATTCCCGCAATGCGGCGGCTTTGAACTTAAAAGGGCAGATACTGCTGGCCCAGGGGAATGCGATGGAGGCCAGAGGTTACTTTCAGGCCGCGGTCGAGGCCAGGCCGGATTATCTGGAAGCCCGGCGCAACCTGGCTCATTGCCTGATCGAAAACAATGAATTTGAGGACGGCGTAAAAATTCTTAAACAGATTCTGGAAGAACAACCAGATGATATTCCGACTTTGCTCTATTTTGCTAATTTATATCTGGAAGCGGAAAGATATGAAGAGGCGCTGGAGCACGTTCAGCGTGTGCTGCAAATAGATGCCAATAATGAGCTGGCCTTGCAAATGCAGCGTTTGCTGGCGCCGCAGCAGGAAAAGGCCGGCGATTTGCAAACAAAGGTGCAGCAGGCCTTGCAGGCGCTGGATCAGGGAAAAGCTGAAACGGCGCGCGATCGTTTACAGGCCGTTTTGAAAGAGGAGCCGACCAATATCGAAGCGCAGTATGGCTACGCCCTTGCCCTGCAAATGCTAAACGATCTGCCGGCTGCCGAAAAGGAATTGCAAAAGGCGTTAGAAATCGATCCGCATTTTACGCTGGCTTTAAACGACCTGGGACGCATCGCTTTTATGAACAGCCGTTTTGAAGAAGCAAAAGACTATTTTCAGCAGTCGCTGGCCGTTGATGGGCAGCAGGCTTCTGTTAAAAATCTTTTGAGCGAAGTTTTGTTCGCCCTGGGCGCCTATGACGAGGGCGTGCAGTTGCTGGTGGAAACGGCCAGGGAGCATCCGACCGACGTGGAGACGTTAAAGCATCTGGCCGCCATTTCAACAGAAGCCGGCAATCATGACATGGCGCGAAAATTGTGGTCTAAGGTGATGCGCTTAAAACCCGATGATCGGGAAGCCGACGCGGCTTTAAAAGAGATGTTGAGTCAATAATTTTAAGGAGATACCGGGGTGAAAAAACAAACCTTATCTGTTTGTATGATTGTTAAAAATGAAGAGCGATTTATTGCCGATTGTCTGAAAAGCGTGCAAGCCGTTGCCGATCAAATTGTAGTGCTGGATACCGGATCCACCGATCAAACCGTGGAGATCGCGCGTGGATTTGGAGCGGAGATCCATCATTTTAACTGGCGCGATGATTTTGGCGCCGCGCGAAACGCATCCATCAAATATGCCACAGGCGACTGGATTTTGTGGCTGGATGCAGACGAGCGACTTCTGCCGGAATCCGTTCCCGCCTTGAAAAAGGTCTTAAAACCAGAAAAAAAAGCGGTGGCCTATGTGGTGAACATCAGGAACGTAATGGCCGATGGAAAAACCTTTAAGCTTTCCACAGGGCATCGCCTTTTTAACAACCGCAAAAAAATCTATTTTGAAGGACGAGTGCACGAACAAATTGTCTATAGCCTGGCGCGTAACGGTGGAGAAGAGCGGCCTTCCGAAATTCAATTGCTGCATCTGGGTTACGCCCTTTCCAGCGAAGAGCAGAGTAAAAAAGATCGGCGCAATCGCCAGCTGCTATTAAAAATGGTTGAAGAGCAGCCGCACAATGCCTACGCCCACTATACTCTGGGGCAAAATTACAATCTGAGCGGGGAATTCGAAAAGGCGTTAAAACATTATCTGATTGCGCTGGAAAAAAATCGTTTTCAGCCTTCGTTGCAGCGCCAGCTTTTAAACAACATCAGCGAAGCCTATCTAAAACTCAACGACCTGGCCAACGCCCGCAGCTTTGCCCTGAAGTCAGCCCAATTACAGGAAGACCAGATCGGCGCATATTATCTGCTGTACAAAATTGCGCAGCAGCAAAACCAACCGGACGAGGCGATCAAATGGCTGCAAACCTTACGGGAAAAGAATCTGGCGGCGCAACACGGACGCCTGAAACTGGAAAACGACGTTTTGCTGAGCGACGCGGATGTGTTGCTCTCTCTGGGCGAACTGTTTATTAAAAACGAGCAGTTGAAGCGTGCGCAGATGTGTTTTGACGAAATTTTTCAGTATGGAGATAATAATCGAGCGTATGTCAATCGAATTGTGGATATCTGGGCTCAAAATCGCCATTTCGCCAGGGCCGAGCAGTTTCTTGAAGCGCATCTGTCTTCTAACGATGGGCAATTCCTTGAACTGAAAGGACTGCTACAGATTAAGCAAGAAAATTATATTGGCGCCATCCAGACCTACACTCTGCTCTTTCAGCTACAGCCCAATAATCTGGACATCATTAAACGACTGGCCGGTTTGTTTTATAAAATTGGCGAAAAAGAAAAAGCCGAGAGTTTGATAAAAATGGCGGCCGATTTAAACGCATTGACGCAGAAGGCACGTGTTTAATGGGCGAACGCCATTAGTAAACATAAAGCGAGAATCTTTGTACGAATTTTAATTTTACGTCATAACGATATTTGTGCCAGGCGCCGTGATAATCATATTGTTGTTTGCTGCTATGCTGTATTTGAATTAAAAATTATCACGCAGAGCGGGAGGCTGTGCCCGAATTAAAAATTACGAATTACGAATTACGAATAGTAGAGTGCCGATTTGCTTTGCTTTCGTCTTAAATGCCACATAATTTTCTGCGATGATTGGCATAAACTGCGAGAAAATTACTTTGCGCACGTTGCGGTTGATTTTGATTGCGGCTGCGCTGCCCTGGTAGTTCAAGGCCGGCATTAAAAATAACTGCTAAGGGGCGGTCTTGCGCAGTTTAAGATTGTTCTTTCCCACATAAATTGCGTTGTTCAGTCCGAATAGTTTGCGAATAATAATCGGCGACAGATAATCCGTAACCGGCAGATGAATGTGATTAAAGGGAAAATCGGAGTTCATTAACATGATGGATTCACTATCGTTATATTCAATATGGTAGTTTTTTTTACGAAACAATTCAATTAATTTATCGCTGGATAACCTATTAAACTTAATACGCACATCAAAAATGGGTTTGTCCGCTCCTGTTGGAAAGGGTTGATTACGTTCCTGGCAAAAATGTTTTAACAAAGACAGGGCCTTTTTTAAGCGTTGATCTAAAACTTCCTTTGAAGGGGCCTGCACATACACACCCGGTACATTTTCACAATAGGCCACGTATGAACGACCGTCAAATTCTTTTTTGACGATGATCTTCATGCTATGATTCCAATCTTAAATAAACAAAATTTTATTTATAAATATAGGCAAGAAAGTTTAAAGAATCAATTCATTCGGGCAATTCCCTTGCCCCCAACAGTTCATCAATCCTTTTGTAATTGTCTGGCATCTTCTCACCGGAATGTAAATCTCTGATTAATGAATCCAGTTTAAGGGCGAGTTTGGTTTCCTGTTCACCAATAACGCCATTTTTTTGTAGGAGCGCCATATAATGGTTTACATTTTTTAATTGCGTGATATTCCCTGGCCAGTCTTGCCGCTGTAAAAGTTGTATGGCCTGTTCGCTCACCTTCTCGATTTTTATTCCCAGGCTCCGGCTTTCGAGATCGATAAAATGGTTGACTAACAGAGGAATATCTTCCACTCTTTCACGAAGCGCAGGAATTTTAATGGTAAAATTAGCCAGTAAATGGAACAGTTCCGATAAAAAGGCATCCTGTTCGACCAGCGCTTTAAGGTCTATAGAAGAAGAAGCGATGAATCGTACGTCATTTTTAACCATGGGCAACGCTGGATTGGAATTGAAAAAGTTTTGATGTAAAAAATTGACCAGATATTTTTGAGCGGCCAGGTTCAGATTGTGGATTTCCCGTAAAAACAGGGTGCCGCCTCTGGCCTGCTCAAACAAATTTTTGTACAACGCATTAAGCGCGGCCTCGTCCGATTCAGTCTGCAATTCGCAATCATGCGCTACAAAGGGCAAATATTTTCGCTGGCCATTGTAATGCAATAATTTAGCGATCAATTCCTTGCCCGTCCCTTTTTCGCCCAGAATTAACAAACGTTCCGGAGTGTCGGAAGCTTCAGACAGGATTCTCAGAGCTTCAGATAAGGTATTCCCCAGCCCAACGGTAGAGATGTTTCGCTTTAACTCGTCAACAAGGCTCTGGTTTAATCTGGAAATTTTCCGCAATTCAAGGGCATGATTGAGCGTAATTATCAACCGTTCAAGGTCTATGGGTTTTTCCAGATAGTCGTAAGCGCCAGCCTCAATCCATTCGTGGGCCGCTTCAATAACCGAACTTCCGGAAATCAGGATCACGGGGATCTCCGCCCTTTTCTTTTTGATTTCTTTTAAAATGGCCAGGCCGTCTATTTGCTGCCCCAATACCATATCAACCAGAACCACGTCCCACTCGCTCTGCAGGGCGTATTCCAACCCCCGGTAAGCGTTTGTCTCATACTCAATATAATAATTTTTCAGTTCCAGCGATTTTTTAATTTGTTCACAATAAGCCTCATTATCATCGATTAAAAGAATCTTAAACATCCAGAGTTTCCTCCAGCTTGGGATTAAACGATACGATTAAAGATTGATCAGAATCCGAGGCTCTGGATTCGATCAATTCAATATTCAAATATTCGGCCAAAATTTTAAGAATTAAATTATTAACAGAAAGAACGATATCGTCTGAGTTCAATAGCGCTTTCTTTTGCTCCGCCTCATTCTTTTTAAATTCAAAGATAAGGCGCGACAAAACTTCATCGCTTTCGACTTCTATTCGGGAACAGTTTTTAAATTTATCAAGAAGAGTCTCCAAAAACCATTGAAAGGCCAGCGGATCGGTTTTAACAATCAGGCTGATTTTATTATTTTTTAACGAAATTTTCTCTTTACCCAAAGGTATCTCTAACAGAACCTGCGCCACATTGATTTGCTTAAAACGCTTTTGGTTATTGCGCGTTAAAATGAGAATACGCGACAGGGAGTGCACGGTGTTCTTTAAATTTTGCTGAATCACGCCAATAAATTCTTTAGACTGCTTTTTTTGCTGAGGGGAAAGGTTAAAATCGTTTAATAAATAGTTTAAATTTGCTACCGCAAGCTGTAATGTGGCTAATTCGTTTTTTACTTTGTGGATTAAACGATTGATTAAAAAATCACGATCTGTATTCATGTGCATCCTGCCCTGTTATCCTTGCGCTCACTCTAACTTACGTGTAGCTCTGTTCATTTTTATGATTAAGCGCAAAATTTCTTTATCAATTTTAAGAAATGCTCGTTCCGATTGCAAAACAAAAATAATCTGGCAAAGTATGAAAAAAATCGATAAAATTAAAGTTTTATGGTTGAAGGGCAGGAGTTCGGATGCTTCAGATTTTCTCTTTATTTATGGTGGGAACAATTGCCGGCTTTATGAATGTTCTGGCGGGCGGCGGTTCTTCGCTGACCTTGCCGGCTTTGATTTTACTGGGACTGGACGGGGCAACAGCCAACGGAACCAACCGCATTGCCATTGTTATTCAGAATATTTTTGCCATTGGCGGTTTTCAGCAAAATAATAAAAATGAATTCGGCGATAGTCTTAAATTTTCTTTGTTCACCCTGCCTGGCGCCATCATCGGCGCTCTGGTGGCCGTAAATTTACAGGACGCATGGTTTAAACGCATACTGTCGTTAGTCATCGTCTTTGTGATTATAAGTATGTTTTTGCCACGCCCTCGACATGCCGGCGCAAAAACTTCGAAAAAGCTGTGGCTTTACCTGGCTTTGTTTGGCGTGGGGTTTTATGGCGGTTTTATCCAGGTGGGCGTGGGCTTTATTTTAATGGCCACGCTCTTTCACCTGGCCCAATTCGATCTGGTGCGCGTTAATGTTTACAAGGTGTTTATTGTCTTAATTTACACCTTGCCGGCGCTGGCGGTGTTTATCGCTTCGGGCAATGTTAATTTCATCTGGGGCTTGATTTTGGCCGCAGGAAACGGCCTGGGCGGCTGGCTGGGCGCGCATGTTACCATTCGCAAAGGCGAAAAGGTGATTCGCATGGTTTTGATCGCCGCCCTGCTTTTCATGTCTGCTAAAATGCTCAATTGGTTTTAAGACCGACAGGCGGGTTACAGCCCGGGAAATTTTTATCTTTGCATCTACACGGGAAAATAGTAAAAGAGTTAAAAAGTTAAGGAGATTAGGACGCTTCCTGCGTAGCATCTAGTCCCGCCCTGGCGGGTTTTGAAAATTTTTGTGCTGTTTTAAAAACTCATCCCCCGTCAAAGGATTGGTTGAATAGTTGATTAGTTGAATGGTTGAATAGTTAGCCTGTCATTTCAAATCTGTTTCTGCGAATGTGGTGAATTCCTGCCACCGTTAATGTAGGGGCGAAGGATTTCCAGGAACAATTCAGCGATGGTAAGTATTAATCTTTAGTCATATCAAAAATGTGCTCTGGATAAAGTAGGGTTGGAAATCCTTCGCCCTTACAAGTACGTTCATTCCTGATCTTTTGTCTGGGAGTGAGGATAGAGCAATTTAATTTAAAATATTCATTGCGCCCTTTGTGACTTTTCTGGTTGCTTGAAATAATTTGTTTAATCTTTTTCTGCTATTATTTTCGTAATCTGCGAGAAAATTACTTTGTGCGCGTTGCGGTTGATTTTGGTTGCGGCTTTGCTGCCTTGAGTAATGAGTTAAAGAAAATATCGCCAACAAATTGTATCCTAAATATTTTAAATGTTGACCATAATGTGAAATATATAACAAAAAAAATTTGACATCTGAGAAAAAATTAATGAAATTCACAACTACAAGTTAAATATTTCACATGAAAGAAAAGTGAACTGTTCTTTCATGTATATTGGAACAAATGCTGGGGCTTTAAATGAAAACGACGATCACCATTTGTCTGGGAAGCTCGTGTTTTACGCGGGGCAATAATAATGTCTTAAAGATTATTCAGGAGTATATTAAAGAAAATGAATTAGAAGATACAGTGGTACTACACGGGTCTTTATGCGAAGACAAATGTAAACGCGGTCCCAACATAAAAATTGGCGAAAGTGAATATAGCGAGGTTGACCCTGGCAGTGTCATTGATATTTTAAACCACCATTTTGGAAGTAAAAGAAAATGCTAAAGAGTTATTATCCTATTTATACGGAAGAATCTGCGTGCCAGGACTGCTATAAATGCGTACGCGAATGCCCTGTTAAAGCCATTAAAATTGAGGGAGGGCATGCAGAAATCATTCAGGAATTGTGCATTTTATGCGGTCGTTGCGTTCAGGTATGCCCGATTTCTGCCAAAAAAATACGGAACGATATTAACCGAGTAAAGCAGCTGTTAAAGCTCAAAGAAAAAGTGATGGTATCGCTGGCGCCTTCTTTTATTAGCGAGTTTCAAGACATTGCGCCTGAACAACTCATTGCCGGTCTGAAAAAACTGGGATTCTATGGCGTATCAGAAACGGCATTGGGAGCCGAGCAGGTTTCGGCTGCTTCCGCCCATCTCTTTGAATCGTCATCGCAGCCGATCATGATTTCATCAGCCTGTCCTACCGTTGTGGAATTTATTACCAAATACCAAACAGACCTGGCAAAATACATTACCGGTCTTTATTCTCCTTTGCTGGCGCATTGTAAACTGTTAAGAAATATCTATGGCCATGATATTGGAATTGTTTTTGTCGGCCCCTGTATTTCAAAAAAATACGAGGCCGATACACATTCTGATTTATTAAATATTTCCATCACTTTTAAATATTTAAAACAGTGGTTTGAACAGGAAAATATTGTGCTTGCAGAACTGAAACCGGACAAATCCGATGTTTTTATTCCTCATAAAGCTCAGGAAGGAGCGCTTTATCCTGTTGACGGCGGCATGATTGCAGGGATTAAAGCCAATTGCAATGTAATTACTCCGAATTTTATAAGTATTTCTGGCATAGGGAATATAAAAAAAGCGCTGGAAAATTTAGAAGACTCTGAAACAGGGCACAAAATATTTTTGGCTCTACTGGGATTTTTGTGAAAAACAAAAATAATCCTTAGATTGAGTTTATGAAAGATAAAGAATTATTTAAACAGATTTTGGGACTTTCGCATCCCTGGGAAGTTTCTAAAGTTGACTTAGATATTGCGAATGAGGAAGTAGAAATAGAGATTATCTATAAGTCAAAAAAAGGTTTTTGTCCCGAATGCGAAGTGGAATATGATATTTATGATCACCGCGAAAAACGTCGTTGGCGGCATTTGGATACATGCCAAATGAAGACCTATATTGTCTGCAAAGTACCCCGCATTAAATGCAAGGAACATGGAGTAAAAACGATCAAAGTACCTTGGGCAGAAAAGTCGAGTCGAACGACTTTATTATTTGAACGTTTTGCTATTGAGTTATTACTGGCCTCCAAGAACCAGAGCAAAACGGCACAATTTTTACGGATCAGCTTTGATATGCTTCATCATATAATGAGCAAAGCAGTGGAACGCGGGCTATCACGCCGAACGGAAGAGGACATTAAATATATCGGGATAGATGAGAAGAGTATGAAAAGAGGTCATACTTATGTAAGCGTATTATCCGATAGTGAAAGAAGACGTGTAATAGATGTAAGTGAAGGTCGCACAACAAGCTCTGCCAGTTCGTTAATAAACAAGGGATTAACAGAGAAACAAAAGGAGGGCCTCAAAGCGGTCAGTATGGATATGTGGAAAGCTTTTATTAAAGCTGTTCAAAAGGAGCTTCCCAATGCTTCCATAGTGCATGACAAATTTCATATAATGAAGTATTTAAATGATGGAGTGGATAAAACCAGACGAGAGGAAGCCCGTAAATTACAAAAATCTAATGATAAAACCTTAGTGAAAAGTAAATATTTATTTTTAAAGAATCTGGAAAATATGACGGACAAGCAATTATCGCGTTTCAGAAAAATTCAAGAACTTAACCTTATCACTTCCCAGGCTTGGGCGGCCAAAGAGAACTTCAAAGAATTCTTTAGGAGTGAAACAATAAATGATGCGAAATTTTTTTTTGCGGAATGGTATCAGGATATTAAGGAACGTTCTTTAAATAAAATGATTAAAGTAGCAAAAATGCTCATTGCTCATTCAGATGGCTTATTAAACTATATAAGATATCAGATAGATAATTCAGTAGCCGAATGGTTGAACGGCAAGATACAGGAGATAAAAACAGTTGGTAGAGGCTTTAGAAAATTTGAAAATTTTAGGATAGCAATACTTTTCTTTCTTGGTAAATTAGACCTTTTTCCACAGGAATCCCAGTAGAGCCATATTTTTAGAGCTCTTAGCGTGTGAAGGCGGATGTATAAACGGCCCGATGAGCAAAAACAATTCACAAACGGTACTGAAAAGAATAAAGGTGATCAATTATGCCGAATATCCTGCTGGCCAGATTCCACGGAAAGCGGAAATAGATATTCGCGAAGAGATTAGCGTTCAAGAAGTAACGCAGAATATTTATGGCGAAAGTGAAATACGGCAGGCCTTACAGATTGTTGGCAAACACACTTCCGAAGATGAGTTAAATTGCGGCGCCTGCGGCTACAACTCCTGTCGGGAATTTGCCGCGGCTCTTCTGGAAGGTAAAGCCGAACAACCAATGTGCGTTTCTTATATGCGAAAATTGGCGCAACGCAAGGCCAACGCCTTAATAAAAACCATGCCGTCGGGTGTGGTCATTATTGATCAAGACCTGAGAATTATTGAATGTAATTACCTTTTTGCACAAATGATGGGCGAAGAGACAAAACAAATTTATGAAGTACAACCCGGGTTGGTCGGCGCTAATTTTAGAAAAATTTTCCCACACAGTGAATTATTCAGCGAAGTTCTGGAAACAGGTAAAGACATCAGTAATAAAAAAATAACATTAAAAAATTCGGTTCTTTCCGTTTCGATTTTTACCATCGAAGAGAACAAAATTGTCGGCGGAATCTTTGAGGACATTACCACGACCACTGTTAAAAAAGATATGATCGTGCAAAAATCAAAAGATGTAATCAAAAAGAACCTGGAAACCGTTCAAAAGATCGCCTATCTTTTAGGGGAAAACGCGTCTGAAACGGAGATAATTTTAAACTCGATCATTGATGGATTTGAAAATGACGAAGAATGATGAATATTTTTTTGATGTGGATTTTTTTCAGAGGTGCAAACATCATCAAATGGCGCCTGGCGATGTTTTCTTTCTTAAAAAGCGAAAAACCGACGATCGTTTAATAGCGGTTTTATCGGACGGCCTGGGGAGCGGCATTAAGGCTAACGTTCTGGCTACGTTAACCGCAACCATGGCCTCCAATTTCATTTATAACAATTACGACATAAAAAAGACGGCTCAACTTATTATGAGCACTTTGCCTGTTTGTAAGGTCAGAAAAATCAGTTATTCTACCATGAGCATTGTGGATATTCAGAGTAACGGGAAAGTAAAAATTGCTGAATATGATAATCCAGAATTCCTTTTATTTAAAAACGATCGCCCGGTAAACGTTAAAAAAGAAAAGGAAGAAATTAATGTAAATAACGAAAAAAAGCTCTTTTACTTTTGTGAATTTAACTTTGAACCGGGCGACAGAATTATCATCTACTCCGATGGGGTTGTTCAATCTGGCATTGGGAAACCGGCTTCTCCCCTGGGCTGGGGAGAAGATTCGGCTCAGGAATACATTCGCTCTATTTTACAGGCAGCCCCAAATATCTCTTCCAGAGAACTGGCCAGACAAGTCGTTTTTAAGGCCGTGCAAAATGATGACAACATTCCCAGAGATGACATTACCTGCGCAGTGGTCTATTTCAGAAAGCCGCGCAGACTTTTGTTAATTTCCGGACCTCCATTTGACAAAACAAAAGATTCTTACATCGCAGAACAGATTAAAAACTATCCGGGGAAAAAGATAATTTGCGGCGGCACCACGGCTAATATTATAGCCAGGGAATTAAAGCGGGAAATAACAGTAAACTTAAATAACATGGATTATAGTCTGCCGCCTCCGTCCACTATGGAAGGCGTGGATTTAGTTACCGAAGGCATTATGACGCTGGCCAAAGTAGCGGAACTGCTGGAAAAGCACGTCAATTTTGAAGTGCGCGGGGCCACAACGAATCCGGCGTTAGAAATCATCGACCTGTTATTGCAATCGGATATTATTCAATTTATTGTTGGCACGCGGATTAATGAATTCCACCAGAACCCTAACATGCCTGTGGAGTTAGGGATTAGACGGAATGTCATCAAAAAAATTGCAAAGTTATTGGAAGAAAAATATTTCAAAAAAACAAAAATTGATTTTGTTTAAAATGAAAGTAAACCATTAATAAGAGAGAGTCGTTTATGAAAATCACAGTTTGTGTGGGAACATATTGTCATTTAATGGGCAGCATGACATTATATAATTTTCTTGAGGATTATTTGAAAAGGCATCCCGATGCTTTTGAACTGGAAATGAGTAATTGCCTCGATGTGTGCAACCGCGAATCCTGCGAGGCTCCAATTTTAAAAATGGATGAGAAAATTTATTCTAAGATGTCTGTTGAAAAATTAAAAACCATTTTAAAGGAATTGTAGAGCCATGCCTTACATAACAGAAGTTACGCTTTTAAAACGCAAAATTCTCTCTTTGATCAGTGAGAAAATGTTTAACGGTACTCTGAAAGAGGATCTCCGTAATATTGCTTATATACTCATACCTGACGATACAAAACCGCTGAAGTGCTGTATCTATTTTGACAGGGCGCTTACCAAACAAAAAATAAAACTGATATTGGGATTAGACCATATCAAATACAAAAACGTAGCCTGGTCTGACATTTATAATGACTTTGAAAAAAATAACGGTAAAGAGATACCGCTTATTACGGTGTTGCGCGACGCCTGCAACGGATGCCCGCAAAAACGCTATTATATAACGGAAGCCTGTCAACACTGTCTGGCGCATCCATGCGTTTTGAACTGCCCCAAAAACGCCATTACCATTGAAAGCGACAGAGCCGTTATTGACGAAGAGAAATGTGTGAAATGCGGAATCTGCGTCAAAATATGTCCGTTTAACGCCATCATTGAGGTGCATAAGCCCTGTGAATACGCCTGTCCAACCGGAGCCATTACAACAGACGAGAACAATATTGCGGTAATCGATGAGGAAAAATGCATCTACTGCGGCCAGTGTATTATCGGCTGCCCTTTTGGCGCCATTGTTGAGAGAACGGATATTCTGCAAGTTATTAAAAAAATCAAGGAAAATAAAAATTTAGTGGCTCTGGTGGCGCCTTCAGCGGTTGGCCAGTTTTCGCCCAAAGCAACCATGAAACAGTTGTGCACCGCCCTGAAATTGATTGGCTTCAAAAAAGTTTACGAGCTGGCTTATTTTGCCGATTTGATCGCCCGGGAAGAAGCCGCTGAGTTAAAAGAAAAAAAAGCAGAAAACCAGACCTTAACCTCTTCGTGCTGTCCGGCGTGGGTGTATTTTGCCCGGAAGGGAAGAAAAAATTTTGCGAAAACACTGTCTAACGCATTAAGCCCGATGGCCAGGGCCGCCGAAGCAAAAAAGGGCGATGAAATCTTTGTATTTATTGGCCCCTGTTTAAGTAAAAAGAGAGAAGCGGAAAGTACGGCCATCGATTATGTTTTGACTTTTGAAGAACTGGCCTGCTTATTTACGGCTAAAAAAATTGACGTGCTCTCCTGCGAGGAATCTGAGTTTGATGTGGAAGGGCCCCGACCGGGAAGAATATTTGCTGTTTCGGGAGGCGTTACAGAAGCCATAAAACACTACGCTGGTACAGAATTTAACACAGAAAAAATAAATGGACTGGATAAAGATTCCATTAAATATTTGCAAAGATTAAAAGGTGTTGATTTTATAGAGGTTATGGCCTGCGAAAATGGTTGTATTGGCGGACCGTTTGTTGTAACCAATCCCAAAAGAACCGCTAAATTAATCGAAAATACGGAATAACAAAGTGAAAAAACGCATAACACAGATTAACGGTATGAAGCGGTTAATCGTTTGTTCATTAAATGCAACGCTCCAGTTTAAAGCAGGAACCTTCTTCACCAATCCTTAAGGAGGCACAATTGGTTGGCGGGGAAGTTAAGGGGGTGGTTTAAAAAGTAAATGTCGCACTTTGCCATATTTTTTTCTGAGGAATTAGCATGACTTTTTTAATGCACTATGTTCGATTTCGCCGTTACGCTTCAGCCAGCGCCTCTCTTATTTTTCGAGCCAGTTGTTCCACAGAAAATGGCTTTTGGAGATAATGAAACTCTTTTTTGCTCAGCTGCCCATCCTCTACAATATTATCCGTGTAACCGGAAATCAGGATCACTTTTACATCCGGCTGTCGTCTTTTTACAATTTTTACCATTTCAAGCCCGTTCATATCGGGCATCACAACATCGCTTATGATCAGATCAAAAGCGATGTTGTGCTTTTCGATTAAGTCGATGGCCTTTCTTCCATTTTCGGCCTCAATGACTTTATAATGTAAGGATTTTAAAGCGTTTGATGTAAATTCGCGCACCTGCGCGTCGTCTTCAACCAGTAAAATGGTTTCTGTTCCAACATATTCTTTTTCCCTTGCTATTCTTTTTTCCACCGCAGGTTTTTCACTGGTGGTTGGGAAATAGATTTTAAAGGTGGTTCCCTCTCCCGGCATGGAATGAACGCTGATATAGCCATTGTGCTGCTTAACAATCCCATAAACAAGGGCTAACCCCAAACCCGTTCCCTGGCCTTTTTCTTTGGTGGTAAAAAAAGGTTCAAATATTCTCGTTTTGGTTTTCTCATCCATTCCGAGGCCGGTATCTGCTATGGAAAGATAAACGTATGAACCTTTTTTGCTGCCAGGATGGGCGCCCACAAATTCATCATCTAAGATGACATTACCTGTTTCAATTAAAATTTCCTTTTTAGCTTCCGGTTGTTTGTTTAAACGAATGGCATCGCGCGCATTAACCAATAAATTCATAATAATTTGTTCGAGATGCGATTTGTCGGCTTTGATCCGATGAATATGGCTATCCAATTTTTTTTCAAGATAGATATCTTCGCCGATCAATCGTTTAAGCATTTTCTCCATGGAAGCTATAATTTCATTAATATTAATCACTTCCGATTTTGAAACCTGTTTGCGGCTAAAAGCTAATAGCTGGTTGGTTAATTCAGCCGCCCTCTTTCCCGCCTCGGAAATCGCAGAAACCGCTTTATGGAGTGGGTGATCTTCATTCATGGATAAACGCATCAATTCGGCGTAACCATTAATCACCGTTAAAAGATTGTTAAAGTCATGCGCCACGCCGCCGGCCAGCGTTCCAATGGATTCCATCTTTTGCGCCTGGTGCAGCTGGTTTTCTAACTCTTTTTCGCGCGTAACATCCCTGGCAATTTTACAATAATTAGTGATTTTACCGTCCTTATCTATAAGCGGAAAGATAACCGCATCCTCAAAATAACGTTCTCCGTTTTTTACGTTTATTTACAAATTGTCCCCTCCACGTTTTGCCAGCGGAGATCGTATCCAATAATTCCCGGTAGTTTTCATCTTCCTGTTGACCGTTTTTTAAAAGATTCGTCTTTTCTTGCATAACATCGTTTATCGTGTAGCCCGTAATTTTCTCAAAGGCCGGATTCACATATTCAACATGGCCCTGCGTATCGGTGATTACAATAGATTCGGCCGCCTGCTCTACCAGTGAAGCAAGACGTTCAATCTGTAAATGCGCCTTTTCCTGTTCTTCCATTAGTTTTAGCTTCATCAAAGCGATATTGCAGCGGTGAGTCAAAGCTTCTATAAAGGATATTTCGCTTTCTTCCCATTCATGCGTTTGCACAAAATAAGTGCAGCTCAGCGCGTAGAACCCATCTTTAGAAAAGCCAAAGGGATATATCAAAAAGCTTTTTAATTTTCTTTGTCCGTGAAAAAAATCGGCCAGCCCATCTGCGGAAACGGCGGGATGCACAACATCCGCATGGCTGACGAGATATTTTTTCTGTTTGCCAAGATGATTATAAAAATTTGTCCATGAGCTTAAATCGTAGTTGAGTGGTTCCGGCGTAACAACGCCTTTGCGTCTCCAAACGCCAAGGTATCTGGCAAATTTATTTTTAACATCTACCTGATAAATGATTGTAGCGTCTAACTTTAAGGTTTTTCCGATTAATTCAACGATAAAGTCAAAGATCTTTTGCCGATCCTGCTCAACAAGGATGAACTGCGAAAGGCTATTCAAAGCTTGCACAAAAGTGATTTGCCGTTGTAATTCTCTTTTGGCCAGATGATGCTCAATAATTGAGGCCAGCGTTTGAGAAATAATTTGTAAAAACTCACGTTCTTCCGGCCGTTCTTTAACATGAGTCGGCAAATAAAGCACCAAAACGCCTAATACTTTTTCTCCTGCTAAAATGGGCACAATGTAATGCCCGTGGTCGGACATTCCCGCATATCGGATGGAGTGGCCTTCATCCACGTGAGAGCGAAACATTAGTTTTTTGCTGGAGGCAGCCTGGCCACAAAGACATTTCCCAAAAGGCACCAGTGCGCAGGCTTTTGTTAATTGTTCCGATAAATTTTTGGCGGCCATTAGTTTTAGCTGTTTTTTGTGTTCGTCAGCCACAAAGAAAATACCGCCTTTTTGCTGTATTTCTAATAAGGGAGCGTCGAGAATGATTTCCAGAGCGCGAGCAAGTTTTTGCTCTAATGGTTTATCGAGCAAAATGAGTTTGAGCAAATCATTCAAAATCTTTTCTTTGCGTTCTTTGGTAATTAATTCCTTTTCAATTTTAACTCGCTCGCTAATGTCTACGTTAATGCCAAGGATTCCTATCACTTTGCCATTTTCGTTAGTAATGGCGTTAGCTGCCCGCAAAACATCCAATAACTGGCCATCTTTTTTAACAAATTGTACCTGGGCGGTGGCCGCTTTTCCCTTAAGCAGTTCTGGGAATTTCTGCTGAAATGTGGATAAAGATGGTTCGGCTAAAAATTTTGAAATCGGCTGGCCAATCAATTCGTCCCTGTCGTAGCCCAGCATTTTACAGGTACTGGGACTCACTTCTACTATTATCCCATTTGTGTTCAACACCTCGCCGCCATAAGGCAACAAATTAAAAAGCATGCGATAGCGCTCTTCGCTTTCTTTTAAACGCTTTTGCATCTCTTTTTCTGCGGTTACGTCTCGAGCGCTGCCCACCACGCCAATCATCTTTCCATGTTCATCGAACAGTGGCGATTTTCTGACGTCCAGAAAAAGGAATTTTCCTTTTACGTTTCCGAATTCATCGAATCGCATGGGCTTTTTAGCATCCATTACAATCTGGTCAGAATCCGCGCATATTTCTCCAAACGTATGGTATTCCGGGTTTTCAGGGTGGCTCTGACGTTCGCGTTGGGCAAAGTAAATATCATTCTTACCGATGGGCTCTTCGGTGTCTTCGGCGTTCAATAGTTTTTCACAGATGGCTTTATTGGCAAAAATATAGCGTTTATTTAAATCCTTGGCCCATAGCAAATCGGTCATATTATCGCTAATAGCCCGGAATAAGCGCGCCTGTTCGCGGTGTTTTTGTTCGGCTTTTTTACGATCAGTAATATCAAGCACCGTGCCTTCATAATACAATATTTTGCCTTCTTGGTCTGTGATAACCCGGTCATTTAACAATACCCATATTTCCGTTCCGTCTTTACGTTTCATCCTCACTTCAACGTTTTTCAGAGTGCCGTCCGCTTCCACCAATCGGGCCAGACGTTCTCTTTCTGCGGCATCCCAATAAAGGATTTTACTGTTAGGAATGTTCAGCATCTCTTCCTTACTTCGGTAGCCAAACATCTTTACCATGGCCTGGTTAACCGTAATTAATTTCCCCTCTTTTGTACTTTGATAAATTCCTTCCGAGACATTTTCAAAAATCTCGCGATATTTCTTCTGGGCTTCTTGTTCTTTTTTCAACAACTGAAAACTAGAAATTATGGCAGCTAAATTTTGAGATAAAATTTGCGTTAGCCACAGTTGTTTTTCCGTCAGTTGGGTGGGGGTGTTAAAATAAACCATAAACTTACCGAGCAATTTTTCAGGCCCGACCAGCGGCACAAAAAGCAACGCGCCAATGCCCTCATCCACAATTCTTCTTTTTACTGTTTGGTCTAAATCGGACCGTGATATGTCGGAATAAAAAATAGGTTCGGCATCCAGATCCTCTGGCTTCCAGGGAGAATGGCCGTCAACCGCTTTGCGGTAACTATCCGATAAATTTCGCCAGGCCTTAAAATGCACTTTGCCGTCAGCCTCAAAAAGCAGCAGCGATGAACGATCGCACTTTAAAATTTCCAGGATACCATCAACCGCCGTCTCGTAAACCTCTTTTAAAGAGCGGGCGCGATTTAAACGCGCAATCCACGCTTGCAATAACTGCAGTTCATTGATATAATTTTGCAGGCTATCTTTACTCTCTTCCATCTCCGTAATGTCCACCACATAACCGGTGTAGTTTGTAATCTTATTCTGTTGCCTGTGAACCGTTGTAAAATCTAATAGCCATACAATTTTACCGTCTTTACGTTTAATGCGATAAGGTTGATGCTGAAAGGCTTCCGCTCCGCTTTTACTGTATTCTTCAACTTCTTTTTTCACACGCGGGAGGTCTTCTTCAAAAATCAAATGGGCATAATCCATTTTACCAGACACAATTTCATTAACGGTGTAACCGAAAACTTCCCGCACATTATGCGAAACGTATTCAACCGGCCAGCCGGGCGCGTTTTTCCATTTAAAAACCACCACCGGGCCATGCCTGAAGGTCTGGGCATCGGTTAACAATTCCGCGGCCTTTTCTATTTTTGCTTCCTTATCCGTTTCTCCTTGAGTAAGCGCTTTATTGCTGGAAATGCTGCCGTGATAGTTTTTGTTCTCATCATAAAACGGATAACAGCGGTGTTCAATCTGCTTTGTGTCGCCATTTTTGCAGCGAATGGCCAGCTTTATTCTGGATGGTTTTTGCCGATTGCGCAAATGTTCCTGCCAGAGCGCTAAATATTCCGGAGCAATGAGTTTATGCATGAAATCGCGTTGCGTACTGAATTCTGCGGGAGAATAACCGGTGATTTTTTCAAATGAAAAAGACAAATAATGAATGTTATCGTGCTCGTCGCAATAATAAACCCATTCGTTCTCGCTTTCAATCAGGGTTTGGAAGATTTTAATATACTCGTTTATTGATTTTTCAGAAATTTTTGAGGGCTCCATTGACGCCCTTATCTCCCTGTTTAAAAGATTATTCTAATTTCTATTTTCGGAGAAAATTAAACAATCTTTAAAACTGTCATTGAAAATATGGCGTTTTTATATTGTTCTGGCAAAGAATTTAATAGCAAGAGTCCAAAGAGCATACCATGCAAAATTCATCATTCTACTAAGAGAATCCATATCTTTTAAAATATGGCCTTTCATTCTAAACGGAGCGCCAGCGTGGTGAAAAATCCTTTCCCTGCCTTAATGTCATTCAGAGTAAAACGCAGTAAAGCAAAGAATCCCTTCGTTGCATGAATGTCATTCTGAGCGAAGCGAAGAATCCTTTTTTTCATGAAAAGAATTCTTCTCCGACAGGGTAGGATCAGAATGACTGCTACCTGTAAAGTGTGGATTATGGTAGAATGTGAAGGGGAAGCCTGCGATGCCTCGGCTGTTTCAACGAGGAAGTATTTGTTCCTCACAAATCGCACAAATTTACACAGATTTTTTTATTTCTTTCCGGGAGTATCTGCGCAATCCGCGTGAAAAAATAGTCGCGGCTTTGCTGCCCTGGAATTAAAAGGTGTATTTCACCGGAGGGATAGGATAATTTCTTCCATCCCGAAGGATTGTGTTGGTTCTGCTTATGGCAAAAAAAACCCCGCTCAGGGCGGGGTTGAATCCTTTTAAAAATGCGATTAATCAATACAGCAAATTAAACGAAATTTCTGTTATTCGCAGCAAAGGGCTCCAGTACACGCCAAAAATAAGCGTGGGAATAAACAACACGGTTAACACAACCGTCTCGTATAAATTAATAGGTACGGGCGGCTGTTCCTCTACCGTGCGTAAGAACATCTGTTTTACAACGTAGGCATAATAATACAAAGAGATAACGCTGTTTAAAACGCCAAGTATTGCCAGAACATACCAGCCGTCATTGACCACGGCGGCAAAAAGATAAAACTTACCGATAAAGCCGGCCAGCGGCGGCAACCCTGTAAGGCTGAACATGAAAACGGCCATGGCCACCGCGGCATAAGGCGAACGATATCCCAGGCCTCGAAAGTCTTCAATCTTTTCGCTACCCAGTTTTTGCGAAATAGCGATGATGACCCAAAAAGCGCCAAAGTTCATAAACAGATAAACAAGCAGGTAAAAGAGCACCGCTTTAAATCCCTGTGTGTTAAATACCACCATGGCCATCAACATATAACCGGCATGGGCAATGGATGAATAAGCCATTAAACGTTTGATGTTGGTTTGGCGCAGGGCCACTAAATTACCCAGCGTCATGGTTAGTACAGCCAGAATGGCCAGCAGTTGTGGAATGTGAACCTGCAGGTTTTGCAAAAATACACCGTTCTCGGATGATCCATGAGAAAGCACGGTCGTAAAAAAACGAATCAACACGGCAAAGCCTGCCGCTTTGGGGCCAATGGAAAAGAAAGCGGTAATTGTGGTGGGCGCGCCTTCATAAACGTCCGGCAGCCAGAAGTGAAAAGGAACCATGGCAATCTTGTAACCAATTCCCGCCAGAATAAATACAAAGGTAATGAAAAAAGCCACCTGGTGCGGAGGATGATTCATCAGCGCTTGCTGAATCTTTAACAAATTCGTCTCGCCGGTTAAACCGTACAGATAGGATAATCCAAAAGCCATCACGCCGGTACTGGTCGCCGCATAAAGAATGTATTTTAAAGACGCTTCATTAGAGCGGTAATTGCGCTTGGTAAATCCGGTCAGAACATAGGACATTAAGCCCACCAGCTCCATGGCGACAATAATCATCAAAATATCATTAACTGCGCCCATTAAAAACATGCCCAGCGTGGTGATCAGTATAAGCACATAGTATTCCGATTTATCGGTAAAGTACGGTAAAGAAAACAATATGATAATGATCGATGAAACAGCGGAGATCAGCTTAATATAAACAGCCATTGAATCGAGTATCAGCATTCCCATAAAAATTTCACTGGCCTGCAGGGTGTATTGCTGAAAGATCAGAAACACACTAATAACCAGTGCAGCAGCGGAAACGATGCCCGTCCAGATTTTATGTTCTTTTTTTAGGAGCAAATCTAAAATAATAACGCCTAAAATCGCTGCAGTCAAAAACAATTCCGGAACAAAATACGATAAACTGCTCAAGTTATCCATAGGTTCATTTTCCTTTTACCAAATTAACATAACTCACTTCTCAGTGAAAGCGGCGCAATGATTATTACGCATTACGCCAGAATATTAGGATAGCGGATGCCAGAAGACATCCGCAAAAACTTCCTCAAACCCTGATCAGGGTACCATTTTAATCAATTCGGTCAAATGCAGCATGGATGTCCGCATCAAATTCAAAAGTGGCATGGGATACACGCCAAACAGAACAACCAGAATCCCCAGCGGAACCAGCGTAAAAAGCTCGCGTCCGTTTATATCGGGGAGATCAGCATATTTGGGATTCAGTTTGCCCAAAAATACGCGTTGCACAGTCCACAAAACGTAAGAAGCTGTTATGACGATTCCAAGAGCTGCAATGACGGTCAACGTTCTGTACACGCTAAAGGTGCCGATAAAGACCATGGCTTCGGCGATAAAACCCGTCATGCCCGGTAAGCCCAGCGCTGCAAAAAAGGCCAGAGAGGCCACGCCGGTGTAAATGGGCATACTGACGCCCAGCCCGCCAAAACCTTCAATTTCACGATGATGCGCACGATCGTAAATAACGCCCACAATCAAAAAGAGCATGGCCGTGATCATGCCGTGGCTGACCATCTGGAACAGGGCGCCGTTCATTCCAGCATCCGTAAAGGTGGACATGCCAAGAAGCACAAAGCCCATGTGCGAAACGGATGAGTAGGCAACCAGTTTTTTAAGGTCTTTTTGCGCCATGGCCACAAAGGCGCCGTAGAGAATGTTAATCACGCCCAGGATGGCCAACATGTAAGCCGTTTTGACGGCCACATCGGGGAAAATAGGATAACTGATGCGAAAGATACCGTACGTACCCATTTTTAACAGAATACCGGCAAGAATGACGCTGATAGCCGTGGGAGCTTCCACGTGCGCATCGGGCAACCATGTGTGGAATGGAAAAATCGGAACTTTGATGGCAAAGCCGATAAACAGCATGATGTACAACACCAGGCGCACATCAACCGCCTTTAGCCAGCCAGAGTGATTGCTCTGATCCATCATGTGCAACATGTTAAAGGTATGACCGCCGGTAACCGGATCGGTAACATTAAAATAAAGCGCCAGCATCACGATGAGCATCAAAACAGAGCCCAGCAAGGTGTACAAAAAGAATTTGATGGCGGCGTATTCGCGTCTCGGACCGCCCCAGATACCAATCAAAAAGTACATGGGCAGCAACATGACTTCCCAGAAGATGTAAAACAGAAAGAAATCAAGCGAAACAAAAACGCCAAGCATACCCGTTTCCAGCAGCAAAAACAGGGCAAAGTAACCCTTAACCGATTTGTTTATGTTCCAGGAAGCCACAATAGCCAGAAAGCTAATAAAGGTCGTCAACCAGAACATCGGAAAGCTCAAGCCGTCCAGCCCGACAAAGTATTCAATGTTGTAGGCCGGAATCCATTTCATGCGCTCAACAAATTGAAACGTCGCTTCGTTATTAACCCCCGCCCACGAGTAATTGAACTGCCCCCACATATAAGAAGCAATCACCAGGGGAATAAAGGCAATTACGGCCGAAGCAATTTTAATCGCTTTTTCGTTTTGCTTAGGAATAAGTAAGACGATCAATATCCCAAAAAGAGGGATAAATGTAACAAGGCTAATCAATCCCATAAATCTGACTCCTATATAAATCTTTCCCTGTCGATTTTAATCTATTATTACATTAGAGAACCAATTATGATCAATATAACGCCGGCAAGTGCGCCAACAATGTAGTACTGCACCTGACCGGTTTGAATCTTACGTAATCTCTGGCCCATGCCCTGCGTAATATCGGCCACGCCGTTTACAATTCCGTCAATAAAGCCCAGATCAAAGAATCCGGTAAAGGCAGAAAAATTGCGCGTTAAAAAGGCCGAACCATTTACTATGCCGTCGATAATCGTTGCATCGAACCAGGCCAAAAAGTTGTTCCACAGCAGCAAGCCGTTAACAACAGTGGCGTTGTAAATCTCGTCAATATAGTATTTATGGTACGACAGATCATACAACAGCTTGATTTTTTCAGTTAATTTTTCCACGTCAACTTTTTTCCAGAAGTAAAGCGCAAAAGCTAATAAAATTCCGGAAATAGCCAGAATAATAGAAATGATCATGCCGTTAATATGCGCCGCATGCGCCGTATGCTCGCTAATCTCCAGAACGGGATGACCTAACTGCATACTGACGGCGGATTCCGGTTTTGCAATTAAATGTTCAAACCAGCCGTGTACCGCCGAAAGAGGATTTAAAGAGGGCAGCGTGTAAACGATAAAAATACTTAAGCTGGCCAGCACCATTAAGGGCACGGTCATCACCTTTGGACTTTCGTGTACGTGTTCGTACAAATCCGGACGCTGCGGCTCGCCCAGAAAGGTTTTGATCACCAGGCGGAACATGTAAAAAGCCGTAATGAGCGCGGCCGTAAAGCCGAAGAAAGGCAGGATGTAATGGACCGGATTCGATTGGCTCATGGCAAAGGCCAGGGTGCCGCCCAGAATGGCGTCTTTGCTTAAAAAGCCGGAAAAAAACGGAATACCGGAAAGGGCTAAGGTAAAGATCAAAAAGGTGTAGTAGGTGGCCGGCATCTTGTTTTTTAAACCGCCCATTAAACGAATATCGTTGGGATCGTCATGCACGCCTGTTTTATCCATGGCATGGTGCATGGCGTGAATAACCGAACCGCTTCCTAAAAACAAGCCCGCTTTGAACATGGCGTGTGTGGTTAAATGAAAAAAGCCGGCGGTGTAAGAACCGACGCCCATGGCCATAATCATGTAACCTAACTGGCTGATAGTGGAGTAGGCCAGCACGCGTTTGATATCGTTTTGCGTGATGGCGATGGTGGCCGCAAACAGGGCGGTAAAACCACCGATATAAGCCACCACCAGCATGGCGTCGAACGACAGCATAAAGCTGATACGGGCCATGAGGTAAACGCCGGCCGCAACCATTGTTGCCGCGTGGATTAAGGCGCTAACCGGTGTGGGGCCTTCCATGGCGTCTGGCAACCAGACGTGCAGAGGGAACTGGGCCGATTTTCCGATGGCGCCGCAAAAAAGCAATGCGCCAGCGGCCGTCAGCAGCCCGCCGCTTAATTGGCCCTCAGCCACTCCTTTAAGAACATCGTTCAGATTAAATGAACCGATGGAGGTAAAAACGATCAAAAGCCCCAGTAAAAAACCAAAGTCGCCAACGCGGTTGGTAATAAAAGCCTTTTTGCCGGCATTGGCGGCGGAGTCTTTTTCAAAATAATAACCGATTAGCAGGTAAGAGCAAATGCCCACCAGTTCCCACATGATGAAGATACCGAACAGATTATCCAGCACCACCAGGCCCAGCATGGAAAAGCTGAACAGAGAGAGATAAGCAAAAAAGCGATTGTATCGCGGATCGCCATGCATGTACCCAATGGAATAAATGTGCACCAGAAAACTGACCGTGGTTACGACCATCAGCATTACAACGGCCAGATTGTCCAGATAAATGCCCATATCAATCCTGAAACTGCCAACATCAATCCAGGGGATGGATTTCGTTACAAAAAAATGCGGATCGTAACTGGTCAATATCCGGATAAAGAGAATAATGGATAATATGAAAGAGATGCCAATTGCCGTAACCGAAATAAAGTCGCCTTTACGAGGCAAACGTTTTCCGAGAAAAATTTGAATGACAAAAGCCACAAGCGGCAAAAGCCAGATATAAAGCGCAAGCGTAATCATAGTTTCTCCTGCAATCGCTTTTAATTTTTCATTTCGTTCATTTGGGTAACATCAACCGTTGTTCTCAGACGATAGAGATTAAGAATGATGGCCAGGGCAATCGCAGCTTCGGCAGCCGCTAAAATGATGATGAAAATGGCTATCATCTGGCCATTCAACTGGTGGTCCACAAAGCGTGCAAAGGCAATAAAGTTCAGGTTAACCGAATTGAGTACCAGTTCCACGCCCATCAAAATACCAACGGCATTCTTTTTGTAAATAATGGTAAAAATGCCCAGAGAAAAGACGATTCCCGCCGTAATAAGATAAGGTAAAAGACTGTTCATTTTTTCTTTCCCTCCGCTCGTGCTAAATAAACAGCGCCAATCAAAGCCCCTAACAGAAGAACCGAAGCAATTTCAAACGGCAACAGATAATCCGTTAAAATAGCCGTACCAATAATAGCCGTGGTGGGTTCAAACGCTTTATCAATGATTCTTATCCAGGGCGTTTTGCTTAAAACAAAACCAATAATAATCAGAACAAAAAGGCCGCCAGCCAGACTAAAGATAAATGAATTGTGAGAGGTTAAAGCCTTTAGATCGTAAATATTTTGAGTGAGTAAAACGCCAAACAAAATTAAAATTAAAATACCGCCCACATAAATAATAATTTGTGTGACGGCCAGAAAATCGGCGCTTAAATAGATGTAAAGACCTGCAAAGCCAATAAATGTAAAAAGCAGGGCAAAAGCCGAGTAAATAATTTTATTGGCAAAAGCCACGATAGCCGCAGAAAAAAGCGTAAAGGCCACGATGGCATAAAAAAGTATTTCCTGCATTTCCATCAACAAATCTCCGTTTTTTCTTTATTTATCTTAAGAAAATGAAATTAATTTGCAGGCGTACCGGAGCCACCTGTTTTTGCTTTGGCAGCCGCCCGGGCAGCAGCCTTTTCGGCTTCACGTTTTTGTAATTCGGCCACCTGTTCAGCCGTGTAATTTGAAAACTGAAAAATCAAATTACTCCTGTCTTCCTGCGCATATTCGTAATCCGGCGTCATGTGAATACACTCCGTTGGGCAGGGAAAGGTGCATAAATTACAGAAACAACACTTGGACATATCAATATCAAACCGGATAACATGAAACGGTTTCTTTTTGCCGTTGGAGGTCAATCCAAGGTCTTCGTCCTTGCCGGCTTTAATCAAATCGATTTCGATACAATCCACCGGACAGGCGCGTTCGCATTGACGACAGCCAATACAATCTTCGATGCGAACAAACAACTGCATACGCGAACGGGGCGGCAGTTCAACTTTTTCTTTTGGATATTGAACGGTCACGGAAGGCACAAAAAGATGTTTAAAAGTAACCCCCATTCCGATCAAAATAGTGACAACAGCTTCATATATATTTTTAAAATATTCAACCATGGGTTCCATCCTCTTATAGAGTTAAAACTCTCCAAAAACTGATAATAATAACCAGAGCAAAGGAAAACGGCAATAGCACCTTCCAGGAGGTGTACATCAGTTGATCTACCCTCACGCGGGGCAGAGTCCAGCGTAGCCACATTTGCACAAAAACGAGTAAGAGTATTTTGGCAACGAACCAGATCGGTCCGGGAATGAAATCAAGAAAGGCAAAAGGAGCCATCCATCCGCCCAGAAAGGCGGTAACCCCGATGGCCGAAACGATAAACATGTTGGCGTATTCCGCCAGAAAGAAAAAGGCGAAGCGCATGCCGGAATACTCTGTATGAAAACCGGCCACCAATTCCGATTCAGCCTCCGGCAAGTCGAAAGGCGTTCGGTTGACCTCGGCCAGCGAGGCAATAAAATAGATGATAAAGGCAATAAACATTAAGGGAAAGTAGTCAAAGGCATGCCAGGAGAACATATTTCCGCTTTGACTTTCAACAATCTTTTGCATACTTAGCGAGCCGCTGATCATAACAACCGGAATCAGCGAGAGCCCGATGGGCAATTCATAAGAGATGATTTGCGCCACCGAACGCATGGCCCCGTAAAGCGACCATTTATTATTGGAAGCCCAGCCGGCCATTAAGATGGCAATAACGGCAATGGAAGAAATAGATAAAATGTACAATAATCCCACATTGAGATCGGCCGGGATAAAATTTTTACTCCATGGTAAAACGGCAAAGCTGGCCAGCGCAACGGCAAAAACAATCATCGGCGCCATCTTAAAAAGCAATTTGTCCGCTTTATCCGGAATGATGTCTTCTTTAATTAACAGTTTTAGAGCGTCGGCAATGGTTTGCGCCCATCCGTGCCAGCCGCCGACTTCCATAGGCCCGAGGCGATCTTGCATGTGCGCCGAAATTTTCCGTTCGAGCCAGACGGCAAACAAAGCAAATACGGCCGCCACGCCAAAAAAGACCAGCGCGGCTACCACGCCCACGACCGTAATCTGCAACCAGTAGGGCATTTGTGTTAAGGCAGGAACAAGCTCAATGGCAAATTTCAATAAAGGTTCCATACTTTCCTCATCTTATTTCGTTAGCGATCTATCTCACCGAGAACAATGTCAAAACTTCCCAGAATGGCGACCAGGTCGGCAACCATGGTCCCTTTGGCTATTGCAGGCAAAATGCTCAAATTGCTAAAAGCCGGCGCCCGCACTTTTACGCGCACCGGAGTCTTTCCGCCGTCAGAAATGATGTAGTAGCCCAGTTCTCCGCGAGGCGTTTCGGTGCGAAAATAGATCTCGCCCGCCGGTACGCGTACATTTCGCGGAACGGTCTCTTTGGCGTCTCCCTCCGGTATTTGATCAAGCGCCTGCCGAACAATCTTCAGGGATTCTATCATCTCTTGCATGCGCACCCAATAGCGGTTCCATGAATCGCCAATCACTCCGCGCGTGCCGTCGCCCACGCAAACGTTAAAGTCAAAGCGATCGTAAATGCCATAGGGATCATTCTTGCGGATGTCGAAATGAATACCGGAACCTCTTAAGGTGGGACCGCTTAACCCATAATTAATGGCCAGGTCTGGCGGAATTACGCCAACGCCGGCCGTGCGGTCGATGAAAATTTTATTAAAGCTTAGCAGGTCGTTGTATTCTTTGATTTTGGTTTCAAAATAATCGCAGAACTTGCTGACTTTTTCCAGCCAGCCGTCCGGCGTATCAAAAGCCACGCCGCCGATCCAGATGTAATTGTAAAGCAGGCGGCCGCCCGATATCTCTTCGAACAGGTCCAGAATCATCTCCCGCTCGCGAAAGCCGTATAAAAAGGGCGTAAAGGCGCCAACATCCAGCCCAAACGTGCCATAGAACACCAGGTGGCTGGCAATACGATTCAACTCGGCCACAATGACGCGCAGGTACTGGGCGCGTTCGTTAACTTCGATGCCGGCCAGCTTTTCAATAGCCAGGGCATAGCCCAGCGCATTGTTCATCGAGGCCAGGTAGTCCATGCGATCCACATAGGGCACAATCTGCGGCCAGGTCATCTCTTCGGCGTGTTTTTCAAAAGTCCGATGCAGGTAGCCGATGTAAGGCGTGGCTTTTTCCACGATTTCGCCATCGGTTTTTAAAACGACGCGCAACACGCCATGGGTGCTGGGATGCTGCGGGCCCATATTTAAAATAAATTCGTCGGTTTTTAGAGGATCGGGCTCCTCTAATTCAAATCTTGAATCCGGAAAATTGTTATTCCACAGAGTCATTTTCTTCTTCCTCACTTATAGTCACAGGGATTCCATGCCATTCTTTGGGAGGCTTGTAGTCTTTGCGCAGTGGATGGCCTTCCCAGTCTTCCGGCAATAAAATACGTCTTAAATCGGGGTGATCCACAAAGTGAATACCTAACAAATCATAGGCTTCTCGTTCATGCCAGTCAGCCGTCCGCCAGATATTAGCCACCGTGTGCACATCGGGCTTTTCTTTGCTGACTTCGGTTTTTAAAACGATTTTGTGGTTTAATTTCATGGAATATAGATGGTAAACCACTCCAAGGTTTTCGCCCAGGTCCACTCCGGAAAGACACATCAAAAAATCAAATTTAAGGTCGTCCTCATCCCTTAAAAACTGGGCGATCTGGTTGGTTTTATCCGGCGCTATTTTAATAAAAGGCTGAAGAACTTCATCGTTCAGCTCCAGAATGGCTTCGCCGAATCGTTCTTTTAATTTTTGGAAAATATCTTTTGCTTCCATAGTTGCTATCCTATTTTAGATAGAAGGCGTTCTTTTTTAATTTTTTCTTTCAATTCCATAATACCCTGAATCAAGGCTTCGGGGCGCGGCGGGCAGCCCGGCACGTAAACGTCAACCGGCACAATACGATCAACGCCCTTAAGAACATGATAGCCATATTGCCAGTATGGACCGCCGCTATTGGCGCAGCTGCCCATAGAAATAACGTATTTAGGCTCCGGCATTTGTTCGTACAGACGGCGGAGCAGAGGAGCCATTTTAATGGTCACCGTGCCAGAAACAATCATCACGTCGGATTGCCGCGGGCTGGGACGGAAAAACATCCCATGCCGGTCAAGATCGAAACGCGAAGCGCCGGCAGCCATCATCTCAATGGCGCAGCAGGCCAGACCAAAGGTAATGGCCCATGGCGATCCCTGACGCGCCCACGATAATAAATCATCAAGCGTAGAAAATAAAATATTGTCCCGAAGGGCATGTATGTCGCTCATCCTATTTTCCTTTCTCTTTGGGGAGATATTCTAATTTGGGTCGAGGTTTTATCCATTGTAAATCGCCTTTTGCCCACACATAAGCCAGGCCAACTAATAAAATGGTAAGAAAGATGAACATTTCCACAAAGGCTACTATCTTTAAACTGTCAAAGACAACAGCCCATGGATAGAGAAAAATAATTTCGACTTCAAAAATAAGAAAAACTAAAGCAATAATATAAAAACGGTTGTTGAAACGAACCCAGGCGTCGCCCTGAGGCAGTTCACCACATTCGTAGGTTAAATATTTTTGCGGATAATATCTGCGCGGCTGGATTATTCTGGAGATTAAAATAGTTATACCAACCATGACCAGACCGGTCACAAAAAAAATCAATGCGATGTAAAATCCCGTCATACCCTTTTCCTTTACAATGTCCATTGACCCGTTAAAAAATTTTTAAACGGCAATTTAAGACTTTAAAAAAATTAAAGCAAATTATTCACAATAGAATTAAAGTTTGCCGTTTTCGATGGTTTGCTGCTTATGGTGGAAAGGGCAAAATTGTATAATGAATCCAACAAAATAAATTTTTCACTTGCGTAGTTTCAGTAAATCAGCCGTTAAATGGGAATCTGAAAAAAAACGTTTAATAGTTGTTTAGTGTAATACACAGAAAGCTTAAAAATACGAATTGTAAAAGAAGAATACCGTTCAGGTAAAGTTTTTTGAAACAAAAATATTTATTCGCTATTTAATGGCGCAAATGATAATTTATTACAGACATTAATCATAGTAATAGTGGAAACAGTTTGTCGTTAACAGTTTGGCTGTCGATGGCATAAAATTATCGAAAAGACTAAACTTTTGTTCATTTAATCCTAAATTAAATTTTTAAAACGTCGAAAATGAAGCGCGGAATGGAAAGGAGTTCGAATGAACATTCTGGTTACCGGTGGGGCCGGTTTTATTGGTAGTCATCTGATAGATCGTTTGCTTAAAGAAGGCTTTAACGTTCGAACGCTGGATAATTTACATCGCGGAAAAGAAGCGAATATTAAAGCGCATATCGAAAGCGGACGCCTCACTTTTTTTCGCAAAGATATCCGCTACTATGAACAAATTGAACCGCTGTTTGCCGACATCGATATGGTGTATCACCTGGCGGCGCAATCCAATGTTTTGGGAGCCGTACAGGATGTGGATTATTCGTTTAATACCAATGTTGTGGGCACATTTAATGTGTTAAAAGCCTGTAAAAAGCACGGCGTTAAGCGCTTGATTTTTACCTCTTCCCGCGAAGCTTACGGCGAAGCCCAATATCTGCCAGTCGATGAAGCGCATCCTCTCTCTTCGAAAAACACATACGGCGCCAGCAAGGTGGCCGGCGAAACCTATTGTCGAGTGTTTCAAAACATGGGCGAATTGGAAGTGGTTATTCTCCGACTGGCAAATGTGTACGGCGAGCGCGATTTTGATCGTGTCATCCCCATCTTTTTAAACAATGTGCTGAACAATCGGGATATTCATATTTACGGCGGCAAACAGGTCATTGATTTTGTTTCCATCGAAATCGTTGTGGAGGCCCTTGTGCAATCTATGGATAACCCCCTGGCAATTAAAGGGCCCACCAACGTGGGTTCGGGCAGGGGAACCACCTTATTCGAATTGGCAGAGCGGATCATGAAATACACCAACAGTCAGAGCAAAATCGTAGTCGATCCTCCTCGCAGCGCGGAGGTGGTAAAATTTACCGCCCAAATAGAGCGCTTTAAAAAAATTTTTAAAATCAAAATTCCGGAAGATCCGTTGTATTATTTGCCAGAGATGATCGCCAGAATAAAGCAGAGCGGCTAAATGACGCAACAACGGGAAACCAGGTTTTGAAAAACAGCGCAACCCAAAAAATGCACGATCCGTCTTCCGGAAATTGGAAATGAGATGAAAAAAAATTATATTAAATGTGAAATGTGAAGTATATGATTAGCCGGAGAAGAGTTTTAAAATGAGGGCGGTTGAAGTTGGTTGAAAAATTAGGAGATGCAATATGAGTTTTTCTTTTGAGATGAAAAATAATATCCTTGTAGCGCGCATTCATCAAAAACGGGCAACCGTAGAAATTGCCGGGGATTTTAAGGAACAGCTTCTTAAAAAAATGGATGAACTGGGAGCCAATGTTCTGGTAGATTTGAGCGTTTGTGAATTTGTGGATAGTTCCTTTTTAGGCGCGCTGGTTGCAGGCCTGAAAAAGGCAACCATTCATAACGGAGATTTAAAAATCTTTGGTCTGCAGCCGCCGGTAAGCGCCATGTTTGAGCTTACCCGTTTGTATCGTATTTTCGATATTTTTGAGAACGAAGAAGAAGCGTTAAATAGTTTTCAATTATGAGTGAAAAAATCATCTTATCTGTGCCTGCGCACCTGGACTATCTGGCGATTGTCGAGAGTTTTGTCGAAATGGTGGGGAAGCACATCCCTGTGCAAAACAAAGAGCTGTTGGCCCAACAATTAAGATTTACGGTCAATGAGGCTTTTGTAAACATTTTGCAGCACACCCCCCGGCCGCCGGATGGCATGGTGGTTATCCATTTTGAATTTGATCCGCCCACCCTCTACCTGCGCTTTCCGGATCGTGGGAAGGGATTAAAGATTAAGGATCAATACCCGCCTTATTCTTCAGAAATGGTGGGGGACGATTACCTCATTTTAAAAACACTGGGTGGTGAATTATACGGCTATATTGAAAATCCGCGCACGGTTAAACTCTGGTTTAAAGAAGTGGACACGCAAATGGATAAAAAACAGATTATAGCCCAGTTAAAGCCCGGAGGTATGGGGCTTTCTATTATCGTTAAGTTTATGGATGAAGTGCGTTTTGTAAAAGACGAAGAAGAAGGACACTATCTTGAAATAAAAAAGTATTTAACCGGTGATCAGGAAAGTGGGCGCAACTCTGATTCCTGAGAAATTGGTCAATTCTGCGGAGGGGATAACAAAAAAAGAGTATCGGTATTTTAACCAGGTAGCGTTAAGAATTTGTTGTTTAGGCCGAAAAAATTAAAAAAGCTGATAACCTGTTGCCCGCATATTTCAGGGGAGTGAAATTTAGTTTAATATGATCGGGCAAATTAAAAAGAAACAATATCAAGTATTAATCATAAAACCAGAAAAAAGCGAAAGAACATAAGGAGTTTTACGGTAGCGCAAGAAAAGGATTGCTACAATTGACGCAAGTCACTACAGGTTGTGAAAATTTAATGAATAATATTATTCAGGTTTAATCATCTAATTTGGGAGTCGAAGGCATAAAATGGAATTTCATAAGGATGTGTTACAGGATATCAAGAAGGCGCAGCGCTACGAATGGCTTGAGGCAAACTCGTTAGGCGCCTATTCGTCTTCTACCATTTGCGGGATGAACACCAAACGCGAGCATGGTTTACTGGTTACGCCGCATCCCACGCTCAATCGCAAGGTGGTCACTCTGGCCAAATTCGAAGAAACGATTTTTGTTGAAAATAAACTGTACGAAATTTCAACTAACTCTTATAAAGACAGCATCTATCCCCATGGTTATCAGTATCTGGAAAAATTTTGTCTGGATCCCTTTCCCTGTTTTTTCTATCAAATTGAAGACCGGCGCATTCGCAAAGTAACATTGCTTCTGGAAAATCAAAATATTCTGCTGGTTCGTTACGAACTGTTGAATCAGGGAAGGCCGGTTACTCTGGTTATCAAACCATTTATTGCGGTGCGTTTTAATGATGTACTGAATACCGAAATTCAGGGCTTAAATACCGATACTTATTTAGGAGAATCTTTTGTCCGCTGGGCACCCAGAGGAAAGATGCCAGAATTGTACATCTATTTTGACAAAGGAGAATTTATTCCCGCCACCCTGTGGTATCATGGATTTGTCTATCCTAAAGATTATAAAAACTATCAGCCAGGCCCCGAAGATCTATTTAACCCCGGCTTTTTTCAGGTGGATATTAAACCTTATGAAACCTTCGATTTGTTTATCTCGGTTAACGCGCTTGATAAGTATAAGCTCGATTTTGAAGAGCAATATTTTCTGGAAAGCAGAAGACGCCGATACCATTATTTTGATTTTATACCGCAGCATAATCAATTAAAAAAGATGACCAAAAACTTTCAGCGCACCATTCAAATAAAAGAAGACAAATTAAATTTTCCCATTTCACTTTTTAATAACAAATCGCAGACCTTTTTCTTTATGCAGGAATTATCCGCCTTTATACAGCTTTCGGAAAATTATCAACTGATAAAGAATACAATTAAGGATCTTTTAAAAACCCTGGACGCCGGAATTCTGCCATCCAATTATCCATATGTCGATGAGCGCCCCGTTTACAACCAGGTAGATTTAAGTTTATGGCTGATTCAGATAGTCTATGAATATTATCTCAAAACCAATGAACTCAAATTTGTGGAAGATGTATTTGACCGCATACGCTCTATTGTCGATCTTTTTCAGAAAGGCACGCATTTTAACACCTATGCCGATAAAGACGGTTTGATTTTCAGCGGAGAAAGAAAAATAAATGTTTCCTGGATTCCGCTGAAGAGCAAAGAGGGCAATGTGTATCGATACGGAAAGCTTCTGGAAGTCAATGCCTTATGGTACAACGCTTTGAACATAATGATATTATTTGCCAATCAATTGGGTAAAAAACGATTGTCTTTTAAATATAAACAATGGATTAAAAAAGTAAACGCGTCTTTCTCGAAAAAATTTATTCTACCAGAAGAAAACGGCTTTTATGACTTTATCAATTCCAATGAAGAAAACCAGGATTTTCGAATCAATCAAATCATTCCGCTCATTCTCCCTTTTAGCCCGATTGAGCCAACCATGGCGCATAAGGCGCTAAAACGCATAGAAGAAGAGTTGCTAACCCCTTACGGATTAAGGTCGCGATCCATTTATGACGCTAACGATGGCGCGGCAAATGGAAAGAATGGCGGTTCGTATTTTAATGGCGCAATTTGGCCCTGGACTGTTTCCTGGTACATCAAGGCTTTATTAAAATGGCCTTCTGACAAAAAAATTGACAAAATCTGGAATAATTATTTTGAGCCGTTGCTTTCTCTGGCTACAAATGGTTTGATCGGATTTATACCGGAAGCGATTAAAATTGAAAATGGCCTGGAACGCCTGGGAAAGGAGGATTTTTTACCTTCTATTGCCAGTGTCATTCTGGCTGAATACCAGATACTGAACGGCTCAATTCCACCTGAAGAAGAAACTGAAATCACGGAAAAGGCCACTTCCTGATTTTCAGGAACAAGCCTTTTTTTCTTTAATGAATTTGCTCTCAAAAGCGTGCATTGTCATTTCGAACAAAGAGAGAATTCTTATAATCTTTAAAAAAGAGACGGGGCGTAAATTGCGCCGATGGATGGGGTGAATAGTTGATTAGTTGAATGGTTGAATAGTTAGTCTGTCATTTCATACCTGTTTCTGCAAATGTGGTGAATTCCTACTACCAAATTCCTGCAGAAATGTGGCTCTACTGGGATTTTTGTGAAAAACAAAAATAATCCTTAGATTGAGTTTATGAAAGATAAAGAATTATTTAAACAGATTTTGGGACTTTCGCATCCCTGGGAAGTGTCTAAAGTTGACTTAGATATTGCGAATGAGGAAGTAGAAATAGAGATTATCTATAAGTCAAAAAAAGGTTTTTGTCCCGAATGCGAAGTGGAATATGATATTTATGATCATCGCGAAAAACGTCGTTGGCGGCATTTGGATACATGCCAAATGAAGACCTATATTGTCTGCAAAGTTCCCCGCATTAAATGCAAGGAACACGGAGTAAAAACGATCAAAGTTCCTTGGGCAGAAAAGTCGAGTCGAACGACTTTATTATTTGAACGTTTTGCTATTGAGTTATTACTGGCCTCCAAAAACCAGAGCAAAACGGCACAATTTTTACGGATCAGCTTTGATATGCTTCATCATATAATGAGCAAAGCAGTGGAACGCGGGCTATCACGCCGAACGGAAGAGGACATTAAATATATCGGGATAGATGAGAAGAGTATGAAAAGAGGTCATACTTATGTAAGCGTATTATCCGATAGTGAAAGAAGACGTGTAATAGATGTAAGTGAAGGTCGCACAACAAGCTCTGCCAGTTCCTTAATAAACAAGGGATTAACAGAGAAACAAAAGGAGGGCCTCAAAGCGGTCAGTATGGATATGTGGAAAGCTTTTATTAAAGCTGTTCAAAAGGAGCTTCCCAATGCTTCCATAGTGCATGACAAATTTCATATAATGAAGTATTTAAATGATGGAGTGGATAAAACCAGACGAGAGGAAGCCCGTAAATTACAAAAATCTAATGATAAAACCTTAGTGAAAAGTAAATATTTATTTTTAAAGAATCCGGAAAATATGACGGACAAGCAATTATCGCGTTTCAGAAAAATTCAAGAACTTAACCTTATCACTTCCCAGGCTTGGGCGGCCAAAGAGAACTTCAAAGAATTCTTTAGGAGTGAAACAATAAATGATGCGAAATTCTTTTTTGCGGAATGGTATCAGGATATTAAGGGACGTTCTTTAAATAAAATGATTAAAGTAGCAAAAATGCTCATTGCTCATTCAGATGGCTTATTAAACTATATAAGATATCAGATAGATAATTCAGTAGCCGAATGGTTGAACGGCAAGATACAGGAGATAAAAACAGTTGGTAGAGGCTTTAGAAAATTTGAAAATTTTAGGATAGCAATACTTTTCTTTCTTGGTAAATTAGACCTTTTTCCACAGGAATCCCAGTAGAGCCAGAAATGTTTTTGCTTGCTGCTATGCTGTACTTGAATTAAAAATTATCACGCGGAGCGGGAGGCTGTGCCCGAAATAGTAGAGCGCCGGTTTGCTAAACTTGCGTCTTACATGTTAAATAATTTTCTGCGATGATTGGCGTAATCTGATAAAAAATTACTTTGCGCGCGTTGCGGTTGATTTTGGTTGCGGCTGCGCTGCATTAGTGTGAGCTCATTAGTTCTAAAAATTCATCCATTTTTTTAATGTCCACATTCTCTAATATTTTGTTTATTTTTCCGTAAACCTCTTCCCAGTAATAGGGATCGGCTACATGGCGCTCTTTAACCGCCAGGAAATCATGGCTGGTTAATTCATATTTGTTTAACAGATGCCGAACGAAAATGGCCTTTTGTTGCTGTGGAATACTGGCGTATTGAATGATCAGTATTTTTGCAGTGATTTGCGCAAACTGATCTTTGTCGATCTCATTGTTTGCTTTTGGCGTACAGCTAACGGTCAATAAAAATGCAGCCAGCAAAAAGAGTAGAATTTTTTTCATAATATTTGAACTCAATCCCTGTGTAAAGCGTAAATTTTTTTATTAATTTAAGCGTTAAAGAGAATGAGAGCAACAATTACATTGGGCTTGAAACTTGATATTATAATCTTTACCTTAAAACTTATTTACTGCTGGAGGATTTAGCATGCAACGTATGCATTTGATAATACTTATTCTTTTAACCGCTCTCTCCATGGCATTCGCTCAGTTCGGCCAGAACAAAGTGCAATATAAAAATTTCAAGTGGTATTATATCCAGTCCGAGCATTTTGATGTCTATTTTTATAAAGGTGGTTATCGGTTGGCAACCTATGTGGCCAATATTGCCGAGAGCTCGTATGTGGATTTGCGTCAGGACTTTGATTATGAGCTTTCCAAACGAGTTATGATCATAGTTTACAACTCTCATAACGATTTTCAACAAACCAATGTGATCGATCAGTTTTTGCCGGAGGGCGTTGGCGGCGTAACGGAGCTTTATAAAAATCGTGTGGTATTGCCTTTCGAAGGTTCCTATGCGCAATTGCAGCACGTTGTACATCACGAATTGGTGCACGCCGTAATGAACGACATGCTGTACGGCGGTTCGCTGCAGTCGATCATTTCCGGGCAGGTGGTGCCCGTTCCCACCTGGTTTGCCGAAGGCCTGGCCGAATATTTTTCAATAGAGTGGGATACGCGCGCCGATATGATCATCCGCGATGCAACCATCTCCGGCTATCTACCGCCCATCGAATATTTAAGTTACTACCTGGCCTATCAGGGCGGACAGAGTTTGTTCCGCTACATTGCCGAAAAGTACGGGCAGCAGAAACTCAGTGAGATTTTACATAAAATTAAAGGCAGTTTTCGTTTTGACGGCGCCTTTAAATCGGCCCTGGGCATTGACTTAAAAGAATTATCCGAAGAGTGGCAAAAGGCCATGCGTAAAGAGTACTGGCCCGATATTGCCAATCGTAAAGAAGCCGGCGATTTTGCGCGACAGCTAACCGATCATAAAAAGAAAAAACATTATTTGAATAGCAGCCCAACTCTTTCTCCGCGTGGCGATAAAATGGTGTACCTGTCCGATCGCGACGGAAAGCAATCGATCTATTTAATGGATGTACTGGAAAACAAAGTCGTCAAACGCTTAATCAAAGGCGAGTCTTCTACGAACTTTGAAGAGCTGAAATGGCTTACGCCGGGCATGGGCTGGTCGCCCGATAGTAAAAAGATTGTCTTTGCTGCCAAGGCCGGCGACAGAGATGCGCTTTACATTTATGATCTGGAAAAAGACAAATTCATCCAGCACAAATTTGACTTTGACGGTATCTACTCTACATCCTGGTCGCCGAACAGCGACGAAATTGCTTTTGTGGGAAATATGAACGGTGAAAGCGATATTTACATCTTTGATCTGAAGGATGAGTCTATAAAAAAGGTGACCAATGATATTTTCTCGGATAGTTATCCCGAATGGTCGCCCGATGGTCGGCAGATCATTTTCGTTTCGGATCGGGGGAATTTTGTGAATCCGGACTCCATTCCGCCCGATTATGATATTACTCAACACAATTACCGGAACACAGATATTTACATCGTTGATAAAAACGGCGGGAAAATACGCAGGGTGACCAATACGCCCTTTCGTGAAAGCGACCCCATTTTTGCGCCGGACGGCAAAACCGTTTTTTACGTGAGCGATCGAAACGGAATTTATAATATTTACCGCCACGATCTGGAAACAGACAGCAGTTGGGCCGTTTCTAATTTATTAACCGGCGCCTTCCAGCTTTCTATGGACCGCGACGGGAAACAATTGGTCTTCGCTTCTTTTGAAGAAGGCGGATGGGATATCTATTTGATCAAAAATCCGCTGGATCTAAAACCCGTCCAATTGACCAAAACGGTCTATTTTCAAAAACTGGAACAAAAATCAAAAGAAAAGAAAGCGGTCGCAAAAAGAGAACGAATTACAACGGATATTGACTCGGTGCAAAAACAGGTACGCGTGCCCAAATCCATCGATTATAGCAAGTATGTGTTTGCCGATCTGGAACGCCGGACGCGCGTAAAAAAAGTAAAAGTCAAATTGAAAGAAAAAGAATACAAGTTTGAAGACGGCCATTATAAAATTCACAATTATCGTGTAAAATTTAGCCCGGATATCGTACAGGGACAGGCTTACTACACCACGTTGTGGGGCTTTCAGGGATATACGGCCATTGCCTTTAGCGATGTGCTGGGCGATCATAAAGTATTTTTAGGCACCAATCTTGTGTTTGATTTGCGAAACAGTTACATCAATTTACAATATTTGTATTTGCCCAAAAGAACGGATTTTGGCGTTACGCTTTTTCATTATGCTAACACCTATTTTTCTGGATATTATGGGCTAATCCGCTATCGAAATTACGGCGCATGGTTTCTGGCATCCTATCCTTTTAGTAAATTTGCGCGAGTAGATATGTTCATTAACTGGTGGAACGCCTCGCTGGAATATTTTTATCTGGATGGTTCCACCACGCAGATCGTGCGCAGTATTTTACCGGGCATCCGCTATGTGTTCGACAATTCGGAATGGTATTACACCGACACCGGTCCCAGAGAAGGATTCAGGGGCGCTTTTAATTTTGTCGTCAGTCCTCATTACACCAAGAACAGTCCGGAGTTTGCCACGGTGCTGGTAGATATGCGGAAATATTTTAAATTAAGCGATAACTACAACATTGGTCTTCGCTTGAATACCGGCATGAGTCGTGGAAAGAATCCGCAGCAGTTTTTCCTTGGCGGAACCGAAAACTGGCTGAACCGTAAATTTAACGGCGATATTCGCCTGACCTCTGTGTATGATGTCTATTTTTCAGAGTTCATTACCCCGCTGCGCGGCGCCCGCTACTATGAAAAAACGGGCAACAATGTGGTGCTTTTTAACGGGGAGTTTCGCTTTCCTTTTATTCCGTATATGCAGTTAGGTTTTCCGCCAATGCGCTTTGGGAATATTAAAGGCGTGCTGTTTGCCGATATCGGCACGGCCTGGAACTCGGATCGTCAGGAAGGCTTCAGAGGCATTAAAAATGGTCGGCTTAAAGATATTGTAATGGGCTACGGCTTTGGTACGCGCTTCTTTTTGTCTTTCCTGGGATTTATTTTAAAATATGATATTGCCTGGCAATACGATTTAAAGAGTTCCAGTAAGCCGAAACACTATTTTTCAATTGGGGTGGATTTTTAAGCGATGATCCTGTTGTTAGAACGCATTGGGCAAAAGACACTGCGCCTTTTTACCGAAACGGGCGCGGTGTTTATCATGCTCTGGAAAACGTTTAAATATCTTTCTGAGCTGTGGAGAACCCGCTTCTTAATTTTAGAACAGATGATGCAGATTGGCGTGCGCTCTTTGCCGTTGGTGATTTTTGTGGGCGTTTTTGCCGGCGCGGTGGCTTCCATTCAAACGGCCTACCAGCTGGAAGGATACATCTCTTTTAATTATCTTGGCGCAGCGACCAGTATCGCTATTTTTATTGAATTAGGCCCTGTGTTGACTGCGTTGGTTGCCGCCGGACGTGTTTCGGCTTCCATTGCCGCCGAATTGGGCACCATGAAGGTTACCGAGCAGATAGACGCCCTGGAGGCACTGGCGATTGATCCCCTGCGCTATCTGGCTCTGCCCAGAATTTTAGCTGGTTTTGCAATGGTGCCCATTCTGACCATCTTCGCCGATTTTGTGGGCCTGATGGGCGCCTATCTGGTGGCTTATATGAATCTGGACCTGCCGCCGGAAATCTTTTTTGGCAGCGTCAAAGAATTTTTTACCATTATGAATGTAATGTCCGGCCTGATTAAAGCCTTTGTCTTTGGCGGCGTAACCGCCATTATCGGCTGCCATGTGGGCTTTAATACCGAGGGCGGGGCCGAAGGCGTGGGAAAGGCCACCATCAGGGCATTTGTGCTCTCCGCCGCTTTAATTTTATTGAATGATTATTTGTTATCGGTTCTGTTGTTTTAACGGGTAAATGAGAAAAAATGATAAATATTGTAAACTTAAAAAAATCCTTTGACGATAAAGTTGTTTTACGCGGCGTCAATCTGGATATTTATGACGGCGAAAAACTGGTAGTCATCGGACGTAGCGGATGCGGGAAAAGCGTATTGTTAAAGCACATCCTGAACCTGATGCAGCCAGACGACGGGTATATTTTAATCGACGATGTTCCCATTAAAAAGATCCGTCAAAAAGACCTCTTTTTTTTGAGAAAACAATTTGGTTTCCTTTTCCAGGGCGCCGCCTTGTTCGATTCCATGACCGTGGCCGAAAATATTGCCCTGCCTTTGCATGAACACACCAATCTAACAGATAAAGAGATTCGTCTTAAAGTGGCAGAGAAGCTGGAAATGGTCGGCCTGCCGGGCACCGAAAAATTGTATCCTTCCGAGCTCTCGGGAGGGATGAAAAAACGCGTTGGGCTGGCCCGGGCGATTATCATGGACCCGAAATATGTGCTTTATGATGAACCCACCACCGGCCTTGACCCCATTATGGCCGCCAATATCGACCATTTGATTAATGAGCTGAACGAAAAAATTAAAGTTACCTCGGTTATCGTAACGCACGATATGCAAAGCGTCAGTCGCGTTGCAGACCGGGTGGTTATGTTGCACATGGGCAAAATAATTTTTAATGGCAGTTTAGATGAACTCTACAGCACCGATAATGCGGTGGTCGATCAATTTGTTCATGCCAAAATGGAAGGCCCCGTAAAACCCAAGCCCGTCAAATATTAATGGTTCGAATATTTTAGCCTGACCACAAAGCCATCCATGCTACTTACAATAAGAGAAGAAGAGGAAAGGGGAAGCGCCGTCGGGATAAAACTGTTTCCAGTTTTGTGCTTCCAGATTACTTTTCCATCTTGAATATTAAAAGCTACAACCAGGCCGTTTTTGGTGCCGAAAAACGCCGTTTGCCCTTTAACCTGAATCATCGAATTAGCAATGTCGTAGCCAAAATCCATGTTCTTTACCCAGTTGTAGCGCGGAGCCTTTTCGGAAGGACGCAACGAAAAAACTGTGTCGCGCATGCATTTGGCAAACACAAAATGTCCGTCGGCGCCGATGGTTTCGCGCACTTTGTAGCGATTGCTCCTCCACAGCGTGAGGCCGGTGGATAAATCGATGGCCGTTAAAAATCGATCCGGCGCAACCACAAACAACTGGTTTTTAACGGCAACCGGCCAGCAAGCCGCCGGCGAAAATAGCGCATTTTCTGCGGGGCCGCGCCATTTCCAGACCGGGCGTCCATCTCTTTTTTTAAGGGCGTACAAATATCCGTCCCACGCGCCAAAAACCACTTTGTCTTTCGTTAATAAAGGTCTGGTCTCGATGTAGCCGTTAATCTCGTTAAACTGCCAGATGCATTTTCCGCTGTTTAAATCCAGCGCGTAAAACGCACCGTCGTTTCTGCCCACAAAAACGGTGTCGCCGGAGACTACAGGTACGGCATACAGCGGCGCTCCAGTTTTAAATTGCCAGATTCGCTCACCCTTTTGTGCATCCAGACAATAAACATTGCTGTCGGCGCAGGTAAAAACAATGCGTTTCTTTGCTAATGTCGGTTGAGAGTACAGGGCGCCGGAAAATCTTTGAGTCCAGATTTCTTCTCCGGAAGCCAGGTCGAGGCAATGCAAACGCCCCATGTGATCGCCGATAAATACCGCATGTTTATTGGCCGCCGGCGATGCGGTGATTAAAGCATTGAAAGAACGTTTCCAGGTTTCTTTGACGGCAGGATACTGCGCATTTACAGAGTAGTCCGGCCGCTCAATTAAAGAGTCTGCCACAACATAATCGGTTTCCAGATCGACTTTCGTCCAGAGAGACGGTCTCTTTTCACCGACGGTTTTTACAAAAAATCTGAATTCTTTGCGATCCAGTTCAATGATATTGTAGGCCGCTTTTTTCCCTCTGCTTAAAGTCGATCGGCCCATAATTTGCGGGATGCCGTAGGCGTTTACCTGGCGATTGCGGTGACCGTGACCGTGAAGGATCATTTTAATATTGTAATTGCGGATGATTTTAAGAAGGCGGAAGTAATTGTCCACGGCGAACGGAGGATAAAGCGGGTAATGCGTAATCAGTACAACCGGTTGTCGGGGATGGCGCAAATGACTCAGAACATTTAGCAGCCAGTTTAAATCCTGTGGTGAAAAATGTCCATCCGCCATCCGTAAAACCGGCCCCTGATGCAGCCCGATGAACCGGATGCCTATCAAATCGAACTGAAATTTATCATCTCCAAAAAGTTTACGGAAACCCTGTAATCCGGAGTCGCTCCATTTGCTGTCGTGATTGCCGGGAATGATGTAGTAGGGCATCTCTAAACGATCTAAAATGTGTTTGGCCGTTTGCAGATTGGAGCCGGTATTAATCTCTGTGATGTCGCCGCTGATGATGACCAGGTGAATATTTTTTTGCCGGTTGATGTCCTTAACTACGGCTATTAAATCTTGCGTACCGCCTGTTGCGGGGGACACATGCGTATCAGAGAGCCAGGCAATCCTTTTGGAAGAAGATTGACAGGCAAATAAAAATACGACGACTACTATCAGGAATTTTTTCATATCGATTCCTCCGCTTACCCTGACAATTTAATGCAATTTGACTAAACTCTGAAAAAAATTAGAGTTCGCTTTAAAAGGGATGACCTTTCATTTTGATCACGCTCTGGCGAGGAGAAAATTTTAAGAGTATAAGAGTATAAGAGTTTAAGAGTGTAAGAGTGTAAGAGTTGATTAGTTGAATGGCCGCCGGACTCTCATTTCTTTTTTTGCCTTTACACGAAACTGGCCAGCGCAGAGGAATTACTTACACCATTGGAAATAACTCCCAACTTATTCGATCACACAATGCGTCCAGAGGGCGCAAAAAATTTAGTTTGATGGTAATGCTTTTCATTTGTACATTCATTAATAAGGAACTAAAAGAGAATAGATCATGGTACCTCTTACCTCAAATAAAAGTTCGGAACAACTCACAAAGCTGGATATCGCTAAATTGTGGCTTCCTCGTTATACGGGCACTGAAATTGACGCTTTTGGCGACTATATTTTAATCACCAATTTTGCGCATTACTTAACCATGTTCGCCGAACGGTTCAACTGTTCCATCAAAGGAGAAGGGCGCCCCATGCAAACGGCTACTAATTCCCGGGGCCTTACAATCATCAATTTTGGCATGGGGTCGCCCAATGCGGCCACCATCATGGATTTGCTTACGGCGCGCAATCCCCAGGGCGTTTTGTTTTTGGGAAAATGCGGCGGACTCAAAAAAAGCACCGAACTTGGTCATTTTATTCTGCCCATCGCCGCCATCAGAGGCGAAGGAACCGGTAATGATTATTTTCCTCCAGAGGTTCCGGCCCTGCCTTCTTTTAAGCTTCACAAATTCGTTTCGGAGAAGCTCTTAAAGTATGACCTGGAGTACCGCACGGGAGTTATCTACACCACTAACCGTCGCGTCTGGGAATGGGATGAGCCTTTTAAAGCGTATTTGCGAAAAATATCCGCTATTGCCATCGATATGGAGACGGCTACCGTTTTTATTGTGGGCCATGCCAATGCCATCGCGCGAGGCGCCTTGCTGCTGGTTAGCGATTTGCCCATGACGCCCGACGGGGTAAAAACAGAGGAATCGGATGCTTATGTTACGCAAAAATACACCGAGCTCCATCTTAAAATCGGCATTGAAGCCATGAGCGATATCGGAGGGAAAGGCGAAAAAATTAAACATTTTAAATATTAAGAAGTCTTGTTACGCCCGAGGGTGTCTCAAAAGCAACATCTAATGAAAAATTATACAAAGATAGGAAAAAGCTTACAGTAGCCCTCACCCCCTGCCCCCCTCTCCCGATTTTCGGGAGAGGGGGAATTAAAGGGGGTGAGGGAAAGAAAAACTTTATAAAAATACATTGTCTTTGACTTTTGGGACAGCCCCAGGGTGGGGGGATGAGTTTTTTAAACAGCACAAAAATTTTCGCATCCCTCCCGCGCGGACCGAATCTTTCAAGGGAAGTATCCTAATCAGAAAAGGTCCGCTTTATTTTAAGACTTCAACAAGTTTTTGTTTATAAATTATAACGCCGAGGTCAAAATGATTGGTCGTTGGGAGTTTATCATCGGTCTGGTGATTATTGTTAACCTTTTTAACTTTATCTGGTTGACGCATATCCGTTACAAAAGAACCATTGGCCGCCGGCGGCACCGCTGGAAAAGGTGGCTGAGTATCGCCTTTTTTGTATTAAGCCCCGCCGTGTTTGTTTTTAATTTATTGTCTTTACCTTTTATGCACTATTCGAATTTATTATTAGGGGGCATGGGGGTCTGGTTCGGCCTGTCTCAATTGAAATTTGTAAACCGCCATTCCGGCGTACCGCCCATTGTAGAGCCTTTAAGTATTTTTTATCTGATAATTTGTACCTTATTGTCAATGTTGGGGGCGATGAAAATCGTATAAAAAAAAAGCCGGCCCGTGAGCCGACTTAAACTAAGGCAGGCTTTTGTATTTTGTTCGCCTGAATACAGCTTGTACAAACACGCATTCTTTTTACGCCCTGCGGCGTTTGAACACGGATTTTCTGCAAATTGGGCATAAAACGACGTTTGGTTTTATTGTGTGCATGACTGACATTATTTCCAACCATTGGACGTTTACCGCAAATTTCACAAACATATGCCATTGGATTAGTCTCCTCTTTTTCAAATTTAAAGCCTCTAATTTAAAAACCTTTTTTCATTTATGCAAATTTGAGTTTGACGAATTTTACCGATGGTGATAATTAATCTTTCAATCTGTTTTTTTAAAATTAATATTGACTAAAAAATGGTCGATGTACAATAATGGAAAAGAATAATTGACAGGCACTGCGACGATGGCTTTCCGTTTTATTGAGGGGGAAAATCGGTTATTAAAGATATTGATTGAAAGAGCGGGGGAAGACGATTCCATCCGAAGCGCCTTGCTCATATTAAATTCCATGCCAGGCGTGACCGGTAGTTATGCATACATTAAATGCTTAAAAACCAACTTTGAGTTTACAGAAGGCGAACCGCCTCCGGAACTGGACAACGAAGCCATACATTTTCAGCTCCAAACTCTGAAAACCATTAAACCACCTTCCGAAGCGAAACATTCTAAAGAGATGCTTTCGCTCATTCCGCTGGCCAGGGACTATCTGGTTGGCGTTCTGGCTATTACACACAATGATTCGTTTACTGCGTATCTTAACAAAAACTGGCAATTACTGAAAATTGTTTTTGAAAGATTAGGCGTGGCCTTTTTCGTCCGAAAAATCGGTTTTTGCCTGGATCAAAAGATTTTTGAACGATTGAGTCGCGTCACTCAAGAATTATTAATCGTTCTTGATCGAAACGGAATTGTTCAATACGTGAATGAGGCGGTTTTAAAATTATCCTCTTACTCCCGTGAACAGATCAATGGCAAACACATCTCTCTTTTCTTCCCGAAAGAACATGTAGCGCACATACTTAAACCATTTCACAAAGCGCTTAAAAATAAATCTTCATATTTTTATCACGAATCGACCTTTATTACAGACGATGGCCAAACAATCCCGGTTGAACTGGTTGCTTTATCCTTTGAAGAACATCCCGAATCTGAGCATATTATTCTGGTGGCGCGGAATATTTCAGAAAAAAAACAACTGCTCAAACAGCTCCAAACGCAAAATCAGAATTTACAAACGACTTTAAAGTCGATAGGGGATGTGGTAATAACAACCGACCGGGAGTTGATAGTTACTTTTCTTAATGAGCGCGCCTTGCAAATCTGGGGCAAAAACGCCGTCAGCAGAATCGGAAAGCCTATTACAGATTTGTTCGTATCAAAAAAAACGCCTGCTAAAGCCGAGAAAATAAAAAATCTGATTAAAGAGGTTCTGCAGAGCAATGAGATCAAACTTTTAGAAGAAATAATTGAAATAGGGACTGAAGAAAACGAATATCGCTTCATTGTGCAGAGCATTGCTCCCATTAAGGATTCAAACAGCGCCGAAGCGCTGGGCGCGGTGATCGTTATGCATGATGTTACAGAGCTCTACGCCTTACAAAAAGAGCTGGATTACCGCCGGCAGCAATTAGATAATTTGATGAACAATTTGCCCCTGGTTATTTATCAAGGCCTGAACGATAAAAATTTGACCATGAAATTTTTGAGTAAAGGGATTTATGACTTAACCGGTTATAGCCCGGAAGAACTATTAGATAACCACAAAGTAAAATATGCCGATCTTATTGTACCCGAAGATTTAAAACGAAAACTCTCCGAGGTCCGCCGGGCGTTAAAGTCGAACCGCCCCTTTCAATCTGTTTACCGAATTATAACGCGCAGCGGCGAAATAAAATGGGTCTGGGAACGGGGACGAAAAGTGCGTTATGAAAAAGGCGGTTTTTTAATTGAGGGCTTTTTAGCCGATATTACAGAAAAACAGCAGGCGCAGGAGCAAATTGCCCATCTTAATCGCATTCTTTTTGTGATACGCAACATCAATCAGTTAATTGTTCGAGAAAAAGATGAAGCCCCGCTACTATTAAAGAGTTGCCGATACATCGCCGAATCCGGCGATTTTAACTTTGCCTGGATTGTAAAATTGGATGAGAGTTCGAATATCGATTTAATTTATACCGATAAAAACCAGCCTCTGCCTTTAATAAAAAATTTGATTAAAGAATGGATTGATCGCACCATCCAGAACCAGCAGATCATACAATTCTTTAAAAGTGATTTGCCAATTAACGGCTGCCGCAACTTTGTGGTCAGTTTGTTAAAATATGAAGAACAGGTTTTCGGCAGCCTGGTCGTGGGTTTGAAACCCGGATTAATGCTATCTGACGAGGAAACCGAATTATTTATTGAAATGACAACAGATATTGCCTACGCGCTGCATGTAAATCAACTGGAAAAACAGGCGCAGATTGTGCGCAGCAGTATCGAAGTAATCAATAAAAAGTTGGAAGGCAAAACCTCCGCCGAAATTCTGGAATCGTTGGTTAAAAATATGGCCAGCGTTTTAAATACGGAATATGTGGTTATCGGTAAAATCGATGCGAATAATCATGATGTAATCAATACGCTGATGGTTTATGATCACGGTAAGATTGCTAAAAATTTTTCATACACTTTAAAAGGTTCGCCGAGCGAGCGGATTTTAAAAAAGGGAACGCATTCGTTTAAAAAAGATGTTTGCAAATATTTCCCGGATGATGTTTTGTTAAACCAGTGGGGTGCCAACGGTTACCTGGGTACGCCCATTATTTCCAGCGATGGTAAAAAGCTGGGCGTATTTCTTGCTTTTAGTAGAGATGAAATTGCCCTGGCATCAAAACTGCAACACATCCTGGAGTTCTTTGCAGGCCGCATCGGACTGGAGATGCAGCGCATGGAAGCGGAAGAGCGCCTTAAGCAAAGCGAAATTAAATATCGCAATATTTTTGAAAATACGCCGTTTGGAATTTACCAGACCAGCCCCGACGGACGCGTACTGGAAGCGAATCCGGCCCTTTTAAACATGCTGGGCTTCGATTCTCTGGAAGAGTTGCAAAAAAGAGACATTAATAAAGAAGGCTATCCTGAATCCAACGGCAGAAAGAAATTTTTAGAAAAGATACTAAACGCCAGAGGTTATATTGTTCACGAAGATGTCTGGCTGAAAAAGGACGGCAGCCCGCTCTTTGTTCGCGAAAAAGCCCGGGCCGTACGAGATGAACAGGGAAACGTGCTGTATTTCGAAGGCACCGTGGAAGATATTTCTGACCGGAAGGCCAAAGAAGAGGAAATCCTCTACCAATCTCAGTTGATTGCGGCGGCGCAGGATCCGATTATCGCCATAGACCTTGAATATCGCATTACCTATTGGAACAAAAGCGCTGAACACTTTTATGGGTACAAAGAAGAGGATGTAAAAGGCAAAAAGATAGCTGATATTCTCCATATAAACCTGCCAATTAAAAAGTTGCTAAGGATTAAAAATGAAGTTCTGAAAAACGGATTCTGGAGAGGAGAAGTCGGGATATTTAAAAAGACTAAAGAATTAGCTCATGTCGATATGTCCCTGAGCTTATTATACGATTCGGAAGGGGAGCCGCGGGCCATTGTTGGAATACACAGAGATATCAGCGAGACGGTAAAATATCGCGAGGCCATTAAAGCCAGCGAAGAGAGTTATCGGGGATTGTACAACGCGGTTCAAGAAGCCATTTATATTCAAAACCCGGATGGCACCTTTCTGGATGTTAACGATGGCGCCGTGAAGATGTACGGCTATCCGCGTAGTTATTTTGTGGGAAAAACGCCTGTCGATCTCTCTGCTCCTGAGAAAAACGACATGTCCATGGTTCTAAAAAAATTTAAAAAAGCACTGCAGGGCGAGCCGCAAATGTTTGAGTTCTGGGGCAAGCGCGCCAACGGAGAAATATTCCCCAAAATTGTTCGTCTTTACAAAAGCAAATATTTCGGAAAAGATGTGGTCATAGCGCTGGCCCTTGATGTGACCGAACAGAAGCGGGCGGAAGAAGAACTGCGGAAGCTGAGCGCGGCGGTGGAGCAAAGCCCGGATTCCATCGTTATTACCGATGTTAATGGCATAATCGAATATGTAAATCCTAAGCTGTGTGAGGTTACCGGCTACTCCAGAGAAGAACTGATGGGCAAAACCCCGGCCGTATTTAAATCGGGACAACATCCTCAGGTCATTTATGAAGAACTATGGAAGACGATTAAATCCGGCAAGATATGGAAGGGAGAGCTACAGAACAAACGGAAAGATGGCTCCCTGTTCTGGGAGAGTGTAATCATCAGCCCTCTGTTTAATGAAAAAGGGGAAATAACGCAATTCCTGGGCCTGAAGCAGGATATCACCGCGCAAAAGGAACTGGAAGAAGAAAAGAAGCGGCTGGAAAAACACCTGCAACAAAAGCAACGGCTGGAAACCATCGGCACTCTGGCAGGAGGCATCGCTCACGACTTCAATAATATTTTAACCCCTATTTTAGGATATGCTGAGATGATTAAAATGGCCCATGCCCAGGATCAGAAGCTTAAAGGCCAGGTGGAGCAAATCATTAAAGCCTCGCTGCGCGCCCGCGACCTTATTCAGCAAATTTTGATGTTTTCACGACAGCTGGATGATGAGCCCAAGCCCATACTCCTGCAAAATATAGTCAACGAAGCCTATCATCTCTTACGCGCATCCATCCCCAGAACCATCGAGTTGATTCGTAAAATCGATAAAAATTGTAAGCCTGTTCTGGGCGACCCGGCCAAGCTGCACCAGGTTTTTATGAACCTGTGCACAAACGCCTATCAGGCCATGGAAACAACGGGCGGCACATTGACCATCGAATTGAAGTCGGTAATACCAGATGAAGAGATGATTAATCGCTATCCCTCCCTCAGCTCAAAGCCCTATGTTTGTTTAACGGTTTCTGATACGGGCATTGGAATGGACGCGCCAACCATGGAAAGAATTTTTGAACCGTTTTTTACCACTAAAGAAGTGGGACGCGGAACGGGGCTGGGGCTATCTGTTGTGCATGGCATCGTAAAAAATTATGGCGGTGAAATAATCGTCGAGAGCAGTAAAGGCGTGGGAACTACTTTTCACGTATTTTTACCGGCGGCTGATTTGCCGGAAAAGGAAGAAGCCAATCAAAACGCGGAAATCCCAACAGGCCACGAAAAAATCCTGCTGGTGGATGATGAATCCATGGTGCTGGATTTGCAGAAAAATATATTGGAATATCTGGGCTATGAGGTAGAATCTTTTTCCGATCCACTGCAAGCGCTTAAATGCTTCGAAGAGGACGGCAAGCGCTTTAATTTACTCATAACCGATTTAACCATGCCCCATTTAACCGGCATTGAACTGGCGCAGAAGATCCGTCAACTGGATGACAGCCTGCCGATTATTTTGCTAACCGGCTACAGCGAGGAGTTAACGCCTACCTTAAAAGAAAAATACGGCATTAAAGAAGTGCTGATGAAGCCGGTGAGCGCCGCCCAACTGGCCCAGGCGGTGCGAAGCGTTTTGTAAGGATGATGGAGGAATGGTATTGCTCGCCTTTCTCCCTGCCACTGTTGAGCAGGTAAATAGTGTAAAAATTGATTGGTTGAATAGGTGTATGGTCATCGACCTTGCGGAAAAAGCGCCAGTCCACGTTTTTGCAGAGCCAAAGATTTTTATCTGGATTTTAAATCAATGATTCTTTCTCTTGTACAAAGCTAAATGCTCGCCAGAGTTGAATTGTTCAAGAAAATCCTTTGCCCTTATAGTTGGAGGATCACCGGCCTGTCATGCCACAGCGATGAGAATGCCTTACAGCGTTATCTAGATAAGACTGTAAGGCACTGGTTGCCTGCACTGGCTGCTTGCACTGGCTGCTTGCACTGGTTGCCTGCACTGGTTGCCTGCACTGGTTGCTTAAATCCCTGCGGAAATTTTTTGGGTTGCGGCTTTGCGGCATTGTTAAAGAAAAACATGCATTGAATGCATTTGAATCTTATCTTATCGGAAAAAGTTTTCTTAATTGTTTTAGGAGTATGTGATGCAAGTAGAACTCTATTCCCATGGAGCGGCACAGGAAGTTACCGGCTCAAAACATTTTATCAAAGTTCAGGGCAGGCAAATAATGATCGATTGCGGCGCTTTTCAGGGCAAAAGAAAAGAAGCGGATGAAAAAAATCGAAACTGGTCGTTTAATGCCAGTGAGGTGCATGCCGCCATTTTAACTCATGCCCATTTTGACCACTCAGGATTATTGCCCCTCTTGATTAAAAACGGCTATGAGGGCAACGTGTACAGTACGCCCGCCTCGCGAGATCTCTCCAGCCTGATTATGATGGACTCTGCCCACATTCAGGCCAAAGATATTGAATTCCTGAAAAAAAAGGCAAAAAAACGGGGCGAGGTGTTCGAAAAACAGCCTCTTTATACCGAAGATGATGTCGCCCGGACGCTGGATCATTTTATAACGGTTTCCTATCACCGTCCCTTTTGGGTGGAAGAGGGCGTTAAAGCGACCTTTTACGATGCCGGTCATATTTTAGGCTCGGCCTCGATTCTGTTGGAGATTAATCGTAACGGACAGCAAATGCGTATCGGATTTAGCGGAGATCTGGGAAGAAAAAATTTACCCATCATTCGCGATCCGGAAGTTTTGCCCGATGTGGATTACCTGATCATGGAAAGCACCTACGGACATCGCCTGCACGATCCTATCGAATCGGCCATGGATAAACTGGCAGAAGTGATCAATCGAACGGCGGAGCGAGGCGGTAAAATTATTATCCCTGCTTTTGCCGTGGAACGCACGCAGGAACTGATCTATTTTATTCACCTACTCCATGATCAGAAAAAAATTCCGGAAATACCGGTTTATGTGGACAGCCCCATGGCGGTTAATGCGACGGCCATCTTCCGCGTCCATCAGGAATGTTACGATCAGGAAACGCGCGAGGCGTTTTTACAGCATCACAAAAATCCCTTTGGATTCAATGAAGTTCGATACATTACCAATGTGGAAGAGAGTAAAAAACTGAACGGCCTGACCGAACCGGCCATCATTATTTCATCAAGCGGCATGTGCGAAGCGGGCCGCATATTGCACCACCTGGCCAATAATATCGAAAATCCCAGGAATACCATTATGATTGTTGGCTTTATGGCTGAGCACACGCTGGGCAGACGCATTAAAGAAGAACAACCGGAGGTGAAGATTTTCGGCGAATATTACAAACTTAAGGCCGAAGTGGTGACCATGAACGCTTTTAGCGCGCACGCCGATTATTCTGAGATTATGGAATACGTGGAACAATTAAATTTCAAAAAATTAAAAAGGATCTTTTTAGTGCACGGCGAACCAGACGCACAGGCCAACCTTAAAAAGCTGCTCGAGGCCAAAAATTACAGCGTCACCATTGTGCGCTATGGAGAAAATTATACCTTACAGGTTTAGGATGTGCGCGTTGTCACTTCATTTAAATGAATAAATGATTAATATGGATGTTAAATAATAATATAAATCGACTTATTAATAATGCTGACAAATTCTTTATTTTAATATAACAGAATGAGAATGTTTTTTAATAAGCAAAAAAATAATATTTGAAGTTAAAAGTAACTTATCATTACTTTTAAGAGAAACCGATAAGGCAACTTACTTATTAATAAAACTTAATTTAAGGAGGAACTATTATGCGTAAAATAATTCTTTTAACTTTTGTATTGGCTTTTGCATTTGTCATGGAAGCCAGGGCTCAGGTTAACTTCAGTTTTAACGGTATCGGTGTTCATGCCGGTTATGTTAAACCAGAAGACCCAATTGAAAGCACCGTTGGCTTTGGCGTTCGTGCCGATTTGGGAACGTTAATGAAGGACAACATTACCATGGGAGCGTTTATCGATTACTGGGGTAAAAAATACGGCACAACGGGAAATGAGGTGACTTTTTCTGAAGTGACTATTGCGCCGTTTGTCCATTATAATTTTGCCACCGACGGTAAATTTATTCCCTATGCAGGCGGAGGACTGGGCTTTGCGATTAATTCAAGTGAGATTACGATTTCATATTTTGGTTATACCGAAAGCTCTTCTTCTTCGGATACAGACATTGTTTTGTTTGGCGTGGGCGGAGCAAAAATGGACTTAACCGATAAGATGACGGGCTTTGCCGAAGCGCGCTATCAGATTGGCGATATCGACGTGTTAAGCATCTTATTTGGAGTTGTTTACACGTTAGGTCAGTAAAAATACACGCACATCATTTGTAAAAAAAGCTGCTCTTGTGAGCAGCTTTTTTTAATCAAACAGTTCGATAATATCTTCTTTGGTTAATGATTTGAAAAATCCCTCTTCCGTGGCGATCAGTGAATCCACTAAATGACGTTTTTTCTCTTGCAGTTTCACAATCTTTTCTTCTACGCTATCTTTAGAGATTAATTTGTAAGCAAACACTTTTTTGGTCTGTCCTATGCGATAGGCGCGGTCTGTGGCCTGCATTTCCACCGCCGGATTCCACCAGGGATCGTAGTGGATGACGTAGTCGGCTGCCGTAAGGTTTAGCCCCGTACCGCCGGCTTTTAAACTGATTAAAAAGATGCGCACATTTTCGTTGTTCTGAAAAAGTTCCACCTGCGCCTGGCGATCTTTGGTCTGGCCGTCCAGATAGGCGTAGCTGATGCCGTCTTCATCCAATTTGCTGCGAATAATGTGCAGCATTTTTACGAACTGGCTGAAGATGAGCACTTTATGTTTTTCGGAAACGATCTCTGCGATCATTTCCATCAATGCGTCAAATTTGCCGGCTCCGTTATTAAAACCGGGTTCAACCAGCCCTGGATGGCAGGCAATCTGCCGCAGGCGGGTAAGGCCCTCCAGTACCTTGAACTTGGACTTGTTAAGCCCCTGGCTTTCAATTTCGGCCAGGATGCTGTCTTTGTAGGCTGTGCGCCATTTATTGTACAGCTTTTGCTGATCGTCGGTCATTGGCGAGAAGATGATGTTTTCTACTTTTGGCGGCAATTCTTTGGCCACATCTTCTTTGGTGCGCCGCAGAATAAAGGGAAAGATCAAACGACGTAACGCGCTGGCTACCTGTACGTTTTGCTCTTTTTCGATGGGCCTCATGAACGTTTCTTTAAAAAAGTTCAGATCGCCGAGCAAACCTGGGTTGATGAAGGCAAACTGCGCCCACAGGTCCATGGTATTGTTTTCAACGGGCGTGCCGGTTAGCGCCAGACGGTTTCGTGCGTTAAGTAAGCGTACGGCCTTCGAGGTTTCGGACAAGGGGTTTTTGATGTTTTGCGATTCGTCGAGAATGGCGTAGTTGAATTCGATCTCTTTAAGCAAAATGATATCGCGCCGCACATGGCCGTAAGTAGTTAAAATTAACGGGAATTTTTTCAAACGACGAATATCGCGCGTCCGCCGCGTTCCGTAATGCACCAGATATTTTATTTGCGGGGTAAAACGTTGAATCTCCTGCATCCAGTTGAAAATCAAAGAAGTCGGCACCACAACCAGATTGGGTTTTTTGGGATTCTCTTTTATCTCCTTCAATAATAACGCTAAAGTCTGGATGGTTTTACCCAACCCCATATCGTCGGCCAGAATTCCGCCGAAACCGTATTCCTTAAGAAAATTCATCCAATCGTAACCGGCCTTCTGGTAATCGCGCAATGTGCCTTTTAAACCTTCTGGCAGCGGATATTCTTTGATCTTTTCGAATTGATCCAATCGTTTGAGCTTTTCCTGACTGAGAACATCGATCTTTTTCTGATCGGCATCAGCCAGCAACTGGTCAATAAAGGTTACATGGTAATTGGCGAAGCGCAGGGAGTCGCCTTCTACTTTTCCAAAATTGAGCATGTAAGTAATTTTTTCAATCAGCTTTTGCGGAAGGCGAGCAATGCTTCCGTCGCGCAGTTTTACGAACTTTTTATTGGAGCGGATCGCTTTTTTCAATTCTGCCAGCGTTACCTGAATGCCGTCAAAAGTCAGGCTCAATTCAATATCAAACCAGTCTGTCTCAGAAGAAACGGATAGCCCGAAGTTGGCCGGCGCGCGGTTTACCCGGAAACGGACTAATTTCTCTTCACCTAAAATTTCAAACCCCTGTTCGTGCAATTTGGGCAAACCGTCAAACAACCAGTCCAGCGATTCTTCAAACGAGGCGTAAAACAGTCCCGGCGTGTCTTCTAAAATATTCGTTTCCAGAATTTGCTCGCGCAAGCGGGCCTCTGTTTCCCGATCTCTTCTGACGCGGATGACCCTGCGCGAAGAGGTGTCGTAATGCAGGTACTCGTCATTGGGGTAGCTGTAGGCAATTTCGATGTCATTGTAAAAAACCGAGAACGATACCACCAGTTGGTCTTCCATCTCTTCCAGGTACAAGCGTTTGCCGGTAACCGTATTAATTTCCGAAACTTCGATGCCCGGCGGGAATTCAACATAAGGAAAGATGGGCAGTTTTGCCAGATAATCGGAAATAAAGCTCTGATATTCGCTTTTTTTGACTTTTACTTCCAGATTTTCATCAATAAACGATTTGATGTAGGCGTAGCTTAACGGAAAATCGCAAAGGTTAAGTTTATTCTTGTAAAAGAACCAGATCGGATTAACGGTCAGGATTTTCATGTCTTTAGTTATCGGGACTTGCTCTTCATCTCTGACAAAATACGGCCTGAAAATGTAAAGATCGTTTTCTTCATCCAGATTCAATTTAAAGATCAGCTTCCACGGACGCTTGCCGAACCGGATGCGCGGACCGATGGTGCCATCTTCATTTTTTAGATGCAGTTCGCTGTTGCGCAGCAAATAAAACAATTGACCGGCGTCCAGTCCGAAATCCAGGTAGCTGGTTTCCAGCCGCCCCCGATAATAAACCGACGGCTGCTGTGTTTGAATGCGCTCCAGATACGAGATGGCAATCAAGTCGCCGGAAGTGCGGAAAACATTCTGGCCGGAGAGTTCGCCAAAAGAGGGCTCCTGCATTCTTCCGTAAGAGCCGTCTTTTTTCATATAAACTTTTACCGGTTTAATATTCCAGTAATTCTCTGCCAGATGCATGATGTAAATCAGCTTCCAGCGAACTTCCTGCGAAAATTCGTTGTCCACTTTCTGGATGGTAATTAACTTTTCGAAGTATTCTCGCCAGTTGTCCTGTTGAGTTACCTGCTCGCTTTCTGCAGAACGTTGTTCGTCAATTATTTTTAAAGCCACGGCTACAACATGTTTGCAGGTGTAATTGTATGGGCAGGTGCAGGTCGATTCAAAAGAATGCTCGTTTACCGTCAAACGAACGATGTACGGATAGGTGCCCTGCACGGTGGCCAGTACCGATATATTATCCCATTGTTTAATCTTGACTCGACCCTGTTTGAAATACTCTAAACCCTGTTTAAAGATTATGTCCGGAACCCGATCTTTCAGGTCTCTAATATCTATTTTCAACTCCAAACCTCATTTGAATTTTATTAAACCCATTTTTTTAAAAAAATATACAAAACTGTTTATTAATATAACAATAATATTTTTTTATTTCAAAATGAATTTCAAAATTTCTTATATTATTTTTATATTTTTTTTTAATAATCGGGAAGCTGTCAATATGAACAACGAAATATTAAAAAACTTTGCCATCAGTTTTGTTCCAATTTTTGTGTTCATCGTGGTGGAAGCGATATACGGCACAACCGCCGGTTTAATCACGGCCATTATCTCCGGAAGCGCTTACTTTATCTACTACTTAATCCGCTTTAGAGAAGTGGAAAAGATGATTTTGCTGGATACGGCGCTGATTGTGATTACCGGTGGCCTGTCTATCCTTTTACACGACGCCATCTTCTTTAAAATAAAGCCGGCATTAATAGAGACTATCATTCTGGTTTTGGTTGGTTTGCACGCTTTTTCGGATAGGCCGGTTCTGTTGCACATGAGTAAACGCTTTATGAACGGGATGCAGATTAATCAGATACAAGTGCGTTTGCTAAAACAGATGAGCAAATGGTTGTTTTATGTAATCTTTTTACATGTGCTTCTTATTTTGTACTCTGCCTTTTACTGGTCAGAAGAGGCCTGGGCCTTTGTGTCCGGCGGTCTGTTCTATATTTTACTGGGCGGCATTGTGGTCGTTCAATTTGTGTATTTTAAGTTTTTTAAAAAACCTGCGCTTCCAAAAGTTATGCCTGAAGGCGATGAAGAATACTTCGATATTGTCGATCCGCAAGGGCGTATTTTAGGTAGCGCTCCCAGGAGCGCAGTCCATGGAAATCCTCAATTGCTGCATCCCACGGTTCATATTCACATTTTAAATCGGCAGGGACAGTTGTATTTACAAAAGCGATCGCAAAACAAAGACCTTTATCCCGGATTCTGGGATACCGCGGTCGGAGGGCATGTGCGTCATGGCGAAGCAATAGACGATGCCATGAAACGCGAGGCAAAGGAAGAACTGGGCATCGACGCCAGCAAAGCCAGGCCTTTAATTCGCTATGTTATGCGTAATCCCTATGAGAGCGAATTGGTTCATGTTTTTAAAATGCGCCATGACGGCCCGTTCAAAATTAATCGGGATGAGATCGAAATAGGCCGCTTCTGGTCGCTTTTTGAAATTAAAAAAATGTTGGGTAAGGGCGTGTTTACGCCGAATTTTGAACAGGAATTTCAAATCCTCGAAAAAAACAGATTGCTTTAATTGAAATTAGTTTGGGCAACGTCGATTTTAAAACAGGGGCAGCACAACCGCCCCCCTCTTCGTCCGCAGCTGGAATCGGAATTACCGGCCGGCGACCATTCAACGATGTGGTAACCCTCACCCCCTGCACCCCCTCTCCCAGAATAAAAGTCTGGGAGAGGGGGGAGCTGATCATATTCACAGTCAGCTGTTTTCATCAAACGATGTACAGCATTAAAGCTTTCATTGAACCATTTAACTCTTGCACTATCACCCCTTCGTCCGCAACTGGAATCGGAAAGACCGGCCGGTGACCATTCAACGATGTGGTAGCCCTCACCCCCTGCACCCCCTCTCCCAGAATAAAAGTCTGGGAGAGGGGGGAGCTGATCATATTCACAGTCGGCTGTTTTCATCAAACGATGTACAGCATTAAAGCTTTCATTGAACCATTTAACTCTTGCACTATCACCCCTTCGTCCGCAACTGGAATCGGAATTACCGGCCGGTGACCATTCAACCATTCAACCATTCAACCATTCAACCATTCAACTATTAAACTATTAAACTATTAAACCATTCATCCATTACACCCAGCCGCGAATTTTGCACGCTTCGGCCACGCGGGCAACGCCCACTACCATGGCTGCCAGCCGCGGATGGACGCCTTTTTCCCTTAACGCGTCGCTAAAAGATTGGAAAGCGTTGCTAATTTTTTTATCCAGCCGCGCATGAACGGTAGCTTCTTCCCACATTTCGCCTCCGCTGTTTTGCAGCATCTCAAAGTACGAAACCGTAACACCGCCTGCGCTGGCTAAAATATCGGGCAGCACAAAGATATTACGATGATAAAGAATTAAATCGGCTTCCGGTGTGGTTGGGCCGTTAGCCAGCTCGCAGATAATTTTAGCTTTAATCAGGCCGGCGTTTTTTTCGGAGATGGCGTTTTCCAGAGCGGCGGGATACAGCACGTCCACATCCAGTTCCAGAACGGCGTCGCTGGGAATGTGCCGGGCGCCCGGGAAGTTGAGCACCGTTCCGGTTTTAAGTTTATGGGTTACCAGTTCTTTGGCGTTAATGCCATCGGGATTCAAAATGCCGCCTCTTGAATCGCAGGCGGCGATTAATTTTCCGCCTAACAGTTCTTCGTGCAGCAGGGCGGCTCGCTGTCCGGCATTGCCGAATCCCTGTATGGCAAAAGTTTTGGGCTCAATATTCAGGAATTTACAGGCTTCTCTAACGGAGATAACGCCCCCGCGCGAAGTGGCGTCGCGTCTGCCTTCTGTGCCGCCGATGGGAAGCGGTTTATCCGTAAAAACGCCTGGTTGGTGTTTGCGCACAATCGTTTCAAATTCATCCAGCATCCAGGCCATGGTTTGAGGAGTGGTGTACACATCCGGCGCCGGCACGTCTTTGTCCACGCCCAATATATCTGCAGAAGCTCGGATGTAGGCGCGAGCGATATTTTCCAGCTCTTTTTGCGACAGGTGGCGCGGGTCGCACACCACGCCGCCCTTAGCGCCGCCCAGCGGCAAATCTACCACGGCGGTTTTCCAGGTCATCCAGGCCGCCAGGGCGCGCACCACATCCACGGTCTCGTCCGGATGGAAACGAATGCCGCCTTTAGCAGGGCCGCGCGCGTAATTGTATTGCACGCGATAGGCATGGAAAATTTCAAACCTTCCGTCGTCCATGCGCACGGGAAAGGTAAATTTGAATTCTCGTTGCGGCCATTTCAAAAATTCCGTGGTTGCCTTATCCAGATTCAGAATGCGGGCCGCTTCCTCAACCTGTTGCTGAGCGACCAAAAATGAGTTGTAAGATTTCATCCTTCCTTATCCTCTTTATTGTTTTCCGATTGGTTCGCGCTTGCTTCTGGGGGATCCAAAATAATTCTGTACCAGCAGTTTCTGCAAACCAGCATACGATCCACGCTTAAAAGAACCTGTTCCCACAGGGTCAGCTCATTGCCGCAATGAGGGCAGAGATTGGGGGTGTTTTCTGATAGTTGGTCTTGCATTGGTTTTATACCCCTGGTTTGGTGATGATTCCCTGATTTTTACGCCCGTTCATTAAAATTTTGATGGGACGTTTTAGGCGAATATGATAGGTAAATTGGAAATGTTTATTCACGGGTTGTTTTTTTAACCAGTCCCAGTCAATGAAACCTCTGTTTTTAAATGGATTGACGGTAAAGTATCCGACCAGAAACGAAGTGAGATTCTGGAAAAAATGCGAACCTTGCGACGGCTCAACCATAAAATCTTTAAAACTGGTTTCAACAATAGCCTTAGCTCCGGAAATTTGTTCCCAATTAACCGGAATGCCCAGCCAGGGGTCTAAAGACCCCCAGCGCCCGACACCGATTAGCAGGTACGGGCGATTTTCATTAATCAGCAAAGCGTTTATTTTACTGATTTCTTCGGCTACCTGCTGAGATTTAGTGCGGTCAAATTTATGGTAATCAACATACACAATATCATAAATATCTTTAATGATACCGTGCCCCAGAATACAGGGGCTGTGGCAAATGATTTGATCCTGAGTATAGTCTTCCACATTGATTTGCTCTAACTCGCGCTTTAATACCAGCGGACGCATTTGCAGAACGCCAAATTCTTTGAGTTTTTCCGGATTGTCGCCGTTCATGTTTACGGCAAATTCAATTTCTACAGGCGTTCCCATGCCCCAGGAACCCATTTCTAATAATAGGGTAAGAATTTGGCTTAATGGAAATAATTTGTGTTTTAAGATGGGGGCAAAACTGACCACGCGCGCTCCGTTTCTGGCCAGACCGTCCACAATACGATCTTCATCGGGAACATAGGTTGATCCCACGTAATACAAAGCGCCATCCTTTTCGGCCTGTTTTAAGGGGAATAGGCGCACCGCTTCGTCAAAAGGTTGCAGCGAATCGCTGGCATGTTGATTAAAATCGAGCGCGTAGAATTTGTGCTGACTGGTTCTTAAAAATTCTTTTACCGAATAAAGCTGAGCCAGGTGATTGGGATAGCGAGGAGAAAATTTTAGCGTATTGCCGCCGTCAACCACCCATTCACCCAGGCCAAGGGCAACCGAAGCGATGCCGTCTTCTGGCTTTTGGGGGGGCGTGGGGTAAAAATTATAGCTTTTGGCCACGCCAGAAAAGGTGGGATAAAAACGGTTTTCATGACGCGAGCCCACCATTTTTTGAATAATGATCGCCATCTTCTCTTCTTCCAGACGATAGGAAGTGACGCGAATGTATTGTTTGGCAGCCTGATAAAAGGTGGAAGCGTACACGCGTTTAATAGCGTTTAACAACTCATTTAAACGAATTAAAGGATTTTCATGGTTATTGGCAATCATGTACGTCTGGTAAACGCCGGCGAACGGATGGTATTGCGAATCTTCTAACAAGCTGGAAGAGCGAACGGCCAGGGGAACCTGCACCAGCTCCAGAAAGGATACCAGCGAGGCGATAATATCCGCCGGAAATTTTGTTGCGCTTAAAAAGCGACGCGTAATTTCCCGGTCGTCGTCGCAGTTGAGGGCAAAGTGCCGCAAGTTATTGTCGTCTAAAAAGGCGTCGAATACATCGGTTCCCAGTACAACGGCCGGAGGGATAAAAATGCGCACGCCGTTAAAACGGTTGGTTATCTGGTAATTGGTAATCAAAGTGTTTACAAAGCTTAGTCCGCGCGCCTTACCGCCCAGCGAACCGCCGCCCAGACGGGCAAAACCGCTTTGCACGTCGAACGATTCTTTTTTAAAATCGGTGATAATGCCCTGCTGCCGAATTTTACGGTAAGTCCTCAGCGAGTTGATCAGATGCTGGCGCAAATCCTCAAGCGAAGGAAAATCGCTGACCTTCCTTGGGCGCAATTTATGGGCCAGCCAGAACTCGGTGCGCGCTTTTAGCCAGGTGGAAAAATGGTTGCGCTCGGCATGGTATTTTATGCTTTCCGGGGGCACTGTTTTTAACTGCTCTTCCAATGAAATCAAATCAGTGGCCCGGCCAACTTCAACGCCTTCCGGAGTTCTGAAAATAAAATCGCCAAAACCGAACTGCGTAATGGTAAACTTGCGCAGCTCTTGCAAAAGAGTAGGCGAATCTTTTAAGACAAAATGCGCGCCAATTTCCAGAGCGCGATCCTGGAATTGCGCATTATTGGATTGCAGTAAAACCGGAATGTCGTCGTGCCGTTTACGCACTTCGGCGGCAAATTTAAGGCCGGCTTCCGGATCATGCTTTCCGCCCTTTTTAAAATCAATGTCCGAAATCACGCCTAAGATGGTGTGCTGGTACTTGATGAAATATTCCCAGGCCTCTTCGTAGGTGGTGCACAAAAGAATTTTAGGACGGGCGCGCATGCGCAGATATTTATGCGTAAGGTTAACGCCTTCTAAAATTAAACGCTGCGATTGCTTTAAAATTTCGGTGTAGAGCAGGGGCAGGTAAGCGGAATAAAAACGTATGTTGTCTTCGATTAAAATAATGGATTGAACGCCCACCAGGCGCGTATCCTGCTCCACATTCATGATGTCTTCCAGATGCTTTACGATGGCCACCACAATACGGAAGTTGCCCGTCCAGATGAAAATACGGTCAAAGACTCTGGAATCGGCGTGGTTGAGCAGCTCAGAAAGCTCCCGATTGTCATAAGCTAATAGAACGACCGGGATTTTTAAACCGGCCTGGCGAATTTCGCGCGCCAGTTGAGTGGAATCCATGTCTTCGATATGCGGCGTGGTGATGATCAGATCGAAGCGCTTTTCTTCGCTGGCCAGGGCAAGGGCGTCTTCTCCTCTTGAAACGCGCGTAATTTCCGGAACATGGCTTAAATTAAGCCCCTGATATTCTTCCCGGATTAGCTCGTACAAACGACCGTCTTCTTCAAAAACGTAAAGATCGTACAAGCTGGAAACCAGTAAAATATCCCGAATGCGGTGACGCATCAGATGTTGAAACCCCTGAAAACGGGTTCCGTAACCGTGCTCTACTAACGGTGAATCAAAAGGATGAAAACCTTGTTTTTTGTCAGACATTTTTTACCTGAAATTTAAAATTCTTCTGCGTTTAAGTTATAAATAAAATTAAACAACAACAAAATAATTTGGTTTCCGCAGCGCCGATTAAGTAATGCGCCCATTTTTAACCGGCAGACATTCTTCTGATCGCCCTCATTTCCATCAAGCCAGAAGGAAAGATGAGAAATGACCGTACTCGTAAGTCAAAAGATTTACGTCACATTTTGTCCGGTAATACTGATTTCGGTTGTACAAAGATTCACGCTCGCCAGCGCGGGATGAGGAATGAGATGCCGGTAAATTTTGAACCATGATTTGCTTGATTTTAGGATTTCCATGATTTGTTTTTTCGTTTACAAAATTTGTCCTTAAAATTGAGCATGAAATTTCTGAAATGAAAAAAATCGAGATAATCCTGTAATCCTATTAATCAAGGTTCAAAAAACACCACTCAACCTCTAAATTTCTAAACCACTGAACTCTTAAACTCTTATACTCTTAAACTCTTAAACTCTTAGACTCTTACACTCTTAAACCTTTCCCCTCACCAGGGAGAAATGTGGATTGACAGGCCGGTAAATTTTGAACCATGATTTTCTTGATTTTAGGATTTCCATGATTTGTTTTTTTCGTTTACAAAATTTGGCCTTAAAATTGAGCATGAAATTTCTGAAATGAAAAAAATCGAGGTAATCCTGTAATCCTATTAGTCAAGGTTCAAAAAACGCCACTCAACCTCTAAATTTCTAAACCACTGAACTCTTAAACTCTTATACTCTTATACTCTTAAACTCTTAGACTCTTACACTCTTAAACCTTTCCCCTCACCAGGGAGAAATGTGGAATGACATGCCGGTAAATTTTGAACCATGATTTTCTTGATTTTAGGATTTCCATGATTTGTTTTTTTCGTTTACAAAATTTGGCCTTAAAATTGAGCATGAAATTTCTGAAATGAAAAAAATCGAGGTAATCCTGTAATCCTATTAATCAAGGTTCAAAAAACACCACTCAACCTCTAAATTTCTAAACCACTGAACTCTTACACTCTTACACTCTTATACTCTTAAACTCTTAGACTCTTACACTCTTAAACCTTTCCCCTCACCAGGGAGAAATGTGGAATGACATGCCGGTAAATTTTGAACCATGATTTTCTTGATTTTAGGATTTCCATGATTTGTTTTTTTCGTTTACAAAATTTGGCCTTAAAATTGAGCATGAAATTTCTGAAATGAAAAAAATCGAGGTAATCCTGTAATCCTATTAATCAAGGTTCAAAAAACACCACTCAACCTCTAAATTTCTAAACCACTGAACTCTTACACTCTTACACTCTTACACTCTTACGCTCTTAAACCTTTCCCCTCACCAGGGAGAAATGTGGAATGACAGGCCGGTGAATTTTGAACCATGATTTGCTTGATTTTAGGATTTCCATGATTTGTTTTTTTCGTTTACAAAATTTGTCCTTAAAATTGAGCATGAAATTTCTGAAATGAAAAAAATCGAGGTAATCCTGTAATCCTATTAATCAATGTTCAAAAAACACCACTCAACCTCTAAATTTCATAACCCCTGAACTCTTAAACTCTTACACTCTTACGCTCTTAAACCTTTCCCCTCACCAGGGAAAAATGTGGATTGACATGCCGGTAAATTTTGAACCATGATTTGCTTGATTTTAGGATTTCCATGATTTGTTTTTCCGTTTACAAAATTTGGCCTTAAAATTGAGCATGAAATTTCTGAAATGAAAAAAATCGAGGTAATCCTGTAATCCTATTAATCAAGGTTCAAAAAACACCACTCAACCTCTAAATTTCTAAACCACTGAACTCTTAAACTCTTATACTCTTAAACTCTTAAACTCTTAAACTCTTAAACTCTTAAACTCTTAAACTCTTACACTCTTAAACCTTTCCCCTCACCAGGGAGAAATGTGGATTGACAGGCCGGTAAATTTTGAACCATGATTTGCTTGATTTTAGGATTTCCATGATTTGTTTTTTCCGTTTGCAAAATTTGGCCTTAAAATTGAGCATGAAATTTCTGAAATGAAAAAAATCGAGATAATCCTGTAATCCTATTAATCAAGGTTCAAAAAACACCACTCAACCTCTAAATTTCTAAACCACTGAACTCTTAAACTCTTACACTCTTAAACCTTTCCCCTCACCAGGGAGAAATGTGGAATGACAGGCCGGTGACCATTCAACCAGCCAACCAACCATTGAACGTACGAAAGAAAATTGGTTTGGAAAAAATTGTAATTCGTTTTACATTTAATACTTTATGCGAAATCGAGAAAAATTCAAGGAGAGAAGAAAATGGTTATTTCTGAAAAGCTGGAACAGACTATTATTACCACCATTCGCACCCTTTCGATAGACGCCATTCAAAAGGCCAACTCCGGGCATCCCGGCGCGCCCATGGGGCTGGCGCCGGTGGCATTTACTATTTACAACGACTTTGTCAGGCACAATCCTAAAAATCCGGACTGGCCCAATCGCGACCGCTTTATCGTGTCTAACGGACACGCATCCATGTTGCTATATTCTCTGCTGCACGTTATGGGCTACGATCTTACCCTGGAAGACATCAAGCAATTCAGGCAACTACACAGCAGATGTCCAGGCCATCCGGAATTTGGAGAGGCGCCCGGCGTGGAAGTAACCACCGGCCCTTTAGGGCAGGGCGTTTCTGTGAGCGTGGGAATGGCCATTGCTCAAAAGTGGCTGGCCGCGCGTTTTAACAAGCCGGATTTTACTTTACTGGATTACAACATTTTTGCTTTGTGCGGCGATGGCGATTTGATGGAAGGCGTTGCCAGCGAGGCCGCTTCTCTGGCCGGACACCTGGCCCTGGACAACTTGCTCTGGTTTTACGACAACAACTATATTACCATTGAAGGCAAAACCGACCTGACCTTTTCTGAAGACGTCCAGAAACGTTTTGAAGCATACGGCTGGGACGTTTTGCAGGTGGCGGACGCCAACGATACGCAAAGCCTGAGAGCACAGGTCAAAGTGGCTTTGCAATCAAAAAAGCCCGTGCTGGTTGTGGTCAATTCGCACATCGGCTATGGCAGTCCGAACAAACAGGATACGGCCGGCGTGCATGGTTCGCCCCTGGGCGAAGAAGAGGTTCGTTTAACCAAAAAGAATTACGGCTGGAATCCGGACTGGCAGTTTTATGTTCCGGAAGAGGTGGCGCAGTTTCGTGAAGAAAATTTGAAGCGCGGCGAAGAGATCGAAAAAGCCTGGAATACGCTTTTTGAAAAATACAAAACGGCCTATCCCGAACTGGCCAAAGAATTTTTAATGATTCAAAACGGGGAGTTGCCGGAGAACTGGCACATGCAGCTGCCGGAGTTCCCGACCGACGATAAAGGCCTGGCCACGCGCGCTTCCAGCGGAAAAACGCTTAACGCCATAGCCCCTGGAATTCCCTGGCTGGTTGGCGGCTCGGCTGACCTGGCGCCTTCTACTAAAACATATATGGATATTTCCGGGGCCTTTAGCGCTCAAAATCGCGCCGGCCGCAATCTGCACTTTGGCATTCGCGAACATGCCATGGGCGCCATTGTTAACGGCCTGGTGTTGAGCAAATTAAAAGCCTTTGGCGCCACGTTTTTCGTCTTTTCCGACTACATGAAACCAGCCATTCGCCTGGCTGCGCTAATGAAAATACCGGCCATTTACGTCTTTACGCACGATAGCATTGGCGTGGGCGAAGACGGCCCAACCCATCAACCGATTGAACAGCTGGCCGCCCTGCGCGCCACGCCCAATGTGGATGTTTTTCGACCGGCTGACGCCAACGAAGTGGTCTGGGGCTGGTACCTGGCGCTCTCGCAAAAAGATCGGCCAACGGCGCTGGTATTAACGCGTCAAAACGTGCCGACTTTTGACCGCTCTAAGTTTGCACCGGCAAAGGAGGCGTTAAAAGGAGGCTACATTTTAGCCGATGCGGAAAACGAACCACAGATCATTTTAATCGCAACCGGCTCGGAAGTCGCTTTGTGCCTGGCTGCTTATGAAGAATTAACCAGCCAGGGCATTGAGACGCGCGTGGTGAGCATGCCCTGTACCTCGCTGTTCGAAAGACAGTCCGAAGAATACAGAGAAAAGGTGTTGCCCGCTCCCATTAAAAAGCGTATTGTGGTTGAGGCCGGAAGCTCATGGGGCTGGGAACGGTACGCTGGTCTGGAAGGCAGAATAATCGCCATTGATACCTTTGGTAAAAGCGCGCCTCAGCAACAATTAATGGAACACTTCGGCTTTTCAGTGAAAAATATTGTGCAACAGGCAAGGGCGTTGCTGGAATCCGGGGATGAAAAGTAGGAGTTGTGAATTTAGAATTACGAATTACGAATTACGAATTATGAATTACGAATTGCGGATGAGTTTGGCCTAAAAAGGTGATCTGTCAGTTCGAACAAAGAGAGAAGTTTTGTAACTCCAATAAATACAATCTATGTTTAAAGGATGCGCTTGCTGGAAGCGTAAAAAGTTCCTTTTTAGAGTGAGATTATATTAAAAAAAGGGCTCTACTGGGATTTTTGTGAAAAACAAAAATAATCCTTAGATTGAGTTTATGAAAGATAAAGAATTATTTAAACAGATTTTGGGACTTTCGCATCCCTGGGAAGTGTCTAAAGTTGACTTAGATATTGCGAATGAGGAAGTAGAAATAGAGATTATCTATAAGTCAAAAAAAGGTTTTTGTCCCGAATGCGAAGTGGAATATGATATTTATGATCATCGCGAAAAACGTCGTTGGCGGCATTTGGATACATGCCAAATGAAGACCTATATTGTCTGCAAAGTTCCCCGCATTAAATGCAAGGAACACGGAGTAAAAACGATCAAAGTTCCTTGGGCAGAAAAGTCGAGTCGAACGACTTTATTATTTGAACGTTTTGCTATTGAGTTATTACTGGCCTCCAAAAACCAGAGCAAAACGGCACAATTTTTACGGATCAGCTTTGATATGCTTCATCATATAATGAGCAAAGCAGTGGAACGCGGGCTATCACGCCGAACGGAAGAGGACATTAAATATATCGGGATAGATGAGAAGAGTATGAAAAGAGGTCATACTTATGTAAGCGTATTATCCGATAGTGAAAGAAGACGTGTAATAGATGTAAGTGAAGGTCGCACAACAAGCTCTGCCAGTTCCTTAATAAACAAGGGATTAACAGAGAAACAAAAGGAGGGCCTCAAAGCGGTCAGTATGGATATGTGGAAAGCTTTTATTAAAGCTGTTCAAAAGGAGCTTCCCAATGCTTCCAAAGTGCATGACAAATTTCATATAATGAAGTATTTAAATGATGGAGTGGATAAAACCAGACGAGAGGAAGCCCGTAAATTACAAAAATCTAATGATAAAACCTTAGTGAAAAGTAAATATTTATTTTTAAAGAATCCGGAAAATATGACGGACAAGCAATTATCGCGTTTCAGAAAAATTCAAGAACTTAACCTTATCACTTCCCAGGCTTGGGCGGCCAAAGAGAACTTCAAAGAATTCTTTAGGAGTGAAACAATAAATGATGCGAAATTCTTTTTTGCGGAATGGTATCAGGATATTAAGGGACGTTCTTTAAATAAAATGATTAAAGTAGCAAAAATGCTCATTGCTCATTCAGATGGCTTATTAAACTATATAAGATATCAGATAGATAATTCAGTAGCCGAATGGTTGAACGGCAAGATACAGGAGATAAAAACAGTTGGTAGAGGCTTTAGAAAATTTGAAAATTTTAGGATAGCAATACTTTTCTTTCTTGGTAAATTAGACCTTTTTCCACAGGAATCCCAGTAGAGCCAAAAAAAGAAATGGTTGACAGGTTTTTACTCTACCACGATCCCGGTTTTAAGTTAACCTTATTAATTTATTAAAGTTATCAAAAAGATTCTTACTTGAAACAGATTTAAAAATCCGTTATATTGCAAAAATTCAATAATGCGGGAAAGATGGTTAGAGTAAAAGCAGTTATCGAGTACGACGGTTCGGACTATTATGGCTGGCAGCTGCAAAAAGGGCAGCGAACCATTCAGGGAGAGCTTGAACAGGCGTTAAAGGTTCTTTTTAAAAAAAGAATTCCGGTTACAGGCTCGGGGCGAACAGACACCGGGGTTCATGCGCGTGGGCAGGTGGCCCATTTTGACATACCGGAATTTGATTTGCAGAAATTAAAACGCGCTTTGAACGGTTTACTCAAAGAAGATATTGTTGTCAAAGAGCTAAATGTTAGTGCGCCGGATTTTCATGCGCGGTTTGACGCCACACAGCGCTGGTATCGTTATTACATTTCGCCGGAACCGACGGCGCTAAACCGGCGTTACGCCTGGACGATTCTAACGCCTTTGAACCTGACGCTGATGCAGGTCGGCGCAGAGATGATTAAGCCGGTTAAGGATTTCCGCTCGTTTTGTAAAGTTAAGAGCGAAGTGAAACACCATCGGTGTAAGATTCTGGAAAGCCGCTGGTTGCGTTGGGGCGATTTGCTGGTATACGAAATTGCCGCCGATCGCTTTTTACACGGTATGGTCAGGGCTATTGTCGGCTCGCTGGCGGCTATTGGCAGCGGAAAAATCACGCTCAAAGAATTTAAAGAGATCATTCAGTCGGGCGATCGTCGGCTTGTGCCGCAGGCGGCGCCGGCCAGAGGCCTGGTGCTGGAAAGAGTCGTCTATTAATGGTTTTGAGATTGAAAATTATTAAAATAAAGGAAACATACGATGAAGTTTTTTATTGATTCAGCCAATATTGATGAAATTCGTGAGGCGGCAAGCCTGGGTATTGTTGACGGAGTGACCACCAATCCCACCCTGCTGGCTAAAGAACAGGGCAAACCACAAGATATTTTTAAACAGATTTGTGAAATTGTGGATGGACCGGTCAACGCCGAGGTGATTTCATTAGATTGGCAGGGGATTGTGGAAGAAGGCCGCGAACTGGCCAAAATCCATTCCAATATCGTCATTAAAATTCCGATGACTAAAGACGGTTTAAAGGCCGTCAAAGTTTTTGCCTCGGAAGGGATCAAAACGAATGTAACGTTGATTTTTTCGCCGATTCAGGCCTTAATGGCCGCCCGCGCCGGCGCTACTTTTGTCTGCCCCTTTGTGGGAAGATTGGACGACATCACTCAGGACGGCATGGAGTTAATTGCGCAGATCAAACAGATCTTCGATAATTACATGCTCGATACAGAGATCATTGTGGCCAGCATCCGACATCCCATGCACGTGGTGGAATCGGCCATGATTGGCGCAGATATTGCCACCATTCCCTTTGCCGTGGTGGAAAAGATGATCAAGCATCCGTTGACCGACATTGGCATTGAGCGTTTTCTGGCTGATTGGGAAAAAGTGCAGAAAAAATAAACGGAGCGTTAAGTTAAATTACACAACCTTTTAAGAACAGGGAAAGTAAGGAGTGAGAGATGAAATTTTTTATCGATACGGCTAACATAGATCAAATTAAAGAGGCCGCCAGCCTGGGCGTGCTGGACGGCGTAACAACCAATCCCACACTGATTTCCAGAGAAGAAGGAGAGCCGCGCGCCATTTACCGCGCCATTTGTGAAATTGTGGACGGACCGGTAAGCGCCGAAGTAATTGCCCTCGATGCGCCGGGCATGGTAAAGGAAGCACGCGAACTGGCAGCGATTCATTCCAATATCGTTATCAAAATTCCCATGACCAAGGAAGGATTGAAAGCGGTTAAACAATTAACGGCCGAAGGCATTAAAACCAACGTAACCCTTGTTTTTTCGCCCATTCAGGCCTTGCTGGCGGCCCGCGCCGGAGCCACTTTTGTCAGCCCCTTTGTCGGTCGGCTGGATGATATTGCCGCGCCCGGCATGGAACTCATCGGACAGATTAAGCAGATTTTTGACAATTATATGATCGAAACGGAAATTATTGTGGCCAGTATTCGCCACCCGATGCACGTGGTAGAAGCGGCCATGTACGGCGCCGATATCGCTACCATTCCTTTTGCGGTAATCGAAAAGATGATCAAGCATCCGTTGACCGATATTGGCATCGAACGTTTTTTAGCCGACTGGGAAAAGGTGCAGAAACGATAGCGGTACGTTTCATGCGTTTTTAAATATTCAACGGAAACGATGGGCGCCATGGGAATGGCTGACGTCGGTAGACGAAATATTGTCGCGGCCCAGGGATAGCATTAGCGGGCAGGAATTGGGCGTAAATTATGAACAAATCCCGGACGAATGGCAGAGGATGTCAAATTTTTAAAACAATAAAAATTAGGTGAAACATTATGAAAACATTCTGGAAAGTTAGTTTCTGGGTGGTATTGGGAGTATTAGCCGGCGTTTTGATGCGCGAATACCTGCCCATGCATTCGGCAGAACAGGAGCAACCCCTGGACACCTCTCTGGTAACCGAGGCACGGGCGCAAGAAACGACCGGCCAGCAATTGCAAACGCATCGCGAAAACGCCATCACGCGCGCCGTTCAAAAAGTAACGCCGGCCGTGGTTTCCGTAAACGTTACGAAGATCAACCGTTATGTGCAGCGCAGTCCGTTTTTTAACGATCCGTTTTTTCGGCAATTCTTCCCTGAATTGTTTAACGACCGGATTGTCGAACAGCCGGTGGAATCGATCGGTTCCGGCTTTTTTATTTCGGATGACGGTTATGTGGTAACCAATGAGCATGTGGTGGGCGAGGCCACGGAGATCATTGTGGCCATGGCTGATGGAAAGGAATATCCGGCAAAATTGATCGATCGGGATCGCGTTTCGGATATCGCGCTGCTCAAAGTGGAAGGCCATTTTCCCTCTATTAAATTTGGCGATTCCGACAAGGTGCTAATCGGGGAATGGGCCATAGCCCTGGGCAATCCGTTTGGCCTGTTTGTAAAAAACCAACCCACGGTAACAGTAGGCGTGATAAGCGCCGTAAACAGAAATTTTTCTCCGCTGGAAGGTCGGATTTACGAAGACATGATCCAGACCGACGCGGCCATTAATCCGGGCAACAGCGGCGGCCCCCTGTGCAATGCCGACGGCGAGGTTATTGGCATGAACACTTTTATTTTAACCGGCGATCCACAGTCGCACGGTTCGGTGGGCGTGGGATTTGCCATTCCCAGCAATCGCATTCAGCAGGTGGTGGAAAAATTAAAACGGCGCAGAGGAAAAGATACCAACGTATGGATTGGCATGTATGTCTCCAATCTCAATCCTTACATTGCGCGTTCTCTGGGCTATCCTTCGGTGCAGGGCGTTTATGTGCGGCGTATCGATCGCCATAGCCCGGCCGAAAAAGCCGGCGTGCAACTGGGCGATGTGATTGTGGAAATTAACGGCGAAACCATCAGTAGTTATGCCGACGCCCAGGCCGTCATTCTCTCGCTGGATTTGCGTGTGGGCGATAAAATGCGTCTGAAAATCTGGCGTGAAGGTAAATTATTAGATATCGACCTGGTGCTGGAAAAGTATCCTGAGTAGGACAATAAATGCCGATTTTTCTGAAACACAATCAGCTTTTGTTTGTTAAAAGTTGAAACTTTGGGAGGGAAGTGAATTAACATGATTGCAAGAGAAGGCGTTCCGATAATTATCTGGACAGGAATTTTTTTTATTGTTTTTCTGATATTATCGCTGATTTTTAAAAACAAAATTTTGTGGGGTGTCAGCGGCTTAGTATTCATTATTTTTATTTTTCATTTTTTCTTTTTCAGGGATCCCGAGCGTTCTTTCGATGGGCCGCCAACGGTTATTGTGGCCCCGGCAGACGGTAAAGTGATTTTGATTGAAAAAGTTGAAGAGCCTGTTTACATTAAAGGCCCGGCTCAAAAGATCAGTATTTTTATGTCGGTCTTTAATTGCCATGTTAACCGCATCCCGGCCACGGGTACGGTGGAATATTTGCGGCACAAACCGGGGCAGTTTTTAAATGCCATGAATCATCGAACGGGAGAAGAGAACGAACAGCAAATGATCGGCATTAATACGCCTTATGGTAAAATATTTTTCAAACAGATCGCCGGCTTGATTGCGCGGCGGATTGTTTGTAAGTTGCAGCCAGGACAAAAAGTGCAGAGGTCGCAGCGATTTGGAATGATTCGCTATGGCTCGCGCCTGGATGTGTTTTTACCAATGAATGTCCAGGTAAAAGTAAAACTTAATCAAAAAACCGTCGCCGGCGAGACAATAATCGGAGAATTCAATCCATGATCAAAGTGCCCAGAACGATTGTACCCAGTTTTTTCACTATCGGTAACATGTTTATCGGTTTTATGGCGGTCATTTATGCCGTGCGCAATGAAAACGTTGTGCTCTCTTCGTGGCTGATTTTATTATGCGCCTTTTTAGACGCCATGGACGGCAGAGTGGCGCGCTTTGCGCAAGCCAGCAGCCGCTTTGGCGTTGAATACGATTCGCTGGCCGATGTTATCTCGTTTGGTATGGCGCCCTCAGTGCTGATCTATCTTTTCTTTTTCAACCAATGGGGGAACGTGGGATTGTTTATCAGTTTTTTCCCCCTGCTCTTTGCCAGCATTCGGCTGGCCCGCTTTAATGTGGAACTGGAAGGATTTGAAAAAACGGCCTTTACCGGCCTGCCTTCTCCGGCGGCGGCTATCACCATTGCCTCGTATTTGATCTTTGTCAATACGTTCTTCCCGGGAGAACATTTTCCGCGAATATTATTAATTTTGACGATTCTGGTTTCTGTGCTGATGGTGAGCACTATCCGCTACGAGGTTGTGCCCCGGATGACTTTAAAAGGAAGTCTGGGACAGAAATTGGGAGTTTTATTGGTGGTGGTTGTGGTTATCAGTTTGCTCATTGAGCCGCATGCTTTACTGTTGCCCTATTCTGTGCTTTATGTGCTAAGCGGCATGGTGCGCTTTATGTTCAGATTGAGCCAGGGAAAACGGCTTGGGGGGAAAAAAGCGTAGCTAAAAAATTTATTTTAAAAAATTGATCAGGTGTTTATTAACAAAAGAGGTGATAAGATGTTTGGTATTGGAACTTCGGAGCTTTTAATCATTTTGTTTATTATTTTACTGGTGTTCGGATCCAAAAAATTGCCTGAGCTGGCCCAGGGGCTGGGACGCGGTATCAGGGAGTTCAAAAAAGCCACCAATGAAATTCAGGATGAGCTGGATTTGAACAAACCGCTGGAATCTCCTTCTACCACCAAACAAAAGGTAAAAGACGAAGAGAAAACCAACGACACAGAAGCCGAATCAACTAAAGAATAATTGTGGAATGAGCATTAAAGAGATTCAACTGGCGCTGGCACAGAAAAAAATCACGCTGACCGGACGGGTTAAAAAGGCTCTGGCAAGCATCGAAGAACACAGCCATTTAAACGCTTTTACTCAGGTTTTTGCAGAACAGGCGCTGGCACGTGCGGCAGAACTGGAAAAAGAACTGGCCGCCGGAAACGATCCCGGGCCATTAACAGGCGTGATTATGGCCATAAAAGACAATATCAATATAGCCGGCGAACGCACCACCTGTGCCAGCAAAATATTAGAGACGTTTGTCTCGCCGTTTGACGCCACGGTCATTCAAAGGTTAAGGGATGCGGGCGCGATCTTTATCGGCAAGACCAATATGGATGAATTTGCCATGGGTTCTTCCAGCGAAAACTCCCATTTTGGCGCCGTAAAAAATCCGCTTAATCCGTCTTATGTGGCAGGCGGCTCAAGCGGGGGCTCTGCCGTGGCGGTGGCCATTGGGGCCTGTGATGCGGCGCTGGGCAGCGAAACCGGCGGCAGCATCCGGCAGCCGGCGTCGTTTACCGGATTGGTTGGTGTTAAGCCGACTTACGGGCGTGTTTCGCGCTACGGTTTGGTGGCATACGCTTCGTCTTTGGATCAGATTGGTGTTTTCGCCAGGAATGTCCGCGATGCGGCGCTTATCTTAAAAACCATGGCCGGACGGGACGCGCACGATTCTACCACGGCCGATGTGGCGGTGCCGGAATACGAGCAAGCGCTGGAAAAATCCATCAAAGGCTTGAAAATTGGTCTGCCCAACCAATACTTTGCCGACGGCCTTGATCCGGAAATACAGGAAGGCATTTTAAAAATAAGCGATCAACTGGCCCGGCAGGGGGCAACCGTTGATAACTTTGATCTGCCTTTGAGCCGTTTTTCCATTGCCACCTATTACATTATCGCCACCGCCGAGGCGTCCTCCAATCTGGCGCGCTACGATGGCGTACGATATGGCTATCGCGCGAAAGATGCGGAAGATTTAAATGAAATGTACGCCAGAACACGCAGCGAAGGTTTTGGGCAGGAAGTAAAACGACGTATTCTGTTGGGCACCTATGTACTTTCTTCCGGCTATTATGATGCGTACTACAAAAAGGCCATGCAGGTGCGTCGGTTGATCAAAGACGAACTGAACGCCGCCTTCAAAAATTTCGACGTGATTATTACGCCAACCACGCCAACCACCGCCTTTAAACTCGGCGAAAAAATCGACGATCCGTTAACCATGTATTTAATGGATGTGTACACCGTTACGGCCAACCTGGCCGGAATTTGCGCCATCAATGTGCCGGCTGGCAGGCATTCCAATGGTCTGCCTTTTGGCCTGCAGGTAATGGCGCCTGCCTTTCAGGAAGAACGATTGTTTCAACTGAGTGCAAGCATCGAAAAAATGATCAGTTAACTTCAAAATTGGTAAAAGGTACAACGAGCTCATGGAATACGAAGCGATAATCGGGCTGGAAGTCCACACCCAACTTTTAACCGAGACCAAAATCTTTTGCGGTTGTAGCACTAAATTCGGCGCGGAACCCAATTCGCAAACCTGTCCTGTTTGTCTGGGCATGCCGGGCGTGTTGCCCGTTTTAAATAAAAAAGTGGTGGAATTTGCCGTGCTGCTCGGCCTGGCAACCCATTGCCAGATCAGAAGATACAATCGTTTTGCCCGTAAAAATTATTTTTATCCAGACCTGCCCAAGGGTTATCAAATTTCGCAGTTTGAAGAACCCATTTGTGAAAACGGCTATCTGGAAATCGAAACGGAAAGCGGTAAAAAGCGCATCGGTTTAATCCGCATTCACATGGAAGAAGACGCCGGTAAGTCGGTTCATGACGAAACATACGTGCAAGCCAACGAGTCGTTAATTGATCTTAACCGCTGTGGGACGCCATTGCTTGAAATTGTCAGCGCGCCGGACATTCGTTCGCCTCAGGAAGCGCATGCCTATTTAGCGAAGTTGCGCCAGCTTGTTCGCTACCTTGGCATCAGCGACGGAAATATGGAAGAAGGCAGTTTTCGCTGCGACGCCAATATCAGCGTTCGACCGGTGGGGCAGAAAGAGTACGGAACGCGCACCGAACTTAAAAACATGAACTCTTTTGCTCACGTGCAAAAGGCGCTGGAATATGAAATTGCCCGCCAAACAGAGCTGTTAAAAGCCGGTAAACAGGTGGAGCAACAAACCCTGCTGTGGGATGCGGACAATAATGTGGCCCGCGCCATGCGTGGTAAAGAAGAATCGCACGACTACCGCTACTTTCCGGAGCCGGATCTGGTTCCCATTCACATTGATGTACAATGGTTCGATCAAATACAAAAGGCTTTGCCCGAGCTGCCGGAAGAAAAATTTCAGCGATTTACCGTCGATTACAAGCTGCCAGAGTACGATGCCCGTCTGCTGACCGAAAGTCGCGAGGTGGCGGATTATTTTGAACGCGTCGCCCAGCTATTTAACGATTTTAAGATGATCAGCAACTGGATGCTTGGAGAGGTTGCCCGCGCTTTAAATGAACAAAAAATAAGCATTACCGAATTTAAACTGGCCCCGCAGACTTTAGCCGATCTTTTAAAAGCCATTAAAAACAAAGTGATCAGCGGCAGCGCCGCCAAAAAGGTTTTTGAATATTTGCTGCAAAATGACAGCAGCGTTGAACAGGCCATTGAAAAGCTGGGATTAAAGCAGATTTCCGATGAAAGCCAGATCGAACAATTTGTGGTGCAGGTTATCGAACAGCATCCTGCCGAGGTGGAAAGCTTTAAAGCGGGTAAAACCAAGGTCATTGGATTTTTAGTGGGACAGGTGATGCGCCTTTCCAGAGGTAAAGCCAATCCGCAGCTGGTCAACCAACTGTTGCAAAAGAAATTGAACGGATAGGTCGGAAAACATTCGGCCTTGTTGTGTGCGATAAGAAGCGTATTCTGTTAACCAGTTTAATCAAAAAAATGACGGCGGGCTGCTTTGTCCGGCGGGAAAATGGACCATGGCGAAAGGGCTTACGTGCGTAAAATTTTAGCCGGTCTTACGCTGATTTTTGTAACAGGTTTTTTGTCGCAAAGTGGGGCGCAAGATTCGCTAAGAACAAAGCTGTTTGGCATTAAACCCCACCTGCTGCAAATTGCTCCCCTACATCTTGCGGGGGATTCTCTGAATATTCAGATGAAGTACCGCTCTTTTCCCTTACCGCGTCAATATTATGACTTAAAGCGCGTCATGCCTGCCAACCGCTTTTTGTGGGACTACCGCGAGAGCTCCTATTACACGCCGCTGTGGGTTCAGGACAAACTGGCGCGTATCATGAATCGTCCGTCTCCCGGCGAAGTGATGCCCATTTTCCCCATCGCCCTCATTGCCGCCAGACTGGCCATGCAGCAATTGGAGATCAATAAAAAGATTGCCATTAAAGCGCAGGATTACCTGGTAGATCGGAAATACTGGCCGATTTTAAAAGCATTGTGGGAAAAAGCGCCTCAAAGCGCAGAGCAACTTTACCGGCTTGAGGCCATAAAAAAAGGACGGACGCTTGAAATTTTAAAGCAGGATTTACAATTTTTAGTCGAACAAAAACTACTGAAGTGGCGGACGCTGGACGGTGAGCCGACGCAGTATTTTCCCGCCCAGAGTCGGGGCAAGGCCATTCTGCTTTTAGAACAGGCGCTGCAAAATGATCGCTTTACCTTACAACAAAAACAACATTTTTTTAAGTTGAAGAACTACATAACCGATTGAATGGTTAAACGTCAGAAGTTGCCTGTACGCTGCTTTTGAGAGAAACGGGATATGTTCGTCTTTGATAATGTCTTTGTTCAGTCAAAAAAATGTAAGAGTTGTAGATTGACAGTTATAAAAATGGAATTAGAAAAAATTTTGTAATCTTAAAAAATTTGGGAGACATTCAGAAAGTCCATAAAAAACTCTTTCATCTTTCCGCCAAATCCTTTAATTTAAGCGCGCTGGTACAAATAGAAAAAAAATATGGAAGTCGTAAAATATTTGAAAAATTACTGGCAGCTTAGCAGACCGTTGAATGTGTCGATTGCCATGATTACCATTTGGGTGGCCGCCTTTATAACGCCGCAGTTTCACTTAAACTACAAATTATATTTTGCGGCGGTGATTGCCGGTTTGATGACCGCAGGAGCCAATATCATTAACGACCTGTACGATATTGATATCGACCGCATCAACAAGCCCAATCGTCCGCTGCCTTCGGGCAGAGCTACCCAAAAAGAAGCGCGCGTCTATTTTGTGTTAAATTACGCGCTGTCTTTTGCGCTGGCCGCTTTTTGCGGACTGCCCATGTTTATGGTTACATTTTTAATCGGTTTGTTATTGGTTTATTACAGCAGCCATCTAAAGCGAACGGTGCTCTGGGGAAATCTGGCGGTTAGCCTGGCATCGGCCATTGCTTTTATTTACGGAGCCATGTCGGTCGGCGATTGGCGGGCCGGGATTATTCCCGCCGCATTTGCTTTCTTTTTTCATCTGGGGCGGGAGATCGTAAAAGACATGCAGGACCTGGAGGGCGATGTTCAAAATCAAAGCATCACCTTTCCGGCGCGCTTTGGCCTTAAACCGTCTATTGTGTTGATCAATTTTGTTTTCATTTTTTTGATAATACTTACGATTATACCTTATATTCTGAAAGTTTATGGCGAAATGTACTTATGGATTGTGACGATAGGCGTTCATAGTGTGCTGATTTTTGTAAGTGTATTCTTATGGTTCAGGAATGATCGCGCGGTGTTAGGGAAAATCAGTCATTTGTTAAAGCTGGATATGCTGGTTGGTCTGGCAGCCATTTATTTAGGAAGTTAGTATGTTATTTTCATTAATCGAAAATTTAGAGAGGCTGGATATTGTACTGGCTTCTGTTTCTCCCAGAAGGTTTGAGCTTTTAAAGCAGATCGGGCTGGAATTTAAAGTGATTCCGTCCGATTTTGAAGAAGAAATCCAACATCAAAGCAGTATCAGAGATCTGGTTTTACACAATGCCAGACATAAAGGATTGTTTGTTGCCGAACAAAATCCGAAAGCCCTGGTGATAAGCGCCGACACGGTAGTGGCGATCGACGGTCAGGTTCTCGGAAAGCCGGAAAACGAAGACGACGCGTTTCGCATGTTACAACTTTTAAGCGGGAAGACACATCAGGTTTACACGGGCGTTGGCTTATTTTTAAAAGAGTATGAAGGATTAAAGTTGGATACGGTTTGTACGAATGTAACGTTTCGGCCGTTAAGCGAAGAGGAAATATTAGCCTATATTAATACAGGAGAACCTTTCGATAAGGCGGGCGCTTACGGAATTCAGGGACAGGGGGCGTTGCTGGTTGAAAGAATTGAAGGGTGTTATTACAACGTGGTTGGTTTCCCTTTAACGAAGTTTTTTTTAATGTTAAAAGAATTTATGAAACACTATATCATCGGGTAAGGCAAAATGGAAGAGATAAAGCGTATTTTAATGATAGACGACGACCGTCATATGCATCGTATTTTACAATTGTATTTACGCAACAGCGGCATCGTGGTCGATGGCGTGAGCAGCGGCAGGCTGGCATTACATAAACTGGAGCAGGAAACGTACGATCTGGTTTTAACCGATATTCAGATGCCAGGCATGGACGGCAAAGAATTAATCCAGAAAATCCGGAAAAAATTGCCTGAAATCCCCATTCTCATTATTTCTGCCTATGAAGAGGAAAAATTTGAGGCTGAAATTAAAACCATGAAAAAGATTCAGATGGTCGCCAAACCGTTCGACCAGACTACCATCCTGGAGAAAATCAGGGCATTATTGAATTCCAATGATATATCTGCAAATTAAAATCATGAATGATCACTTTGTGCGTAAAAATTTAATCTATCAGGCGAGTAAAAGTTAAAATGGATCAACAAGTAATAAATCTGACGCTGGTTATTCTTGGCCTGGCGTTGTCTTTTGTGTTCGCCGGGGCCGAAGCGGCCTATACGGTTTTTAATAAATTGCGGCTGGAAATATGGAAAAAGCAAAAGGTGAAATTAATTAAGCCGCTTACTTATTTTCAGCACAAACCGGAAGATTTTTTTTCCACCATTCTTTTCGGAAATAATATTGCCAACATTTTAACCACCACCTTTGCCACGGTTTTGTTGGTTAAGTTTGTGGACGAGGGGAGCGCCTGGCTATTAATTACCGCCGGAATTCTGATCTTTGGCGAGATCATTCCCAAAAGTCTGTTCAGAAGTCTGGTTAATCAGGTGATTCGGCCGGTTTCGGTCATCATATACCTTTTTTACTGGATTTTTAAACCGGTGATTAAATTTCTCAATTTTTTGGTTGATATCTTTTTAACGCTGTTTAGAATACGACACGAGACCACGCGCGATTTTTATTCTAAAGACGAATTGAAATTGTTGTTGAAAGAAGGATATGGCGACAGCCGAAAGAAACGGCCGGAAATGGATTATATCGACAATATTCTGCATTTTGGGCACATAAGAGTCAAAGAAGCCATGACGCCCAGAACAGAAATGGTGGCAGCCCCCGATTCAATTTCCATTGAAGAATTAAAAGATTTATTTATCAAACACAATGTGATGCATATCCCGATTTATGAGGACGATCTGGATAATGTGATTGGCATTGTCTTTTTGTGGGAGTTTTTCAACGGCGCCCAAAACATTAAAGATATCCTTACTCCGCTGGAAATGGTGCCCGAAAACTTAAGCTGCGCGCGTTTAATGCAGGAATTTAAAGCTAAAAATATTTCGGTGGCGCTGGTGGTTGACGAATATGGCGGTACGGCCGGACTGGTAACGATGGATGATCTGATTGATGTTATGTTTGGCGATTTCCCTGAAATGTTCGAAGAAACACCTAAAATTAAAAGACTAAACAGACATACCTGGGTGCTGGACGGCAATTTTCCTCTGGACGATCTGAGCGAATTAACAGGCATCGAATTTCCACAGGGCAATTTCGAAACGATTGCCGGCCTGGTGCTGGAAAAGTTGGGACACATCCCGCAAAAGGAAGAAACGGCTGTTTTCGAAGATTTTAGAGTGGTGATAACAAAAGCAAACAGGCGTAAAATAGAAGAAGTTAAGTTGATTAAAAATTTAAAGTAAAAAGCCACCGTTAACGGTGGCTAATACTCTTCAGGATTGCTGTTTTCCCTGTTTTCTGCGTTTACGTGGACGCGTTTTTCCGTATGAACCGCGAAAAATTTTACCGCGACGTGTTCTACGATCTCCTTTTCCCATCAATCCTCCAATCGTTAACTTGTTCGGCTTAAATTTAGTAAATTTCGAAAACGCAGGCAAATTCGTCTGGCACAACCGCTAAACCTGTTAAACTTTACTTTAACTTTACTATTGACTGAGCCTGGCAATTAGGGTGAGTACTCCTTACGCTGTTTACGGGAATATTGCTTCAGGATGTAGCCGGCTTCCGGGCCGAACTGCAGAATAAAATGGAGAATGGATTTTCGGGCATAGTTTTCCAGAAAAGTGGAATGCGGCAGGGGGGCAAATAGCAAGGTGCGGATGTTTTGCGCTTTTAACACACGGGCGTCAATCCATTGCTTTCTGAATGTTTGTTCGGCGGCCATGTAAGCTTCGCATTGAAATTGTTTGCACCAGTCGCCCACCAGGCGGCTGGCGTCGCCTTTAAAATCCAGTTTGCTCGAACGGTAAATTTGCAGCGGTAAATGCAGCCATTTGACAAGTTTTAAATGAAGCTCAAACAACAGGTCTCCCAGATACACGAAATCCGTGCTGTACAGGTCTTCAATTTCCGGCAGGTAGTATTCGGCAAAAGGAAAGTTGTGAAACAGGTGGCGGAGCGTTTTTACATGTTTTTGTTTCCAGAAGGTTTGTTCCACCACTTTGCGTTTAAATATTTGATTTTCACTCGCTTCGTGTTGTACGGGAATGGTTAAAACATCTTCCGGCGTGTTTAGTGGAGCAGAACGATTAATGCGCGCTCCCTTGCTGAACGGAAGATGATCGGCAAAGATCGCGATCTGGCACTGAGACATTTGCCAGAAGTACATTAGATCTGGTAAAAATGTCGGACGAAACGTCGAAAGAATCATTGCTTTATTTTGCTTATCATTAATTTAACAATCTTTTTTAAATTCAGCGTTAAATCTTGCCAGGCAAAAAATAATTTAGCTTTTAAGGAGATGGGAAAGATCAGTTTGTGTAAAAAGATTTTCTCCTTTGTCCATTTGTACTTGTAAGGTTCGTTGCCGCGCATAAAATCGAATTTTTTCAGCCCCATGGCGATGGCATCTTCAATGGCTTTTAAAATGATCTGGTTGCCCAGGCCGTACTGGGTGTAAGCCGGATCAAAGCCGCCCTGCATGTACATCATACTGCCGTTAAATTTATAGCAATACAGGCTGCCAATCACTTTATCTTTGTCCCATATCTGGTACAACTGCAGCCAGTTGTTCTTTAAAAAGATTCTGGCGATTTGCTGATGGAATGTACCGCGTCGCTCAAAGTTGAATTTACTGGCGGCCTGTTTGGCTTTAAAGCGCTGATCGTGTAAAACAAAAAGATTTTCAATGGCCCGCTCAATCTGCGAAAAATGCTCTACAAGTTCGATCCGAAATCCGGCGCGCTCCAATTTATTCCGCGCCCGCTTCAAATTGGAGCGGAAATTTTTGGACAAAGAGCTCATCAACTGTTCTGCGCTTTGAGGCAGGGGAAGAAACGGGCAGACCTTGATGCGGTAGTGATAGACATTGGTATTCAAAATATTGGCCAGTTCTTCCTTTTCCAGGAGCAAGGTGGAATCGTCATGGATGTTTTCAAACAGTAAAACATCAAAACGCAAAAAGAAATCAACCACACGGGGCTCACCAAAAATCTTTTTTAAGATGACGACCTTTTTATCCGGCGCGCAAATAAGGTCCAGATAGTCGCTGGATTCTATTTCGGTGCCCATTAATTGTAATGTTTTTAATCCCTTTTTCCGCCCATGAATTTTAAGATGACTGAACAGGGGAAGAATGGCGATTAATTCTCTGGTTTCTATGTTGCGCACGGTAATGATAGCCGGCTGTGGGCGCACGAAACGCTCCTTGTAAATCTGCCACCAGGTATGGAGCCACTCGAATGTCAAAAAGATGGAGTCCGGCTTTACTTCTTCTACCAATTGTTGCCATTCTTTTTGAAGCGCATCGAACTCGGAATCCGTTTTTAAAATATTTATGAGAATTGACATGTATATTCCTGCTTTAATTGATTGATTAAATTTAAATATTCGAAAGGTTCCTTCCAAAACATTAATTACCTATCGCCGTCTCTGAGTGGTCGGATGGGTTATCAGAAGGATGTAAGTCAATAAAAAACAGGCTAAGATGAATTGTTTTCCAAGCGCCCATATAAATTTTTTTAAGCCAAAATTTAAAAAAGTAATTCAAGCAACGAATTATGTAGTAGAACGAACAGTCAACCAAACAAAAAGAGGATTAGGAGGTAAAGTCATGGGTGCAGACTTAACCAGAATCAACACCAACATTCCGGCCTTACAGAATGTAGATATTCTGTCCCGGGTGAGCGATCAGATCGCAAAACATCAGCTTCGGCTGGCAACCGGCAAGCGCATTAACTCGGCTGCGGAAGATCCTGCCGGTTACATGTTGTCCCGCGGCCTGGAATCGCGCAGGCGCGGTTTGCAGGTGGCGCTGGATAACGTTTCTAACGCGCAGAACATCCTGGATGTGGCAGAAGGAGCGTACGCCAACATTATGGATATTCTGCAAACGTTGAAAGAAAAAGCCACGCAGGCTGCCGACGGAAGCTTGAACAGCACACAAAGAGCGGCCATTGACGGGCAGGTATCGGCCTTGATCACTGAGATCGATGATATTGTAAACAACACCACTTTTAACGACAACACCTTGATTGACGGAAGCTTTGATACGGCATTTCAGACAGGCGAAAAGGGAAGCGAGCAGTTGCAGGTTTCGCTGGGGGCCGCCGACAGCGCTTCATTGGGTATCGATAGCATTGATTTAACGACCGCCAACGGGGCAAGCACGGCCATTTCAACCATCACCACGGCCATTGATAACCTGGCGCAAAAGATGAGAACCCTGGGCGAATACAAGGTGCGCCTGCAGTCAAAACAATCGAATCTCTCTGTAGCTATTACCAACACCGAAGCGGTGCGCAGCACGCTGGAAGACGCCGATTTTGCCAGAGAGCAGACGGAAGTGATGAAACTGCAAATTCTGCAGCAGACTTCGCTGACTTCTTTAACGCAGGCCAATGCCGCTCCACAATTAGTTTTACAAATGTTCCGTTAAGCCAACCCCAACCCGGCCCTTAAGGCGAGGATGCTTGCATCTTCGCCTTATTTTTTTGACGACATGCCCTTTTTTTAAACAGCCATCAGTAATGCCCCTAAATAAGTTTGTTTGTAATGGTAATATTTTCTAAAATTGCAGAAAGAAAAACCAAACCGGAAGTAAAGATGAACTGGGATAAACTCAAAAGTCCGAACACGTTTTTATTGATTTTTTTGTTAATCATTTTAACGGCTATGATGACCTATTTATTGCCGGGCGGAGAATATCAGTTTATTGAATCGGGCGGGCGAAAGATCGTTGATCCCCAATCATATCAGGCTGTTCCTGGTAATCCGCAGGGGATAGGGGCCATTTTAAAAGCGCCCATTCGCGGTTTTATTGCGGCCGCGCAAATAATCGGTTTTGTGCTTTTAGTAGGCGGCGCGTTTTCTGTACTGCAAAAAACCGAAACCATCGATGTGGCCATTCGTGTGCTGGCAAACGCTCATCAGCACTCTCCGTTGATCCGCAAAGCAATCATTCCTGTGTTCATGATTATCTTTTCGCTGGCTGGCGCTGTTTTTGGCATGAGTGAAGAGGTTATCCCATTTGTTCTGCTGTTTATTCCGCTGGCTCTTGCTCTGGGCTACGATACGGTAACGGGCGTTGCCATTCCGTTTGTAGGCGCTGCCGCTGGTTTTGCTTCGGCGTTCATCAATCCTTTTACACTGGGCGTGGCGCAGGGCATTGCCCAGCTTCCGCCGCTGTCCGGATTTGGCTACCGCTTTTTCTGCTGGACTTTAACCACCGGCCTGGCCATCCTGTATGTAAATCGTTATGCGTTGAAAATAAAAAATGACCCACAAAAAAGTATTACGTTTGAACAGGATCAGAAACGAAAACAAAAACTGCATATCGAAAATATGAATTCCGAGCTGTCGCTGGATGTCCGTCATAAAACGGTGCTGGTTATCTTTACTCTTTCCATGTTTGCGCTGGTGGCCGGCGTTATGCTCGATCAATGGTATATTAATGAAATTGCCGCTCTTTTTGTGGCCACCGGAATCATTGTGGGTATTGTGGGGCGTCTTTCTGTGGATGAGATTACCGGCGGATTTATTCAGGGCGCTAAAGATTTAATGGGCACGGCTTTTGTTATTGCTCTGGCCAGGGGCATCTTAATCATTGCCCAGGATGGCAAAATCATCGGCACCATTTTACATGGCCTTTCTTCAATCATTACGGGCGTCCATCCGGTGATGGCCGCTCAACTGATGTTTGTAGTGCAAATGCTCATCAACTTTTTCATTCCTTCCGGCAGCGGGCAGGCTGCGTTAACCATTCCGATCATGGCGCCGCTTTCCGATCTGCTGGGCGTTAGCCGGCAAACGGCTGTGCTGGCCTTTCAGTTTGGCGACGGCTTTAGCAATTTGATTATTCCCACCTCTGCCGTAACCATGGGCGTTTTAGCGCTGGCCGAAATCCCCTGGGAAAAATGGGTAAAATGGATTTTGCCCCTGGAAATCCTATTTATAATTTTAAGCTTAGTTTTATTGATACCCCCGTTTTTTATAAACTGGTAGAAAAAGAGAAAACACGATTTTTGCCCTTAAGGCAGCTAAGCCGCAACCAAAAACATTTTTGCAGGGATTTAAGCAACCACAGAGCGCACAGAGAAGTCACAAAGCGCGCAGAGAATGTTTTAATTGAATAGTTTCAATTGTCCCTCCCCTGCACTTTTTCTCCCAAAATAAAAATCTGGGAGAGTGGGAAGATGATCGCACACAGTGCAAGCAACCAGTGCAGGCAACCAGTGCAAGCAGCCAGTGCAAGCAACCAGTGCAAGCAACCAGTGCAAGCAACCAGTGCAAGCAGCCAGTGCAGGCAGCCTATATTTAACACTGAAAGGTGTGAGTATTTCCGTTGAACATTTAACTATTCAACCAATTAACCATTCAACTAATCAACCACTTTAGCGGCACAAAATTTTCGCTCACGCGATGCAACGAAGGAAGTATTCTAAAAGCCAGAGAGAGCGATAAATTATTTGTTTTGCGAGGGGATGCAAAACAAGCGTGGTGCATAGAGAAATCGGACGGCTATCAGAACTTTTTATAAACTGATGTTACAAAATTACACATTAAAATTAAATTGATCAGATACTGGCCGACCTAAAGAGTTGTGGTGTTAAAATTTTCCTGATAGGGAGAAAAAATTGACACAGCCAGTGGATGTAGCACTGAGAAATAGACCTGAAATCATGAGAAACGGCTTTGGCACGGTCTTTGTACATCCTTCATCTAAAGCGAACAACGGAAGGATATAGTCATGGTAAATTTGCAGAAAGAACGGTCGGAAACGAAACCTCGAACCATGGTGGTCGTTTGCGCCTGGTGCCATCGCCAGCGCGTTATGGGCCCGGATTTGAACCTGTACTGGATTGAAGTAGAAGACAGACAGGGAACGACGCATGTCACCCATACCATTTGTCCGACCTGTAAAACAAAAATGAGCGGACAGTTAAAAGTCGATTATTGAAAGCAGCCCCCCAGGTTTTTTTAGTCTCTTCACAAAAAAGTAATGCTTTTGGTACTTGCGATATTTTAAGGTAATAGAGCCGCAAGTAAAATAAACCTGAGATGTATTCAGCTGCCCAGGGCATTCCAATTCCATCTGAAGCAAATAACCTTAAACTCCGTCCGTCAGCCAATCATGGAAGATTTTGTTCCGATGTACATTGCGTAAACCGTTGAAACGGTTTCCTTAATTTTTATGCCTTCCCCGTCTGGCCCTTTTACATTCAACGAATTAACTAATCATCCTCAAGCAACTGCCGTAGTGGTTTTACATTCCAAAAGAGTTCGGCATGGAGTTTTTGCAGCTGATCCCCCATCTTTTCCAATTTTTTGCCGCGAAGTTCAAGGGAGCGGGCTTTTTTGTCCATTTCTTCTGTGACCTTTTCCAGCTCCTCTTCTGCGTCATACTCGCCAAAAACTTCTCCGACCAGGGCGCTAATGCCGTATAGGCTGGTTTTGGCGATTGCTTCTAAGGCCAGTTTTACGGACTCAAATCCTAATTTTTTTGCATTTTGAATTAAGGCCATGGTCTGGTCATAATATTCCGCTACCAATTTTTGTTCACGCCGATCTAAATCGATCCGTTCACCGTTAATCAAAAGATCAGAATTTTCAGTGATCTTGATTTCCGTCCAGGGCGCAGAATCCAGTTTGATCAAAATGTTTTTTTCATCGAGTTCAATGTTGAAGTCGTCCACGTCCATGTTTTGCGCCCATAAAAAGAGAGGCAGAAAAATGGAAACAAACAATAGTGCCGGGTTGAAATATTTAATGCGCATCGTTTTGCTCCTTTTTTGACAACTTATATTCAAATACGCAACATAAATGCCAGAGTTGCATCCGCAAATTGAGTTCATTTTAGAAAAAATTGCTTTTTTATCCGGCTGTCTGTATTATTGTAATGTAAAAGTGTAATTTAGGAGAGAGGAAGATGCGAGAAAATACCTCGCCTGTGAAAATTCCTCTCCTTCGTCCGGATCAGCAAGACGCTTTGGCGTTAAATCAACTGTTATTAAAGCGCAAATCTCACAGGAATTTTAAGCCACAATCCATAACTCTTAAAGAGCTTTCGCAGTTATTATGGGCGGCACAGGGCGCTGTGGCGCCTGGCCGTCGAACCGCGCCTTCGGCCGGAGCCATTTTCCCTTTTAGAATTCTGACTGCCATTGAATTAGCCCCTCCTCAAATGAGCGTTGGTTTGTATTTGTTTGAGCCTGATGCTTTTAGATTAAAGTTAATGGCGAAAGGAGCCTTTAGAGAAAAATTGTATCAGGCCTGCATGTTTCAGGAGTGCATTTTGCAAGCCCCGCTTTGTCTTATTTTGTATGCCAAGCTAACGATGGTGGAACGCGTTTACGGAGAACGCGCTTTCAATTATATCTTTCTGGAAGGGGGGCATATTGGTCAGAATATTTATCTGGCGGCAACGGCATTAAATCTGGGCACGGTTGCCGTGGGCGCCTTCAGGGATGAAATGATCAGGCAAATTCTTATGCTTTCGGCAGACGACATTCCGGTTTACCTCTTTCCGGTGGGAAAGCCCGTTTAAAAAACGTTACGTTGCGTTTCATAAATAAATGATTGTATAATCATGAAGGAGGGTAGGCCATGCCATTGCAAAAATTACGAAATTTTTTGGATGAGCAGGGGGTGCGCTATGTTTTAATTGTCCATTCGCCGGCGTACACCGCTCAGGAAATTGCCGCATCGGCGCACATTCCCGGAAAAAAATTAGCCAAAACGGTGATGGCTAAGGTTGATGGCAAGATGTCCATGTTTGTTTTGCCGGCCACTTATCAATTAGATTTGAGCAAATGCAAGGCGGAGATGAACGCTAAAGAGGTTGAGTTAGCCAGCGAAGAGGAGTTTAAATACCTGTTCCCCGAATGTGAAATCGGCGCCATGCCGCCTTTTGGAAATCTTTATGGCTTGCCGGTTTATGCCTGCAAGGAACTGGCTGAGAATGATGAAATCGCTTTCAACGCCGGCAACCATCGAGAACTCATCAAATTGCCGTTTGCCGATTTCCAACGCCTGGTAAATCCAATGATAATTGACATAACCAAAGAAATGTAAAGGAGAACGCCATGCCAACCTTTATTTTATTAACCAAACTATCGCCCTCGGCCATGAAGGACGCCCGGACGCGCGAACAGATCGGGCGGGAATGGTTCGAAACCGTCAAGCAAAAGTGTCCTGAAGTGCGCTGGATTGATCATTTTGCGCTGCTGGGTCAATATGACTTTATGGATATCTATGAAGCCCCGGATGAAAAAACGGCGATTAAGGTTTCCATGATTACCATGTCTAAAGGCGCGGTAAAAGCGGAAAGCATGCCGGCCATTCCTTACAAGCAGTACCTGGAAGTGATTAAAGATATTTGAAAAGCGGCAGGGGCTGTTTGATTAAAAGAGAGTCTGTCTTGCCCTCACCCCTTCGATCTCCCTCTCCCGGAATAAAAGTCTGGGAGAGAGAGATCGAGCGTTGGGAGTTATTTCCAATGGTGTAGGCGATTCCTGCGCTGGCCAGCTTCGTGCAAAGGCGAAAAAAGTAATGACAGGTCGGCGACCATTCAACCATTTTACCATTCAACCAATCAACAATTCATCCATTACAGCAGCAAAATTTTTGCATGCTAAAGTATTGGCTTTATTGAAAAAAGTTATTTAACATAATAATTTGCTAAAAATGCAGGAATATCTTAATATTCGGCCAACTTGTTAAGCGTTTTAATTAAAAGACAAGGAAGGCTAAAACGGCATGAAATTAAAATTTGTAGCCCGACCTTATGAATTGATTAATAAAATTCAAAACTATTCGTGGGGTACGCGCAATGAACAGGCGTTTATTCCCCGTTTATTGAATATGGCGGTTGAGCCCGATACGCCTTACGCCGAACTGTGGATGGGCACGCATCCCAATGCGCCTTCAGAAGTGGTGGTTGACGGGCGTCGGATCCTTTTAAGCGAGTTCATAAAGCAGTTTCCGCAGCAAATTTTGGGTACCAGGGTGATCGAGCGTTTTGGCGTTCAATTACCGTTTCTTTTTAAGGTGTTGTCTGCCGCAGAAGCGCTTTCCATTCAGGCCCATCCCAATAAGCAACAGGCCGAAGTCCTCCATCAAAGAGACCCGGAACACTACCCGGACGACAACCACAAACCGGAAATTGCCATTGCCCTGGATGAGTTGACCGCGCTGGTGGGTTTTCGCTCGCTAAAAGAAATGGACGCCGTATTGCGTACCTTTCCGGAAATTTTAGAATTTACCGGCCCGTTAGAGTTCACTTTCGAGGGTGCGCGTCATGAGGAACAAGAGAATCGACAAAAGTTCAGGCAATTTTATCAGACGTTGATGCTAAAATCGCAAACGCATGCAACGGAGATGGAGGCCACGTTGAATAAAATCGAGCAAAAATTACTACAAAAGAAAAAGCGCACCGAAAGGGATGAATGGTTCCTAAAGCTGAAAAAAAAATACGGGGCCGATGTGGGCCTGTTTTCCATTTACCTGCTGAATTTGCTGCATCTGAAAAAAGGGCAGGGCGTATTTTTGAAAGCCGGAGTGCCGCACGCCTACTTAAAAGGCAACATCGTCGAATGCATGGCTAACTCCGACAATGTAGTGCGCGCCGGATTAACGCCAAAGTTTAAGGACGTAAAAACGTTGATCGAAGTTTTAACGTATGAAACGGGGCCGGTGGAAATTTACGAAGGCGCTCAGAACGCAAAATATGTTTATAAAACGCCGGTGGATGAGTTTTCCATCACGCATGTGAATTTAGATGAGAAATCAAAGCTAAGGTTTTTCCTGGAAACGGTGAGCATCATGATGGTTGTAAACGGCAAGGGAGAGATTGTTTTTAATGGAGGTCGTTTAGCAATTCAGAAAGGACAATCGATTTTGCTCCCTGCAGAAATCGCTTCATTTGAACTGGTAAGCGACGGTTCTCTGGAAATATTTAGCGCTTATGTACCTTAAAAAAAGTATTGAGGTCAATATGCATCCCAAAGAGGTTACGATTTATTTAAACCGGATTCAGAATTTTCTGCAAAGAATGGAAACCCATTTTTATCCTGAGAACGTGCCGTTACAACTGGAATATGCTCTTGTTGACCGGCAAAAATTATTGTCCATTGAACAGGTAAAAAAGTTACCTTTTTCATCTATTCGCATTGGTGAAAAGTGGGGCGAAGCCTGGCAGGTGGCCTGGTTTCATGTGAAGGGCAAAATCCCCGCTGGCTGGGCCGGTAAAGAGGTGGTTGCCAGGATCAATCTGGGCGGCGAAGGATTAATCTTTACGGACAGTGGGGAGCCGCTTCAATCGCTGTCCAGTTATTCGGTAATGGATCCGGAGGCCATCCGAGACGTTGTTCATCTCTCTACTGCAGGAAGCGAAGTGGAATTCTGGATCGAAGTCTCTTCAACGGAGATATTGGGCATCCATCGCTTGCAGGACCCGACAGAGAAAAACGGCAAACGACACGGCTATTACGAATCTCACGTCCGCTACGCCTATTTATCGACATTTAACCGCAGCCTGTGGCATCTGGCGCTGGATCTGGATATTTTGTTCGGTTTGCTGAAAAAATTGCCGCAAAACTCGGTGCGATTTATCCGGATTTTAAAGGTCGTTAACCGGGCTCTGGCGGAATTTGCCGATGATATTGGCCGCGCTGAAAAAGCGCGAGCGGTTCTGCGTGATGCGTTGAAAAGTCCGGCCTGCCCCACGGAGCTCACGGCCTTTGCCATTGGCCATGCCCATATCGATACGGCCTGGCTGTGGCCGATCGACGAAACGATCCGTAAATGCGGCCGAACGTTTTCTAACCAGCTAATGCTTTTAAAAAAGTATCCGCAGTACGTGTTTGGCGCTTCGCAGGCCCAGCATTACCTTTTTGTTAAAGAACACTATCCCGCCATTTACCAGGCCATAAAACGCCTGGTAAAAGAAGGGCGCTGGGAGGTGCAGGGGGCAATGTGGGTGGAAGCCGATTGCAATTTACCTTCGGGCGAGTCGCTTACACGCCAGATTTTGTACGGCAAAAACTTTTTTATGGATGAGTTCGGCGTTGATGTAAAGAATGTATGGCTGCCGGACGGATTTGGCTTTTCGCCTTCTCTGCCGCAAATTTTAAAACGCAGCGGCGTGGAATATTTTTTAACGCAAAAACTCTCCTGGAATCAGGTCAACGATTTTCCCTATTCGTTGTTTATCTGGCGCGGCATCGAAGGCAGCGAAGTACTGGCGCATTTTCCGCCCGAGGATATTTACAGAAGTCCGCTCACGCCGGAGTACCTGATCAAAGGCCGCGAAAATTTTATGGAAAAAGACATTGCCGATGAATTTCTCTCTCTGTTTGGCATTGGCGACGGCGGAGGCGGCCCGAAAGAGGAGCACATCGAAAACGGCCTGCGCTTGCAGAACCTGGAAGGCGCGCCGAAAGTGAAATTTGCCAGCGCCTCGGCGTTTTTTGAGACGGTAAAAAAATACCGTGACGAGCTGCCCGTGTGGACAGGCGATCTTTACCTGGAAGCCCACCGCGGCACCTTTACCTCCCAGGCCCGCGTAAAAAAAGCAAACCGTCAACTGGAGTTTAAGCTGCGTCTGGCAGAGATGCTGGCCTGCTGCCTGCCTTTGCAGGCCTATCCCGCAGATTTTTTTGAAGAAAACTGGAAGCGCCTGCTTTTGAATCAGTTTCACGACATTATTCCGGGTTCAAGCATTAATGAAGTCTATCAAACAGTTTTTAAAGAATACGAGCAGATGTTTCGCTCGCTGGATGAGATGATCAAACGCACCGCTCGCCAGTTGTTCACGGAAAATACGAACAGCCTGCTTGTCTTTAACAGTTTACCTTTTACGTGCGATGAGGTCATCATTTTGCCGGATGGCTGGAGCGGCGCAGTGGATGACGATCATCAGCCCCTGCAAGTTCAGCAGCTCAACGGTAAAACGCTGGCTATGGTTGAATTGCCGGCGCTCGGGTATTTAAATATCCACCGTCAAGACGCAGACAGCAAGCCGGGACCTTCCATGAAAAATAAAGACGATCTGCTGCTGGAAAATGCGCGTATCCGCTACCGTTTTGATCCAACGGGAAAACTGGTTGAAGCCTATGACAAAGAGGCACAGCATTCCATTTTCCTGCCTGGCATGCGCGGCAATCTGCTGCAATTATTTGAAGATCGCCCTAATAAGTGGGACGCCTGGGATATCGATTCCTTTTATGAAGAGCAGTTGCTGGAAATAGCCGACGCTCATACCTTCCAGCGCCTGGAAGCGGGGCCCTTGCGCAATGCCATCCGCTTTACCTATCGCATTGGCGCCTCTACCATTGAACAAACGGTTTATTTAAGAGCGCACAGTAAACGTCTGGATTTTGAAACGGCCGTGCAGTGGCACGAAAGCCACCGGATGTTGCGCGTGGCATTCCAGGTGAATATCCAGGCAACCCAGGCGGCCTTTGACGTGCAATACGGATATTTTTTCCGACCGACGCATCGTAATTCTGCCTGGGAACGCGCCCGTTTTGAAGTGGCGGCGCACAAATACGCCGATCTTTCTCAGCCCGATTACGGCGTGGCTCTGTTGAATGACAGCAAGTATGGTTACAAAGTGCAGGACAACGAGTTAAATTTGAATTTGCTGCGAGCGCCCACCTATCCGGATCCGGACTGCGACCGGGGAGAACACTCTTTTGTTTACAGTTTACTGCCGCACATCGGCGATCTGGTTCATTCCGATGTAATGCAAGAGGCTTTACAATTAAATCAACCGCCGGTTCTTTTCAATGGGCTGAAAAACGAGAAGGACGCTGTTTTGCCCTTCCGTTTAAGCGGGCAATTCGTCCATCTGGAAGCGGTTAAAAAAGCGGAAAAAGAGAATGCTCTTATTTTAAGACTGGTTGAGGCGCGCGGCATGAAGAGTCACACCTATTTAAATTTTTCTAATATACCCGCAAAAATTATAGAAACGGATTTGTTAGAATGGCAAAACCTGAAACGTTATCCGACTAATCAGATTATTCGCCTGGAATTCGAGCCATTTGAAATTAAAACTTTGAAAATCTTTTTTGAGTGAGAAAGGGAAAATCGTAAATGGAATTGATTAGCGCGAAAAGCTTTCGTAAAAAGCTCCAGGGAGTGGACGTTGATCTGATAACTTTAAAGAATGACGGCGGCATGCAAATGCAGGTTACCAACTATGGCGCGCGTGTGGTCAGCCTGCTGGCGCCGGATGAACACGGAAATTTAAGCGATGTGGTTGCTGGATATGATGATCTGGACGCCTATGTGCAGGACCCCTATTATTTTGGGGCGATAATCGGTCGATGCGCCAACAGAATAGCGGATGGAAAATTTTCTTTGTTCGGGAAGAGTTACCAGTTAACCCTTAACGTGGGAAAAGATCATGTATATGGAGGGATTTTTGGCCTGCACGCAAAAGTGTGGATTATGGAACAGCTTTCGGAGAGGGAAGTGTTGTTGAGCGTCGGTTCGCCTAACGGAGAAGAAGGCTATCCTGGATCGGTGCATTTTGAAGCGCGCTATCTTTTGCGTGAGGACAACAGCGTTTATATTTCTCTTACGGCGCGTTCGGATCAACCAACGATTGTGAACATGACGCACCATTCTTACTTTAACCTGTCCGGCTTTACGTCATCAAGCGATACTTCTCAAAATATTCTGGATCACCGCCTTAAAGTGGAAGCCGATTATTTTACGCCGATAAACGAGCGTTTGCTTCCCACCGGAGAAATTCGACCGGTGGCGGGCAGCGCACTGGATTTTCGTGATTTTTATGCCATTGGCCAAAGAATCGATGAAAAGGAAGAGCAAATACAATTCGCCGGAGGGTATGATCATAATTTTGTCTTGCGTGATTTCAATAACAGAATTATCAAGGCGGCCACGGTGATTGAGCCTACCTCCGGTCGAAAGTTGGAAGTTTTTACCAATGTTCCGGGGCTGCAACTGTACACCGCAAACAAAGTTTTGGAAACAAGCGGTAAACATGGTGTTCGCTTTGGTCGTTACAGCGCGTTTTGTCTGGAAACGCAGCACTTTCCGGATGCGCCTAATCATCCCCATTTCCCGATGATTGTTTTGATGCCCGAACATATATATCGGCATGAGATTATTTATCGTTTTAGTTTGCTCCAGGACAAGTAAACAGAAGAGAAGACGCCCATGGAAAGGCGCCAATTTTTAAAAGCAGGGAGTATTTTTATGGCTGGCGCTGTGGTCGGTTTGCCCGATTGGCTTGAGGCCCGTTCCTTTAAATCGCAGCGGCCTGTGCCCGCAAAACGAAAATTTAGCAGTCAGGCGGTAGAGCAGACCATTCAGCAGGTGAAAGCCGATATTGTCGATCAAGAAGTGGCCTGGATGTTTGAAAATTGTTTTCCCAACACACTGGACACCACAGTCGCATTTAGCGAGCGCGAAGGGCGCCCCGAAACCTTTGTCATAACCGGAGATATCCCCGCCATGTGGCTGCGCGACTCTTCGGCTCAGGTGTGGCCCTATCTTAAACTGGCAAAAGAGGACGAAAGCTTAAAGGCGTTGATTGCCGGAGTGATTAACAAACAGGTAAACTTCATTCTGCTGGATCCTTACGCCAATGCCTTTTATAACGAGCCGAAGCTGGGAGAATGGGCCAAAGATTTAACAGAGATGAAGCCCGGCGTGCATGAACGCAAGTGGGAAATCGATTCTTTGTGTTACCCCATACGCCTGAGTTACGGTTATTGGCAGGTTACAGGCGACGTTTCTGTATTTGACGATAATTGGAAAAAGGCTGCCCTGAGTATTTACCGTACGTTCCGTGAGCAGCAGCGTTTGGAAAGTCCGGGGCCTTACACTTTTATGCGGGTTACCGAGCGGGCCACCGACACCGTTCCCCTGCAAGGGTATGGCTTTCCCACGCGCAAAATCGGCCTCATTCATTCTATGTTCCGTCCTTCGGATGACGCCTGCATCTTTCCCTTTCTGGTGCCTTCTAACTGGTTTGCAGCGCAGAGTTTGCGTCAGATGGCCGAAATCTTTAACGCCGTGTGGAACGACACAGAATGGGCGGCGCGTTTTTCGGATTTTGCCGACGAAATCGAGGCGCTTTTGCAAAAACATGCGGTGGTAGAACATGCGGTACATGGCCCTGTTTTTGCCTATGAAATTGACGGCTTTGGCAACCACCTGTTTATGGATGACGCCAACGTGCCCGGTTTGCTGTCTCTGCCTTACCTGGGGGCGGTTGACCGGAAGGACGAAATTTACCAGAACACGCGTCGGTTAATTTTGAGCGCGGACAATCCCTATTTTTTCAAAGGCCGGGCGGGCGAGGGCATAGGCGGGCCGCACGTGGCGCTGGATTACATCTGGCCGATGAGTGTTATTATGCGCGCCTTAACCAGCGATGATGAAAAAGAAATTCTCACCTGCTTGAGGACGCTGAAAAAAACGCATGCCGGCACGGGATTTATGCACGAATCGTTTCACAAAGATAATCCGCAAAAATACACGCGTTCCTGGTTCGCCTGGGCCAACACTCTGTTTGGGGAGCTGATATTGACCATTCGGGAAAAACATCCCGATTTATTAAAGCGGGAGATTTAAAGATTGAAAAACGTAGCACACGCTTTTATCGCCTGAGTGTATTTTCGTCCCGGGCAAATCAAAGGCAAGGGGCATTCCCCTGGCCCATGACGTGTTGTTCACGAAATGATCAGGGGAATTCTGAACGCGCTGGCCTCCGGCCGGAATGAGGCCTTTAAAAGAGCCTGATGATCGGACGCTTTCATCAGTAAAAGATTTCCTACTTTTGATTTTAATTATGGCTTTTCAGGTTTAATTTTTTTATATTCTTAGACCTTATTCATGCTTATAGAACAAATGGTCGCGTTTTTAGTAAAAAAACTGAAACAAGTTCGGAGTATTTATGGAATCTGGTAGAATCACAGAAGCGGGAAGTAAGCATATTTTAATTATTGAGGACGATCCCAATTACGCCTTTCTGGAAAAAGAACATATTCAGGAAGAATTACCTTTGCCTGTTGTTATCAAGTCAAAGGGCAGCGATGTTGAAAAAGACGATATTGAAAAGGCGTTAATAGTCATCCTTGATTTCAATTTGCCGGATATGTCTGGCGCCGAGCTGGTAAAAAAAATAAGAGAGCACTCCGATGTTCCGGTCATCCTGTTCACCGGTCAAAGCGAGCTGGAAATTGCTGTGGAAACCTTAAAGAGCGGGGCGAGCGATTTTCTGGTTAAATCGCCGCAAACGCTTGTTTTACTGCCCCAGGTTATTAAACGGGCGATAAAAGAATACGAAACGTTAAAAATTGCCCGGGAAGAAGAAAAGTTAAAAGAAAGACAAAAGGCGCAAATCGAAACGCTTCGCCAGATATTAACCACTCTGGCGCATTACATCAATAATTCGACCACAACCATCTTCGGCTATGCGCAATTGTGCAAACAGAATCCGCACAATCCCAATACCATTGAAAAGCTGATAGACGTTAGCATTAAAGAGACGCGAAGAATTACCTTTGTTCTTCAGGAACTGGAAAATCTTGTTAACAAATTCAAGTTGCAAACCACAACCTATTTAAATGTGCCGGATGCCATGTTTGATATCGAACGTAATATTGACGACAAAATGAAAGAATTTTTAAAGAAGTACAGTAAAAAAACGGTCACTTTAAAAGAAAGCAAAAAATGAAACTTGATAGGAATCCAAATAAGTATTATATTAGTAATTTAAATTTAATTCACAAAGGAGGTGCTCCAGGTGAGACGGATTAATCTTTTAGTCCATATTTTAATGATTGTTCTGGTTGCCAGCACGGCGCTGTTTTCGCAAAAAAAGGCGAGAAAACCCGAAGCCGGTCAGGCTTACAACACCGGTCTTGATCTGGCTAAAAAGCAGAAATACGACGAAGCTATTCTTAAGTTTCAGACGGCAGTGGCTAATGACGATAGCTTTCCTGAGGCACATTACATGATGGGATATTGTTACAAAAAATTGAAAAAATATGATAAAGCCAAGGAGCAGTTCAGGAAAGCCGTTGAATTAAATAAACAATTCGAAACCGCATACATCGCTCTGGGCAACTTACTGGCGGATGAAGGGAATAGCGATCAGGCGCTGGCCACCTTTCAGGCGGTTCTGGCGTTTAATGAAAAATCGGCCAAGGCCCATTACGGGATCGGTAAAATTTATTACGAACAAAAAAACTATTCCAAGGCCGTTGAGCATCTTAAAAAAGCGGTGGAGTTTAAACCTAATTACTATCTTGCTTACAATATTTTAGGTTTGTCTCTGGAAAAATTGGGCAAATACGATGAAGCCGTTGCCGCATTTCAGAAGGCGATCGATACGGCCAAAAAAGCCAGTTTAAAAGGTTCTTATTATTTTAGAATGGGCAAAACACTGGTGGAAGCCAAACGTTTTAAAGAGGCGGAAAAAGCGTTGCTGCAGGCGCTTAAGTTAACCAGAAACGCTATGATAAAAGCCGGCGCCAATTACTATCTGGGCGAGGTTTACAAAAATCGCGGACAAAAACAAAAAGCGTTGCAGTATTATGAAAAAGCGGCCAAGCATCGCGTGTGGAAACAACCCGCCGAATATGAAATTGATATGATTAAAAATCCGGATAAATACGCTTATTAAAAGTAAAACCAAAAAGAAAGGAGCGCGTTAACGCTTATGATTACAGTCAAGGTAAGAGACGGAGAACCATTTGAAAAAGCTTTTAAAAGATTTACCAAGGCCTGCGAAAAGTCGGGGCTGATGGCAGATATTAAAAGACACCAGCATTACGAAAAGCCCAGTGAACAGCGGAAGCGTAAGTTGAGTCAGGCCCGCCGTAAGATGCGTAAATTAATGGCAGAAATGAATCGTTAAAATACCATGAATCTTGAAAATAAAATTCTGCAAGATTTAAAGGAAGCGATGAAGAGCGGAGACCGCTTTAAAGTTGAAACCTTACGCGGTCTCATCGCTCAAATCAAAGATGAAAAGATTAAGTTGCGTCCAAAAGAGATTGAAGAAAAGGACGTGTTAACTGTTTTAAATCGCGCGGTTAAGCGCCGTAAGGAAGCGATTGAGCTTTACAAACAGGGCGATCGACCGGAATTGGCGGAGAAAGAACAAAAGGAGCTGGAAATCATCCAGCAGTATTTACCTGAACAGCTTTCCAGAGATGAGATTTTAAAGTTTATTGAACAGGCCATCGCCGAAGTTCAGGCCGCTTCCATCAAAGATATGGGGAAGGTCATGGGCGCTGTGATGAAAAAGGTTCAGGGAAAGGCCGACGGTAAAGAAGTGCAACAACTGGTACGCGAACGTTTAATGCAAATGTCGTAATGAACAGCCTTGACGTATTCCTGATCATTTTTATTGCTTATTTTACCATTCGCGGTATCTTTCGCGGATTGATTAAAGAACTGATTATCATACTCGCCATATTACTTGGTTATTATCTGGCCATGTCTTTATACCAGCCTTTGAGCAAATGGCTGATGCAAGCGGCCTCGCTGCCTGAAACCGGCGCGCAAATTTTAGCTTTTGTACTGATCTTTATTGTGGTGAATGTGGTTTTACGCATGGTGGGCAGTATTCTGGAAAAACTCATTAAGCTGGTTTTTTTGCAACCGCTCAATCGACTGGGCGGCGCGCTGTTCGGTTTATTGAAAAGCCTGTTTTTTTTAAGCGTCATTGTCTTTATTTTAAGACTGCTGCCTTTTGCCGCCAATTTTTTACAAAAGATTGGCGCCGGAGAAAGTTTGATCTGGCCTTATGTTCTCTATTTTTCTACTTATGTTTTTCAAATGCTTGCCGCCCTGATACCGCAAATGGCTAACCCCGATCAATTGTTAAAATTCCGCAATATCTCGTTGCCGGATACCTCTGTATTCCAGTTACTCAAAAAATATTAAGCGCGCTATGTTCGGATTTGAAAAAGCAAAAGAAGCCCTTGAATTTGACCGCATTTTAGATTGGATCGCCGGGCGCTGTGTTACAGAAAACGGCAAGGCGCGTTTGAAAGCTTTACAGCCGATTGACAGGGCATCCGCGCTTAAGCAGGCCCTGGCCGAGGTACAGGACATGCGCGACGTTCTGCAGGTGGAAGGCGGATTTCCCATCTGGAATTTTGTTGACGTGCGCCTGCTGTTGAATAAGATTGAACCCGTGGAAAGTTTTCTGGAAGTTAAGGAGTTTCTGGAGCTGCAAAATCTGCTGGAACTCAATCGCGAAATTATCGCTTTCCGCCAGAAGATGGAAGAAAAATATCCGTTTTTGCAGGGGATATTAGCACAACTCAAAGCAACGGATCGCCTGCTGCAGCAAATTCAATTTACCATTGATCCTTCCGGGAAAATTTTTGACAATGCCAGCCCGGAATTGAAGGCCATCCGCAAAGAGATTCAGCATATTGATAATGAGATTCATATTCGACTGGAACGCCTGTTAAAAAAATACAGAGAATTTTTACAGGAAGAATACGTTACTCTGCGCGACGGACGATTTGTTCTGCCGGTGCGCGAATTTTCGGTTAACAAGGTGCCGGGAATTGTGCACGGTCAATCCGGCACGGGGCAAACCTATTTTATTGAGCCCATGTCCATTGTCGATTTAAATAATCAACTGCAAAAGCTGCATGCGGCCGAGAAAAAAGAAGAAATTAAAATCCTGAAACACCTTAGTCGCCAGGTAAAAGAATTTCAGACCGAACTGTTAATCAACTACAATATCCTGGTTGAATTGGATGTGTTGCAGGCCAAAGCCAAATACGCTAACGAGTTTCGTTGCAGCGCTCCGGAGATTAACGAAGAATTTTTTCTGGAACTGAAAAGCGCTTATCATCCCATTCTGCTCAAGCTTCATCCGCAGCAGGTGGTGCCGTTAAATGTGCACATTGGGCGAGATTTTAATGTGCTGGTAATTTCCGGCCCCAACGCCGGCGGTAAAACCGTAGCCTTAAAAACCGTGGGTCTTATTCAGCTTATGTTTCAGTGCGCCTTTCATGTGCCGGTTGCCGATGGCTCGCGACTGCCTATGGCCAGCCAGCTGTTTACCGTGATTGGCGACGATCAGTCTATAGAAAATGATTTAAGCACCTTTAGTTCGCACATCAAATCCATCAAGTTTATTCTGGATCATGTGCAGGAAAACAGCCTGGCGTTAATCGATGAAATTGGCAGCGGTACAGAACCGAGCGTTGGCGCGGCGCTGGCCATTGCCGTTCTGGAACGCCTGAATCGTAAAGGCATTATCTCTCTGGCCACCACCCATCAAAATCAATTAAAGATATTCGCCACCGAGACCGAGGGCGTTGAAAATGCGGCCATGCTGTTTGATATGGAAAAGCTGACGCCGTTATTTACCATGGAAATCGGCATCCCCGGCAGCAGTTACACGTTTGAAATTTGTCGGCGGCTGGGATTGGACGAGCGGATCATTAACCGCGCGCTGGAAATAACCGGCAAGGAAACTTTTAAACTGGATCGGCTTTTAAGCGATTTATCTCAAAAATCGCAGAAGTATTTGCAGTTATCGCAGGATCTGAGCATCAAACAATCGGAACTGGACAGCCTGCTGGAGCTTTACCGCATTCGATCGGAAACGCTGAAAAAGCAGATGAAAAAAGCGGAAAAAGAGGCCAGACAGCAGGCGTCGCAATTATTGGCCGATGTGAACAAGAAAATCGAACGAGCGATTAAGGAAATTAAGGAATCGCAGGGCGATCGCCAGGTTATCAAAAAGGCGCGGCAAACTATCGAAACCTTGCGCGCCGGGCTTAAAGAAGAAGAGCGGGAACCTGCAGGCGCTTCGATTGACATTCATGCGCTTAAAGTTGGCCAAAAAGTCAAGTCTAAAAAGTTTAATTTTGACGGCCTTATTTCGAAAATTTTTAAATCCAAAAAGGCGGTTGAAATTGAGCGCGATGGAATTAAGATAACGGTTTCTGTTGATGATATTGAGCTGAAAGGTGAACGTTCGGCGCAAAAAGAAGCGGCGGAAAAGGGGGGCGTCGTCAGTCCGGCAGTCAATATTTCTAATGAGCTGGATTTGCGCGGAATGACCGTTGACGAAGCCCTTTCCGAGCTGGAAGCTTTTCTGGACAAGGCGCAGTTGAGCAACTGGCAGGAGGTGCGTATTGTGCATGGCAAGGGAACGGGGGCTTTGCGTCAGGCTGTGCATCAATTTTTGGCCCGTTCGCCGTACGTTAAGGAGTACCGATTAGGCAAGTGGGGCGAAGGTGACACGGGCGTGACGGTGGTGAAGGTTAAGTGAGAGCGATTGAAACTATTTTTAATTTAAAACATTCTTTACGTCTTTTGTGACTTCTCTGGGCCCTCTGTTGTTTCTTAAATTTCTGCGGGATTGTTTTTGTTTGCTGCTATGATGTAATAGGATTAAAAATTAAAAATTACGAATTACGAATTACGAATAGTAGAGTGCCGGTTTGCTAAGCTTGCGTCATACATGTTAAATAATTTTCTGCGATGATTGGCGAAGTTGCGAGAAAATTACTTTGCGCGCGTTGCGGTTGGTTTTGGTTGCGGCTGTGTGGCCTTAGAAAGTTGGGTATCACTACTCAGTTTAAGAAAATTATAAGCGGCCTTCACCTAATGGATGTAAAAAGAGTTTTATTTATCGGGAATATGAGCCACCTTTTTAAGATAGATTTTAAAATTTTCCATCTTATATTGCTTCCAGATAACATTAATAATTGCTATATTTTAAAGAAAAATAAGAAAAAATCCAACAATTTTTTTGATATTTAAAATTAGTTTTATTATACTTTAGAAAAGGATTGATTTAAATAAACAATTACATAGAATAAAGATAATTGATAATGTTAGGTGCGACATGAAGTCGCATAAATGTTTGTGTTACTTGTAGTTACGCTACTCGATAACACCTGGTATATCCCTACCAGTACCTTAGGAAGGCATGCTACCGTTCGGCAGGTTCACAGCTTGCCGTTGAAATGGCAACGGGGTGTGAAGCCCTTCTGGTAATATACCGAATCGGGTTGAGTTCGCGAGAATGAAACCCTTCTCCGAATCCCACGGAGTCAAAGGGCTAAGGTCTGAATAATATGATGAGTTCTTTCTTATTGAAACTGGTTCATCGTAAAGTTCCAAGGCTTTTGGTGCGTATCGCAAAGGCAATTAAGGTCATTGTCGGCTATCTCCATAAGGGATGCCTTTGAAATGCTTGAGCCGTATTATGGAAAACTATCACGTACGGTTCTTAGGGGGTAATAGGGCCGCAAGGCCCATGCCTACCCAATGAGAAATAAAACAAATTAGGTGGAAATGAAATGAAGATAAGAAATACAAAAAAACGAACCATAATTATTTTCTTCGTGATGGTTGTTCTGACCCCTTTAGTTTGGTTTGTAGGATTGAAAACGCTGAAGGCATCTGTAGCTTATAGATTAAGACATGGCACGCCAGTTGAATTAGGGCAAGTTAAGTCTCGAAATGGTGTGACAGTCACTTTTATTGGAATGTGGGGAGATGTATTTAATCCCAAAAAGTACCTGGAGACTATTCAATACGATCTTGTGCCTATTACTAGTGGCCTTGAAATGTTACCTATGGTAAACATTCTATGTGGTCAAGCCTTGCGTGGTTCTTTTTACGATCTGCCCACATACAAAACTATGGTTACACAGTTAATATTCAGACTTAACCAAAATAGACTTGATTTGGAGAAAATATGGGGAATGCATTTAGAAAGTGGAGAGATTTTGGAGAAACCTAAAGAATGGAAGCAACCGCATGCATTACAACCATATATCTGGAGAGTGCCCGAAGAAAGCAAGTTTTTTCAAAAAAGGGAGATACGTGCTTTTGCTGCTCTACCTGTAATAGCAAATGCATTTCATTTTAGCGACTATATCGTTAGGCGCACACCTAAGGAACATAAAGAAATTGTTGCTTTGAACTTGAGATTAGCCTTGATAGGATTGTTAGAAGAATTGTTTAAAAATCAATGGGGTGACATTCATTCTATAGGATGCCCGGCATTTTCAGCAGATCCTAGTTACTCATGGAAACGGTACGCTTCAAAGCAGGTTAAATATGCTTTCCCCTTTCGCGAGAGTTTTTTCACTATAAGAGATGTTTTCATAGATAATAAAGTCCCCCCTTCGATCACTAGAGTGTATCTTGTATCTTGGGATAAATATGAAACAGCCAAAAAAGGGTCTTACTATTATTGTCCTAGATGTGGAGACGAGACTATAGACGGCCTTGCGACTGTTTATGCTGAAATGAGAATATTTTACAACCCTTTAGGTGATAATAATATGCCTTCTAAATTTTCCTACTGGGCGATTAGTTATTTGGTTATCTTTGCTTTAGGGGTTTTGATGTTATATCGTTATCCTTCGCGTAGTGGTCCTAAAAACGTTCAGAGCCAACTAGAATATTTGGAAAGGGTCGTGGCATTAATAGGTAGCATAATTTTAGTGTTTTTTATGCCATTTGTTGACAACGCGTTGCATAGCTCCGACGAAGCTTTTCTTGTATGGAACATCGGTATAGCTTCATTACTCTATCTATTTTCACTTTTGTTTGCTGGACGGTTGTCGTTTAATATAAAGAGTAGAAGTACCTATAAGCAAAAATGAAAATAATGCCTGGTTTTTTATGTATCTTACGCCATGAATGTAAATCATAGCTTTACGTTCATAATTGAATTATAATATGCAAAGTATTGTTCCAAAATTAATGGTATTTGTTGATGGTTCTAATCTTTTAATTGAGCTTTCTAAATTTTTAAATATAAATTTCCGAGCGGATAAGCCTCCTTTAAATGCAATTAAACTATCAAGCATTTTAGTTGATAGTTTCAATAAATATAATCAATGGAATTTCATTAGAAAATATTGGTTTAGCTCCTATCAAGGTGATGATAAATATTTTTACAATCTTAAAAAGAAATTACGTGAAAATGATTTTGAACCAATTTTATTCAAGCGTAAAAATAAAAGAGAAAAAGGTGTAGATATTGCTCTTACCAAAGAAATGTTAATTAATGCGTTTAATCAAAATTTTGATATCGGTTTAATGATAGCAGGTGATGAATATTATACTGAACTTGTCTTTGAATTAAAAAGATATGGTCCAAAAATCTACGGATCTTTTTTTGAAAAATATGGATTATCTGATAATCTAAAATTATCATTTGATAAATTTTATCCTTTAGATGATAGAGTTGATAAAGTCGTCTGGCAAAAATATATTTATGAAATTAAAGAAGAATTAAAATAAATTCTCATATGGCCTAACAAAACGCTAAACACGGAATTTGCCACGCGGGATGCGCCATCGCCCAGTGAGAACGTCTTAGCCAAGTGAAAGTTTGTTGGCGCGTGGCAAATCCGGTTAGCTCAATCGTTAACTGCCTAAACATTATAAAAATAATGGTGCGTTTATGAAATACTCACTATTTGATTTTGCCAAGGAAGTGCTTACTAATTCTGATAAACCTCTAACTTATCAAGAAATATGGGAAAAAGGCGTTGAATTAGGTTTAGATAAGAAGTTAAATGTTACTGGAAAAACACCATGGCAATCTTTAGGAGCAAGATTATTTGTTGATGTAAGAGATAATAAAAATTCAGACTTTATTAAACTTGGAAAGAATCCAGCACGTTTTTTCTTGAAAAGTAAAAAGGATTTTCTTCCAAAAGATGTTATTGAAAAAATAGAAATAACTGAGAGTAAGCCTACAAAAGAAGTAGACCATTTTACTGAAAGAGATTTACATCCTTTATTAACTTATTTTGTTTATGCTAATCCTTCATTCAATCGTGGAAGAAGTGTACTAACTAAAACGATTTATCATGAGAAATCGAAAAAGAATGGTTATAATGAATGGCTTCATCCAGATTTAGTAGGTTTTTATATTCCGCTTGAAGAATGGGATAACAATTTAATAGAATTTAATCGCCTATCTGAAAATAATGTAATAAAACTATACTCATTTGAAATAAAGAAAACCATAAACAAAGGGAATTATCGGCAATCTTTTTTTCAAGCGGTATCAAATTCATCTTGGGCAAATGAAGGTTATCTTGTTGCAGCGTATATAAAAAGAGATGATGATTTATTATCAGAATTAGCGAGATTATCAACATCATTTGGGATTGGAATAATACATTTGGATTTGCAAGATATAGATTCATCAAGCGTTATTTTCCCTGCAAAGCATAAAGAAAAGTTAGATTGGGACACAATGAATAAATTAGTTGAGCAAAACAAAGATTTTGCTAAATTTATTCAGGATGTAAAAATTGATTTTGAATCTAAACGTATTCATAAATCTGAATACGATAAAATTATTGAAGATCCAGAAAAATATATAAAGAAAATATTGAAATAGAACTGTCGCGGCAGTTAACAAAACGCTCTACCTGCACGCTATTCCGCTTGCGCTTCATATCGGCAGGTGATCCTGGATGTTAAGCATCGAATTGCGTAGCGACCAGCAAAGAACTTTTGTAGGATTTGTCAGGAACGACGCAGTCGCTTTGTGTATTCTTAACAAATCCGAAGAAATTTTTATCGTCAAAACGCAATTCGATGCGGAATTTTACACCTTAGTTTTTGGGCAAAAAGCCCATTTTTCGCTGAAACAGGACGCTATTTATTAATCTTTTCTAACTATTTAATGCTCTTATTATTAAACATATTAACCTTTCTGATAAACTCCTCCCAGCTTTTCTCAGAATCATGGCTCAGTTTCACCTTTGTAAGTTCATCTAAGTAACCGTTTAACCTATCATCATAATGGGCCATAATGTTATTGAACTTTTCTTTTAATTTTTTCTTCAAATGAATATTCAAGGAATGAAGTCGTTCCACAACAAATTTTAAAATTGCTTTATCCGTCATGGAAAGTTCATTTTGACGATTTAAAATAAACATCAATGCGCGGAAGAAATTACTCCGGTAAGCCAGCGCCTCTTTCTGGTTTCTAGTAAATTCATTAACCAGGGCCAGTAACGTCAACAAAGTTGCTCTGACTGGAGATTCGTTTTTTAAGCCATCAGGAATAAGCGCTCCGTCATCGATACGCTGTATGAGTAGTAATTTATGATATAGTTTGTCTGATATTTTATTATCCGAAAAGAATCTGTCCTTGCTACCCCTCTTATGAAATAGTTTGTCAAATATTTCATGATGCAAAACGAATGGCTCACCATTACTATGCTTAGGCTTTCTTTTTGTTCTGACCTCACTGCTTACTCTTTTGTATCTGCTGTACCATGAGGACGGTATTCCATCCATCGTAGGTGAAGCAATAGCATGAGCGGTCCAGGTATCTGGTAAAGCCGAAGGAACAACCTGAATATCAGGCATGCCTTCAATTTTTTCCTCACGTTCGGCAATAGCAAACCAGGCCGTTAAATCAGTTTGTAATTGATGCTTTATTGCTAATTTAATAATCTTTTCTTTAATCCGTTTTTCATTCCTGGGATTATTCATAACCTCAAAATTGTTAATCTTACGCAATTCTTTTTTTATCAAGAATTGAGCATAAAATTTGTTTAAAGCTTTTGACATTTCTTCATCGCAATTTAAAATCGTCGGCGTTATTTTATGTTCCTGTCCATCCCTCAATTGGATAGATACAGTCACTGGCTCGTCCATCTTACCATCCATTGAAACAAGAACCGGTTTCAAATCGGAGGAATGAAGTAGACTGCTTTTGTCTGGAAACACTATTGCTGTTTTCTCGTTAACCATTACATTTTTGATTAATGGAAACTCAATACGTTCAAATTGCAGATTAATTTTCTGTTCCATGGGCTCGCCGGGATAAATGTATTCGACCAAGCCCGGCGTCTTTTCTATAATCGCCTCAAATAGTTCCTGGTTGACGGCCGTGTCAATGCCAAACAACAGTACCTTCAAATTCTCCGGCGCCTGATCAAACAAATCTGCGATTTCCGCTTCATCGCCCACTTCTCCATCGGTTAACAGGATTAACACCACACGACGTTCCGGATTAAAATTCATTGAGAAAAACTTCTGCAAAGCTGGTAACAATTCGGTGCCACCATTGGCGTTTATCTTTTTTAGCCACCATTCGGCCTCTGTGATATTTTTATTTGAGACTTGTTGCCAGTCGTTTTTCCAGAATATGAAATTGTGATCAAATGCGGCCAGAGCGAACCGGTCTTCGGGCATGAACTTTCTAAAACAAAGGCGCACGGCTTTTTTTACGACCTCTAATTTGGTAGAAGCCATTGAACCGGATCGATCGATTAAAAAGAAGTAATCGGTCGGCAGATGTTCTGCTTCTTCCACTTCGGGGACGTTGAGCCAGCTCAGAAATATATTTTTGGAATCAAACTTCGTTTTCCAGAGTAAATTCGTTGGCAATTCTGCTAATTTTAAATTCAAAACAAAATCACGATCCGGTGCAACATTACCCAGGGATGTTATTTTAAAGCCTTCAGCCGAAGGAAAAAAACGAAGCTGATGGCTCGGGCTTTCCACCGACTCAACCTTTAGATTCTGTGAAACATCAATTTGAAAATCTACCAAATAGGGTACGCCATCAAAAGACACAGGCGGTGTAATCCAGTCGGCATCGGGCACACGATCGGTTGGTTCTGCCCAGCCAAATCCACTGCGCTCTCCAATTGGATGTCCGGGGATATAGCGTGGGCCGACAACCGTTGGCAAAGTAAGTCTGATGGTTTTACCCTCAATGGAAAGAAGTTGCAGTAATTTGATTTGAATAATCAGATCATCTTTAGGAGCCAGATTACCGATATTCAATGTAAAAATATTTGACCGATGCTGCTGAATGTAGGTGGCCGAGTCGCCTTCAATAACGGCATCGTCATATCTCTTTTGCGCTTCATCTAACGGTAGAATTTGGGAATGGATTGATTTGCCGTTCAAAAAAATATGAAATTCGTCAATCAGCATGTTGCTATTTATTGGAAAAGTGTAAACTACCTCTAAAGGCAAAATAGACATGTTAGTAAAATGTTGTTGCAGACTGAACCTCCCGATCGGACCATCTATTTTCCCACGATAGGTCAGGGCTTTTAAGGCCAGAGAGTCTTTAAAAATACCCTCAACCTCAACACGTATTGATGAATCAACGTCCATCATTTTAATTCTCCTTTTATTTTATGAATAAGTTCTTTTACCTGATTTTCAAGATTTTCTAAGGTTTCCTGTGAAGGCGGCCATTTTATCTGTAATTCGGCTTCTGTTCCAATGCGGAGCCTGCGCCAGAGCGTATTGGAGTCATCCATGCTTTGAAAGGCATGTACCTCAGGTTCTCTTACTAATTTTTGGCGAAAAGCTTGTGGCGACGTTACCTGGACCTCATCTTCAAGGGAGAAATCGGGCCGGGACAAAAGTTCCCTGATTTCTTTTAAAGAATAGCGCATAGCCTGCAACTTCTTTATTTGGTGCAAGCGTTTTAAATGCTCTTCACTGTATTCAAAGCTCTTGCCCTTTCCTTTTGGCGGGGGCAAAAGCTCCATTTGCGTGTAAAAGTAAATGGTCCGTCGATTAAAGCCCGATTTTTCAATGAGTTCATGAATGGTCATGATAAACACCTTGCGTGTCAGTGTAACTGTTACAATGAAATATAAGGCATTATTTTTAGGTTGTCAAGAGAATATGGAAAATTCCCTGAATGTCCCCCAAATTTTTTAAGATTACAATATTTTTTCTAAAATCATTTTTACAACTCACCCCCTAATTTCATACTTACTAACACGTTAGGTATGCTCTTATCCCCCTCTCTTTGCAAAAAGACTCACAGAGCAAGGCGGGGGAATGGGGTGAGTTTTTCATAAATTCAGCTAATGTATTCCGTTAAATATCAATCGATTATAAGGTCTTTGTTTGAAATTTTGGGGGACATTCAGAATATGGAAAATTCCATGTTTACTTTGGGCAATCCTTTTTTCTTTGGCTTTATTGATATATTTCCTGACCGTCTTTCGATCAGAAAACACAAAGCTCTGGCAATTTCACCTTTTGTTTGAACTGAATGCCATCTTCTTATAATTTCATAGATGAGTCCACTCTAAGGCAGCAAAGCCGCAACCAAAAACAACCACAACGCGCGCAAAGTAGTTTTCTCGCAGATTACGCTAATCATCGCAGAAAAAGAATAAACAAATTATTTTAAGACCAAAGTTAAGCAAAACAGCACAATTGCTCCCCTTTTCATTTTTAAAGAGAAGGGGACGGTGACATGCTTACGCTACGACAAGGCCGTGGTGCTACCAGGGAGTCCCTTGCGGGAGACTTATCCCCACGCGCATCCCTTGACGACTTTGCTTTTTATGCATTTAGACGGCGATTTAAAAGAAATCTTTCTACTTTGAGCTAAAAATAAGCAATACATTAAAACAATGATTGTTTTTTTAATTTAAAGCTTCTAAATGGTTTTTAAACATCCTTCGAAATTTTCTATTTTGATACCGCATTAAATTTTATTAACTTTTTTCAGGCTTAGAATGACCGCTGTTTGAGTTTCGGTTGAAGAGAAAATAATTTTTAATTTCCTGTTCATTGATTAATTCTGGCGCCTTATCGAAATGGGCTGCTAATTGTTTTAAAGCGTAAGTGTAAGAACGGATGGCGCTTTCGGAGAAATTCCTAAGTTGCATATCCTGTACAAAACGATCGAATAAACGGGTCATGACATACCTCCAGAGTTAAATGTATGTTTTTGACAATTGTACTTTAACTTAAGGTGTGTCATGGCCTGATAAATATTGCCCCGCCTGCGGGGCTTAATTCAAAGAGTGTTTGCACTGGTAAATGTCTGGCGGCTGTTTTTTTTGCTGTTTTGAGCGTAGCATTTCCAGTGAAGCGCAGGGAGTTGGTAGTAATACAACAATGACACCACAAGAAATAAAAATATCACCCATAATGAATAAAGTGACTTCCAGTCGAAATCATGAAGATCACTATACTTTGTGCTGGATTCAAAACGGCATTGACCAGATCGAAATAAACAAAACGAAGTACAAAAACGTGTCGAATTCGGTTTTCTTCTTTACGCCTGATGTTAATTGGAAGATTTACAAAAACGCAATGAGCCCATTGTCAGGTTACTTGCTATATATTCCCAAATATATCTTAGATTATCCTGTTTTCAAAAACCTCCACATTACCCAGGTACGCTTTTTTAAGTCTATTGATGAAATACCGAAAATAAACCTTTCCCCTGGTATTGAAATACGGGTGCAGTCCATACTCGAAATGCTCGATGAACTTAACAGCACTAATCTGGCCAATAAAGAAGAAGCCATTTTATCGCTTTTGAACACACTTTTTGTTTATTGCGATGGAAAATGCAATATTAAATCGTTTATTTCCGACAATAATCAAAAAACCGCCCTGGTCTATAAATTCAAAAAAAAGATTGAAAAACTATTTTCGGAATATCATAAAGTTACTGCCTATGCACAATTATTAAACGTTTCGGATAAATACCTCAACGAATGCGTGAAAGAAATTTTAGGCACCAACGCCAAAAGCCTCATTGATGAAAAACTATTAATGACTGCCCGATACGAACTAAAATTTACAGACAAACCCATCAAAGAAATTGCTTTTGACCTTGGATTTTCATCACCGGATTATTTTAGTTATTTTATGAAAAAACACACTGGTGTTTCCCCTTCTCAGACAAGAAAAAGCTAATCGTTCCGAAATTCTAAGGTTTTACCGATTTTATCGCATTGTGCAATAGAATCTTTCTCCTTATCATTTCTCTGAAATTATTACAACCAGAAATTATAATTTGGAGGATTGATAATTTGGACAGGAGAAAATTCATTCAAACTTCGGTCTTAAGTGCTGTTTCTGTTTTAATGCCAGCTATTGCTGTTAGCAATCAGTTTTTTAAAAAAGAGTCGTCACTTAATGTGGTCAACCCCAAAATCATAAAAGAGAAAGAAGGAGAAATATTAAATGTATTGGGGGATATCCAAACACATAAATTCGCAGGAAACGAAACCGGTAACCAGATTGTGGACTGGGTTAGCGATGTTGAACCCGGAGTCGGCATTCCTCCGCACATCCATAGCCAGGAAGATGAAATATTTAGAGTAATAGAAGGGCAGGTCGAAATGATGATTGATGGAAAAACAACTGTTTTGCAAGCAGGAGATACTGCTTTCGCACCCAAAAATATAGTCCATGCATGGAAAGTTGTGGGAACAGAAAAAGCAAAAATGATTGTCAGTGCATTTCCGGCCGGAATTGAAATTATGTTCAGAGAGTTGGCTGCTTTACCTCCAGGACCGCCTGACTTTGAAAAAGTTACCAAAATATGCGGAAAGTATGGAATCACATTTGTAAAATAACAATTAACCGAAAGGATTTTAACTATGAATAAATTAGTATTGCTAATTTCAATAATTGTATTTTCACTATTTAGTTGCAATAAAAATGGCGTTAATACACCGAATTTAGAGGATTGGGAATTAGAAGTTAATCAATTAAAAGAAGCAACAGAAAAATATGTTGATTTTAAAGTTGCTAAAAGCGAAGGATGGATCGATGTATCCGGTTATGTGCCAAATATGGGGCATCATTTTTTAAATCCGGCTTATTCCGATGGCGTTTTTGAATTGGAAAAACCAGAGATTATTTTATACTTGCCAGATGAAAATGGTGTTATGCAAATGGTTGCCGTTGAATATTCAATCATTCCTGAGGATCCGGAAAATCCGGGCAATCCGCCTGAAGGATTTACCGGAGATCTGGATGAATGGCATTTCAATGAGGAATTGAAACAATGGCAACTGCATGTTTGGATTAAATTGGAAAACCCGGACGGTATATTTGCGCCTTTCAATCCTGCTATTGGAGACGAATCCAATTAAATAAACTGGATAAAATCAAAATGGACAGTTGAGAATAATTGAACAGTTTTATTTAGAGAAGTCGTTATTGCAAAAACGACTTCTTTTTTACTACTATTAGAATACTTCCTTCAAAAAATGTAATGCCTTAGCGTGCGAAAATTTTTGTACTGTTTTAAAAACTCATCTCCCAGCCCGGGGCTGTCCCAAAAGTCAAAGACAATGTATTTTTATAAAATTCTTCTTTCCCTCACCCCCTTTAATTCCCCCTCTCCCGATTTTCGGGGGAGAGCTTACTATATTATAGTTGTCAACAAAAGGATGAAAGAAAAGACTATACTCCTTAAATTGTAAGCTGATTTAAAAAAAAAGAAAGGAGCATAGTCATGGGGAAAATAAACAAAAAAGAGAGAAAATTCAACGAAGAAACCTTATTAGTTACAGTGGATATAGGCAAAAAATTTAATTACGGTTATGCACGTACAAAAGATGGTCAGGAGTTAGAAGTGTTTAAGTTTTTTAACACAGGTAAAGGATTCGAATATTTTTTAAAAAAAGTAGAAAGCTTCAGAGCAAAGACCGGTCTTAAGAATTGTTTATTTGGCCTGGAATCCACTGGCAGCTATGGGCTTGCGCTCATTCATTATCTACATCGAAGGGGCTATGAGATTGTACAAATAAATCCGATGCATACCAAGCGCCTGAAAGAATTAACGGACAATAGTCCCAATAAGACAGATAAAAAAGACCCAAAGGTCATAGCAGATATAATAGAATTAAACAAATATTTAACAGTAATCATCCCAGAGGGAATTTTTGCGGAATTACGCGAATTGGTTCATTTAAGAGAGAAAATACTTGAAGATCTACGAAGGAGTTATAATCGAATTGAGGGACAGTTATTTAAGATATTTCCGGAATTCTCTCAGGTCATGAGAGATTTAACTACAAAGACTTCACGTTATCTTTTGGCTCATTATACTTTACCTCAATTCATATTGGATTTAGGCTTAACAAAGCTAACAGAGCTAATAAAGTCAGTAAGTAAAAACCGATTAGGTGAAGAAAAGGCCCTTGCTTTATATGAAGCTGCTAAGATGAGCGGAGGCATCAAAGAAGGAACCCGGTCCATTGTAATGGAGATCAAGATACATCTTGATCAGATAGATCGTTTAGAATCTTATCAAAAGTCACTAAAGGATGAGATAGAGAATTATTTAAAAGAAGTGCCATACAGCAGGAACATATTATCCATAAAAGGGATAGGACCCATAATCGCAGCCATTTTAATAGGAGAGTTAGGAGATATCCGCAGATATAAAAGTTATCGTGAGTTAGAGAAGATAGCGGGATTAAACCTGTATGAAGTCAGTTCTGGCCAACATAAAGGTAAACATCACATAAGCAAACGCGGTCGGAGTTTATTAAGAAAAGCTCTTTTTTATATAGCCATCAATGCAAGTAGAGGTATCTTACAAGAAGTTTATCAGGTACATAAGGAGAAAGGGATGGCCAGCGCCAAGGCTTTAACGGCGTTATCCAGAAAGATATTAGCCATTATTTTTGCATTAGTAAGAGATGATAGTTTCTACATAGAAGGCTATAAAAAATCAAATAAAGCAGCCTAAAAGCAACAATTTGAGATATGGCGGGAAGACCTTCGGCCCCCCCATAAAGGCATACAGATAGTATGACCTTCGGTAAGAGAGCAAAAAAAGGCTTCCCGTCATATTTACCTTAGTTCCGATTAAGTAAGATAAGAGCTGTTAAAATACAGACTCTCGAATATCAGGGTAGAACAAGGTAAAATATCTCAAAAAATAGGCGAAAAAGTTATCCACAATAATTAACATATTAAAAAGAAAGGAGTTAGGTGTGTAAAAAATGAGTTATCCACATATCCACACCCTCTACAGTTATTAACATATTGTTAATAACTTTATTATTAAAATATTTGACTATAATAAATCAGGGGGGGCAGGGGGAGATGGCCAATGTAAGGTTTTCCATGATATTAAATAAATATACATTTAATTTCGCTTTTGAGACACCCCCGGGCGTAAATAGCGCCGATTTGCTTAGCTTTAGTCTCAGAATAGTTTGTTTAATCATTTTCTGCGATTATTGGTGTAATCTGCGGAAAAATTACTTTGCGCACGTTACGGTTGATTTTGGTTGCGGCTTCGCTGCCTTAGAAATCTACCAACGCTTATTTCAAGTAGCTCAGAAAAAGCGCTTTTAAAAAATGAAGTCCATCTTCTTTTAAAAAGAACTAAATAAGTTAGACCTTATAGCCATCGATGATTTTGCTTTCCTTGCAATCTCCAAACAATGGGCGCAAATATTTTATGCTTTGGTAGATCAAAGGTATGGTAAAAAATCTATGATCTTAAATTCGAATAGAGATATTACGGATTGGATGCACATCTTTCCTGATCCGATTATTGCTAATGCAATCCTTTAGGTAAAAGAAAATAAAATATGAGTTCACTCTAAAAAGGTATTATTATCTAATTTCATTTAAAATGGACTATGGTTTTTATTTAAATTACATAAAACATATTCGTGTCCATTTGTGAAATTCGTGGTTTTTATACTGAACTCAAATATTTACTGAAAATTAAAGTTGAATTAAAAAGAAAATTTCGCTTAATTTATACTAAAATTTTTTTAAACCTGGGGAATTATCTCGATCCTACACCTGGGGAATTAAACTGGACACCGACATAAAAGAAAGATGTTTTTAAAAGGACGGATATAAAAACACACGGTTCTGGTTTGACTTTGAGAGGTCTTTTTCATAAAATATTAAAAAGTAGTGTGTTTTTTTGAGGCAGGTATATAAAACGAGTGTTGCAGACAGAAGTTTAAACAAACCACGTTTGGTGGAGAGTGGTTAATCTTTACGCTGGAAGTAAAATAAAAAAATTCCCATATCGGTTGCAAAAATATTGAAAGTATAGATAAAATATAAAAGAATTTTAGAAGTTTATGTTTAAGGAGCTAAAGAATGGAAATTATTTTAGAAAATATGACAATTGAAGAAAAATTAAAATTAATGGAAGAAATCTGGAGTGATTTGATTAAATATGAAAAGCAGATTCCTTCTTCCCTTTGGCATAAAGCTGTTTTAGAAGAAAGAGAAAAAAAAATAAAAGACGGTAAAGAAGCAATATTAAACTGGAATGAGGCAAAAGATAAGATCCGAAAGTATATCTAAATGAAAATAAGAATTTTAGAATCTGCAATCGAAGATTTGAAAAGAGGATATGAGTTTTATGAAAAATTAAGTAAAGGATTAGGAGGTTATTTTATAGATACATTATTTTCAGATATTGACTCTTTACAATTATACGGGGGGATACATCAAAGGCAGTTTGGATATCATAGGATGTTATCAAAGAGATTTCCCTTTGCCATTTATTACAAAGTTCATGAAGATACGGTTATTGTTTACGCAATCCTTGATTGTAGGCAAAATCCAAATAAGATACAAAAAAGATTGAATTTCTAACAATACTTTTCTGTTAACAGCTGAAGACGCCGCAGGAATTAAATGTTATGTTTCCGGTCACTATATATCTGTTTCTATCTTCATGATTATTTTGAAAATAGTATTCAATTTTTATTAAACGGATTTCAAATATGTTTTATAAAATTCTATTTACTTTAACAATAGTTACATATGTTGTATTATCTAGCTGCACAAAAGGTGAGGCAGAATTAAAAGTTTCTACCAATCAACTCGATTTTGGCTCAGATGAAGTTGAAAAGGAATTTATAATAGAAAACTCAGGAAAGGAAAACGGGCTTTTTGAGTCTGGTGTTGAGCAATTAAAGTATAAAATAATGAGACCAAATGATGTTAACTGGATTTCCATCAATCCAGCATTTGGTACTTGCGATGACGAGAAGGACATAATAACAGTTACTATTAATAGGGATAGCATCCGTGTCGGTTTATACAATCAAGAAATATATATATTTTCAAATGGTGGAGATAAAGCAATTTCTGTTATTACCACACAGGAAGCACTACCAGTACCGACGAACCCATCGCCGATTGACAACTCAACCAATCAAAAATTATCATTAAATCTTACGTGGGATTGTAGCAAGGCTTACTCTTTTGACCTTTTTTTCGGTACTCAGAACCCGCCTACTGTTAAGTATTTAGAAAATTCAAAATCTAACAATTATTACGTTCGAAATTTAGAGGCAGGTAAAACATACTATTGGCAAGTCATAGCTAACTATGCAAAAGTGATTAATGGTGATACTGTTTCTTATTATTGGAAGCAAGTTCCAGGCAAAGTGTGGCGTTTTACTACGATCAATTGGACAAACTTATATCCAGAATTGCAAGATAAACTACCTAATTTTAGAGATAAATATTTTAACCGAAATAAGGATTTAACAGTTTTAATTTTAGGTGATTCATATATTTCAAGACAAAGGCATACTACATATTGGCCGGAAGAATTACATCCAAAACTTCCTCCACAAATGCAAAGCCAAAACTTAGCCTATTATATTTGGGCCACACTTGTTAAAAATAAACCTAAATATGACCGTTTTGACTCTGATTTTGTTTTTAAAGAATATGGTGATTTCCTAACTTATGAACAAAATGAAGCTTGGGATGAGTGTTGGATTAATAATATGTTTAATGGCTATGTCGGCACGCGAGATGATGGCTCAATTACCAGATTTAGTATCTCTGAAAATGCATATATCGAATTCTCTTGGGATCTATCTAAATATGAAAAGTGTAATTTTATTTATCGAAGCGATACATTAGCAGAAGATAATGTTTTAGTAACAGTATCTGGTGGCTCTGGCCAGATAAAAATTGAAGGAGATATTGAAGCCCATAATTATAGATTTTCTATGTATGAACAAAATTCACGAAATTATGGTTGGGGAAATTCAATATATTTGAAGCGTTTGAAATTTCAAAGAGTTTCAAACATGGGCGTTGTTAAAGTGCGGTTGTCTAAAGGCTCAAATTCAAAACGTCTTTTATATTGGGGAATAGAGAAATATAATGGTTATACAATATTCGTAATTAACATTGCTAGAGGTAGTCATAATTTTTATCGACCTCCTAATAATTTAGATAGATTTATAGAAAATGATTTATTTGGAAGACATCCGGATTTGATAATTTTAGAACAGTGTATAAATAATACTCCCCGTTCCAGTTGGGAATATGCTTATGATTTTGTTTGGGGCGATCGTCCTGGCTTTGATAACCCAAACTCTTTAAAAAAACGTTCCAATAATTGGCAAGATTTTGAAGTATTTACATATTTACCACATTGGCCAAATTCTTATTTTGTAGATGGTAAAATTAATGAAAAATATATGAGTGATTGGAATAAAACAAAAGAGCTCTTTCTCGAAAAGAATGATGTCCCATTTATAGATATGGCAAATGTTTTTATTGAAGAAGCTCGCAACAAAGGGTGGAACTATGGTGAAGCAACAGTAGGTAGTGGCGTAACAGGAAATACTTTCACAAGTGATAATTTGCATCCGAATGATACAGGTACATTAATTTATCGTCGCCATATTCTTCCTGTACTAAATTTTATTGCATCTGAATAAGGCTTCAAAATCCTCCCAAAAATTCCAGCCAAATCCAATTCTATGTGTAAATCCCTTCCGGATTAAAACCCGACAGCGCAGCCGAAATATCCAGCGGCTTTCGATTACATTTTGTGGCGCAAATGCGCTAAAGCATAAACAAATCCGGCAATTTTTGCAGGGCGGTTTTAAAATTTTCTGGCAGGTCCGCTTCGAAATCCACGCGTTGTCCGGTGCGCGGATGTAAAAAGGAGAGTTTTCTGGCGTGCAATGTCTGGTGGGGAAGAAGCTTAAGCAGATGCTCCCCGCGCTTGCGTAAATTTTGCGGCAGGTTCAACAATTGCGTCTCACGCCCGTTGTACAACTGATCGCCAACCACCGGATGATTAATATGGCGCATGTGCACGCGAATTTGATGCGTGCGACCGGTTTCCAGCCGGATTTCCAGCAGAGTAACGTATTGAAAGCGTTGCAGCACTTTAAAGCGCGTTACGGCGTCGCGCCCGCGCGGATCCACCACAAATTTAATGGGATTCTTACGGCTGCGGGCGATGGGCTCGCGGATCACGCCCCTATCTTCGTCAAAGTCGCCCCAAACCAGCGCCCAGTAAATGCGAAAGATTTCTTTCGTGTCAAACTGGCGGCGTAGATGGCGTTGCGCCCGATCATTTTTAGCAATCACAAGCAGGCCGGAGGTGTCTTTATCCAGCCGATGCACAATACCCGGACGCACAGCCTCGCCGGTATCGGCCAGACTGTTGGTGTGGTAGAGCAGGGCATTAACCAGCGTATTCGATTCGTTGCCTTTGCCCGGATGAACGACCATACCGGCCGGTTTGTCAATAACCAGCAGATCCTCGTCTTCGTACACAATGTTAATGGGAATGGGCTCAGGCTCCATATCGATTTGTGTGCGCTTTAGATGCACGGAAATTTCATCGCCCAGGCGCAGCAGGTAGCCGCTTTTAGATGGCTGGTTATTAACCAGCACATCATTATTTTTAATCAGTCTATTGAAATAAGACCGGCTGTATTCCGGGAACTTACCCGCCAAAAACTGATCGAGCCTGAACCCAACCTCCGATTCCGTAACAATGATGGTCTTTTTTTCTTCCACTATAACGCTACTCGGTTTCCGTTTTCGCTTCGCTTTTTGAGGATTGCCCGGGATATTCCAGGTTTTTTAAGGGATCGCCAATAAAGATGATGTAAAAGATGAGAATGGTCATCCCCACCGTTACGGCCGAATCGGCCACGTTAAACACCGGCCAGCGCGTCATACTGTAACCAGGAAACTCCAGGCTTAAAAAACGGAAGGCAGGGATGGAGATATCAAAAAATTCCACGTCCAAAAAATCGACGACTTTTCCATGAATAAAACGATCGAGCAAATTGCCGATGGCGCCGGCGGCAATCAGGCTTAGCGCCGTTTGAATCAACCAGCCCTCATTGCGCAAGCGGAACAGGTAGTAAAATACCAGCGCGGCGGCAAATAGGGATAGCGCGCTGAAAACAACAGGATTGCTGACGCGAATACCGAAAGCCATTCCCGGATTTTCCACGTACGTGATGCAAAAGAAGTTACCAAGAACGGGGATTGATTCGCCGAGCCTCATATTGGTTTTAATAATGTATTTGGTGATCTGGTCCAGAATTATTACCAGAACAATGATTCCGCCCATGGTCTTAAACGATAGCCTTTTTTCCATTCTGCGTTCTATCTTCCGGATTCAGCTACTTTGCAATCAAAACAGATGGTCGTTGTCGGAACTGCTTCCAGCCGTTTGTGATCGATCTCTTTGCGGCAAACGCGACAAATACCGTAGGTGCCGTTTTCAATGCGTTCCAGGGCCATGTCCAGCTGCTTTAGATATTTTTCGTCACGGGCGGCAAACAGAAAGGCTTTTTCACGTTCCATATTATCCGTTCCCTGATCGGCCATGTGAAATGAGTAAGCGGAGTGATCGCCGGTTGCCTCGCGCGTGGTGGAATCAAGAATCGTAGAACGCAGATATTCCAGATTCTTTATCACTTCTTCCTTTTTACTCAGGATAATATTTTTGAAACGTTCGAGATCCTTCTTGTTCATAAAATCCTCACAATTAAATTTTAACTAAATTGATTTTAAATGAAAAAGCGTCGATTTTGACTTCTTTTGCCGATTCTTCGTTCAAACGCACAAAGATTAAATCTTCGGCAAGCGTTTCATTTTTAATGTAAGATTTTTGACGTTCCAATGCCATTTTCTTTTCCTCCGGCAGGCCATCGACTTCAATCTTAATGTGATCGGTGACTTCAAAACCGAACTCTTTGCGCAGATTTTGAACGCGATTGACAAATTCACGGGCAAAACCCTCTTCCAGAAGTTCCGGAGTCAGCGTTAAATCCAGAGCAATCGTCAGTTGATCTTCGGCAAATACCGCAAAATTGCCTTTTGCCTCGGAAGAAATGATGACGTCTTCTTTTTCTAATTTTAATTCATGGTTGTCAATGAACACATGGATAAAGCCTTTTTCTTCCAGCTCCCTGATTTTATCGCTATTAAAACCGGTGATCACGCCTTTGAGCTGGCTCATTAATTTGCCGACTTTCGCTCCCAGCACCTTAAAGTTGGGTTTAGCTTTTCGTTCAACAATAGAAGTATCATCGTCAATAAGTTCCAGATTTTTAATATTAACTTCCTCTTTAATGATGTCGGCCATTTTCAGGATGTTCTCGCGCTCCTGTTTAAAAGGCGTGTAAATCAACGCCCGGCTCAATGGCTGGCGCACGCGAAGCTGTTTGTCGTTACGCAGGGCGCGGATGGTGGAAACGATCTTCTGAACCAGGGACATGGCCTTTTCTAAAGAGGCATCGCGTCGTTTTTGTAACGCCTCGTCCAGTTCCGGAAAATCGGCCAGATGTACGCTCATCGGATCATTTTCCTGTTTCAGGTTCAGATAAATTTCCTCGGCAATAAAGGGCGCAACGGGCGCCATCAATTTAACAAAGGTCAGCAGAACCTCGTGCAGGGTTTGATAGGCGGCCAGCTTATCGGCGCCGGCTTCCGCCTTCCAGAAGCGCCTTCTGTTGCGTCGTACGTACCAGTTAGACACATCGTCGATCATGTAGTCGTTCAAAGCCCGCACGGCGCGCGTAATATCGTAATTATCCAGGCTTTTGCGAACCTGCTCAACCACGGTGTACAAGCGCGAGAGAATCCAGCGGTCGATTTCTGGCCGCTCTTCGAAGGGCACGGCTTCTTCTTTGCCGGAATAGCCGTCTAAGTTGGCGTACATCACAAAAAAGGAATAAACATTGAGTAATGTGGAAAAGAAACGTCTTACCACTTCTTGCAGGCCGGCCTCGTCAAATTTTTTGGGAATCCACGGCGGGCTGACGATCATAAAGTACCAGCGCAAAGCGTCGGCGCCGTACTTGTCCATCATCTCCATCGGGTAAACCACGTTGCCGCGCGACTTGCTCATCTTCTGCCCGTCTTTATCTAAAATCAGTTCGTTGACAATGATGTTTTTAAAAGCCGGTTTGTTGAATAGCACCGTGGCGATATTGTGCAGGGTGTAAAACCAGCCGCGCGTCTGGTCGATGCCCTCGGCAATGAAATCGGCCGGAAAACTGCTCTCAAACAGTTCTGTGTTTTCGAACGGATAGTGGAACTGAGCAAAGGGCATGGAGCCGGAATCGAACCACACGTCCACAATTTCCGGGGTGCGACGGTAAATTTTGCCGTCTTTTTCGAAAATAATCCGGTCCACAAACGGGCGGTGTAAATCGATCTGCTCTTCCATTTCGGAGACTGGTACGCGCGAGCCGTCTTCTTTTTCGTACCAGCCCTCTTTTAACTCTTCGATGGAGCCGATGGCCATAATGTCTTCGCCGTCTTCGCTAACCCACAGCGGCAGGGGCGTGCCCCAGTAACGATCGCGAGAAAGCGACCACTCTTTAACGTCTTCCAGCCAGTTGCCAAAACGGCCGGGGCCAATCTCTTTCGGGTTCCAGTTGATGGTCTTGTTCAGCGCGATCATCTGATCTTTGTATTTGGGCGAATCGATAAACCACGATTCGCGTGCGTAGTAGATGATCGGATTGTCGGTACGCCAGCAATGTGGGTAGCTGTGCACATAGTCAAAGGTGTTGCGGTACAATTTGCCGCGCTTTTTTAAACCGGCCACCACGTCTTTGTCCACGCCTTCTTCCACGTGATCGGTGTACTGGAAGGTTTTGACCGTTCGTCCGGAAAATTCGCCCACCTCATCGGTAAAGCGTCCGCCCGGAGTAACCGGTTGTAAAAAGGGCAGGTTGTATTTTTTAGACATGTCGTAGTCGTCCTGTCCAAAGGCTGGCGCAATGTGCACAATGCCCGAACCGTCATCGGTAGAGACGAAATCGGCGGTTAAAACCGTAAGCGCATTGGGGTATTTCTGGCGGTCGATGGGTAAAAATTCGAAAATTTGTTCGTAAACCGTCCCAAAAAGCTCCTTGCCTTTAAAGCGCGCTAAAATTTCGTATTCGCCGTCCAGCACCTGCAATCTGGCTTCGGCCAGCACCAGCAGGTCGGTTAACGTTTTTTCGCCCTCTTTGGTTTTGATTTTACGCGTGTTTTTGACCAGCACGTAATCGATGTCCGGCCCAACGGCCATGGCCACATTGGAAATAAGCGTCCAGGGCGTGGTCGTCCATACCAACAGGTGCGCATTCTGCAGCTCTTTTTTGGGCGATTCCAGAATTTTTACTTTGATGTAACAATTGGGGTCTTTGACCTCTTTGTAGCCCAGCGAAAGCTCATGGGAGCTTAACGGCGTTTCGATAGTCGGCGACTGGGGCACGATTTTAAAATCGCGATAGATCAGTCCCTTATCGAAAATTTGTTTAATCGCCCACCACACCGATTCAATGTATTCGTTTTTGTAGGTGATGTAGGCGTGCTCCAGATCGATCCAGTAGCCCATGCGATCGGTAAGCGTGCGCCAGCCTTCCTTCATTTCGATATGGCGGTTTACCAGTTCTTTACAGGCATTGTTGAATTTTTCGATGCCGATTTTTTCAATTTCTTTTTTATTGGTAATGCCCATCTCTTTTTCCACCGCAATTTCCACCGGCAGGCCGTGCGTATCCCAACCCGCCTTACGCGGCACCTGATAACCTTCCATGGTCTTAAAGCGGCAAATCACGTCTTTAACCGTTCGCGACATCACATGGTGAATGCCCGGTTTGCCATTGGCCGTTGGCGGGCCTTCGTAAAAGATGTATTTTGCTTTGCCTTCGCGTTCTTCAACGGATTTTTCGAAAATTCTATGTTTTTTCCAGAACTCTAAAACGCGTTTTTCGATTTCTGGTAATTGCAGGTTTTTTTTCACTTCCTTAAACATCTTCTCTTCCACTCCATTCATTAGATGGTTTCGTAATTTCTACAGTCGTTTAACCACTTCGCGCATGATCAGCGTCAATTTCGGTTCTGTTTGTCCGGCAACGCGAATGATCTCTTCCACATCAACCGGCTCCAGCGCTTCCGGAAAACATTCGTCGGTAATAACCGAAATACCAAGCACTTCCATCTTCTGGTGATTGGCCACAATTACCTCCGGAACCGTGGACATGCCAACCACGTCGGCGCCCGCCGCCCGTAAAAAGCGATATTCGGCGCGCGTTTCCAGGCTGGGCCCGGGAACGGCAATAAAAACGCCCTTCTGAACTTTAATCTTGTTTTCAAGAGCCACATCCTCGGCCAGAGCGATTAACCGTCTGGAATAGGGCTCGGACATGTCCGGAAAACGCGGACCGAACTCGTCCAGATTCTGGCCGATCAGGGGATTGGTGCCCAGCAAATTGATATGGTCTTCGATCAGCATTAAATCTCCTTTGCGGAACAGCGGATTCATGCCGCCGCTGGCATTGGAAATGAGCAGCGTTTTAATGCCCAGTTTTTTCATGATGCGCACCGGAAAGGTGATCTGCTGCATGGAGTAGCCTTCATAATAATGAAAACGCCCCTGCATGGCCATGACCTGTTTTCCGCCCAGCGTGCCAAAGATCAGCTTGCCCTCGTGACTTTCCACCGTAGAAACGGGGAAGTGGGGAATTTGCTGATAGGGAATTTCCTGTGCGATTTCGATCTCCTTGACCAGACCGCCCAGCCCGGTTCCTAAAATAATCCCGATCTGCGGGTCGTTTTCAATTTTGCCCCTGATAAAATCATGGGCTTCGCTAATTTGCTGAAGATAGGCTTCCCGACTAATCATCTTGCTGACTGGCTCCTTGTTTAGATTTTTTCTGTTTCAATTTTTTTAACAACTCTTCTTTTTTTCTTTTCAACTCTTCCAATCTGCGTTTTTCGGCGCGGATGGCTTTGTATTCTTCGTAGCGCGCTTTACGGGCCGCAAAGGCCGCTTCTTCGATATCTTTGTAATAACCCTTGTTGCCAAAGTAATAAGCGCCCAGGCCGCCAAACACTAAAATACTAACGTTGGCCAGCAAAGGTTGGTCGATGGAGTAGAGACCAATGCCCACGCCGGTGCCAACGGCTCCTCCTAAAAAGAGCCCCGCCATTCCGTAAAGAATGGTGTTTTTAGGGGATTTGTGTTGTTTGATCTCATGGATTGGAATAGGATTTCCTTCAAAATCAAAATATCTGCTAATTTTGACGATGTATTTAATATCGTCAAACTTGATTAAACTCTTTTTGTGTGTGCGCGCATCCACATAAATCAGATTGACCGAATCGCCCGTGACAATGATGCCTTCCCGGTATGTTCCGTCTTTCAAATTAATGCGCACAGAGGCCTGAGATTCCGGGTCGGTTAACGAAACATAGCGCTTCCCGCTGCAGGCCAGAATGCTGAACAAAAGCCCCAGCAGAACAATCCACTTAAAAAACTTGATGCCATTCATGTTTCCACCCTTTATGTTAATGAATTCCCTCTCTCCCTCATTTTAAAAAATCGTCCAGATCATCGCCGAAGATGTCTTTAAAAAAATCGGCGCTCTTTTTTGAATTTTTTTCTTCAGACGATTTCGCCTGCTTTTTTTCTGGTTTCGGGGCGGCAGGCGTTTTGTCGTTCTGAATATTAATTTCCGGTTCTTTTTCCGCAGGAGCCGTTTTTTTTGTGGATTTTTCCTGAACCGGCAGGGCGCGTTTAGAACCTTTAAACACCTGGTGTGTTTTGCTTTTTAATTTATCCAGTTGCGCATCGTCCGTTTCTAAAATTTCCAGCAGTTCCAGTTGCGAAGAGAGCAAATAACGCAGGCGCGTGATTAAGGAATCTTTTTGCTGTTTTAAGTCGGCCAGTTCGCGTTTTAAAACGCTCACTTCCGCACGCGCATCTTCGATCATCTTTTTAGCCTGTACTTCGGCTTCGCGCCGGATCAATTCCGCTTCCTTTTCCGAAGTCTTTTTGGACAGTTGAGAGGTTTGTTGTACTTCGTACAGGGTTTGTTTTAACGTCTTTTCCACGTCCTTGTAATGGCGTAGTTCCGCCTTTAAAGCGCCGACTTCTTTTTCCAGACGCTGGTTGTTTTGCAACAGACGTTCGTATTCTTCCGCCACATATTCGAGATAGGTTTCCACTTCCACGCGGTCGTAGCCGCGCAGGGCGGTTTTAAATTCCTGCTTTTTGATGTCGATGGGTGTTAACTTCAAGGTTGCCTCCCTCTTGCGCCAAAAATGGCCGTTCCGATCCTGATGTGCGTGCTGCCTTCTTCAATGGCGATTTCAAAATCGCCGCTCATGCCCATGGATAACACAGGCAACTCCACACCAGAAGCCGTTTTTTGCAAATCTTCTCGCAAATTGTAAAGTTGACGAAAGGCCTGGCGAATTTTTTGCCGATCGTCGCTTAACGGGCCAATGGTCATCAATCCCTTAATATGTAAATGTTTTAAGCCTGCAATTTTTTCAAAAGCCTCCGGCGTTTTTTCGGGCGCAAAGCCGAATTTGGAGCTTTCGCCGCTGACGTTGACTTCCAGCAGAACCGGAATGGTCAGCGACCGCTTTTCGGCGAATTGATCCAGCGCTTCGGCCAGCCGCAGGGAATCGACCGAATGAATCAAAACCGCACGCGGCGCCACGTATTTAATTTTATTGGTTTGCAGGTGCCCGATAAAATGCCATTGAATATCTTCCGGTAAAAGCCGGGCTTTATCTCTTAGCTCCTGCGGGCGGTTTTCGCCAAACACCCTTAAGCCGGCGTCGTAGGCCTGCTTAATAACTTCGGGCGGCATGGTTTTGCTTACCGCCACCAGCGTTATTTCTTCTCGGCTTCTTCCGGCGCGCTGGCAGGCGGCCTCTATTCGCTCGTATATCCGTGCAATTGCATCTTTAATAAGATTCTCCATAAATCATCAAAATTAAAGAATTAATTGGTCGAATGCAATTCAGCTTCATTTGTATTGGACAGGGATTGCGTTGAGAACTTTGCTATTTGTCCGTCTGGAAGCCAATGTTTTTATCTTTATGATCCATGCCGTGTATGACGATTTCGCCAAACTGCGCTTCATATTTGCGAATGTTTTCTTCCAGAGCTTTAAGCAGCGATTTGGCGTGTTGCGGAGCCATTACAATCCTGGCGTAAACTTTTGCTTTTGGCTTTCCGGGCAAAATTCGAGTAAAATCAAAAACAAATTCGGCCGGAGAGTGTGAAATGAGCACCAGATTGCTGTAAATGCCTTCGGCTTCTTGCTCGCCCAGTTCGATGTTGATTTGCTTTTCAGGAAATTGTTGTCCCATTAGTCGCCTCCTTTTAACTTTAAATTTGCTCTTGATGCTTAAAAGTGTTTAATTTAGAAAGTAGAGCAATTGAAGTCAACTTAATATTTTTTAAATAATTATGGGAAAAATCAATCCTTTAAAAATAGACGAGATTCGCGGCGCGGTTAATATTGTTCATTATATTTCGCGTTTTGTTTCTTTAAAGAAAGCCGGGCAAAACTACAAAGGTCTTTGCCCCTTTCATACGGAAAAGACGCCTTCCTTTGTGGTCAGTCCGGCCAAACAGATTTTTCACTGTTTCGGCTGCGGTAAGGGCGGCAATATCTACACTTTTATTATGGAGTACGAAAAGCTCTCTTTTTTTGAAGCCCTGCGCCGCGCGGCCGAATTTGCCGGCATTCCGCTTCCCGAAGAAGACCTGGAGGCCAAAACCAGAGAGCGCACATATTTCGAAAAACTGTACGAGATCAATGAAACGGCTGCCCGCTATTTTGAAGACAATCTTTTTAAGCGTGAATTTAAAAACTGGCTGGATTATTTTAAACAACGTGGGCTTTCCGAGCGCACCATTAAAAAATTTCAACTGGGATATGCGCCCGATTCCAAATCCGGTTTGTTAGAAGTGTTTAAGAAAAAGAATGTGGACCTGGCCGAAGCTGAAAAATTGGGCCTGGTGGCCCGCAGTTTTTACAATGATGCTTTTATCGATAAGTTCAGACACCGCGTGATGTTCCCCTTTCATAATCTCAGCGGAAAAATTATTGGTTTTGGCGGACGGCAATTGCGCAGCGACCAGCAGCCTAAATATCTTAACAGCCCCGAAAGCCCCATTTACAAAAAGGGTTCCATTCTCTACGGATTGTACCAGGCGATCAACCGCATTCGCGAGGAAGACCTGGTTATTCTGGTGGAAGGCTATTTTGATCTGCTGCAACTGGTAGAGCACGGGCAAACCAATGTGGTGGCAACTTCCGGAACGGCGCTAACCGACTACCAGGCGCGATTAATCGGGCGCTACACGCAAAAGGTATTGCTGCTTTACGACGGCGACGACGCCGGGCGCAAGGCAGCCCTGCGCAACGGCTATATTCTGGAGAAGAACGGTCTTAACGCCTTTATTGCCGCGCTGCCGGCGGACGAAGACCCCGACTCGTTTTTACGCAAAAACGGTCTAAAAGCGCTGGAACCTTATTTGAAATCGCAATTGACCCCGGTGGAATTTGAAATCAATATGTTTTATGAGGAAAACCCCAAACCCTCGTTGCAGGCTAAAAATCAATTTGTCTCGCAATTGCTGGAAAATTTGCTGGAATTGAACGACCCTTTAAAAACCGGACTCTATCTGCCGCTCGTCTCAGACCTTTTGCAGATTAACGAAGACCTGCTGGTTGAACAATTTAAAAAGCTGGAAAGGCAGAGGCGGCGCTGGAAGAAGGCTGAAACCGTTTCGCCAGAAATTCCGACAGAAACCGAAGATCGCGTACACCGCGGCCAATACCTGGCCGAGGCCGGCGTGGTCTATTTGCTGCTCAACGGCGAAGAAAGAGTCAGAAATTTTCTCCTCTCCCAGCTCTCTTATGATCTTTTCGAGAATCCGTCGTTTATTGAAGTGTACGAGGCCATTTTAAACGAACTGGATGAGGTGGGCAAAGTCGATAAAAGCGAGATTCTTTCACAATTTCAGGAGGCGGTCGACGTGCAGGCGGCGCTTTCGGCGCTGGATTTAATGGAGTTTAACGATCCGTTGAAGTTTGCCAGAGATTGTATTTTTCAGCTTAAAAAATGGACGCTGGAAAAACAGGCGCAGGAAATTCAGGAATTAATCCGCAGCGATCATGAATCGCAGGATGCCCTGGCGCATTACACGGTGGAGTTGATGCGTGTGCGCAAAGAATTGAATCGGTTAGTAAAAGATCACCGCGCAGGCAGCGGAGATTTTTAACGAATGAAATTTCATAGTGCGCTTTCCTTTTTTCTAATTGGCGCCGCCGAGTCAATAGAAAATCTGGCAGGTACCATCGTTTGAAAATAATCTGTCATTTTCCAACCATACCTGAACCCAGCGGGTTTGAGGTTGATCATATTGAGTGAGCAGTTCCGGTAAAAAATTTAGTGTTTTTTTTGACGTATGAGACAACGCGCTGTTTCCTGATGCAATAGATTTGGGGAAACATTAATAAGATCAAGAGTATTGGAGGTTTTAAATGAAAAACAAAAGCTTAATTCTTTTTTTCCTTGTTTTTTCCTTTCATCTTTTATTTGCGCAAAACGACTGGCAAATGATCACTGCTTCGGACACGGTGGTGAATTTCGGCTCTGTAGCCGCTTATGAAAAGCACACGCGTCAGGTTACGTTGCACAACAACTCCGATAAGGTAGTGCATATTTTAAAAGCCGAGTTCGAAGAAGCCGTTTTCAGCAGCGATTTAAATCCGCTGCCCATGCCGCCCAACAGCGACCTTATTTTTGATATCTATTTTGAAAGCGATCAAAATGTCAATTACACCGATTTTTTACACATTGAATTTGATCATGGCATCCATCCTTTAATCATAGAAACCTCTGCGCAGGCCTATTACAGCGACTCCTATTACGATGCCACGCAAAATTTGTGGGGCGCAGAATTAAAATCGGCCTTGCACAATATCATCAAAGGACACACGCAGAAAAGTTATGCCGATTTGTGGACCGTTCTTTCGGATACAGATGAAGACCCCAACAATCCGAATAACGTGATTCTGATTTACACCGGCTGGTCCTATCCTAAAAGCGATCACGGAGGCGATCCTGATCAATGGAATCGCGAGCACGTGTGGGCTAAATCACACGGCGATTTTGACAACGACCCTCCGGCCGGCACAGACGCCCATCACATCCGGCCCTGCGACGTTTCGGTAAACAGCAAACGCGGCAATCTGGATTTTGATAACGGCGGCAGCCTTTACACCGATCCGGACGGGGTGACCAATTGCTATTATGACAGCGATTCATGGGAGCCGCGCGACGAAGACAAGGGCGATGTGGCGCGCATGATGTACTACATGGTGGTGCGTTATGAGGGCGAAGAGGGCTACGATCTGGAACTGGTCGATTACACGCCTTCCACCACGGCCAACGATCCTGTGTTCGGCAAAAAATCGACGCTGTACCAGTGGCACTGGATGGATAGCGTGGATAACTGGGAACGGCGTCGAAACGATCGCATTTACAATAACTGGCAGCATAATCGCAATCCGTTTATTGACCATCCGGAATTTGCCGACCGCCTGCCCAGCATTTCCGGCGAACCCATTCCGAGCGATCCGGAAATCGTGGTCAGCCCGTTGTCTGTTGAAATGGATACGGTGGAATTTAATACCACGGCCCGTTATTATCTGGCCATTATCAATACCGGTGTAAAGGACTTAACGGTTAGCGACATTCAAAGCACGAACAGCCAGTTTACCATTGATCAAACCAGTATGGTTTTGCCGCCGGAGACTTACGGCTATCTGGAAATCTCTTTTACTTCTGGAGAGACGGAGGGAGCGTATTCGACAACCATTCAGATCACCAGCAACGATCCGGACGAGGGCTATATTGAAGTGCCGGTCAGTATTCAGGTGGCAGAATCCATCAGTTTTGTGGAGCCAGCGTCCGTCCCTTATACCATGGCTTTACTGCAAAATTATCCCAATCCTTTTAATCCTGTTACAACCATTCGCTATGCGTTAAATAAAAGCGGCCATGTGCAGTTATCGGTTTACGACAGCGCCGGGCGTTTGAATGGCCGGTTGGTTAACCAGCAGCAAAAAGCGGGGCAGTTTTCCGTTTTGTTTGACGGCCGCAATTTGCCCAGCGGCGTCTATTTTTACCAGCTAAAAGCAGCAGGTTTTACGCAGGTGAAAAAAATGCTCTTGTTAAAGTAGTCGGACAGGCGTTGTCGGTTTCGGAATGGAGTACGGATGAAAAAAATTCTGGTACAGCAGAAGCGCTTCTTTATTCTTTTAGGGGCGTTTCTGCTTTTTCAAATCGCATTTGGTCTGGCGCTTGACCGTCTGCAACAAATTGCAGGAACAGGCCAGATTCTGGATGTCCGCTTTCACTATGCGCCGCATGAGGCCTTTGAATTACTCCGGCGTTATGGAAGCGAAGGGCGAAAATGGTATCTATTCTGTCTGGGAATCGACATGCTTTATCCGTTAATTTATGTGCTGTTGTTGCGTGAAATCATGAAAATGGCGAGCCGGGCCAAAAGCGTTTTGCATTACCTTAAATGGACGCCGTTTGCCATTGGCGCTCTGGATTATCTGGAAAACATTCTGGAATTTAAAATGGTCCTTGGTTATCCGCAAAGCGTGCTTACCACGGCGGCCGTAAGCGCCTGGATTACAAGCGCAAAATGGACGTTGGTGGCCGCTCTTTTATCTCTGATTATGCTGCAGATGGTGTTGAACCTTGTACAGCGCAGGGCGGGGGAGTAAATATCAATTACGAATTATGAATTACGAATTACGAATTATCAATTACGAATTACGAATTACGAATTTAATAAAGTAATTATCAATCCTCAATCCTCAATCCTCAATCCCTCAAACGATGTTCGGTAAATTTGCTTATATTTTCATAAATCTTTACCTTAGTCGTTCAGATATGAGTTACGTATTGGAGGATTTATGAGGATTTTTTTAATTGGTCTTTTCATTGCTTCAGTTGTTTTTTCATGCGCCAGTCAGGCGCCGCAAGCCGAACGGAATACGGACTGGGCCAGCGGGATTGTCTGGTATCAGATATTCCCTGAACGATTTAATAACGGCGATCCGGCCAATGACCCGACGGCCGACGAAGTGCCCGGCGCCGATCTGCAGCCCGGCTGGCAAATACATCCCTGGACTTCTGACTGGTACAAGATGCAGCCCTGGGAAAAGAAGCAATCCGACCGCTTTTACGACGTTGTTTTTACAAGACGCTACGGGGGCGATTTAATCGGCGTTATTGAAAAGCTGGATTATTTAAAAGAACTGGGCGTGGAGGCCATCTATTTCAACCCCGTTTTCGAGGCGCCCAGTTTGCACAAGTACGACGGTTCCAGTTATCATCATATTGACAATAATTTTGGGCCGGACGCTAAAGGCGATATGCAGCGCCTGCGCCAGGCCAACGAAACCGAAGACCCTTCGACCTGGATCTGGACGAAGGCCGATTCGCTGTTTTTGCAATTAATAAAAGAAGCGCATGCGCGCGGCATCAAAATTGTGATTGACGGCGTTTTTAACCACACAGGCACCGAATTCTTTGCCTTTCAAGACGTTATTAAAAATCAGCAGAATTCTCATTATGCCCACTGGTATTCGGTTGTTAGCTGGGACGATCCCACCACGCCCCAAAATGAATTCGATTACAAGGGCTGGTGGGGCGTGAAAACTCTGCCGGAATTGAAAGAAGACGAGAACGGCATTGTGGACGGTCCGCGGCAGTACATCTTTAACGCCACCAGACGCTGGATGGACCCTAACGGCGACGGCGATCCTTCGGACGGTATTGACGGCTGGCGGCTGGATGTGGCGGAAGAGGTGGCCAAGCCGTTCTGGAAAGAATGGTACGCCCTGGTTAAAAAGGTCAATCCCGGCGCCATTGTAGTTACCGAAATCTGGCACGATGCTTCCGGCTGGATTGCAGAAAATTTAACCGACGCCACCATGAATTACATGTTTTCGCGAGCGGTTATGGAGTTTTTTATTAATCACAAGATGGCCATTTCCGCCGAAGAGTTCGCTAAAAAAATGAATGATTTAAAAGAACGGTACGGTCTGAAGAACCTGAATTTGTTGTGGAGCATGCTGGATTCTCACGATACGGATCGCCTGGCCTCCATGATACTCAATCCGGATCGCGGTTACGATCGGCAGGCTGGCCCGCGCGACAATCCGCAGTATGTGGTGCGCAAGCCAAATCAGGATGAGCGCGACATTCAAAAACTGATTGTCGCCTTTCAGATGACCTTTGCCGGCGCGCCCATCATCTATTACGGCGACGAGGCCGGCATGTGGGGCGCGGATGATCCGGACGATCGCAAGCCCATGACCTGGCCGGAGATGACATTCGAACCCGAAAGCCATCATCCTCTGCCGGGCAAAACGCGTCCGGTTGACGAAAACGGCTTTGATCCGGAGCTGTTTAATTTCTACAAAAAATTGATTCAAATCCGACAGCAACATCCAGTCCTGAAACAGGGCGATTTCCAGTTTATTTCGCAAAGCATGACGAACGATCTGCTGGTTATTAAACGCGTGCTGAATGAGCAACAGGCCTACCTGGTTTTTAACCGCTCGCCTGAGGCGCAAAACGTAACCATTCCCGATGTAACCGCCAGTTCGTTTAGGGATGTCTGGCGCAATTCGCAGGTAAAAACAGATGGTGGACAGCTTAAAGTGGCAGCCCCGGCCAGAGGATTTGTCATTTTGATTAACGACGAATGAATCTTTTGCCAACACTCTGCGTAATTTACAGAAGAGTTGTTCTGTAAAAAAGGAGCGCTAATGGATTTTATTATCGCATTTTTCGTTTTTATTGTTGTGGCCTGGATTGTGTTGAAGCTGTTGGGGCTGATCTTTCATGCGGGCATTTTTATGCTGACCCTGCCCTTTAAATTATTGGGCCTGGTCATCGCGCTCATTTTAACGCCCTTGATTTTGATCCCCATGGGGCTGCTGGCCGGTTTAACAGCCATTTTAATGCTGCCCCTGGCCATTATTGGCCCGGCGCTGCCTTTTGTGTTAATTGGGCTGGGAATCTGGGCTATTTTGAGAAAAAATTAATCGAATGACGGTCGGCCTTTTTTAAAAATAATGATGGAGAGGCCTGAGCGCGCAAGCTTTGAAAGGGGAATAGGCTGACCATGCGGGAGATTTTTATCCAGTTTCGATTAATTTAAAAACGCTTCAAGATTTTTTACGACAACTTCAGCGCCGCTGGCAACCTTAACCCGCGGCGCTTCTTTTTTTTGCAAAACTTCGTTCAGATAATGCGTCCATCTGCCTTCATTAAATGTTTGAGGAGTAATCACCACGCCGGCCAGATTTTTTTTAACAAACGATTCGATGATGGCGGATTCAGGAAAAAAGGGGCGGTTGACCAGAAGTATTTTCTTTTGATGTAAATAGACTTCGGCGACCGTGCTGTAACCTGCCTTGCAGACAACCACATCGCAGGCCGCCACCAGATCCGGATGGTAGAAGGGTGAGTGATGCGGTAAAACGACCAGATTGTCGCTGCGTTCCATTTTGGCCACATCGTGCGGTACAATAAAATAGAAATCTTTAATTTTTTTTAATTCGGAAACAAACCGATGGCGCGTTACGATGCCCCCGGTTGAAATGAGAACGACGGGTTTGTCGGTATTCAGTTTCAACGCCTGGCGCGTTGCGCTGGCCGATTTTCTGGCCGGGCGGGCAATGGGCGCCGTTTCGATGGCCCGCTTATCATTTACCACAAAAGGCCGGGCTTTAAAATGAACATCCACCGATTGGTAAATCGAAGCTAAATAATCGATAAAAGGCAGTAATTCTGGAAATTGCTCGGTGTAATGTTGGTAAATCCAGTCCCAGGTAAAATTTTCAATTAAAACGGTAGGAATGCCAGCCTTTTTGCCAGCCAGAATTCCAAGCGCAGAAATGTCGTTTAAAATCAGTCTTACCTGAAATCGCTTTAGTAATCGGGCAAGATCATTAATCTTTTGGGGTTTGAACGGAAAGTGTTTTTTAAGTAATTCAAGCGTTTGCGGGATGTCTTCTTCAAAAGGAGAGCGTTGCGCCAGCCCCACATCCGTAAAAAAATTAATGTAGGTAAAAGAGCCCCGGGGCAACGAATCTTCAAAAAACCATTCTGGCGTTTCGCTAAAGATTAAAAAGTGGATGTCGGCAAATTTCTGCAAGAAGGTCTGCATAATGGCGCAGGCTCTGGCTGCGTGTCCGTAACCGTGAGAGGTAACGAAAAAGGCCAAATTGATCATGGGGCTGCATCCTTTTTAATGGTTATTGGGCTTCGATTAACGGACTGGAATGTAAGAAACACCGGGATTTTTTCAAAACTTTTGATTTTTCAATTACCATGGCAACCAGAGAACCTTTCATTTAATCAGCCAATTCACGCAGATTCCGCCGATGATCGCAGAAAGAAAAATAGAAATCTTTTTAAATATTTGCTGTCATTTAATTGTGTTTTTAACTCACCCCCTAACATAGTTAACTTTAGTATTTTCAGTGTACTAACTCCCCCTCTCTTTTTCAAAGAGAGGGGGAAACAGGGGGTGAGTTTTCCATATCTCAAAACTTTCAATACATTGTACATAAATCGGCGCTATCCGCGAGAGACAAAAGAGCGCGCCTGGTGTACGGAGGTTTTCATTTCACGCGGATTTCGCAGGTGATCGCAGAAGGAAAAATAGAAATCTTTTTAAATATTTGCTGTCATTTAATTGTGTTTTTAACTCACCCCCTAACATAGTTAACTTTAGTATTTTCAGTGTACTAACTCCCCCTCTCTTTTCCAAAAAGAGGGGGAAACAGGGGGTGAGTTTTCCATGTCTCAAAACTTTCAATACATTGTACATAAATCGGCGCTATCCGCGAGAGACAAAAGAGCGCGCCTGGTGTACGGAGGTTTTCATTTCACGCGGATTGCGCAGATGATCGCAGAAAGAAGTAAAAAAAATCTGCGTAAGTGGGCGCGATTCGCGCGAGACGAATTATTATGTTTTAACTCTGGCTTTAACAATCGTTTTATTGAAAGATTATTTTCGGAAGAGCGGTCGCGGGCTGAGAACAGATTGTATTTCAGTCATTCTTCTGTTGCATTTAATAGGTGAAAATTTTTACCTTATCGGTTGTGAATTAAAAATTTATTAACCATTAGGGAATTAAAATGGAACGAAATTTATATTTTTATCGTGCCATTGTGCAAAGAGTGTACGACGGCGACACCTGCACGGTGGATATTGATCTGGGGCTCAAAACCTGGATCAGGGGCGAACGCATTCGACTGGCGCGAATCGACGCCCCGGAACTGCGCGGCGACGAACGGGAAGACGGTTTACGAGCCAGGGATTTTTTGCGCGCTTTAATTGACGGCCGCGAGGTGATTATTCAAACTCTGAAAGATCGCACCGGACGCTACGGTCGTTACATCGCCGAAATCTGGCTGGTGGAAGAAGACGGTCGCTGGTTAAACGTCAACGATGTGCTGGTAAAAAAGGGATTCGCCGAATATGTTGAATATTAAGGCAGGGGTTAATCAAACGGTGGAGGGCGCCATGCGTTTAATGGGCATTCTAATCTTGAGTATCTTGTTATTCGTTTCTTGCCAAAAACAGAACAGGGAGGAAGCATTGCAGCAATTTATTGAACAACATGTTGCGAAAATAAAACCGCTGGAAAAAGCGGCCAAAGAAGCATACTGGGAAGCGGCCACAACCGGCAGGCAAGAAGCCTATAAAAAATCGGCCGAACTGGAATTGAAAATCCGTAAAATCTATAGCAATCCGCAAGAGTTCGCATTTCTTAAAGATTTAAAAACATCCAAAAAAATTAAAGATCCATTGCTAAAGCGCCAATTGCAAATTCTTTACAATCGCTACCTGCAAAACCAGATCGATTCCACGCTTTTGCGCCAGATGGTGGAGCTGAGTTCCAAAATTGAAGAGAAGTTCAGCACCTTTCGGCCAACCTTAAATGGCAAAAAAGTGACCAATAACGAAATTTTAGAAATTCTTAAAAACGAAACGGACAACGCTCGGCGTAAGGCCGCCTGGGAGGCCAGCAAGCAGGTCGGTCGCGTGGTGGCGGATGACATCATTAAACTGGTAAAGTTGCGTAATCAGGCCGCGCAAAAATTAGGATTCGAAAATTACCACACCATGTCTCTGGAGCTTTCCGAACAACGCGTTAAGCAAATCGATCGCATCATGTGGGATGTGGCCGAGTACACGCTGGAGCCTTTTTACAACTCCAAAAGAGCGCTGGATCAGTTGCTGGCCCAAAAGTACCATATCTCTGTGCAGCAGTTGCGTCCCTGGCACTACCACGATCCCTTTTTTCAGGAAACGCCACAGGTCTTCCAGGTTAATCTGGATAAATATTATGAGAACAATGATGTCAAAGAGATCGCAGTAAAGTTTTTTGCCGGGATTGAATTGCCTGTGGAATCCATCCTGGCGAAGAGCGATCTTTACGAGCGCGATGGCAAAAATCCCCACGCCTTTTGCGAGGACTTTGACAGAGAAGGCGATGTGCGTATTCTTTGCAATTTAAAAAATAACGAAAGCTGGATGGAAACCCTTTTGCATGAGCTGGGCCATGCCGTTTACGATAAATACAACGATCCTTCTGTGCCCTATTTGCTGCGCGAGCCGGCCCATATCTTTACCACAGAAGGCGTGGCCATGCTCTTCGGGCGCCTCAGCCGCAACCCTTTTTGGATGCAGCAGGTTTTGAATTTGTCTGATGAAGTACGCCAGCAAATCGAACCCGATTTGAATCGTTACATGCGCTTAAAACAGCTGATCTTTGCCCGCTGGGCACTGGTGATGTATAATTTTGAAAAGGCGCTTTACAAAAATCCCGATCGCAATCTCAATAAATTATGGTGGAAAATGGTTCAACAATATCAACTGGTTACCCCTCCGGAGAACAGAGATGAGCCGGACTGGGCCTCTAAAATTCATTTTGCCATTGCCCCCTGTTACTACCACAACTACATGTTAGGCGAACTATTTGCCTCGCAATTGCACATGTACATCACGCATCATATTTACAAAACTAAAAACTGGCAAAAGGTCACGTACGTTAATGACCCGCGCGTAGGACAATACTTAAAAGAAAAGGTCTTTAAACCGGGGAAAACCTATCCCTGGAATCAGATGATCGAAAAAGCCACCGGCAGCAAGTTGAAGGTGGATTACTTTGCCAGCCAGTTTCTTGAATAATGATGACTCAAAGCGAAAGCGCTGTGCAAAAAGAAGAAGGAGGGTGATAAGATGAGAACGATGGCGCTCTGGTTAATGTTGACGTTAGGTTTGATTACGGCCTGCCAGAAAGGGCCGGAAGCGGATCTGATCTTGCTCAATGGTCGAATTGTAACCCTGGATTCTCACAACACCATTGCTCAGGCGCTTGCTGTAAAAGGCGATCGGATTTTAGCCGTGGGCAAAACCGCGGAGATCGAAAAAATGAAAGGAGAAACCACGCGCGTCATCGATCTTAAAGGCGCGCTGGTCACGCCGGGCCTCATCGAAGGTCACGCCCACTTTTTGGGATTGGGTGAAGCGCTGCTGCGATTGGACCTCACGCGCACGCGCAGCTGGCAGGACATTGTGGATAGCGTTGCCCATCGAGCGGCGCAGGCTAAAGCGGGCGAGTGGATTATCGGCCGGGGCTGGCACCAGGAAAAGTGGGACAGCCGTCCCAAAAAATTGGTCGAAGGCTATCCGGTTCATGACGCTTTAAGTCAGGTTTCTCCGGAAAATCCCGTAATTTTAACCCATGCCAGCGGCCATGCCCTGTTTATTAACCGCAAGGCGATGGAAATGGCCGGTATTACGCGTCAAACGCCCAATCCGAAGGGCGGCAAAATCATACGCGATGCGCGGGGGAATCCCACCGGCGTACTGCTGGAAAACGCCATGGACCTGGTATGGAAGGTTTACCACCAGCAGGTTGGCGAAAATCCACAACAGCAAAAATTGCGCGCCGCAAAAAAAGCGATGCAAGCCTGCCTTAAAAACGGCATTACCAGCTTTCATGACGCCGGCGCCTCTTTTGCCGATATTGAGTTTTTTAAGCGTCTGGCCGAAACAGAACAGTTGAAAGTGCGCCTGTATGTGATGATTTTAGAGCCCGATCAGCGCTTGCGGCAAATGTTAAGTCAATACCGTCTGATCGGCTACGCCAATAACTTTTTAACGGTGCGCGCCATCAAACGCTACATGGATGGAGCCCTGGGCTCGCACGGGGCATGGCTGTTTAAACCGTACGACGACGCTCCCGGCAGCGTGGGCTATAATGTCATCTCGCCAGATTCCCTGCTGGCCACGGCGCGTATCGCCATCAAACACGGATTTCAGTTGTGCACGCACGCTATTGGCGACCGCGCCAATCATGAAGTGCTGGACGTTTACGAGCGGGTCTTTAAAGAAAATCCGGATAAACAAGATTTACGCTGGCGCATTGAACACGCCCAGTTGATTCATCCCGTTGACGTACCCCGTTTTGCCAGCCTGGGCGTGATTGCGGCCATGCAGGGCATTCACTGCACATCGGACGGGCCCTGGGTGGAACAGCGCATCGGCGAAAAACGCGCCCGCGAAGAGGCCTACCTGTGGCAAACGCTCTGGCAAAGCGGCGCGGTGGTGGCCAACGGCACCGATGCTCCAGTGGAGCCCATTGATCCCCTGGCCAATTTTTACGCTCTAATTACACGACGCATGAAAAACGGAGCCTACTTTTATCCGGAACAGAGCCTGGATGCCATGCAGGCGCTAAAAGCCTACACTTACAATAATGCCTACGCCGCCTTTGAAGAGCAGTTAAAAGGCAGCCTGGAACCCGGCAAGCTGGCAGACGTAACCGTTTTTTCGCGCGATATTTTAAACGATCCGCCTTACAAAATTCCATCGACTAAGGTGCTTTACACCATCATCGGCGGAAAGATTGTTTACCAGGCGGCGGATCGAACGGTTGAATAGGGAAAGGCCGGAGGAGAAAGAAGGGAAGGAAGTGAAGAGTGTATAGAGGGGAAAAGATGTTTTGCGGCTAATAGGAGAAGCTAAATTCCTAAACTCCTAACCCCCTAAACCCTTCCCATTCTTACCGGCCCATCAAATCAATTTGGGAGGGCCAGAATGAAAGTGAATAAGCGAATGTTCCTTTTTGCGCTGCTTTTTATCTTGCCGTTTGTCTGGCAGTGTACAAAGGAAGACGCGTCGATGGCACGGAAAAGCGTTGTACGGGCTCCGGTGGATACCGTGGGGTTTGCCCGGTACGCCTGGCAGATGGATTCGTTAATGAAGCGAATTCACCGTCTGCAAAACAAGCAGCTGCTAAACGCCATCATTCAGGGAAAAATCACGCCTCAAAGCGAATTTAAAGTCGCTGTTTGCCCGCACGACGACTACGGTTATGTAGGCTATCTCTATCCGGCGGTGATGGAAGGCATTAAAGCTAAAACGGTGATCATCTTTGGCGTGGCGCACAAAGCGCGATTGTTAAATCTGGAAGATCAAATTATTTTTGATACCTATCCCGCCTGGCATGGCATTTACGGTCCCATTAAAGTTTCCGATATCCGCGAAGAGATTATCCGCGCGTTGCCGGAAGGCGTGTACCAGATTAACGATTCCATGCAAACCATCGAACACTCGGTGGAAGCGCTGTTGCCCTTTTTGCAGTACTACCGAAGGGATCGTGAATTTGTTTCTATTCTGGTTCCCTACATGTCGTTTGAACGCATGCAAAAAATTGCCAAACCGCTGGCCAGAGCCATTGCAAAGGTGATGAAAAGCCGCAACTGGCAGTGGGGCAAAGACCTGGCGCTTCTCATTAGCACCGACGCCGTGCACTACGGCGACAAAGACTGGGGTGGGAAAAATTTTGCTTATTACGGAACCGATTCCGCCGGCTACCAAAAAGCCGTGCAACACGAGATGGAGATCATCAATAGCTGTTTAAACGGCCCGCTGCAAGAAGAAAAGATCAGACGCTTTATGGAATTTACCGTGCAGCCGGACGATTTTCGTAAATACAAATGGACCTGGTGCGGGCGGTACTCCGTGCCTATGGGACTGGAAACGGCCTATTGGCTGGCTCATGAATTTAAACAGGATTTGCAGGGCCGATTGATCGGCTACGCCACCAGCATCGATCATACGCCGTTGCCTGTAGAGGATTTGCGCATGGGCTTTACCGCGCCGGCCCACGTGCGTCACTGGGTTGGTTACGCGGCTCTGGGATGGGAGTAATTTAAGATGGAACAGGCATTGCAGCGCGCCAGACAGGCCATTAACGAAGCGCAGGCGGTGGTCATTGCCGCCGGAGCCGGGATGGGCGTTGATTCCGGCCTGCCGGATTTCCGCGGCAACGAAGGCTTCTGGAACAACTACCCCGTTGCCCGGCGGCTGGGGCTTTCGTTTGCCGATCTGGCCAATCCGCGCTGGTTTACGGAAAATCCAGAATTGGCCTGGGCTTTTTATGGTCATCGCCTAAATCTTTACCGCCAGACCCAACCTCACGAGGGATTTGCTTTGCTGCTTGAGTATGGGAAGCGATTGCCCGGCGGCTACTTTGTATTTACCTCTAATGTGGATGGCCAGTTTCAAAAAGCCGGCTTTGACGAAGAGCGCACGGTGGAAGTGCACGGTTCCATTCACCATTTGCAATGTGTCCGTCCTTGTGGAACCGATATTTGGTCGGCCGAGGGCACGGAGGTAAATATCGACATGGAGCGCTTTCGCGCTTTGCCGCCGTTGCCACGCTGCCCGCATTGTGGCGCTCTGGCTCGACCGAATATATTGATGTTTAACGACTGGCAGTGGCTTTCGCGGCGTACAGACGCTCAGGAAAGTCGTTTTAAAAACTGGTTGAAAGAAATCGATAAAAAAAATTTTAAACTGGTGATTATTGAGATTGGCGCCGGCACGGCGGTGCCCACGGTGCGCATTACCTGCGAACGGCTGGCCCAATGGCATCAGGGCACGCTGATTCGCATCAATCCGCGGGAAAGCTGGGTACCGGAGGGGCATGTCGGGATAGAAGGCGGAGCATTGAAAACACTCCGGCAATTACTTTAAATAAAAAACATGACCATTTAAGGGACGAAGTGGCGTAAGCAATCAATATCATCAATAGCCGAATAGATCAATATAATTTTTTAACTTGTGGTTCAATCTTTGCTGCTCATTTACATTGAGCTCAAGCTTCCAGCGACCTTTATTTGATCTGGAAAGGTCTATTTTTAATAGATCATCCGTATAGTCCAGACCGCAGAATTTACAAACCTGGCGCATGGTCCTTTGCGGTTTTTCTACAAGCTGTTCCAGGCTGATTTCCAGAATGTTTTCAGCAGGAATTTTTTTCTTATTCTCAATAATCTTTGAAATGATCGAAATATAATAATCAATGCACTGATCCAGGTCATTGGGCGTCCATTTCTGATTTAAAAACGAAACCACCACATCGCGTGGATCCCTTAAAACATGAATGAATTTGATCTCAGGAAGCATCGTAAAAAGTTCGGGGGCAAATAAGATGGACCAGGTATTATCTTCAACAAAATGCGTTTTGTTATGAGCCTTCAAAAAACTTTGATAAAGATTTTGAATAAAACGACCAAATATGTTTGCCAGATTTTTCTCATAACTTACAAAGCGCATTTGATTGTTTTTGTTGAAGGGCGCTGCTCCGGGCCAGGTTGCCCTGTATTTAAAATCGATCAGCTGCTGAATCAGTTTCTCAACCATTTCGAAATAATCCGGAAACCACTTGCTTAATTCCCAGGCATAATAGGCGGGAGGCGTTATATTAAGACCATGGCGGTTTAACCATTTGATCAATTGACCAAGCTGGAAGCGCCAAAATTTTCTTTTCCCGATTAATTTTAAAAAATTCTCAAGTTCATTAATCTTATAATCAACCACGTAAGGCGACCATGTGAAACGTAAAGTGTTAAAGGTATCTACAAGACCTTTAGGATCAATAGTAAAGCGATGTTCAAATGGGAGAGTTCCTACATCGGGATGTTTACTTAAAATATCTTTTGTGATATTGGTGCCGGAACGTCCGGTACCGCTAATTGAAATGAATCGATAATTTTTCATAGATGACACTTACCTGAGTATCCACCGGATGACTTCGAACGCTTCTGCGTACTCTTCAGAAATTTGTAAGCCACGGTAGGTTGCTAAACCTTTGATTAACTTTTCCCGGGCATAAAAACGATGCGACTGTGATTCATACTTATCCATGGCCCGAATTTTAGCCAGAATATTCTCCTCATTCACAACAGAAAAAAGGGCAGAGCTAAAAGAAAAGTTATTCCACATAAATTCGTAACCCAAGATCGACGTCTTCTTAAAAGCCCTGATAGCTTCCTCATAAATGGTTTTATGATCCTGGTGAATATCAAATGAAGAAGGAACAAAAACCAGGTCAGGTTTCAGCTCACGGTTTAATTTAACCAGGTCTTCCAGGATGGGCTGGCGATATTGAGGAAAATGACGAACCGGATAGTTCTTAATGATTAAATTCTCTTCTTTGATGCCCAGTTCATTGGTTGCTTTTTTGACCTCAATTGAAAGAATGTTGCGAGGAAATCCTTCTGGCACGGATTCTTCACACGTAGAAAAGGCAACATAAATAACTTCTTTTCCTTCATTAATGAACTTATTCAATGTTGCGCCGCAACCTAATTCGCCGTCATCTGTATGGGGAGAAAGAACCAGAATCCTATTTTTATCCATAAAGTTTTCCTTTGTTTAAATACCAATCCCAAAATGTAAATAACTTGTGGCAAATCTACTAAATTTTTGTTTTACAATTCAAATATTAATAAATAGCTGCAAAATGATTCGCTTTAAGTAAGAGAGATAATTTCATTTTTAATCTTCAAGGCGCGATTTTTCATTTGAAATTATTGAACAAAATGTGTATATTTTTTGAGCAAAAAAAATACTCGAAAAAGGTTTTATGTTAAAATCCTTAATCACATCGGATACGCGGATTAAGCTATTGATGCGTTTTTTCTTAAACCCTTCTATGAGCGGTTACCTGCGACAATTAGCCAGCGAGTTTGGAGAATCTACCAATGGCATTAGAAAAGAACTTAATAAATTAACGGAAGCTAAAATTTTAAAGGCCGTTAAAAAAGGTAGAAATATTATTTATCAGGCCAACACAGAACATCCCCTGTTTGAAGATATTCACAATATTGTTATGAAATCGATCGGTATCGATAAAGTAGCCACCAATATCATTCAGAAGCTGGGTAAGGTGAAATATGCATTTATTCGCGGCGATTATGCGGTCGGTAAAGATACGGGGTTAATCGATCTGGTGGTGGTGGGAGATGAAATTAATTTTTCTGAGCTGGAACGCGTAAGAAAAAAAACAGAAACCTTGATTGAAAGAAAGATTAATGTGCTTGTTTTAACGGATGAAGAATATCTTAAGCTAAAAGAAACATTTGCCAGCGAACCTATTTTGGTTTTATTAGAAGGAGAAGCTTAATGCGAATCGGCATGATACTTGACAGGGAGTTCCCGCCGGATCATCGTGTGGAAAAGGAAGCAAAGAGCTTAATTAAGAATGGCCATGAAGTACATCTATTTTGTTTTAATCATGGTCATTTAAAAAGTGAAGAGACCATAAACGGGATTAAAGTTCATAGATTTTTTATGTCCCGCCAATTATTCAAAAAATTGTATGCCTTAATTAATGTTTTTCCTTTGTACAATATGTTCTGGAAAAGAAGATTAATGGGCCAGATCAAAAAATACAACATTCAGGCCTTACATGTTCATGATCTTCCATTGAGCCATATTGCCTGGCAGTTAAGTAAAAAGTTCGGAATTCCCCTGGTTCTGGATATGCATGAAGACTACGCCGACTGGATCGAACAAACGCCTCATTACAATACTTTAGTGGGTAGAATCGTCAAAAAATTAAGTCGGTGGAAATCGTACGAAAAAAAACACTTACAGCTTGCCGATTACGTGATAGGCGTCTCTCCTGTCCTCATCGATAAAATGGTTAAGCAGTATCGCGTTTCAAGAGACAAGATTATTTTTGTTCCCAATACACCAGAGCCCGACTTTATGACCCCCGATAAAATAGATGAGGACATAAAAAAACAATTAACAGGGCGATTTAATGTGATTTATGTGGGAGGGATTTCTTATTTACGCGGTTTACAAAAGGTGATACCCCACATGCGTGAAGTTGAAAAGCGAATACCCGAAATTCAATTTATTATTGTAGGAGATGGTACGTATTTGCCCGAGCTGAAGAAGCTAACGAAAGAATTAAATCTTGATCATATTGTGTATTTTGCAGGCTGGGAAACCGTGGAGCGAATCGCCGCCTATATCAAATTGTCTCATGTCGGTATTTATCCGTCGCTTAGATATAAAGGAGTTGATGACAAGGTGCCAACAAAGGTCTTTCAATACTGGGCGCTTGGTAAACCGGTTATCGCGCCCGATTTTATTTTGCCCCGTACGATGATTGCAAAGCATCAATCCGGCTTTACCATAGATTTTGAAAAGGAAGGCGAAAAGTTGGTGGACCTCGTTGAAAAGCTTTACCGTGATGAAAAACTACGAGAAACAATGGGAGAAAATGGGCGGCGAGCCATTGAAGAAGAGTGGAACTGGGAAAAAACGGTTCAGCCGCTTATTGATTTGTACGATCATCTGTCAAAGAAGCGGGAGGAAAAACATTGAAAATAGAAGGAAAAACGGTGCTGGTAACCGGCGCCGACGGATTCATCGGTTCGCACCTGACGGAACTGTTGTTGAGCAAAGGCTGCCGGGTACGGGCGTTGTCCTATTACAATTCGTTTAACTACTGGGGCTGGCTGGAAGAGATTCCCCAATCGGAAAGTCTGGAAGTCGTTAGCGGCGATATTCGCGATCCGCATTTTGTGGATGAACTGGTCCAAGGGGTGGATGTGGTCTTTCATCTGGCGGCGCTGATTGCCATTCCCTTTTCTTACCGTGCGCCGGATAGTTACATCGATACCAATATCAAAGGTACGTTGAATGTGTGTCAGGCGGCGTTGCGCCACCAGGTGCAGAAGGTCATTCACACTTCCACCAGCGAGGTTTACGGCACGGCGCAATACGTTCCAATCGATGAAAAACATCCATTACAGCCCCAATCGCCTTACAGCGCCAGTAAAATTGGCGCCGATTCCATTGCCATGAGCTTTTATTACAGCTTTCAACTGCCGTTAACCATCGCCCGGCCGTTTAATACCTACGGTCCGCGGCAGTCGGCGCGAGCGGTCATTCCCACGATTATTACGCAATTGGCAGCCGGCGCTAAAGAGATCAAGCTGGGCGATTTGCGGCCCACGCGCGATTTTAATTTTGTGAAAGATACCTGCAAAGGGATGATTCTGCTGGCCGAAGGCGAAAATACCGATGGCGAAGTGTTTAATATCGGGTCGGATGCGGAAATTTCCATTGGCGAACTGGCGCAAAAGATTATGGACTTAATGGGCGTAAAAGCGAATATTGTGTCTGAAACGCAGCGTTTGCGACCAAAAGATTCGGAGGTGCTGCGTTTGCGTTGTAACAATCAAAAAATCAGGCAGGCGGTACAATTTAAGCCGGATTTTACCCTGGACGAAGGATTGAAGATTACCATCGACTGGTTTACGAAAAAGGAAAATTTAGCAAAATACAAGAGCGATATTTACAATGTTTGAAGAGATTATTTAAGGGAAAAATATGATACCATTATCTATTCCTGAAATTAGTGGAAATGAGTGGAAATATGTTAAGGAATGTCTTGACACCGGATGGGTTTCGTCGGTGGGAGAGTTTGTAGAAAGATTTGAAAAAGAAATAAGTACGTACACTGGTGCTAGGTACGCTATTGCTTGTGTCAATGGAACAGCAGCATTACATATCTCTTTAATTGTTGCCGGTGTACAGGCTGATGATGAGGTGCTGGTCCCAACTTTGACTTTTATTGCTCCAATTAATGCTGTTCGATATGTGGGGGCCTATCCCGTTTTTTTTGATTGTGATGATTACTATAATATTGATATTGAAAAAATAGAAGATTTTTTGAAAAGCAATACGTATCGCAAAAACGGCTTTACCTATAATAAAACAAGTAAAAGGCGAATACGAGCCATATTACCGGTTCACGTTTTTGGTAATGCTGTGCAAATGGAAGAATTGTTGAACGTTGCCTCGGAATATAACCTGAAAATAATTGAAGATGCCACGGAAAGTTTAGGAACTGTTTATTCGTCTGGAAATCTGGCTGGAAAGCACTGCGGAACTATAGGAGACCTCGGATGCCTGTCATTTAATGGTAATAAAATTATTACAACTGGTGGCGGAGGAATGATTTTAACCAATAATGAGGCCTATGCGCAAAAAGCAAAATATCTAACGACTCAGGCTAAGGATGATGCTTTACAATATATTCATCATGAAATTGGCTATAATTATCGATTGACAAACATACAGGCAGCGGTGGGTGTTGCCCAATTAGAACAACTTCCAAAGTTTCTTGAGATAAAAAAACAGAACTATGAAATGTACCAAAAGGGATTGGCAGAAGTGCGTGGTTTGCGTTTGGCATCGCCTCCGCAGTATGCTTTGAACAATCTCTGGTTGTACGCCTTGCAGATCGATGATAAACGTTACGGTTTAACTAAGATGGAGCTCATCGAACGGTTGAACGCTAACGGCATTCAGGCCCGTCCGGTTTGGTATTTAAATCACTGGCAAAAGCCTTTTAAAGCTTTTCAAGCTTATCGAATCGAAAAAGCCATCCAACTATTTGATTCTACAATCAATATTCCGAGTTCGGTGAATTTAAAGAAAACGGAAATCGAGAAAATTGTCGAGGTATTAAGAAGAGAATCATCCAATGCTTGAAAATGATATTTATTATTTGATTGATTATGCAAATCTCTATTTAAAATCAGATGAAGAAATATTTGATTTTGAATACATCCAAGGCGGAAAAATATTAAAAAATATTGCTATTAAACGCCCGATCCCGCAGTTTGGAACAATTAAATGTAATGAAGAATTTTATGATCTGGAAAGTCCGTACGGATATGGAGGATTTTGGAGCAATACCCAGGATGCTGATTTTATCGGTCAGGCATTAAAGGAATACGAAAAAAAATGTGAGCAGAACAGAATTGTTGCTGAATTTTATCGCTTTAATCCTTTCAATGATTTTCCACTTAATTTTGGCCAGTATTTCGATTTTTTAATTCGTGATAGAGAGACCGTTTATGTTCAATTAGACAAACCCTATGAAACGATCTATAAAGAATATCATCCCTCTTTGCGTAGGAATTTAAGGAAAGCAGAAAAGAATAATTTACACTTTTCAATGCTAAACCCTACTCTTGATAATATTCGATATTTCCAGGAACTTTACTATAAAACTATGAAAAAGAACAGAGCGGAATCTTTCTATTTTTTCCCAAAGACGTACTTCGAAAATCTATTTAAATTGAAAAATGCAAAACTGTTTGGAATTCTTTATGAAGACAAAATAATAAATATGGTTGTTGTACTGGAATCGGCGCCGATTTGTTATTACCATTTAGGCGCATCGATTCCTGAGTATTACGCTTTAAATGGCAATCCATTTTTATTCGATCAACTGATTCAATATTACAGAAGTAGATTCTCGATATTTTACCTGGGTGGAGGAGCAACTTCTGCAGAAAATGACTCTTTATTACGCTTCAAGCGCAAGTTTTCACCTACAACGAAGCCTTTTTATATTGCCGGGAAAATATTTAATAAAGAAAAATATCAAGAATTTGTGAAAATGGCAGAAAAGAAATGTCCCGATCTGAAATCCATTAAATATTTTTTAAAATATCGACTTTGCCAGAACAATGAACCGGAGGAGAAAATTTGACCATCGAATTACCATTTAAAGATGTTGTCGCTATTCATGGTGTGCCGCGCTCAGGTACTTCCTGGTTGGCACAAATTCTGGATAGTTCGCCTAACGTACGGTACAAGTTTCAGCCGTTGTTCTCTAATTCATTTAAAGATCGCATACATATCCGTAGCTCTCAGCAGGAAATGTATGAATTTTTAGTTGAGTTGTATCATTATGAAGATGAGTTTTTAGATCGAACAATTCAGAAAAAAGAGGGAATTTATCCGCACTTTAAAGTAAAAAAGACTACGCCTGAGTTTCTGGTGATGAAACATGTGCGCTATCATTACCTTATAAACCCTTTTTTGGAAAATATTCCGCAATTAAAAGCTGTTGGAATTGTGCGGCATCCTTGCGCCGTGCTAAATTCCTGGCGCAAAGCCCCCAAAGAATTTTTCCCTGAATTAAATTTTCATGAACAATGGCGCTTTGCTCAGGATAGGAACTTTTTTAAACCTGAAGAGTATTTTGGTTTTCATCGTTGGATGGAAGCTGCAAAAATGTTTTTATGGCTTCAGCAGAGATTCCCTGATAGGTTTTTCTTAATCAGATATGAAACTTTGGTACGTAACACCGAGCAAATGGTTCAGCAATTATTTCAATTCTTAAATTTAGAAGTTGAGGAACAAACACTGGAGTTTATAAAAAAGTCCAAAACGATCCATCAAAACGATACCTACAGCGTATTTAAAGGGCAAATAAATTTGCATCAATGGCGCCAGGAGTTGGATGTCGAAATTGTTGATGAAGTATATGCCACATTAAAAGAAAGTGAATTTGAACAATTCCTTGACGAATAATAATGGGGCATAGGTAAGAGCTTAAAATATATTAAAATTTGGGGTTGATATGGAAAACAAAAATTATGAAAATTTGTTTATTCCTTTTAATCATACCATTCTCGACGCTATTAAAAAAATGGATCAAATAAAGCGCAAACTGCTGATTGTGGTTAAAGATAATAAATTTTACAGTCTATTAAGTATTGGCGACATTCAGCGTGCTATTATCAAGGGTATTGGTTTTGATAATCCCATAGAAAAGATATTGCGTACAAAGAATAAAATAAAGGTGGCCACAGATAATGACGATTTAGCTACCGTCAAAGAAACCATGTTGCGGTTTCGTACAGAATTCATGCCTGTTATCGATAGTCAGAATAATATTGTAAATGTTCTTTTTTGGGATGATATTATTGGTTTAAAAAAAACAGGCCTTGACGAAAAAATAGATTTACCAGTTGTAATAATGGCCGGTGGTGAGGGGACAAGATTAAAGCCGTTAACCAATATCATTCCAAAAGCTCTGGTGCCTCTTGGTGAAAAACCAATCATTCAAATGATAATTGAAAGTTTTGTTGAAATTGGGTGTAACCAATTTTATATATCAGTTAATTATAAAAAGGAAATGATCAAACAATATTTCAGAAATATTAAAAACCGTCCTTATCAAGTAAGCTACATTGAAGAACAGAAGCCATTAGGCACAGCAGGTAGTTTGTACCTGCTGAAAAAACAGATAAATTCCACATTTTTTGTTTCTAATTGTGATGTTTTAATTGACCAGGACTATCGAGAGGTTTACAAATATCATAAAGAAAATAAGAACGAATTAACCATTGTTTCTGCATTACATCATTACGAAATTCCTTACGGCATCTTGGAAACAGGTAATGACGGCTTATTAACCAGGATTAGCGAAAAACCCCAAATTACGTTTCAGGTGAATACAGGACTTTATGTATTAGAACCGCATCTACTTGAAGAGGTTCCTCCCAATGAGTTTTTTCATATAACAAATCTGATCGAGAATATTAAACAACGAAACGGTCGTGTGGGAGTCTTTCCGGTTAGTGAAAAATCATGGATTGATATTGGAAAATGGAAAGCCTACCAGGAATTGTTCAATAAACTTGGATAAATGAATAGAATGGTAAAAAAATTAAAAATTCTTTACATATTCACCAGCGGTGATTTTGATTCTGTTAATAACAAGAAGTGGTTCGATTTGTTCGTAGGCGACCCAAAACTCAAAATTTTAATTTTAATAAAAGATTGTGACACAGAAAAAAAGAGAAAGTTTAAGGAGCTTTATCAGAATTACTTTGACGTAATCTATTTTAAAAACCTTAAGGAATTAAAAAAAATAAATTACTTACAGCGCTACAAATATCTTCAAAAAATTTCTCAACAAATTGATGCCTTTGATCCAGAGATAATACATCTCCATGGTTTATTTTATACCTATATGGCAATTCCACTCTTCTTATTAAAAAACAATCCTTCAATTGTGTTAAATATCTGGGGAAGTGATTTTAATTTAGCCTACAGGCAAAAATTAAAAAATAAAATTATATTAAAAAAGCTAATGGCAAAGGCTTCTTTAATTTGGGTGAATTGGTATTCAATGGAGGAAAAGATTAAAAAAGAATTTTCTAAGCAGGCGGATAAAATCAAAACAATCTTATGGGGCGTTGAAGATAAATTGTTTCAGCCCCCACCAGCAAACTTGAGAGAAAAGATTAGGAAAAAATTTCGAATTAAGCCGCAAGAATACATTTTTTTGTACACCAGAGGATTTGTCGAGAATTCTAATCACTTAAATATCCTAAAGGCAATTGAACTTTTAAAAACAGATAAACCAGTTAAGTTTATTTTTCATAATCGGAATGCTAATGCAAACTTAGAAAGTAAAATAAAGGAATTTATTAAAGCTAATAATTTGGCAAGCAAGGTTCTTGTATCCCGACAGAACTTAGAATATGAAGAAATGCGTGCATTATACGCCGAATCAAACGTTGTTTTATCATTGACATCGCAGGAACAGCTTTCACGTACCACTTTCGAAGCAATTTTGTCAGATTCTAATTTAATTGTCCATAAAAATCCGAGTTATCGATTTTTAAAAGATGTATTTGATTTTAATATTCACCTGGTTGATGTCCATAACATAACGAGTATAAAGGAAACATTCGAATATTTTATTAATCAGCGCCCCGTACCAAATTGGGACTTCGAAAAAATTGTAATTAATAGACTGTTCCGCTTTGAAAATAAAAAAGAAAAATATTTACAAATTTATAATGATTTAATAAAAAGTAGGTAGTTTTGAATTGAAATCACAATTCTTGCGTATTGGTAAAAATTCAATCATATATAGTTTTGGAAATGTGTCAGCAAAATTAGTCGGTTTTATTTTATTACCAATTTACACGCAATATCTAACTATTGCTGATTATGGCGTACTTGCAATACTTGAAATTACTGGACAGTTTTTAAGTTCAATTTTCGATCTGGGATTATCTTTTGCTTTAAATCGCTGGTACTGGGAAGAGGAATTTAAAAACAGACAGAAAACATTATTCTTTACAATATTTTCTACTCTTGTTCTGGTAGGAAGCGGATTGCTTATTTTATTACTCTATTTTTCAGACTTTTTAGCCGTTGTTTTATTTTCTGCTGGTAAATATGGCTTATTAATTAAGTTAATGTCAATTACGGTCGCCTTAAATATTTTAAGTCGTTCCATATTAAATCTAATGCGTATTCAAGAGCGTTCAACGCTTTATGCGGTATCAAACCTTGCTCGTTTTACGGTGAATTTGGTGCTTACAATTTATTTTGTGGTTAATTTAGAAAAGGGTATTGCAGGCATTTATTTAGCTCAAATTGTGGGTTTTCTGGTATTCTTTTTATTTTTGACGAAATATTTTCTTCAAAATGTTCGGTTTAAATTTGAGAGAAAAGTATTAAAAAGCATGTTAGCCTTTGGCTTACCAATGGTACTAACTTCAATTGCAGGCATTATATTGTCGATCACCGATCGTTACAGTCTAAAATTTTTAGCGGACTTGAATGATGTTGGGATATACTCATTTGCATTTAAAATAAGTAATAGTATCAAAGTATTTATTGGGCAATCCATTAGTTGGGCTTTAACGCCGGTCATGTATAAAATGATGTCGAGTAAAGACAATGTTCGATTTTATTCAAAGACACTTACGTATTTTACATTTATTTTAATTTTATTTGTATTTATTTTGTCCTTATATGCAAAAGAATTGATTGTTCTGATTTCTCGCTCAGAACAATATTATCCTGCATATCAAATTGTACCAATAATCTCTTTTGCTATACTTTTCGGTTTGCTCCGAAATATTACAGCGATTGGAATTAATATTAAGAAAAAAACAAAAATTACAGCCCTGGTTATCACTTTTGTGGCAATTCTAAACATTGGTTTAAATATTCTGTTGGTCCCGTCATATAAGGCAATGGGCGCAAGTGTTGCAACGTTGATTTCTCAAATTTTGGCATTTGTTCTGATTACGCGCTATTCGCAAAAATTGTATCCTGTTACTTATGAATTTTACAAAGTGGCCGCAATTATTCTAATAAGCGCAGGATTGATAACAATTTCGTTTTTCTGGAATGAATATTCATTGCTAATTCGTCTTACGTTTAAATCCGTGTTACTTGTACTATTCCCTATTTTGCTGATAGGATTGAAAATTGTCGACGTAAAAAATTTATCAATGTTTAAAGAGAACACAAAACAATAAACTCACCTTAATTTTGAAATCCATTCTGATAAATATCAATAACTTCTTGAGAGGAGAGGGCATAACCCAATATTACAAAGTCATCTATTTTACCGTTGAAAAAGCGTGAGGGATAACTGCCAGGTGGTGGTACCACTCCCAAAATTATTGGCGCTTCATTATGATAAAGTTTTCCGGAAAAGTTAGCATCTTTCACTAATTTTCCGTTAAGATAAAGCCTAACAGTATATTTGGAGATAACACCGACAATATGATACCAGGTTTTTGGTAAAATGCTTTCATAAACCGTTAGAAACGTTAACGAATCGCTGTTATCGTAAACGTTAAATTTAAAATTAAACGGTGGCGTTTGGCTTTGAATTAGAAAGCTGAAATCTCTTTTTAAACTGGTATCAAATGATTTGAAAATTAATCCCTCATTATCCATCCAACCCGGCGTCTCGCGAATGTAATCATTATTCTTGTAAAACCAGAAAGCAATGGTTTTTTCGTCCAGATTGTATATGTCAAGGTGCGGAATTTCAAGATAGTCGTCAATGCCATCAAAGTTGACAGCCTGGCCAAATTTGCCCGGTACAAAGGTCACGCCCCCATGATCCAGCGCATTGTTTTGAAAAGCGCTCTGGTCGTTTAAATGCCCATCAAAAGGAAAGTAGGCAATCAAATCTGGATGGGTGTCGCCCCAGGTTACTATGATCCGCAACGAACCGCTCACTGGATTCAGTTGTAAGTAAACCGGGGTAATGATTCCAGGCGCAATGTAAACGGTGGTGCTACCGCTGTAGATGACAGTTCCATCAGCATCCAGAGCATTTACGGTTAATGTCCAGGAACCGGTTGGAATGCCATTAACTTCGGCAACGGCGTAGCTGTCGGCAATGGTAAATTGAAAACGAAGCGTGTCCTGCTCGTTGGCTAATATGCCTTCAATGGCGGAAACTTCACGGGGGGCTTGTCGCATGTCCATTTTTAAATTTAAAGAGCCTGGAGGTGTTGGCTCCTGTTCAACAAGACCCGGAGAATTGGTTTGACATGCGCTAAAAAGTCCCAGAATGAAGAACACTAAAATTAAGGCAAGCCCTCTCATAATTCACCTCACTTTAATTTTTACCAGAAAACGGGCCGGGCATACCAGAAATATTCACGACCGGCTGTAATTTGTGTTAAATTATTTGTATTCGTATTAAAACGAAAAAGTTGTCTGTCTTTATGTTCCGGTCCTACGATCACAGAAAAAATAACGTCGGCTCCGTCATACGAGAACGCAGGATAGGTCGGTTGCCCCAGTTGACTGACATCGATTTCTTGTTCCTGATGGGTGGTCAGATTGTGAATGACCACGGCCTTGTAGGAAGAATCTAAAGAAATTTTCGTGTAAACCATCTGTTGTCCGCTACGGTTAAATGAAGGAAATTCGCAGTGAAAATCACCAGCAATAACCGGTTGATTCTGGCTCCCATCATGTTTGATGCGGTAAATTTGAAATCTGCCATTGTGGTTTACATGATAGTAAATCCAGTCGGAGTTGGGAGGAGTAGCCGGATATTTCTTTTTACTCGTGTCACTCAGGATGGTGTGGAAATCCTGACCATCAACATTAACCGAAGCCAACTGCCAGAGATAGGAATAATCGCCAAAATATTTGTAGTCGAATAAAATGCGGTTTAACGGACGAGAATAGAAAAGAAAATTGGCATTGACTCCCAGAGAAGCAATAAACTTTACGTTATGCGTGGATAAATCAAATTCGCAAAGTTCATCCCCGTTTCTTAAAAACATAAATTTATCACGTTGGTCGTTAATCCACATGGGATATCGTCCGTCAATCAAATCGAAAATTTTAGAACCATCTTCCTTCATGAGTAAAATGCGCCAGTTGTCGGAAGCATTGAGGGCCATTAAAAGCATCATGTTTTGCGGAACGCCGCCCCAGCTTACGGTTATGTCAATTCCTCCGAATATTTTTACCAGGTTTAGAAATACAGGCGTAATTTTACCCGCTTCTACAAAAACATAAACCGAGCCAGAATATTTTCGATTGCCGCTCCCATCATAAGCATCCACTTGCAAATACCATTCCCCGTTTTCGACCTCATTAATGGTTGCATAAGCCAGCCCGTCCACAATCTCAAAATCAAAAAAGATCGTATCGTGGTCGGCTCTGGCTAAAAAACCTTTTAAATAGGCCACCTCTGCAGGCGCCTTTTTCATGTCGATCGTTAGCGATAGCTGGCCGGCTTCAAAATTAACCGGATGGTCGGTGTTGGTGGTCATTTTAGAACAAAAGGTCAAAAATAAAAAAACGAGAATCACCAACGAGGAAAAACGTTTCATCTTTTTATTCTCCCGTGCGCGTAAATCAAAATGAGGATTCAGTACAAGTTAAATATAGTATTTTCTGAAATCAAGCTAAATTTCAATTTTTATCATTAAAATCGTACTATTTTAATGTTGTTTATTAAACCTGAATTAAAAAAGCGCAATGTTTCCTGTTTCAACGTTTTCACCTTTTTCGGTGAAAGTCTTCTGGGGATTTAAATGAACAATGAATAAAATTTTAATTGCATGTTGTTGCAAAAATAAACTAAATTCACCATTTCTCAAAGACCAAAATTCAAACAAAATTAAAAGGACATATTATGCAGGTACCATTATTAGATTTAAAGGCACAGTATCGAACGATTAAGCACGAAATTGATCCGGTGGTGCAGGAGGTTATCGAATCGCAATATTTTATTCTGGGGCCAAAGGTTGCCGAATTCGAAGAAGCCGTTGCCAATTATTGCCAGGCTAACTATGCGCTCGGCGTTTCTTCCGGTACGGACGCCCTGTTAATCGCTTTAATGGCCATTGACATTCAGCCTGGCGACGAGGTTATTACCACCACCTATTCCTTTTTTGCCACGGCCGGTTCCATTGCCCGTCTGCACGCTAAACCAGTTTTTGTTGATATTGATCCCCAAACCTTCAACATCGATCCGGCAAAAATTGAAGATAAAATCACCGAAAAGACCAGGGCCATCATTCCCGTTCATCTGTACGGGCAAATGGCGGACATGGATCCGATCATGGAAATCGCCCGCAAGCACAATCTTTACGTTATCGAAGACGCGGCGCAGGCCATCGGCAGCGAATACGTTGACGGCCGGCGCGCCGGCTCGATCGGGCACATCGGCTGCTTTTCCTTTTTCCCCAGTAAAAACCTGGGCGGCTTTGGCGACGGCGGATTGGTGACCACCAATGATGAAAAATTGTACGAAAAGTTGAAGTATTTGCGTAATCACGGCGCGCACCCCAAATACTACCACAAAATGATCGGCGGAAATTTTCGCCTGGATGCCCTGCAGGCTGCCGTGCTTAACGTTAAGCTAAAACATCTGGATGAATGGACCGCAGGACGGCAGAAAAATGCGGATTTTTACGACCAGGGAATCGAACAACGAGCCTTGCAAAAATATGTAACCCCGCCTGTGCGCAAAGAGGGCTACCGGCACATCTTTAATCAGTATATTCTGCGCGCGCAAAAAAGGGATGAATTAGTACAGTACTTAAAAGAGCATCAGATCGGTTGTGAAATTTATTATCCGGTAACCTTTAATAATCAGGAATGTTTTAAATATTTAGGCTACGGAAAAGGCGATTTCCCTCTTGCAGAAAAAGCGGCGGACGAGACCCTGGCCATTCCCATTTATCCTGAATTAACTGACGACCAGAAAAACTATGTACTGGATACGATTTTAAATTTTTACAAGTAACTCTACAGGCGTAAGCTGGTGAAGAAGGCTTACTTCATCAGCTTACTTACTCTGTTTATCAATTCTTCCAGCTGCGGCACGGTGTAAGGTTTTTCCAGAACGTCAAAAATATCCAATTCTTTAAGGGCTTTCTTCTCTTTAGTCTCGGAAATCCCCGAAGAAATAATAATGGGCACATCAGAGTCAACGGCGCGGATTTTTTCATAAAATTCTTTGCCATTCATGTCTGGCATGAGTAAATCGACAATGATTAAATCGATCTCATCTTTTTTGTCCAGGAAGATTTTCAAGCCGTCCGATCCAGAGTTAGCGACAAGTACTTTATGCCCCAAATAAGTTAAAATTTCTGAGGCCAATTCAAGCACCATAAATTCGTCGTCAATCAGCAGAATATTCAATGGTATCTTAGAAGCAGCCAAATTCTACTCCTTACCTTGGCATTTGATTAAACCATAGAACTATCCATCCAACAAATGGAAAATTGTCGATAAACTTTACTTTAATAAAGTTTAAATCGACGATTTGATATTAAAACTTTAGAAATAAAAAGCCGGAGATCGCTCCGGCTTTAAGCTTTTAATCTCTCGTCGAGGTAGGTTTTAACTTCTTTGATATGTACGCGTTCCTGCTGCATGGAATCGCGTTCGCGAACCGTAACGGTCTGGTCTTCCAGAGTTTGAGAATCGACCGTCACACAGAAGGGCGTTCCGGCTTCATCCATTCTTCGGTAGCGTCGCCCGATGGAGCCGGCGTCGTCATAAAAAATACGATAATCGCCGCGTAGGTCATCTACAATTTGCTTGGCGATTTCGGGCATGCCGTCGCGTTTAACCAGGGGCAGCACCGCCGCTTTAATGGGGGCGATGGCCGGCGCCAGCTTCAATACCACGCGCTCTTCTTCTTCGGTGTAAGCGTCCACCAGGCAGGTCAGCAGAGTGCGGTCACAGCCCACGGAGGTTTCAATGATGTAAGGAATAAACCGCTCTTTGGTCTGGTCGTCAAAATAGCGCAGGTCTTTGCCCGAAAATTCCTGATGGCGGCTTAAATCGAAATCGGTACGGTTATGAATGCCTTCGATTTCGTTCCAGCCGAAGGGGAATTCGTACTCAATGTCAAAGGCGGCCTTGGCGTAGTGCGCCAGTTCATCGGGCGCGTGCTGATGGAAGCGTAATTTTTCCTGCTTTAATCCCAGCCGCTGGTACCATTTCATACGTTGCTCTTTCCAGTATTCGAACCATTTTTCGTCTTCGCCAGGTTTTACGAAATACTGCATTTCCATTTGTTCAAATTCACGGGTGCGGAAGATGAAGTTTCCGGGCGTGATTTCATTACGGAACGCCTTGCCGATCTGCGCAATGCCAAAGGGCAGTTTTTTGCGGGCGGCTTCGCGCACATTATGAAAATTGACGTAAATACCCTGGGCCGTTTCCGGGCGCAAAAAAACCACATTAGCCGAATCTTCCACCGGCCCCATAAACGTTTTGAACATCAAATTGAACTGGCGGATTTCGGTAAAAGAGTCGCGGTTGCCGCACACCGGGCAGGGCTTTTCCAGATCGACCTGATCGGCCCGAAAACGCGTTTTACAAACCTTGCAGTCAACCAGCGGATCGGAAAAACCGGCCACATGGCCCGATGCTTCCCACACTTTGGGATGCATTAAGATGCTGGCGTCCAGTCCTTCGATGTCATCTCGTTCGTAAACCATCGATTTCCACCACAACTCTTTGATGTTTTTTTTCATTTCCACGCCCAGAGGACCGTAGTCATAGCAGGAATTAATACCGCCGTAAATTTCGCTGCTCTGGAAAATAAATCCGCGGCGTTTTGCCAGTGAAACCAGTTTATCCATTACTTTATTTGCATTTTTAGCAGCCACAGAGCCTCCTTGTAAAATTTTTTTTATTTGTGTCAAATTAAGTGCCAAATATAAGGGATTTGCGTTAAAAACTCTAAAAAAAATTTGAGCGCCCGGCTAAAACACAGGAGTTGTTCTGTCAATTCAGGCGATTAAATTTAAAGATTCCAGTTTTAGCCGGTGTCCCACATGGATATTCAAATATTGCAAGAGCATGGCCGTGAAATCCACGCTAAAACCGAAGTCGGTGGTCAATTCGTGGATTCTTCTGTAAGGATATTGCTGAAGCCTTTGTAAAAAGCTGATGTCGTTTTCATTTAATCTCAGATTCTGAAACGATGAGTCGGCGCAGGCCATGCATACCAGACCGCCTTTTTTAAGCAAAAAAAACGCCCCCTGTTTAAAGTTCTTTTTATGGCAGAAAAAGCAGGCGCTAAAATCAGGTTTAAACCCAAGATATGAAGAGAACTTAAGCAAAAAATACCAGAACACAATGAGCGGTTGTCTGGCAAGCGAGACGGAGCGGATCATTTGTTCAAGAAAATCGAAAAAGATTTCGTCCTTTTGCCCGGCTTGCAGAACTTTTTGAATCATTTCCAGAATGGCCAGAGCGTAGGGCAGACGCTTAAGATCAGCCTTCAGCTCCGAAAAAGGATCCAGCAAATCGGCCGAGGTAATAATTTGCAGATCGCGCGTTTCCTTTTGAGCAATTACAACCTGAACCAGGTTCAAGGTCTCCAGTCGGCCGGCCAGAACGCTGTTTTTGCGGTAAACACCACGCGCGATGGCTTTGATCAGCCCTAATTCTTTTGTGTACAGCGTGACGATTTTACTCGTTTCATGCCAGCGAATGGACTGTAGCACCAATGCTCTGCTTTTGATCAGTTCCGACATTAAACGACCTATTCCCGATTAAGAACCTGTTCGTAGAAATTTAAGTAAAGGGGCGTAATATTATCAGGATGAAAATTTTCGAAAGCAATTTTTTTGGCATTAATGGCAAATTGTTCACGCAATTCCGGATCGAAGCGCAGCATCTGAATCTGTCGAACATATTGCTCGATTTGACCGACCGGCACAATAAAACCCGTTTTACCGTCGATGTTTACTTCCGGAAGTCCGCCAGCATCGGAGGTTACACAGGGCACGCCGCAGGCCATGGCTTCCAGAGCGGCCAGCCCAAAACTTTCGCTTTCGCTGGGTAAAAGAAATAGATCGGAGTTTAATAAAATATCGCTAACCCGGTCCTGCTTGCCCAGAAAGGTAAAATATTGTTTTAGATTCTTTTCATGAACCATGTATTCTACCAGAGAACGTTCGGGACCGTCTCCCACCATGTAAACCAGAACGGGAAAACGGCGAACCAGCTGCTCAACAATCAAAACGATATCTTTTACTCTTTTAAGCGGACGAAAATTAGAAATGTGACAGATGATGAACGGTTCGTCTGGTGTGTGTTTTTTGATGGATATCGGTTTGTCTTGCAATTCTAAAAAATTAGTAGGGATAAAATTGGGAATAACGTGAATATCCTTTGTAATAGTAAAGGCCTGTCTGGTTTCCATGGCCAGATATTCGCTAACCGAGGTAACGCCGTCGCTTTTATTGATGGAGTGTTGAACAGTCCGTTTAAAAGAAGGGTGCTGCCCGACGAGCGTAATATCCGTTCCATGCAGCGTTGTAATCACCTTTAGAGAGCCGTCTTCAAGAATATCGCGCGCAAGGCAGGCGCTGGTGGCATGGGGAATGACGTAGTGGGCATGAATAATATCGAGCTGAACATTTTCGGCCACTTCCACAATTTTAGAGGCCAGCGCCAGCGAGTAGGGCGGATATTGAAAAACAGGATAATCCACCACTTCTACTTCGTGAAAGTACAAATTTTTATGAAAACGGTTCAGGCGGTAAGGAATGGCGTAAGAAATAAAATGGACTTCATGACCGTCCCGCGCCAGATAAATACCCAGTTCCGTGGCCACCACACCGCTGCCGCCATAGGTTGGGTAGCAAGTGATTCCTATTTTCATTGCAAAATTTCCCTTTCCACCCAGGAGTCATAGGCTTTAACCTGGTTGCGTCCGTGTCTTTTGGCGTAGTACAGGGCCGCGTCCGCCTTTTTGGTTAATTCTTCTGCAGAGTTTGCGTCTTCTGGAATGGTTGCCACGCCGATGCTGACCGTGACTTTACCCATGGGCTGAATCTCTTCGTGATCGAAATACGTGTTTTCGATGGTCTCTCTAATACGCTCTGCCACCACGGTGGCGCCCTTTTTGGAGGTGCCTGGCAAAATGATGGCAAATTCTTCTCCGCCGTAGCGCGCTACAATATCGTTTTCACGAGCGCTCTGGCGCAAAATGACGGCAAACTTCTTAAGCACCTCGTCGCCGGCCGGATGCCCCAGAGTATCGTTGTAGTTTTTAAAATTATCAACGTCTAAAATTAAAAGAGAAAGTTCGGTTTTCATACGATTATGGCGGATGACTTCCTCGTTTAAACGCAGTTTAAAATAACGAAAATTGTGCAGGCCGGTCATGCCGTCGGTGTAAGAAAGCTGCTTGATTTCATCATAGAGCAGAGCATTGGCAATGGAAATGGAGATGATATTGCTTAAAATACCCAGATGCTCCCATTCTGAACGATCCAGCGGGCGTTTGGACAAACGTTGCCCCAGAGCAATGAGCCCCACGATTTTGTTTTTCACCATAATGGGGGTGATGAATTCCAGCCCCAGATTTTTTAACTGTTCAAGGGCGGATGATTTACTCTTTAATTCCAGATTGAGGGCCTCTATAGATTTGGGCATGGGTTTTTTGTTTAGCATTTCGATAAGCGGATCGGTACGGTGGAATACCAGGCCCATTAGCTCCTTTCGATGGAATCCTTTGGAATTAATGGGTTCCAGTAAATCCGGTTTTACCTTGGAGGTTAAAAGAAAAATCGCATTTTTACACGAAAACTGACCGACCAGGGTAAGTAAAACGGAATTCACCAGACGATCAAATTCCAGAATGGAGTTTAATTCAATGGAAATTTCAAAAAGAGAATTTAGATTGAAAACATTTCGTCGCAATTCCTGATTTTTTTCCAGAAGCTGCTGGTAGAGCTGGTTAATTTGTTCATTGGCCTGTTCTAATTCTCTGGTTTTATTTCTCAAATTTTCGTTTAAATTTTTAATGCGTAAGGCCGTGTCGATTCGAGCTTTTAATTCATCCAGGTTAAAAGGTTTGGTCAGGTAATCGTCGGCGCCCAGGTCAAGGCCGGTGATAATATCTTCAGTACCGCTTTTGGCCGAAATAATAATGACCGGCGTGTAGTCTTCCGAACTATTGGAGTTTTTGATGATCTTTAAGGCCTCCAGACCGGACATGCCGGGCAGCATCAGATCAAGCAAAATAAGATCGGGTTTTTCTTGTTCCATTAATTCCAGCCCTTTTTCGGCATTTTCACTGCCTAAAACCTGAAAGTCATCTTCTTCCAGAAAGCGCGTCAGGATAAGAAGCATATCCTTATGATCTTCGATAATCAGAATTTTTTTGTTTTGATTAGTATTCATGTTTTCCTGCAGATAGATCAGTTAAACGATTCATTTAAAATAATAAAAATTAATTCCAAAACTATCAAATTTATTCCAACGGATAAAAAAATTTCCTTTCTTATCCCAACATGTGTAAATTTTGGCCACGGTAAATTTAAGTACCATCAATTGCCCGGGTTAAATTATGATTAATTTACTATCGTCAAAGTTTCGCAATATTTTTAATTTTTTTCGAACGCTGATTGTTTTAACGCTTTTTTCGCTGGTCATTGTGTTTTGCGATAAAAATAGTACGAACGGCGAGAAAGAGATTGTATTTCCGGAAACCGGTGTCAGTTTCTACGAACATGTTCAGCCCTTATTCGACCGTACATGCGGTTTTGAATCCGGCTGTCATTCCCCTTCGGACGAACCGACCAGCCGCAAACAGTTAACCTATTCTATCCTGGTCACCAAATCGCTTCTGCTTAATTTTACCCTGAGCAGTACCGGTGAAAAGTTGATTGATCTAAACATTCATCAAAAAAATCCCGACATCGCTCCTTTGTATTTAATCCTTGCCGTGGGCTATCCACGGGAGCAGGAAGATTTAATGCCTCCCATTCCCAGAGAACCCCTGAATCAGAATCAGCTAAACGGCATTTTGCAGTGGATTAAAGAAGGCTGCCCCGATTAAACATTGGTTTTTATGACAAATTTTTTGTAAAGACGGATGCGTAAAGGCCCTTTTAACGTATAACCTGTGGTGGGCGTTAAAACATGAGCGCCGGCAATGCGTGGACGACTTAAGATGAGCTCGATCTCATTTTCACCGTTCTTTAAAAATTTGGAGAGCTTAAAATGAAAGGGCGGATACCAGCGCATGCCGACCGCTTTTGAATTAATACGCACATGACACATGTGCAGCACAGCGCCCAGGTCCAGAAGATATTCAAAATCCGGTCGGAACTGTTTAAGCATAAACGTATTCCGCAAGCTGATCGTCGACGTCTGCGGATCGACCGCCAATTCAAGGTCCTGTAGATGAATCACCTTTTTTTGCGCATCTATTTCTAAAACCCAGTGATCTTCTGGTAAAATCAGGGGCAGGTGCTGCTCTGTGATCATCAGGCTGGTGGCAATCTGGTCGTGATCATTTTCAAAAAGCACATCCACGGGGCCCAATTGTTCCTGAGCCAAAGCGAGAATAAAGGTCTCCTCATCCGGCGCGTCGATTAAAAAGTCCTGGCTGCTGCAAAATGAAAGATGCCATAGGTTGTCTGTGGGCGCTTCTTTGGGAATCAAAAGCAGTCTGCTTTCCCATGGAGCAAACTTCAATGGAATTTCCATGACGTTCTCAAAGGTGTTCCAATAGTAAACCGGCGTTTGCTCTCTGGATTTAAAATTCCACTCATAAGGTTGCCTTACCAGTTGAGATTTAAGTACAAAGCGATTGGTTTGGTCTTTCAAGATATTGGTTAAAAAGATAAAGTAAAAATTTTGCGTTTCTTTCACTTTGATAAGAATATTCTGTCCCTCAACAGAAATAATATCCTGTTGAAGGTAAAAGGTTAAAAAGGTATTTAATTCTTTAAGATGAGGAATAAAATAGCTTTTGCCGCCGGAATCATCCTGAATAAACGAAACACTGTTCGAGCCCTCATCGGCCAGCCAGAGCCGCGCTTTTAATTTTTTGAATTTTTTTTGCTTTTCTTTTAATTCCACCCGGCCGGGCAGCGCGCTAAAGGCGGCGATGTGACCTCCCTGTTTAAAATAGTGGAACAATTTTTTTAGAACGCGATAGGGAATGGTGCGAATGGCCGGCAGGATGATCAAATCAAAGGCCTTTTGATTGAAAAGAAGGTGTTTGCCTTCAATCTTACAAAGCGTCGCCGAGCTGAACTGATCGAAACTGATTAATTCAAATTGGATGGCGCTACTGGAAAGAAGTTCAATGCTTTTGAAATATAGGGCATTATCCTGATCCAGCGAGGGCATCAGCATTAAAATTTTAGCGGTTGGCATCCCCTTATTTAAAAAATTGATCAGTTGGTTCAGGTATTCGATTTGCAGCTGGAGAAAATCCGGATCGAGCTGAAAGTGCGCGCCGATTTTTTCAACATTTAACCAGAACCGGGTCGCGCCGGCCTGAGCTAAAAGATCGAAATAGATTTTGTGTTCCACTGCAGATAATGCCGGCTCCGATAGGGAAGAAAACAATGCCGAGATTTCGGTCTGATTATTGGCAAAGCCTTCTGCAGCCATTTGTTTGATGGCGCCAAAGCTTTGCCAGAAATAGGGCGTGTTTATTTGAAAACGGTTGAAATCAATTGACAGGAGAAATTGGTTATCAAGCGGTAAAATGTCAACCAGCGAAGAACTGACACGGACTAAGTAATTTACTCTGGGCGCAATAACTTCCAGCCGTGAACGCAAAACAGAATTGAAAAATCTTTTAAAAACGATTTTAAGAAAAAAATTGTCCACAGAGTGGCCGGCATTCAAATAGTAGTAATAGGCAATGGTCTTTTTCATCCCGTTCAAAACATTTTCCAGAGAGGGCGAATACGAAGCCTTGTTAATCTGTTGCGTTACCTCGAACATTTGATCCAGAGCATAAAATATACTTTCGATGCGCAGGGGAAGCCGGTCGAGGCTTTGTTTGTATTGCTTTTGCAAAGCAGCCAGCGCCGACGAGTCAAAATAATTCAGATAAAAACGGTTTTCAGAATTAGACGAAAAAAAGTAAGCCCTCAGAACAATGATGGCGGCGCTGTCGGGCGGGGCGTCATAATCTTTTATGGTTCCCGTTTGCCGGTCAAAATAAGCGGTTATTTCCTCTATTTGCGTGTCAATATTGCCGTTCTCTGCGTGTTTAATCAGAAAGATAGAATCCACATCTTCTGCCATGGGAATGCAAATTCTGGAAAGGTCCGAAGGCGTTTTGAGCGAATAAATTTCCGGCTTTTCGCCCCAGAAATGAAAAACAGGAAAACCCAAAATCTGGTGGCGTTTAAAATAGTGTACATTACAAAACAACGATTTAAGGAGATATTTGCGGTTTTTCACGGGATCAGACGCAAAAAAACGAACAAAATCCGGTAAAAATAAGACAGAAATCTTAAAATCTTTAAACAGGCTTATTAAGGTCAGTTCGGCTTTTAAGAGTTTTTCCAGAGTGAGCAGGGGAGCGGCCAAAATAATCGATTTAATACCCAGCGATTTGAGTTGCAGTAAAAAAGAACGGAACGTTTCGGCCTTTATGTGGGAATCAAGAACGATTTTTACAGCAAAAATCTCCGAGACATCCTTACCATTATTTAAAAGCGCGGGTATTTTCCAATGCATTCGGCCAGGCCCTTAATGTTGTGTAATATTTTTAAAATATTTATATTCTCATCTGAGTTCACTCTAAAAAAAGTTTTTATCATGTGGATTAACGCAGCCTCAAAGGGCGGCGTTGTTTTTTTGTTCTTCGACTGTCCCGGAAGGAGAGAGCGTTCTCAGAGCGAACTCACCAATATCTTAATAATTTAGAAAATAAAAGTAAAGAATAAAATATGAAATATCCCAAACATCTTCATTTTACGCAATTGAATACTCCTCTGGTAAAATTAAAAGATCATCCTTTTGGTTATCAGCTTTATGTTAAACGCGATGATTTTACCGGTATTGAATTATCGGGTAATAAGGTAAGAAAATTAGACTTTTTATTGCAAGAAGCCCTGACAAAAGGGGCAAAACGTGTGATAACCTGCGGCGGCGTACAATCCAACCATTGCCGGGCAACCGCCTACATGGCAACTAAACTTGGTTTAAAAACCACCCTCGTGTTAAAAGGCGAAGAACCTGAAAATTTTATTACCGGCAACTTTTTGTTGAACCGGATCATCGGAGCCGATATTCACTTTATTTCTGAAACAGCTTATCAGCATGTGGATGAGTACATGAGCGAGTTAGCCGGTCGTTATTCAGAAAAAACCTATGTTATTCCGGAAGGCGGTTCCAACGCCCTGGGCGCCTGGGGCTATGTGAAAGCCTTCGACGAAATCACGCAGCAACTGCCAGAGGCGGATGCCATTGTGGCGCCCACCGGCAGTATTGGAACACACGCTGGTTTGTTGTTCGCCAGATGGCTGAAAAAACATCCCTGCCAGATCGTTTCGATTAATGTGTGTGACACGGCCGATTTTTTCCGGCAAAAGCTTTTGCATCTGGCGCTGGATTTTAAGTTACAGTTTGCGCCGCAGATGACCATTTATGAAGATGACATTCATATTGTGGATGGCTTTGTGGGTACGGGATACGGCCAGGTGACGGAACGTGAAATTTCCAAAATTAAAGAGGTAGCCCAAAAATACGGTTTTTTGCTCGATCCGGTGTACACGGTTAAGGCCTGGATGGGGCTGGAAATGTTATTAAAGGAAGGAAAATTGCCCGGCGAAAAGATTGTTTTTCTGCACACCGGCGGCATTTTTGGTTTGTTTGCCCATGGCAATCGGTTTTGATTTATCTAGCCCGGACGGAGAGCGAGAATCTGACAATATTATTTCCGTGCCGCTTAAAGTGGAATTTTTCTCTTTATGATCGATTGGCCATTGGTTGTTTGCCGGAAAAAAGTTGGCGCTTAAGCAGCAGAACGCGCATTTCGTTTTAATGGACGAACCGTTCAACAACAATTGTAAGCTTATCAAAAACAAATATTGCACAATCAATCTTAATTCGTTAAATTTGCTTTTCTAAGTAAAATCAAATAAATAAAGTTAATAGAAAATGGAACGCATATTTTTTAAATCAAAAATACATCGGGCTACCGTAACAGATGCCGACCTCAATTACGAGGGCAGTTTGAGCATTGACCCTGATTTAATGGCCGCGGCGGATATTTTACCCTACGAAAAGGTGGATGTGGTTAATATAACAACGGGCGATCGCTTTACAACTTATGCTATCAAAGGCAAACCTGGCAGCGGCGAAATTGGCCTTAATGGCGGCGCCGCGCGTAAAGGTCATGTGGGCGATCTGGTGATCATCATTACGTATGCCAATGTGCCCGAAGAAGAAATTGAAAAGCACAGGGTAAAAGTCGTTTTAGTGGATGAGCAAAACCGTATTAAGTCTGTTCACGAAGATACCATCAAATAAAACAGTCTAATGGGCACGGAAATAAAAACCATCAAGTATCCCAAATTTCTGCGCAGAATATACAAACAATTTCTGGTCTATTTTAATCGACTTAAATTAACCGAGCACAGTTTTGTTCTGATTGTCGCGGTAATTATCGGCCTGCTAGGTGGTTATGGCGCGGTTCTAATTCAGTTGACCATTCGCTGGTTTCAGCATCTTTTCTGGGGAGGAACATTTAATCTGCAAACCATAGCGGCCATTGACTGGTACTGGCGGGTCATCATTCCGGCCCTGGGCGGTGTGATCGTTGGTTTTATTATCCAGTATTATTCGCGCGAGGCAAAGGGCCATGGCGTGCCGGAGGTGATGGAAGCCATCGCCTTGCGCAATGGCATCATTCGACCACGGGTGGTTATTGCCAAGTTATTTTCGTCGGCGCTTTACATTGCTTCTGGCGGCTCTGTAGGTCGTGAAGGACCGGTCATTCAAATCGGGTCCGCCGTCGGTTCCACAGTGGGGCAATTTTTTAAGGTTAATCCGAAAAGAATGCGCGTGTTTGTGGCCTGCGGCGCCGCATCCGGTATTGCTGCTGCCTTTAATGCGCCGGTTGCCGGTGCGCTATTTGCTGTAGAAATTATTCTAGGGGATTTTGCCGTTCCGCAATTCAGCCCCATTGTAATCGCTTCTGTAGCGGCTACCATCGTTTCACGGCATTACCTGGGAAATTACCCGGCCTTCGATGTACCGGAGTATCATCTGGTTTCTCCTCTGGAATTGATTAATTACGTGGTGCTTGGCTTTCTGGCCGGATTAACGGCGGTGCTTTTTATCAAGACGCTCTATTATTCGGAAGACCTTTTTGACAATCTGAAAATGCCGGAATACGTTAAAGGCGCCATCGGCGGTGTTATTATCGGTACGATCGGCCTTTTGTTCCCTTACATTTACGGCGTTGGCTACGACACCATGGACCTGGCGCTGGAAGGGAAGATGTTATGGCAGATTGCCGGCGCGCTGGTCTTCATTAAAATACTGGCCACGTCAATCAGTCTGGGTTCTGGCGGCTCGGGCGGTATCTTTGCCCCCTCGTTATTCATGGGCGCCATGTTGGGCGTTTTTTTTGGGCATATGGTTAATATGTTCTTTCCGGTATGGACTTCGGAACCGGGAGCTTATGCCCTGGTGGCCATGGGCGGAGTCGTTGGCGCGGCCACACACGGCCCCATTGCCGCCATTTTAATCATTTTTGAAATGACCAACGATTACAAGATCATTTTGCCCTTAATGATTACCACGATCATTGCCACCTTATTGGCCATGCGCTTGCAAAATGAATCGATTTACACTTTGAAGCTGGTGCGCCGGGGAATCAATATCTTTGGCGGACGTGAAATTAATGTGTTGAAATCCTTAAAGGTGGAAGACGTTGTCAATCCGACCATCGATCTGGTGTCGGTCAGAACGCCGTTCGAAAAACTGATTCCGGTTATCGCCAATTCCAGTCACAATCAAATTTACGTGGTGGATGACGCAGAAAAATTGATCGGCTATATTTCCATGCAAGAAATCCGGCAAACCATGGTGGAACTGGATACCTTAAAACACCTATTAATCGCCGGAGATATTGCCAATCCCGACATTCCCGTTGTGCGCTGCGATGAAACGCTGGACAAAGTGATGAAACTTTTTGGCCGCGTCGGCTTAGAAGAGCTTCCGGTGGTGTCGGTCAACGGTAACGAACAAATTATGGGCACCATCAGCCAGCGCGAGGTGATCGACGCTTACAACCAGCAGATCTTTTTACGAGATATGGCCGGAGAGAGCGAACGCAGCATTCGGGCGATTTCGCGCCAAAAACGGGTGCATGTGGTGGGCCAGCACTATTTTGAAGAGGTTGAAGTGCCCATGGAGCTGGTGGGCAAAACCTTTCGCGAAGCGGCCATTCGCAATCGGTTTGATGTGGAAGTATTAATGGTTAAACGCAAAGAAATAAAAAACGGGCATCCGCACACTTATTATTTCCAGCCCAATGCCGATACTCGTTTACAGCTTAAAGACGAACTGCTCATTTTTGGCAGCCAGAAGGCCATTGAGCGTTTTGGAAAAGCATGATTAATTATTAAGGAGTAGCACAAAATGATTCAATTTAGCGAAGAACACCAGATGGTGCGCAAAATGATCCAGGATTTTGCCCGCAAAGAAGTAGCCCCAAAAGCCATAGAAATTGATGAAAACGAGACTTTTCCGCATGAAACGTTTAAGAAGATGGCTGAACTAAATTTAATGGGATTAATCTTTGAAGAAAAATATGGCGGCGCCGGCATGGACTACATCTCTTACATTATTATTCTGGAAGAGCTGGCGCGCGTTTGCGCTTCCACAGCGCTTTCGTATTCGGCTCATGTTTCTCTGGCCGCCAATCCTATCGCTACCTACGGCACAGAGGCGCAAAAGGAAAAATATTTAAAACCGCTGGCCGCAGGAGAAAAGATCGGCTCTTTTTGTTTAAGCGAACCCAATGCGGGCAGCGATGCGGCGCACATTCAAACCACTGCCGCTAAAGACGGCGATTATTTTATTTTGAATGGCTCAAAAGCCTGGATTACCAATGCGGAGGTGGCGGATATTTTCATTGTGGCCGCAGTTACCGATAAAGAAAAAGGCGCGCATGGTATTTCCAATTTTATCGTTGAACGCGGAACGCCGGGATTTGAGATCGGCAAAAAAGAGAAAAAATGTGGAATGCGTGGTTCGCCCACCAGCGTTTTACATTTTAACGAGTGTAAAATACCGGCAGAAAATTTACTGGGCAAATTAAACAAAGGCTATCCACAGTTTCTTGAAACCCTGGATGGCGGTCGTGTGGGTATTGCCGCCCAATCGTTGGGCATCGCCAAAGAAGCGTTTAAGCGATCTATGATCTACGCTCAGGAACGTAAAGCCTTCGGACGAGCCATCGGCGATTTTCAGGCCATTCAATTTAAGCTGGCGGATATGGCTACAAAAATTTACGCCGCTGAAAATATGATCTACCATGCCGCCTGGCTCAAGCAGAACGGAAAACCCTACAAAAAAGAAGCGGGAATGGCCAAATTGTTCGCATCCGAAGCCGCTACCGAAATTGCCAATCAGGCCATTCAAATCCATGGTGGATATGGCTACATTCGCGAATTTGAGGTCGAGCGTTTCTGGCGCGATGCAAAATTGCTTGAAATTGGCGAAGGAACTTCCGAAATTCAACGTCTGGTGATTTATCGGCAGTGGAAAGACGATATTTCTAAAATTTGAGTAAACAATGGAAAACGAAACAAAATTTTTCGAAAAAATAAAAGAGATTAAAATCGGGCAACGCTCACTTTACGATATTCTGATTAAGTTGTTGCTGGCGCTGGTAATTTTAATATTGGTGCCGTTGATGTTTAATCCCCAGCGTCCCCTTAAATTCAGCGATATGAAGGTGGGGAGCATTTCCAATCGTAAAATTGTGGCGCCCTTCGACTTTTTTGTCCTTAAGACCGAAAAGGAGTTAAAGGCTGAGCAGGATTCGGTATTAAAGGGCGTCCCCTATTATTTTGTGTACGACGATTCGCTTACCCTTCAGAATAAAAGGCTGCTGCGCAATCTTCTGCCATTTCTGGTTAATGCCATCCCTCAATATGAAAAGATGGACAATAAAGAAGAATATCTGAAAAATTTGAGCGAAGAACTGAACCTGGTGTTTGACGTCAAAATTTCTCCCTCCAATCTGGCCGTGGCGTTTGATATTTTAAAGGTAGAAGAAAATGTCAGGGCCATTAAAAAGGTATTGAATATCGCCGAAAAACTTATGGTTCAGGGGATTTTGAACAAAGAAACGACCACCTTCACCCGGCCGCGGGTGGTGGTTATTAAAAACGGAGTGGAAGAGCCGCTGGATTTTGAAAGACGAATCGATTTTGCAAACTTTCAAAAAACCCTGGAAAATGAGTTTCTGAAACACTTTTCGGTCAACCATACGCTGGTTTTGGAATATCTTTTTGTGCGCAGCCTTAAGCCAAACCTGATATTTGAGCGGGAATTTACCGAAAAGGCAAAAGAAGAAGCCCTGGCCAATATTTCGCGCACCAAAGATATGGTTTACGAGAACGAATTGATTGTGGATAAAAATATTCGAATCGATCCGGCAACCTATCAAAAGTTGTACTCGCTGGAAATGGCCATTGCCGAACGCAGTCAGCGAGAGGGACGCTGGGAAAGATTATGGTTTTCTGTTGGCCGTTATATGCTAATGGCAGCCATTCTGGCCATTTTTGCGCTTTATCTCTACTCCTTCCGACGGCGGATTTTCGAAAATAACAAAATGCTGTTGATGATTACCATTATTTTGATGCTCAATTTTGTGCTTGCCGCTTTAATTACCCAGTCTTTAAACTGGAACAATTATTTAATTCCCACCACGATGGGTTCCATGCTGCTGGCCATTTTAATCGATACCGGTCTGGGATTTGTGGGAACGGTGATCATTGCTCTTGTGCTGGGCGGTTTGCAGGGAGGCGGTTTTGATATTGTGTTGTTCAGCGTTGTCAGCGGAATGGTGGCCATTTACAGCGTCTATCGTATTCGCAATCGAAATCAAATTTTTAAAGCCATTGTCTTTATCTCCGGCGCATATTTCTGGATGATCCTGGCCATCTCGCTTTATCGCTATTTGCCGTTTACAGAAACTCTGCAAAGTTTTGGCTATTATCTTTTGCCCAATGCGGTTTTTTCTGCGTTTTTTACTTTTATGATTTTGGGCGTTTTCGAGAAGGCGTTTGATATTACCACGGACATTACGCTGCTTGAGCTCAGCGATCTGAATCATCCTCTGCTCAAAAAACTTTCGTTAGAGGCGCCGGGCACTTTTCACCATAGTATGGTTGTTGGCAATCTGGCCGAGGCGGCGGCCAAAGCCATCGGAGCCAATCCCCTGTTGGCCAGGGTGGGCAGTTACTATCACGATATCGGTAAAATGGAAAAACCGCAATATTTTGTGGAAAATCAGATGAACGCCGAAAATCGACACGATCAGTTGAATCCCAATATGAGCGCTTTAATCCTGGCTTCCCATGTAAAAAACGGCATTGAGCTGGCTAAAAAGTACGGCATCCCAAAACGGATTCGCGATTTTATTCCGGAACACCACGGAACCAATCTGATGAGCTTTTTTTACAATAAGGCGAAGGAGATGTACGGCGAAGATGAAGTAAATGAGAGCGATTACCGCTATCCCGGCCCCAGGCCCCGTTCCAAAGAAACGGCCATTGTAATGCTGGCCGATGCGGTGGAAGCGGCCACCAGAACACTGAGCAATCCGACGCCCAGTAAATTGCGAGCCTTTGTCGAAGAACTGGTGGACAGGCGATTTAAAGAAGGGGAGTTAGACGATTCCGATTTAACCTTTAAAGATTTAAAAAAGATCATTAACGCCTTTTTGCCGGTGCTCTATGGCGTTTTTCAACATCGCGTGGAATATCCGGAACAAAAAGAAAAAAAAGCGGCCGCTAAAAACAACAAACAAAAACAGGAAAAAGCGACGGTTAAAAATGGAAATTCAGATTCATAATTTCCCGACAGAACTGCCCGGAAAGGCGCAAAACTGGGAAAAACTGACCGAACATATTTTGAAGGAAGTTGACTTAAATACGAAATCATTAAACGTCGTGTTCGTTGACGATAACACCTTGCAGGCCATGCACCTGGAATATTTAAACGATCCGCAAAAAACGGATGTTATGACCTTCGATTTGAGCGATGGGGATGACCTGGAAGGCGAAATTTACATCAGCGCCGACAGAGCCCAGGAACAGGCCCGGGAGTATCAGGTATCGTTTGCAGAAGAAGTTTTGCGTTTGATTATTCACGGTATTTTGCATTTAAAAGGATACGACGACCTGAGAGCAGAAGATCAAAAATTAATGAAAGAGCAGGAAGATCGGCTGGTGCAAATATTTAAAGAAAGTTTGCCAGAATGATTGGTGGGGCCATTAATTTTTTGAGAAAAACGCTATTTTAAATTTAAATGTTTTTTATTATATTAAATGCATTAATTGGTATAGTTTATAAGTTCAAGTAACGGGGAGGTTAATTCCAGATTTGGATCCTGCATCATTTCTCTATTTAATGATCTTTGTCATATTATTGGCGTTCGCTGCTTTTTTTTCGGCGGCCGAAACCGCGCTCTTTTCCCTGCCAAAATCTACGGTGGAAAAATATGCCCGCAGTAAACATGCGCTTACCAAACAAGTGGCGGTTTTATTAAGAGAACCCAGACGCCTTTTAATCTCAATCCTTATTGGCAGTACGCTGGTTAATGTAGCCATCGCTTCTATTGCTACCTTAATTACCAGTAAATTGATCATCCGCTATGACTTAAACGAAATAGGCGCATTATTGATAAACGTCGTGGTGGTAACCTTTATTATTCTCTTCTTTTGTGAATTGTTGCCAAAAATATTGGCCATTAAAAACGCCAAAACCCTCAGTAAAAATTTTGTATTACCGTTGACATTTTTCTACTATCTCTTTTATCCGGTTTCTTATGTGCTGGATCTTCTGACGCAGCAAATCTCTTCTTCCTTTGGGGCAGAAAAAGATAAGTTTAATTTGAGTGAAAAAGAGTTGCGCACCCTGGTCGATGTGGGCGAGGAACGCGGCGCCTTGCTGAAAGAAGAAAAAGAAATGATCCACGGCATCTTTGAAATGAGCGGCACCGTGGCGCGCGAAATCATGGTTCCCCGCACCGACATGGTTTGCCTGGAAAAACACGCCTCGCTAAACGAAGTTCTCAAAACATTTAAGGAACACATGCACAGCCGTATTCCCGTATATGACGATATCATCGATAATATTGTCGGCATTCTTTATGTTAAAGACTTACTGCCTTTTATCCGCAAAAGAAACGCTTCGGAATTTAAACTGGAGAAAATCGTGCGGCCGGCTTATTACGTTCCTGAGACCAAGCGTATTAACGAACTGTTAAGGGAATTTCAGACGGAAAAAATCCACATGGCCATTGTGGTCGATGAATATGGGGGAACGGCCGGACTGGTAACCCTGGAAGATGTGATCGAAGAGATTGTGGGCGAAATTCAGGATGAGTATGACAAAGAGACGCCGCAAATCAAAAAAATAAATGAAACCACCTTTCTGGTTAACGCCGGTAGCCTGATCGATGAAATTAACGAAGAACTGGACCTGGATTTGCCAACCGAAGAAGGCGTGGACACCCTGGCCGGCTTTTTGCTCGGACAGTTCGGTTCTGTGCCTAAAGTCAAAGATAAAATCGAGTACAACGGCTACGAATTTGTTATTGAAAAAGCAACCAAAAAACGCATCCAGCTGGTACGCATTATTCTAAAGAAAAACGACAAGATTACTAATCAAAAGTGATGGATTGCCGTTCATGCAACCTTCTAAAAATTTCCTGAAAAAACTTCCTTCAACTCATAAGTTGTTGAGCTCGCTGGAAGATGAATTTCCCGAGATTAAAGCCGATATTCTAAAAAAGTTGATAAATCAGCATCTGGAGCAGGCGCGGGAGAATCCCGCCCTGCTGAACCTGGCCGAAAAATCAAAAGATGAAATCGAAATTGCGCTGCGCAGTCGATTGTCCGACGCGCTACGGGCGCTGCAACGCGGCACATTGCGAAAGGTGATCAATGCCACGGGCGTTGTGTTGCATACCGGCCTGGGAAGAGCGCCGATCGAACCGTCATGGATGGAGTCATTAAAAGAGATCAGCGCCTATTGCAACTTAGAACTGGATTTGGCCAGCGGCAAACGCGGTCAACGCAATGACCATCTGAGTTATTTGCTGCGCCTGTTAACCGGTGCCGAAGACGGATTTGCCGTCAACAACAACGCCGCCGCCGTCATGTTAATGCTCAACACCCTGGGCTATCAAAAAGAGGTGATTATCTCCCGCGGGGAGATGATCGAAATCGGCGGATCCTTCCGCTTGCCGGAGGTGATGAAGGCCAGCGGCTGCATTTTGCGCGAAATCGGCTCAACCAATAAAACCCATTTGCGCGACTACGAAGAAACCATCCATGAACAAAGCGGTGCGATTTTAATCTGTCATCCCAGTAATTACGAAGTACAGGGATTTACGCACAAACCAGCGCTGGAGGAGGTAGTCGCTCTGGCGCACGACCGCGGTTTGCCTGTTATTTATGATTTAGGCAGCGGTTCCATGCCAGAAACCTCGCACCTGGCTGGCGGCTACGAGCCGGAGGTTAATGCCATTGTTCGGGCGGGCGTGGATCTGATCTCCTTTTCCGGCGATAAGCTGTTAGGCGGCCCGCAGGCTGGCATTATTGTCGGGAAACGCGAATATGTTCAACGCTGCGCTCAAAATCACCTGCTGCGGGCCCTCAGGCTGGATAAGTTCATGATCAAATTATTGCAGCAAACATTGCTGCAATATTTTTACAAAGACAGTTCACAAAGAATATTAGCGCACCAGGCATTGCAGGCCAGCGAACAGGAATTGAAAAAGCGCTGTGAAAATTTTTTAAACGCTCTGCAGCCGGAGTTCAGAAAATTCTTTCAAATCGAAACAACGCCCGGCCGTGTGGGCAGCGGCGCCTACCCTTTGTTGCACCTGCCGGGTGCGGCTTTAAGACTTCAATCAGAAAAAGTCAAAGCCAGCCGTTTTAGCAAGCTAATGCGCCTGCAAGAGCCGCCGGTCATTACTTACATTGAAGACGAACAGGTGGTTCTGGATTTGAGAACGGTCTTGCCGCAGGATGAGCCGATTTTAAAAGAAAAGGTGGAAAAAACGCTAAAAGAGCTTCTTGCGCGGGAATGACTGTCCGGTGTCATTCCGGCCGAGCGCAGCGAGAGCCGGAATCCCCTGCATTTTGAAAGGGATTCCTGCTTGCGCGGGAATGACATGGAAGGGTGGAAGGGATTCCCGCTTGCGCGGGAATCCCTTTTGCCATTAGTCGAAAACCACCTTTAAATAGCCGCCAATAAAATAGATGACCATGCCGCTTACAGCAAGGTGCGAGGCGTACGGCCAGCCCGAACTGCCGCTGATTACCCCGCCCAAAAAAATGAGAACGCCAGCTATATAGAGCGAAAAGCTTAACTTGCCCGCAGGAGTTTCTGGAATAATGTTGTAAACTTTGCCGCTGGCCTCTTCTTCTGCGCTGGTTCGGCGTGCCTTCCAGATGATTTCAATTTTCTCTTTATTTTCCGGACGCGTTAAATAGCTGACCAGAGGCATAACCAGCAAGGCCGTAACGGCGCTTAAAAACGTGGTCAGATTAAAATCAAATTGAAAATAGAACTTGCCGATTATGCCGGCCACGGCTCCGGCCAGATATCCCCAGATGGCCCCGGCAGATGTGGCGCGCTTCCAGAGCAGGCCGTACAAAATGCCTACGATGAACAGCGGCATGTCCATGATGCCGATAATTGTCAGATAGGCCTCGACTGCGCCGCCCATTTTGGGCACTAAAAAGGCAAAGCCGATCATAAACAAGCCCACTAAAAAGGTGATGAAGCGAGCCATGAATAAAATTTCTTTGTTTGTGGCCTGGCGCTTTTTAAGGGTTTCGTAAATATCGTTGGTAAATAGCGTTGCTACGCCGTTTAAATTTCCGCTAATGGTCGAAAGTTGAGAAGAGAGCAGACCGACGACTACCAGGCCCAGAATGACCGGCGGCAGCATTTGCGAAAGCAAGGTAGGAATGGCCTGATCCGGATTTTGTAAATTGGGATAGAGCACGGCGGCAGCCAGCCCAGGCAAATTCCACAGCAGGGCGAACGGCGTTGTGATAATGCCGGCCAGCACCATTCCTTTGGCCACGGTTTTAGTGCTCTCCGCGCCAAAGGCCCGCTGCAGCAGTCCCTGATCCACGCTGGCCCACTGGATGCCCAGTAAGAAAATGGCCAGAATAAATTTCCAGTTGTACGTACCGCTTTGTCGTACCAGTTGCAGACTGTTTTCCGGCAGCTTTTCGATTAAACCGGGCATCCAGCCAACCGCCTTCATAGCCATAGGAAGAACGATTAACGCACCGCCCAGCATAAAAACAAACTGGATGACATCGGTAAAGGCCACCGACCACATGCCGCCTAACATGGTGTAAATGATGGCAATAATGGCAAAGGCCACAATCCAGAACAGATATGAGGTGATGCCGGTAATAGCCTGCGCCGCCACCACGGCCGTGTACAGCACCACGCCCAGCCAAAAAGCCAGACGAAAAACCCACAAAATGCCCACCAGCAGGCGCACAGACTTATTGTAGCGCATGCTTAAAAATTCCGGAATGGTGCGTACGCGTAAACGGCGCATGATGGGAATGATGAACAAACCGGAAAACACAAGCGCCATATTGCCCGTCCAGGTTTGCCACAAAATGGAAATGCCATGCTTGTAGGCAATGCCCGCCTGTCCCACAAAACTGTAAAGGTTCACATTGGTCGCGGTAATGACGGCCGCCAGAATAAAGGGCGTTAGCTTACGACCTGCCACATAAAAATCATCGGGCTCGCCCACCCATTTATAAAAAAAGCTGCCCACAAAAAAGGTCAGTAGCAAAAATGCGATTACAATAATGATGTCTATTAACGCCACGGTAAGCCTCCAATCAATCTGTAAGTTCCGTAAAAAAGCATTTTTTTAAAGCAAAGCCTTTGAACGTTTTTATGCAAGCAAAAAGCTACCGCTTTAAGGTAATCTTACAAGATTATTTTCACCGGGGGAAGGAAATTGCCCACGGCCTAACCCTTAAAACGTTCTGGTCGGAATTCATGCCGAATCGGTTGCTTTTTTGTCTTTCTCTTTATGGCTTTTGTACAACCGTTTAAATTCTTTGATGGGCACGTAAATCCAGGTTACCAGAATGACAAAGCCGATCAGCCAGATGCTCCAGGTTATCCAGTCGATGTACATTGTTTACTCCTTTCTGGGTGAATGGGATTCCCGCTTGCGCGGGAATGACGCCTTTGTTTTGTGAAAGGGATTCCCGCTTGCGCGGGAATGACAGTCCGGTGTCATTCCGGCCGAGCGTAGCGAGAGCCGGAATCCGCTGTATTTTGAAAGGGATTCCTGCTTTCGCAGGAATGACGTGTAAGGGTGGAATGGATTCCCGCTTGCGCGGGAATGACTGTCCGGTGTCATTCCGGCCGAGCGCAGCGAGAGCCGGAATCCCCTGCATTTTGAAAAGGATTCCTGCTTGCGCAGGAATGACGTGTAAGGGTGGAATGGATTCCCGCTTGCGCGGGAATGACAGTCCGGTGTCATTCCGGCCGAGCGCAGCGAGAGCCGGAATCCCCTGCATTTTGAAAAGGATTCCTGCTTGCGCGGGAATGACTCCTTTGTTTTGTGTCAGGGATTCCCGCTTGCGCGGGAATGACGCCGCATTAAAACTTCCCCTTAAAAAGAGGCCTTGTCTGCCATTTGCCCTTACTAACCGTTGGGATGTCGTTTTCTTTTTCAAACACATTCTCTTTGCTCTTTATGGTTAATTTACCCATTTTGACTAATTTTTTCATGCCCATTTCCCAGATGGAAAAATTAGCCGGAGGCAGTGGCTCGTCAACCTCATTTTGAATGTGAAAGGCAACCGGCTGCTGCAAATCATCCATAGGCAGTAAAATCCAGTACCATCTTCCTGCGGCGCCTTTTTTAACGATGGGCTTAACCGTGCGTTCGCCCATCTTAAATTCGATGCGCAGGGATTTTACCGCTTCGCTGAAATCCAGTAAAAATCCCAATCGAGCGTCATACCACAGCGTATCTTTGCCCAACTCGACGGAACCGGAAATCTGTTGCCGATCAAGAGCATTGAAGCAAAGGCGCGGGCTGGTTCGTTTTTGCTGCGTGGCGGACCAGTTTTGCAGCAGACTTTCAAACGCGCTTACGGAGAGGTCTTGTCCGTTGAAAATAAGGCGTTTAATTTTGCTTTTGTTAACCAGGCGTGGAGCGTGGGGCATTGTTGCATCCCAATAAAGCTCGTAGGTCGCGCTGTTTTCGGTTTGTTTCAAGGGTTGTAAAACTGCCCCGCTTAAGTAGAGGGGCTGAGTGTCGCTTATGGGTTTAAATTGCAAAACCAGCACTTCATAGCCCTGCAAATTAAAAGAAAGCGGCTGGCCGGGCCTCAGCGGCTCGCCTTTAATGGATCGCTGTGGATAGAGCGTTTCTACCATAAACGCCCGCTTCTCCTTTTTGCCGAACAGGCGGGCGAATTCAAAGGAAATGGTCTGCGGCTGCACAAAAGGATTGCGCAAAATCAAAATAGACCGGTCTTCTCCTTTGTGCAAATAGCCATAAATTTTTCTCTGGTAAGGATCGCCTCCTAAAAATACGGTATTGCTCAGAGTTTTATGGTTGCGGTGCGCCCATTTCATGGTCGCGGCCAGAAAACCCCACTCCTCTTTGCTCAGGATTTCCGGCGAAAGATACAGTTCCCACATCATGACGCCGCGCGAAAAATACATAACCACGTTGTTCATCCAGTCGCGCAGCGTTTCGTTCTTACCGCCCAGTAAATTTAATTTTCCTTTAATAATGCCGTGCGTCATCACATTGCTCAGGGGAAACTGAAACTGATTAACCACAAAATCTTTGTACAGGGTGTAGTCGCGAAAGGTAATGGCTTTATCGCGTTCGCTAAAGGCCGGCACCTCTTCGGCATGGCCGTAATCGGCGCCGGTCATCCACACGGCGTCGGCGTATTGCAACCACCAGGGGCTCAGCCAGGTGCCAACCGTGATGTCGATAAAGATGTCGGGCTTTTCGGCGCGCAGGGCTTTGAGTATTTCTATTAAACGTTCGATGAGCGTGGTGCGGGAGTAAATGCCCGGTAAATGGTCGTGATCGCTTTCGTTACAAATGGAAAGAAAACCGTCGATTTTGTAAAAGGAGAGATCGCCCTCTTTCAAATACTGCAAAGTCTTATTTTTAAACGTGTTGAAATATCTGTCCTCTCCCAGACAAAGATGTCTGCCCGAGGTTTTGTAACCATGTTCTCCGGCCCAGCGGACGCGTTTGTCGCGCGCGCTTCCGTACCCATTCCAGGGCGAAATCCACAGTCCCAGACGGCTGTTCATTTTTTCAAGTTCCCGGCGTAAGGGCGCAAAGCCCTGAGGAAACTTCTGCCTGTTTAACTCCCACACCGAGTGAACATCATCCCACCCATCGTCAATGACAAAGGCGTCCAGCGTTAAACCGTAGCGATCAATTAAGGTCGATTTAAAAGCCTGAATGGTGCTCAAAAGTTTGTCGTAAGAAAAATCTCTTACATCGTACCATGTATTGTAAAGGACGAAGGGCTCGTCATTTCGTGGACGTAATGTGCGAATATAACCAAAAAATGTCTCCTGTGTCCGGCCGGAAGGAGCGAAGCCAATGACGGCCGGGTATGTGTAAAGCGGCTTTTTGACAGATAATTTTTGAGCCAGGCGATACCAGCACGAAACATGATCGCCGCCACCGCTTTCAGAGTAGGCGCCGGGAAATTCGATGCCAAAAAATAGATCGTCGCCATAGAGCGGCTGGCCAAATCCGCCATGAGACGTTTGCAAGCCCATCAACTTTCCGTCAAATACGTGTACTCTTTCAATGAAGACGGGCACATCATTAAAGGGGCTTAATTCCAGGTTGATTTTGAACCAGGGCTCCTGTGAGGGAACGTTCAGACGCAGCGTTATTTTAAGGGAATGGCCTTCAAATATTAACAACGCCTGCTGGTTGTTTCCTTTGCCTGTTTGCCGGATGTCTTGTAAAACAAAATCCTGCATACTCCATTTTGCCGGGGTATTGCGCGGCGGGGTAATGCCCTCCCCGAGATAGGTGGTTGTGATACGGAAAAAATCTCCTTTAAATCCGTACCGTTGCCCGCTATCTTTATTGTAAAGATAATCCAGTTTCGCTTTCCGGGCTTTAATGCTAAAACGCGCTTCAAAATGGTTGTTACCCAGAGTCAAGGACTCTGTGTCGCGCTGAATATAGGCCTGTCCCATAAGTAGGACAGGCGCCAGAAGAAAAATGAAAAACTTTTTCATACTAATTCCCATCAAAATTGATTTCTGTCGGCGCCGCATTCCGGAATGAAAGCCCGCATGGTTTAAAAGCAAATGACCGCCTGCCGGGCGCATGCGCTTTGCCTTTTCCGCTTTAGTGAACATCAACGGAAGTTTATGCAAAAGATCACTTAACATAGATCAGCAAATGTTTTTTAAATTGCGCCTTAAGAAAGGGGCGCTCGCTGCTCACCGTGCCCAGATTTTTGGCATTCTCATAGTCATAAACGGTTAAAGTTTTTTTAGCCGGCAAACCGCGCAGTTCAATGGTTCCGTTAAAATCGTCGGCGTAAAAGGCGTAAAACAGGGTATCGCCTTTTTGAATCACGTGCGCTTCCGGACGGTCATAGCCCAGGTCATACAGCGTTCCGACATATTGGCCTTTAGCCAGCTGGTATTTTTTGTACAGGCCGATCCATTTTTTCCAGATTTTTTCTTTTTCTGGCGTCAGGCCAATATGCCCGGTTTCTTTGTTAAAATAGCTTTCGGGCGGCCAGACGAACTTGGTTCCTGGTACGCCGCCAATGCCAATTGTCGAAGCAAAATCGTCTTTCCCGTCGCTTAATTCCACATGGTCGCCGTAGTAGGGCGCCTGTGGCCCCATCAGGGCTTTATGGGCTTTACCTTTTAAACGGATTTGCCATGAGCTGGTGGGATCGGAAGCCACCGGTTGATTTTCAACGGCCATGTTGAAAAAGGAAGCGGCGTCGCCGCAGGGGCAAATTTCAACCACGGCATCGGGCTTGATGGAAATGGCCGTCTGGTAAATCATGTCAAAAAAGGCGGGCAGCGCTTCCACGGCCTCCTCCGGCCGGGCGTGGTTGTGCGCGGGATTGTAGCAGGGCGGTACGGCGTTCTGATGCTGGCCATCCAGCTTTAAACCGTCAAAATCCCAGTCTTTAATGATTTTGGTAATCAACCCTTTAAAGTATTGGCGGGTCGGTTCGTAAGCGGGGCACAGGTAGTAGCTGTCCCACCAGGTGATCAGTTGCGTGCTGCCATCTTCATTTAACAGCAGCATGTCGGAGTGTTCTTTCAAAAGTCTGGTGCCCGGATCGGCGGCCAGCGGAACGAACCACAGTTTGGCCTTTAAACCCATGGCATGAATACGATCGACCAGGGCGCGCATGTCGCGATCGCCGCGCGGAAATTTTTTGGGATGGAGGAACCAGTCCCCTTCGGCCGTCTGCCAGCCGTCGTCAATAACCGCCCAATCAAGGCCCACTTCTTTTACCTTGGGCAGGGCGCCTTCGATCTGTTCAACGGTAAAACCCCGCTCATAGCCCCAGGCGCACCAGATGGGCTGGTAGGCGGTTTCCGGATATGGCTTAAATTTAAGACCTCGTTTTTGCATCATTTGCGAATAACTTTGCAGCGGCCTGAAAAAATCGCCACGGTGCACGGTTAAAAAGGTTGGCAGAGTAGTGAAGGATTCGCCCGTTTGCAATGATAGGCGACGCTTACTGGTAATGGCCAGAGTTGCGCCCTCGGCGGTGGAATCGAATCGAACCGGTAAAGAGACCAGTTTGGGCGTTAATGCCAGGTGGCCCACCGCAAGTCCCGCATCCGTACGCCATAAATCCACCACCGGAATGCCGCCGCCGTAATCCGAAGCGTTCATGCCCTGATAGTTTTCTTTATAAAAGCCGCGCTCCACGGGCAAAACCCAGTCCGGCCTCTCCGGATAAGAAGCCGCCTGAAACGACCAGTAAGAAGGCGTCGTCTTTTGCTCAGGTAGCAACGTGTAGCGGTGGTTAATCCAGCCTTCTACCAAAAGTGGTTGGCCGCCAAGATTTTTGTAGCGAACCTGAAATACAGCCATTTGAGGGAATTGATCATACATTTTAATGTAAACCTGCTTTTCGATTTTCAGCGCGCTATCTTCAAAAATACCGGTAAGCTTTAACTCTTTTCCCGCTCCGATAGAATCTTGAAAGGTCCCGCTTTTAAATTGCTGCAAGCTAAAAGCGTCGATTCTCCTGTCCTGCAAAATGAGTTGTTCCGCCGGCTGAAAGGTGTCCATCAAAGGCCGACTCTGATCAGCAAGAGCGGATACTCTGGAGTGAAGCAAAGGATTAAATTCAATTTTTAGAAATTTATTGGTAATCGTCGGCTGTTTCTGGCAGGACACGAAAGTTAAAAATACGATCAACAGAAAAAAAATTCTCATCGCAAATGCTCCTCTAAAAAAATTGAAATGTTCATCAAAATCAAGCCATATCCATAATTACGTTCTTAATATTTCAAAAGCGCTGACATCACACATCATTATGCGTATCTCCCGGATAGAAAACTCCTTCCATTTAATCCCATTATGAACAAAAACATAGAATCTTTTGCCTATTCGACAGATTAATGCGTTCTGATGTTTTGTTTTAATACAACTTTATTCTGGTATTTCATTCCAGCTCTCTTTCTCTCATTGCAGGCGTTTTATGCAAAATTAATATTTCAAAAACTTTTTTACTTATTAAAGATCATCATACGTGTGGCCTGCTGTTTTTTTATTTTTAAACGATAAAAATAGACGCCGCTGGCCAGATGGTTCATGTCGATCAGCACGCGGTGCTGACCCGCAGGTTGATAGGCATCGACCAGCGTTTTGAGCAAGCGGCCGTTCACATCGTAAAGCGCCAGATGAACGGCTGCTCCGCTCTTCAGACGGTATTCGATCACGGTTGTGCCGTTGAATGGATTGGGGTAGTTTTGCTTCAGCACAAAATCCTGCGGCGCAAAGTCAGTGTTTTCAACGGCGCTGGTCGTTCCCAGCACGGCCGGCGTTCTGCTTCCGCCAAGGTCGTCCTGCATGTAGTCCTGATCGCTCCAGGCAGCGGACGACGCCCATTGAATGTAAATTTCGTCGCCGGTTGTTACTCCCAGATCGCTGAAAGCAACTGCCATTTCGCTGGAAGCGCCGCTGTGCGCCTCATTAACGCTGCCCACAAAACTCCAGCTCCAGTCGGAGCCTGTGCCCGTGTACTGGTACAGATTAGGCGCGCTGCCGGAAACTTGCTCGATCATGTAGTCGGCGCCCATGCTCCACCAGCCGTAGTTTAAACCGGTGGCTGCGTTTTTGTCGGTGTCGATGTAGATGTGGTAGCCGTCGCCGGTGTTGGCCGTTGCGTAATACGCGCCGGCCACATCGGTGCGCAAAAACAAGGTGCTGGCGTCGTATGTGTAGTAACCGGTAAGCAGATCCAGGTTGGCGTCCGAATAATCGCCCTGAGGATCGGTTACGTAGCTGCCCACGCCCGCCCAGTCGCTAAAATTACCGTCGATAGTAATGGAAGAGCTGGAAAAACCATAGCTGTGGTCGTCTGTTCTTATCCAGATTAGGCCCGTATTGGTTTCACGGGAGTGTTGAGGATTGTTGTGCTGCACAGCCGTTAAAAAAGCGCTGCCGGAATCAACTACCGGCCGGGGACGAAACGGGGCGCTGTTATTGTTGCTGGAGAACAAATATTCGCCCCAGCCCGTCGCCTTATGCCCGTAGAGCAGGGCGGAGTGCCAGGCGTAGTGGAATTGGTGCTGATCGTAAATGTTGGCGCTATTATTAGTGGTAATCGACCAGATTCCAAAACCAATGCTTTGCTGGTAGGCGTCCAGCTTATCGGCTTTGCTTTGCCAGGTCGCTTCGCTTTGATAATTTCCTGCCTCAATCTGATAACTCTCCGACAGGTAAAAATCGTCGGCGCTCAAATGGGTCGGTTCACCGGTGGGATTAAAATTGGCGTCAACCTCAGAGCTGAACACATCATCGGGGTTCCAGGCATTAACGCAAACCGGCATGCCCTGGGCATGAGCGGAATCGATCACCGCGTTTTGTCGTTCACGGCTTGTTTGAAAATCATAGCCAAAATCGTCAAAAAAGATGCCGTCGGCTCCCGTGGCCTTCCATTCTTTGATGCGAATTCCAATCTCGCTTAAACTTAAGTTTTGCGTGGTTACGCCGGCGTCAATGTAGCCGAAGATTCTGGTGCTGTAGCTGGCGTGTATCAGATTGATTATTTCTACCGTGTTAGCATGATCGCCGTGAGAGGTCTTTTCCAGGCCGTCGCCCAGCACCACAAAATCATATTGGCCGAGCGTATCGGCCGCCTGTTGATTGTTGGTCGCTCCGTTAATCATGGAAGGCCAGCCATAATAAATCAACAATTTTTGAGGATTTAAGCTGGCATTCACCGATTGTGTTATGGTGGTCGCGCTGGTTCGCGCTACGCTAAACGTTTGAGCCAGCAAAAATGTCGTCATGCTTAAAATAATAAGAACAAAACGCATATTCTCCCTTTTAACTTTTATTTCATTGGCGGTTTGTTCCGCAATGTGCTCCTATTGTTTTGCTGAGCCAGCCGGTTAAAAGCAAATGCGCCTTAAAAACGACTGTTGAAATAAAGTAGAGCGCAAAGGGAACCATCTCGTCAAAGCAATGGCAAGCGGCTTTTAGCATCCGTTGGCTACTCCCTAAGCGCTCCGGAACAATCAAAGAACAATCAATATTTTTCCTGTTTTTTCACCGATCGCCGAAGAAACGTGGTAAAAGTAAACCCCCGGAGCGATCAACTGATTGTAACGGTTTTTTAAATCCCAGATGCAAATGCTGGGCGTCAGACTGGTTGTGGGATCGTGCCGTAGTGTGCGGATTAATTCGCCGGCCGCGTTGAAAATACGAATGGTGGCTTTTTCCGGCAGGCCGGTAAATTGGATTTGATGATCTTTTAAGCCGCGTTCCCACAGTTCGGCCACCATGTACGGATTGGGCACCACGCGCACATTTTGCAGAGAAGAGCGGGCCTGCGGCGCCTGTGGGATAACCTCAACCGTATTGTTCATTTCGGCCGGGTTGTTGCTGGCGCCGTTTTCCAGCGGGCCGATGATGCCGTTGCCGCTATCATAGGCGGCGATGTAGTAACGGTATTTTAAGCCGTTGATTACGTTGTTATCAATAAAGATATTCACCGTATCGCCCACGTTGAAGTATTGAAACGAATCAATTTCCACCACGCTGCGACGCAGTTCATCCCAGTTATCGGAACCGAGGTTGAACCAGGCGTATTCCGGCAGGGTTTTGTAATTGCCTTTAATGTTGTTGGCAAGATCGTACTGCGCCAGAGGAATGTAATGAATGCCGCCTTCGAAATCTTGAAAGGAGTCCAACCCCCAGGTTTGTCCGCCGTCTGCCGAGCGATAGATTTTGTAGCCCTCAAATTGCGGATCTTTTTCGCTGTTGGTGCTCCAGACGAGCATGACTTTTCTGTCGCCAGGAATGGCTTCCACGACAGGAGCGGGCGGAGCGTCCACCACTTCCCAGTCGCTTTGATAAAGGTTAATGGCGCGCAGGGCGTTTACTTTAATATCTTTTTCGCTGGTGCCGAACACGGTGGCAAAGATCAGCGTGTCGCTCTGGCCGGGAGCAAGGGTAAATGGATGGCTGCCCAGGGTTTGCAAGCCGTCGGCGCCCTCGCCCACGTAATAGCCGGGACCGCCTTCTTCCGCGTCCGGAATGCCGTTTTCATCAAAGTCATCGTCGATGCCGTCGCCGTTGCTGTCGTGCGGATCGTTCAGGTTTTCTACATTGTACTCAAAGTACCAGTCGGGGCGGGCGCCATTGCCGCGCTCGGTGGTGGCTTCCATCCAGAAGTGAAAGGCATCGTAAGTGGCAACTTTCGTTGACGGTCCGGGCATTTCCAGCGCTACCACGCCGGCCCAGGCAATATCCTGCGGTGGTATGCTCCCGCCTTTGGGACTCTCTTCGTAGCCGTCATCGTCCGTTCCGTAAGCCAGTTGCAGTTTCGGATCGTAATAGTGGCGGTCAGCGTCGTAACCGATGCCCGGATAGAATTCCGGAATAAAGCTAAAATCGGCGTGAATGGCCATGCGCATGTCGTGAATGGGCGCGTCGCCAATATTGCGCACCACAAACACCCAGACGATAAAATCTTCGTACAGAGTGCCTTTCCAGGCCATGCCGCGGATGATCATTTGTGTTCTTAAAAAATTGGGGTAGGCCCGGCCTGTGGCCGTAAATTGATCGGTGCCGCCCCAGGCTTCCACCACAGAAAACATCTCCTGATCGGCCAGTTGTTCGCCATTGGGACCAAAGCCCGGCCAGCCCGTCACAGGATCGAACTGAATGGGATCGCCCAGAACGGGATAAACCGCTGGCCATTGCGCCGGCCAGGTTTCCGGATCGTCGCTCATTAAAGCTCGATCGCCGTTTACAAATTCCGGATAGGGATAAAAGTGTTCTTCATCCCAGAAAGCCGCGGGGCCCTCGTCCAGCGTGGCGTCGCAAAAGGCGTAGTAATCCGCTTTAGGATCGGGCCATCCGCCCACAGCGCCGGGATCCTGATCGATGGGCGCGCCCACCACCACGCCCACGCCGGTGCCCCAGCTGTAACCGCTGCCGGCCGGGTATTCAAACGCAGGCGGCCGGGCCAGCGCCATGTTCTGCTGGTTACCGTCGCACAACAAGCCGGTGTTGGCAAACTGCGTGCGTACTTTGTTGACGTCGAAAATATTCCAGCGCTTATAAACCATCATGTTTTCTTGCGCCAGCAACGGAAAGGCCAAAAAAACAGTTAAAAGTATTATCATGTGCCGCTTCATTTTTTCCCTCGATAACATTTTAAAGATTTAGAATTAAAGTGAACTGGTTTAATCCCTGAAAAACGCCGTAATCCAGATAAACATAATCCAGTTTTAAATTGTATCCGAGAATCGAACTAAAATCGAAACCAAAGCCCGCCGTGTAGCTCACCTGGTCGTAATTGAATTTGTAGCCGGCCCGCAAATAAAGCGCCTTTTTAACGCCTATTTCCATGCCCAGATTATGGCGAACCGCATAATCTCTGCTGTCCAGGATGTCGTAAGCTACCAGTAAACTCCAGGTTTGATTTTTAACAAAATAGTTAGAAATACCAAAGCGAAAGAGCAGAGGGATTTCCCATTCCAGGGTACGCAGCGAGGCCGGAATTTGTTTGTTGCTGGGGCTGCCGGGCACCACGTAAATCACGTCCAGATCGCGGCCGGAAAACTTCATTTTAGTGCCAAAGTTGGCCAGAGTGGCTGCTAATTTCAAATTGTTGTTAAAAAACGATGTGGTGAACACCGCGCCAATATCAAAGCCGAAGGCGCCGGCCTGAACGTTTGCCAGCTTTTCCTGAATGTACTTCATCTTAACGCCCAATGAAAAACGCGGCGTAAGGGCGCGCGCAAAGCCCAGACCAATGGCCATATCGCTGGCCGAATAAAAGCGCTGCGTGCCGTCCTGATCGTACACGGTCGTCTCTTCGATTTTGCCGTAATCCAGATACTGGAAGTCCAGGCCAAAGCTGCCCACGCCTTTAAAGTTCAGAACCGTGGCGATGTAAGACAGCCGGGTATCTACCAGCCAATCCATGGAACTGGCCACAAACGAGAATTTTGACGGCGTTTGACTGATGGTGGCCACGTTCCAGAATAGCCCGGTGGGGTCGTCAACCGTGGAGATGGCGGCATCGCCCATGGCCGACTGCCGCGCGCCCACGCCGATCTTTAGAAAATTAGCCACCGAGGTTCCGGAATAGTCCACTTGCTGACCGGTCAGATTAAACGCCAGACTGAGAACCATGATCAAGACAATAACAAACAATCTATTCATTTTAACTCTCCCTTTTACAGGATTACAATAAATTTTCCCGTTGTTTTCCCCAGCGGTGAATCGATGTGGTAAAAGTACACCCCGGGCGCCACCAACTGATTGTAGCGATTTTTTAAGTCCCACTCTTCAATGCTGGAAGAAGCGCGGTGCTGCAGGGTGCGAATCAGTTCGCCGCTGGTGTTAAAAATTTTAATCACCGCCTGCCCGGGCAAACCGGTAAACTGAATTTTGTGGTCCCGCCAGCCGCTTTCCCAGATTTCCGAAAAGCGGTAAGGATTGGGCACCACACGCACGTTTTGCAGGCCGTTCTGCGCCAGAGGCAGTTGGGGCCGTACGGCCACGGTGTTGTTGATTTCGTAAGGATTGGAAGCCGCGCCGTTTTCCAGCGGCCCGATAATACCATTGCCGGAATCGTAAGCCGCCACGTAGTACCAATAGTCCACGCCGTTTAATACGGAATTGTCCACAAACACATTGACACTGTCGCCGTCGTTGAAATATTTTAGAGGTTGCGGCAATTTAAAGCCGATCAGGCTGTCGCCCTGCACCTTAAAACGGTTGGGCACCCAGTTGTCGCTGCCCAGGTAGTACCAGGCGTATTCGGGCAGGGTTTTGTAATAGCCGGTAATGCCGTCAACGCGATCGTATTGGGCCAGCGGCACATAGTGCACCACGCCGTCAAAGTCGGTAAAGCTTTCGGCGCCCCAGGTTTGACCATTGTCCTGCGAACGGTAGATTTTGTAACCTTCAAATTGCACATCCCGTTCGCTTTCCGTTCCCCAGATCAGAATGACTTTGCGGTTGTCAACCATCGCCTCCATCTTTGGGGCGGGCGGCGCGTCCACCACTTCCCAATTGTTCTGGTAAAGATTAATGGCCCGCTGAGCGCTGGTTTTCAATTCTTTTTCACTGCGGCCGAACACCGTGGCAAAGATCAGCGTATCCATCTCGCCGGGTTGCAGGGTAAAGGAATGTGAACCCAACACCTGCAACCCGTCGGCGCCGCTGCCCACGTAGTAATTGGGCCCGCCGTCCAGAATGTCTGGCACGCCGTTGCCGTCAAAATCGTCGTCAATGCCGTCGTGGTCGCTGTCCTGCGGATCGTTGAGATTAAGCAGGTTCCACTGGTAGTACATCTCCGGATCGCCGCCGCTGCCGATGTTGGTGGTCTGTCCCTCCCAGAAGTGCGTGGCGTCGTAGGCGGCAACCGTTCCGTCGCCGCCGGGCATCTTTAAAGCTACCACGCCCGCCCAGGCGATGTTTTCAGCCGATAAAACGCCTCCGCCGCGCGGATCTTCTTCAAAACCGTCGTCGTCCCAGCCGTAAGCCAGCTGCAGTTTGGGATCGTAGTAGTGCCGGTCGTCGTCGTAAGAGATGCCGGGTAAAAAGGCGGGCAAAAAGCCGAAATCGATGTGAATGCCCATGGCCATATCGACAATAGGGGCGGGATTGGGATTGCGCACGATGAACACCCAGACGATGAAGTTCTCGTACAGCGTGCCCTTCCAGGCCAGACCGCGCATGATGAGCTGAGTGCGCAGCCAGCGCGTTTTGGCGTTGCCCACGCCGATTTGATCGGTGCCGCCCCAGCCGTACATCACGCTAAAGGTCTCCTGATCGGCGATCTGTTCGCCGTTGGGGCCAAAGCCCGGCCAGCCTGTTTGCGCATCTTTTAAAAGAGGAATGAGCGGTAATTGATCGTTAACGATTTTTTCATCATCCAGCCCTGTTTTGTAAACGTAGTTGGGCAGGGCCTCGGGCCAGGGGTCTGGCCAGGAGGTGGGATCGGTGCTAATGGAAGCGGCGGTGGGGTTGGTGAATTCCGGGTAGGGGGCAAAGTGTTCCTCGTTCCAGAAGTCGGCCGGCCCCTCGTCCATCGTGCCGTCTAAATAAGCCAGACCGTCCGGATTGGTGCCGCCCACCACCGCCGGGTCCTGTGGATAGGGCGCGCCCACAACCACCGCCACGCAGGTGCCGTAGTTCAATCCGCTGCCCTGCGGAAATTCAAACGAGGGAATGCGCGCCAGCGAATAATTCTGATTATTGCCGTCGCACAACATGCCTGCATTGTTAAAGGTGGTGGCCACTTTATTAATGTTCATCACGTTCCACCTTTTAAAATCCATGGGATTTTTTTGAGCCGCAAGCGAGCTCAGAAAAATCATGGAAAGCGTGATGGTTAAAGATTGTTTTAGTTTCATTTTCAATTCCAGATTTTAAAACCCAATTGAATGACACGACCGGGACCGTACATGCTGGGATTGTTGGTGTAATCGTGCGAGGTCGCCGGATTGGCGTCGTCTCCGGGTATGCCCGAATCGGGATAAACCCACCACACGTTCTTACGATTGGGCACGTTCAAAATTTGCACAAAAAACTGCTGTTTCATGCCCATGAACTTAAAGTTTTTGAACAGATTCAAATCCAGCGAATGAATCCAGGGCGCGCGCTCGCCGTTGGGATCGAATTGAGAGCGGGTGTAGGGCAAACCGCTGGATGCGCTGCCGTAAAGTGAAAAACCGAAACCGTTGTCCGCCTCAAAGTAAATGTTTGCGCTCAGCACATGCGGTTGATCCCAGTTTGCCGGAAAGGTTCGGGCCTCGTCAATAGGCACGGTAAACAGCACCGACGTGCTGACAAAGGTGCGCGAATAGGTGTAGTTGATGGTCGCGCTAAAATGATCGCTGAAATATTTCTTAAAAGAAACTTCAACGCCTTTAACCGTGGCGTAATCCATGTTTTGCAATAATTGGAAACGTCGGCCGTCCGGCGTTTGACTGATCATCGTGCCGATTAAATTACTGGTTTTGCGGTAAAAGCCGGTTACGTCCAGGGCTATGACATCGGAAATTTTGTTCTGAATGCCCACTTCATAATTTACGGTTTTTTCTGGTTTGATGCTCAGCCCGGCGATGCCCGTTTGCTGTTCGGCCAGCGCAGGGTTGGGTCGGTACTCGCCGGTGATCTCATTAAAGAAGTTGCCTTCATAAATTTTAAAATAGGTGGGGAACTGGTAATAGTGTCCGTAGCCAAAACGCACGGCGGCCTTTTCGGCAATGGGGAAACTGATGCCCAGACGCGGCGTAACGTAAGAGACCGGCTTTTCGTCTTTTAAGGGCGCTTCTAAATCCCACAAATTAGCCAGATCGTCCAGAATTTTACGTTTGGTCTGGTGGTAGTCAAAACGCAGGCCCAGGTTGACGATCAGGCCCATGTCCATGAATTCCATCTTTTCGTTCACATAAGCGCCGATGTGCAGCGGCTGGAACTTGTAGCCTTCCAAAATGGCAAATCCGTCGGGATTGCGGCGCGTGAGGCGTGTTTCCATTATTTCGGCATTAACGCCTAACGAAATATTGTGAATGCGCGTCAATTGATTCACATAATCCACGCCCGCCTGTTTGCGCTTGAAATAGGTGTCAAAATAGACCCAGTCTTCGCCGGTAATGGAAAACTCGGCCGTGCCTGTCTGAGGAAGAACGTCGTACTTGGCGGGGTCGTCGTAAACATACGATTTAAAGGAGCGTTCGTAATTGGCCGCATAAAATTTTACAAAACTTTTAGGCGTGAGGGTGTAATCGATTTTCGTGTAGAGCAGGTCGTCGGTTAACCAGACGCGCGGCGTGCCGTAAGGATTATATTTAAAATAATGGTTGTACACGCCCTTCTGGTTTTTGGCGTAGTAACCGCCCAGCGAAACTTTAAGGGCGTTGGAAGGCTTCCAGACGAGTTTGCCAAAGGAAAATTGTGTGTCCAGGTACTGCATGGGCACCTTTTTGGGCGTGCCGCTTTTATCGCGTCCTTCGCTGTTCACATATTCCGGATAGATGTAGCCGTAAATGTAGCCGTCTGTGCTGTAAATACGGTTGGCAAAGGTAAGCCCCACATTTTTTAAAAAGGGCAGCGCCGAATTAAACATTACCTCCCAGCTGTAGGTGTTGTGCGACTGGCTGTCCAGGCCATGTTTGTCGGTAAGCGCTTTAAAAGCCACTTTTGGACGCGCATCGATGCGGTCAAAGGTAGAAATGTTAACCACGCCCGACATGGCTTCGCCGTAGCGCGGATCGAAGGTTCCGGAATAGGTTTCCAGCGAGCTGATCATCAGTTCGCCTAACTGATCGATACTAAAACCGCCCCACAGGCCGTCGGTGACGTTAATCCCGTCCAACAGATAAAGGGTTTCGTTTTCGCGGCCGCCTCTAAAGTGCAGTCCGTCGGTGGGAACGGTGGCGAACTGTCCAAAAGCAGGCATGCTGGAAACGGGCATGGTTCTTAACTGCGGAACAACGCCCGCCTGTTGCACCAGAATGTCCTTCATGGTCGAAAGAGGCACCTGGCTAATTTCGTCGGCCGTTACCGCCTGAATTTTGTAAGTCAGGTCTTTTTGCACGGGCGGGGTTTTGTAAGCCACCACGGTAATTTGCTCGCCCTCCAGAATTTGCTGAGCCAGCTTAAAATTGACGCGGGCCGTCAGGTTGGACATAACGCGTACCCCTTTTTGCACCTGTTCGGTGTAGCCGATCATGCTGGCGTGAACATCGTAAACCCCGGGCGGAACGTTCAAAATAACATAGTAGCCATCCTGATCGGTCGAAGCGCCCAGACTAAGTCCGGCGATGTACACGTTGCATCCGGGCAGCGGTTCTCCGGAACCGGCGTCCGTCACCTGCCCAACGATTTTACCTGTGTTTTGCGCCAGGGCATGGCCGCTCAACAAACCAACGATAACTGCCGCGACAATCAATATTACTTTTTTCATAGCGCATCTCTATCTTTTAATTTTGATAGTTGTTTTTACTAATCGCAATGTACTTTAAGCTGCCAGGCACTTTTACCTGACTGAGTGGTTTGAGCGTCCTGGTTTCGATAATCTGCACGGTGGAATCCTGCGGCGTGATGGCGTACAGCAGTTCATTGCCATGGGTTAAATCCATCTCTTCCATGTCTTTTTCCCAGATTAACTGCTCCACGATCGTTTGACTGGCCAGGTCGATTTTTAAAATTCCACCCACAAAGTCTTTATCTACCTTTCGGAAAAAGTTCAAAAAGTAAGCGTCCTGCGACATAACGCCGTCAATATTGTAACCGTAGCCGGTTTCAATTGTGAGGGCTTCTTCGCTCTGAACATCCAGGACAATCACTTTATCGGAGCGGCTTTCGGCCAGATAGATGTAGCGTCCGTCCGGCGATATTTCCATGTCTGCCGCCTTTTTGTTGTTTACCAGAACGTTTTCCAGGTCTTTTTCCACCGTGTAATCGCTGGCCTTTACCACGCGTATTTTGTAATCATTGGAAGAAAAGAAGTACAGCCTGTCGGTAACCGGGCTGTAAACCACGCCTTTGGGCTTGTAGCCGTCGGTAAACGGTACGGTGCGCTCTACGGAAAGGCTGGAAAGATCGATGACGCTGAAGCTTTTGGCCGAGTTGTTAGCGACAATGGCCCGACCGTCGCTGGTGAAGGTAAGATTGGTAGGTCCCAGGCCAACTTCCAGAGTACGAACCGTGTTCAGACTTGCAGGATCAATAACTGTTACGGTTCCCTTGCTGATTTTGATATTCAGCACCAGCAGGTATTGTCCGTCTGGCGTGAATTTCATGTTGGATGTCTGGTAGTCTTCTTCATCGGCTTGCATGTACAGACTGTCCAGATATTGATCGATCTTTCCCACGCGATGGATGATTTGCTTTTCTGATTTGTCGCGAATGAAAACGTAAGGGAAGCCGTTTTCTCCGTACTGGCCGGTTGTGAAAAACCAGGCCGTGACGGGCTGGTCTTCTTTGTAGGGGGCGATCATGGAGTTTCCGTGAATATCGCGCACTCCGCCCGAGAGGGAAACCTGGTACACCTCGGCTGGATTGTAGTTTTCTGAAGGCCGGAAGAGCACGGCGCTGTCAATATCCGCAACATACTCAAACGTTCCCGGAATGGCTCCGCTGACGCTTTCCACCTTAAAATTATCGGGAAAGGTGGAAAGATCCATCTTTTCGCTAAAAACCATCAAGATGGGATCATTCAGCGGCACATTAAGCGTGGCATTATCGTTCTGTCCGAAATAGCGGAATTCCGGCCGCTGATTTTCCACCGGATCGGGCGGCATGCGATCCGGAAGACAACCGAATAATCCGGCCATTAACAAAATATAAGCGATTAATGATTTTTTTCCTGCCATTTTTTTTCCATCCAGTTATGGTGTTTAAAAATCAGGGCGCGTCTTTTAAATTTGCAGTAATATTTTTTTTATCAGCCTCCCTGTATTCCCTCTCTCTTTTTCAGATTCAGAGAGAGGGAAGGGGAGGACGGTATGAGTGGCAAAATGCTGTCTGAATTTTTAAAACCACCCTGATTCATTGTTAGTCATTTAACGGACCAATACCATCTTTTTGGTAACCGAGAAGTTATCCGAGCTCAGTGAGTAAAAGTAAATTCCGGAAGCGACAGGATTGCCGTTCTGGTTCAGGCCATGCCAGGTAACGTGTTTGCGTCCGGGATTGAGCACCTGGTTGTTCAACAGGGTCGCGATCTTCTGACCGGTAATATCGAAAATGGTCAGTGTAACCGGTTGTTTTTTAGTAACCGTAAATTCAATGGTCGTTTGCGGGTTAAAGGGGTTCGGATAATTGGTCACCAGACCAAAGCCTTCTACCGCGGCGCTTGTTTTTTGGTCTTCGATGGCCGTTGACAGCGCTTTGTCTGCAATTTTGTGCACCGAACCGCCGCTGATAAAGTTGTAGTTATAGGCGTAGTACACTTCCGGATAGGCATCCGACCAGCCTTCTACGACGGTATTGGGCCAGTATTCTTCGTTATCCCAGTTTTGATCGCCCACCACGTACAGCCAGGGGCGCACATCCGTATCGACATTAATGGCGGCGCGCGGAATGGCAATTTCTACCGCGTTGTCGTCATCGTTTTTAGCGAACATGGCGTAAGCATCCGGTACGGGAGCGAATTCTTCAAAGGCGCCCATCCAGTCGCCCACGTACTGATAGATCGGCGTGGTGTTGCCCGTGCTGTCGGGATGCAGCGCTGCGCTTAAGTCCACCATATAATCGGCAGCCAGACGCCAGAAACCGCCGTAGCCCAGACCGGTTGTGTCGCCCCAGTTGACATCCAGGAAAATCTGGAAAGCGGGCGCATTGGTGTAATTGTTGTACATTCCGGCAAAGGTGGCCGAAGGATCGATGTCGACGCGCATGTACAGGTAAGTGGAATCGCTGGTCACGTACACATCTTTTACGTCAAATTCCGGGCCGGTAGGCATGTCGCCCAGGTCTTCGGCAATTTCATCCACATCGGCCGGAGGAATGCTGGCCCAGTCCAGCATGTCGCCGTCAATTTCAATGGCAGACATGATATTGTCGCCGTGATGGGCGTAAACCGAACCGCCGTACCAGAAGTCGTATTTGAGCATGTACCAGCCGCCGGCATCGGGCAGTTGGTCGGCGCCGTCGCCCCATTGATAATTAGCTACAGAATAGACCCAGGGACGGAATTCACTGCCAAAGTTGACCATATCGCGCGGAATGGCGAATTCCAGTGAGTTGCCGTCGTCGTTAACAGCCATGGGCAAAGTGCCTAAAAATACAAACTCGCCTTCAGCCCAGGTGGGAATACGGTTGCCGGTGTAGTGGTAAAGCTCGCCGTATTTTTCGACCGAATCGGGATTGAGCGTGGTGGCCAGATTCACGTAGTAGTTCATGGCAATGTTCCACCAGCCCCAGTCGAATCCGGTGGTGTCGCCGATTTCGGTGTCCATGTAAAATTCGAATACCGGCGGATTTTCGAAGTTGTAGAAGTTATCGAAGCTGGCGCCGTCGGCCAGGTCAATCCGTACGTACACGTTAGCTGAATCGTGTGTGATGTACAGATGTTTGAGATCAAAATCCGGATACGACGGCAGTTCGCCGGTCGGTTCAATCAACGGATCCTGATCCAGAGGCTCGATGCCGGCCCAGTCCAGCATGTCGCCGTCGATTTCGATCTGGGCGAATGCAAAGCCGAGCAGCATCGCCAGAGTGATGAAGGTGGTAATGACAAAGCGCATGTTTGTCCTCCTTTTTGTTTGGTTGAACGGTGATGTTATTTTAACAGGATAAGTTTCGAAAATTTTGCATTGTTCCTGGTGATTAATTTTAAAACGTAAAAACCGCTGCCAGCAGAAATGCCGCGTTGATCCTGGCCGTTCCATTGAAAAGTGGTGCTTAAGAGATCAGGAAAAGTAAATATCCTGATCTTTTGCCCCAGGGCATTGTAAATTTCCGCCCTCTGCAGCGCATCGTGCGGCGAAGCGTAGTGAATGGTAACCTGCCCGTTAAAGGGATTGGGATAGGTTTTTATTACGTATTGTTCTGGAACCATTTGCCCCGATTCCTGGCGCGGCAGCGCGGTAACGCTCAGAGCGTAGGAATAGCTGCGTTCGGTGTAAGCGTCGGGCGCGTAGTCATCGTCCACGTTGGGATTATTGTCGTTAACGTTAAAGAGCAGGCCCAGAACATCCCTTAAACCGGCTTCGGCCAGCAGATTGCGATCGACCGCCAGCTCCACGCGGTTGGGCTCGTTTTGACCTTTTTGCAGACCGATTTCACCTTTGTAAGACCAGCTCCACTCGCCGCTGACGCCGGTGTATTTCCACAGCGAGGTGTTTTCCACCATGTAATCGATGCCGGCATAGCTGCCTGCGCTGTGAAAGCCGGTAGATGTGTCCAGATCACAATCGAAAAAGACGTGGTAAAAATAGCCATCTTTCATAACGCCCTGTAAACTAAAGCTGATGTAAATAAAATCTTCATCGTCGGCCGCCCACAAATCGACCAGATCCACATCGGCATTGAGCGCGTCGCCGGCCTGCTCTTCGTCCGGCGCCGTGTCCAGTTGCGGCACATTTTGCCAGTCGTCAAACAGCCCGTCGATGTTGATGGAAGAACTGCCGCTGGCGCTTGAAGTAAAGGGCTCAAAGATCAAGTCGCCGGTGTAATCATCCATGACAACGTTGGGGTCAACTGTGATTTGATGCAGCAGAGCGTTGTAACCGGTGGAATCTTCCCAGATATTGGCGTTGGCCAGACGAATGGCGTATTCCGGACGATCGTGCAGGGCCGGCGCCGGGTCGGCCAGATGGATAAAAATTTCGTACTCGCCGGCAGGCATGTCGGCCGGCAGTCCGCCCTGAACGGCAACCTGAACCGTGTCGCCGGAAAACCAGTAGCGCGGATCCTCCGGGGTGAGCAAACGGTACTTTTTGTTCGTGGTACGTTCTCTTAACACCAGCTCCAGATTGCGCGGATTGTACAGGCTGGCAAAACCCCGATTTACCAGCGAAAACTGCACGTCGATCGCTCCGCCCGGTCTGGCGCTGTCGGTGATGGCGGCCTGCAGCAATCGAAATCGGTAGCCCAGGCGGCGCTCGATTTCCGGCATGCAGCCTTCCTGCTCCCAGGCGTCCAGCACGTCGCGGTTGTAATCTTTGTTAAGCACCGACCAGTGCATGTAGGCCAGGTCTTTTAAGGCGTTGGCGCAGCCAGAATAGGCGCTGGGGCTGCACGTTTCGCCGCCCTGGGGCACAAACTGGTTGTCCTGATGCAGGTAGTCTTTGTCGCCCTGGATGTCGTTCCATAAGTAGGTGCCTGCGTCGGTCTGATCCGCTAAAAAGCAATCGTTGTGGGCGCCGGTGCGCGCTTTTTTGCTGCCGCTAAAGGCTTCTTCCAGGGTCAGCGGATTGGGATCGTTAAAAATTTTACGCTTGTAATCCGGCGTGCGAACCACCACGCAGCGTTGCGCCGGCAGCGCATCTAACAGAGCAAACAAAACCGTCCGGCGATCTTCTGTATTGTTCAAATTATTGGTGGAGTAGTACCATTCGCCCCAGGCGCCGATAAAGCCCGCTTCCATGTAAGCGATGACGTCGTAGTGCTTTTGCAGCAAGGGCTTGAGTTGATCGATGTGCGTTAAAATGATGTTTAACGGGGCGTCCTGGCCGTTGATGTCGTTGGTGTAGGAAAAACGCACCACCAGCTTAACGCCGCCTTTGCGCGCCGTGTTGAAATCCTGTTCAACCAGATCGAGAAAATTCTGATCCAGCGCCTGATCCCGAAACTGGGGAATGGTGTAAATGCGTTGAATGACCGAAACCGCCTGGCTTTTTAAGCTGTTGATCAGCGAAAGCGAAACCGGATTGTCGATTTGCGAACAGAATCCGCGCTCCGGATTAAAGAATATGGCGTCGGTGCTGTCGTAAACAATGGTTCCGGCTGGCAGCGAACTGCTGAGTAAAAGGAATAGTGAAATGGCGCCGACAACCTGCGCCAGACGTTTATTCAACGAATTTAGTTTTGCCATAAAAAGACTCCATGTGAAAGGTGGGTGATTTTAAATCGATAATAGTCGCCCGCTTTTTGCCCCTTTATTGTTTGCGGGCTGCGTAAATAGGGCAGCAAGGTCAAATTATTTTCGGGCAGCAGGGATTGATGAACTTCAATCGTTATTTCGGGAACGGATTGCGGAACGACCTGAACCCCGCCCTGAATGCCCGAAAAGTTAACCAGCGCAAGATGCAATTTTTCATTTAAATAAACCGCTTTAAAGGCCACCGCAGGCGGCGCGCTTACGCGCACGGCGGGCGGCCGGTTTTTAAGCTCTGCGATTTTTTGCAAGGTGGTTTGGGCAAAGGCGCTGAGCGAGTCGTTGGCCGTAAAATTTTGAACGATGCGGTTAAAATGCTGCGCACATAAAGCGTGGTACTGTTTGCCGGGGCAGGGGCTTAAAACCGTTTGGAAATTTTCCAGCGCACGGGGCGCGTCCTGCTGCGAGTTTGCGGTAATGATTAAGCGCACGCCGCGTCTGGCCAGTTCTGCCAGCGCTTTTAATTCTTTGGCATTAAAGCGTTTAACGTTCGGTAAAATCAAAACGCGGCCTTTAAACTCGTTTAACGCCCGGGCGTCAACAATCTGAAATGGGAGATGAGCGTGCAGCGCCATCAGCACAAAACCGGTAAACGATTTGATGAAAGCGTCGGAATGGTAGTTGCGCGTTTGGACCGAAAAATAGATGCCGATGGGATTAACGGCGCGCGCCGGGCCGTAAAAATGCTCCTGATATTGAGCGATCCATTTAAAGACCTGACGACGCGTGGAATAATCGTTAGAGCCAGACATGACGTGCGTGGCTGCGTCCCAGGAGTTGGCGCCGGCAAACAGCTGCGCAGCAAAGAGCAGGCGCATGGCGTCTGCCGGGCGAACGTGCGGATTGCCGTCCCAGGAGTAACTTAACATCCAGGTCGCTTTATCATGAGCCAGGGCGCGAAAGGTCAGCATGCCGACGATGTACTTAAACCAGTCCAGCGGCTGGCGATCGGAAGCCATGTAGGCGCCCTGGCTGTACTCGTGAGCGATGACATCCACCACCGGGTAAAGCAGTGAAGCGTCGGCGCCGACGCGTACGGCTTCAAAATCGATGCCCGGGTAAATTTCGGCGATGGTCAGGCAGTTTGGATTAACCTGTTTGACGTTGCGGTCGATTTCCGCTAAAAAGTCGCGAATCGTCTGCAGACGAAAATCAATCCATTTTAAAAAATTGGGATCGGAAAAGTCGCCCAACTGCAGGTCGCTGCGGGCGTCGATTCCGGTTTTTTCTTTAAAAGCCCGCACGGTAAAATCGTCAAAGCTGGCCCAGGTATTCTCCCAGCCTTCAAAGTGCGTCATCCAATAGGGGATGTCCACGTACACGCCGTCAATGCCGGTGGCGGCGATCTGTCGCACGCGCTCCATGTACATCTGGCGCCAGGGTTGGGCAAAGGGACTGATCCAAACGTCTTCGTCGCCTTCACGAATCCAGAAGGCGTCCTGGCTGCCAAAGACGGCCGGCCGACCGTTGAGATCGCGCTGCACCCAGTCCGGATGATCCTTAAAAAAGGTGTGCGTGCGCTGCGGGGCGTCGGGCGTAATGCACTCCAGGCCGGCAATGTACACAAAAGCGTAATTATGCACGGCGTGAACTCTTTTAGCAAGCGCGCGCAGTTCGTTCAATTTTTGTTGCGGATTCAAAAAACTGTCGTAACGGCCGGTAATGTCGTTGTCCACCTCAATGCCAAACAGGTGGGTGTTCTGCGTGTCGGCAATGATGGAATCGATGGTTTGCGCCGTGAGCGGATGCCCGGAAGTGCACACAAAAAATTGCCACGGCAGCTCGCCAGGTGGCAGGCCAGCTGGCAGGCCAGCTGCCAGGCTGCTAAAAAGTAAGAAAATCACATTGACGAATTGAGCTTTAAAAATCATCAATGGTATGCAATCTCCGCCTTTTTTAAATAGCGTTTTAATTTTTCATCGCGCTGCTGCAGCAGGCGCAAAGCGTTCTGGCGATAAAGTTTTTTCAAAACGGCATCCGGCAGATCAAAGCCGTAATAAGCCCAGTGATAGTTAAAAAGATTTTTTTCGTAAAAGTGCTCGTCTGCGGTTTCCAGGATGCGAAAGGTAACGCGGTACATGTGCGGATCGAAGTAGTTGTCCGTGCCGTAAAGCAATCGATCCTGGTATTTCTGGTAAAAGGCGCGGACAAAACGGGGAATGGTGGCCGTTTCGGCGTAGCGTGCGGAATTGTCGGCCCACAGGTTGGGGTATTTTTCCAGCATTTTCCCCAGTCGCGTTAAATCGTAAGAGAGATTGGCAAAGTGACAGGCGATGAAGGTGGTGTTGGGATGTCTTTTCACCGCGTTTTCCAGCATGTTGATGAGCTGATCGTGCAACAAAATGCCTTTCTCTTTTTTGATGCGCCAGGTGTAAGCATTCATCAGGCCGTCGTTGGTGGAATCCATCGGCTGGTACATCCAGATGGGATCGGCCACGTGCACATTAACCGGGATGCCCATTTCGCCGCACTTTTTTAGTAAAAGATCCATCCGTGGATCGTCGAGGTGCATTCCTTTGGCCTTGGTTCCGGGCCGACGGGCAAAAAGATTGGAGTAGTACATGCCCAAGCCTTTATCGCCTAATTCGCCCACGCCTCTGGCGCCCATGCGCACGCAACGTTCCAGTTCGGCAACGGCTTTTTCCGCCCAGCCCGGTTGATCGTAACCCGTGTAGTCAAATCCGCACCACAGCTCAAAACGATCGCCGTATTTGCTGTAAATGGCGGCGATGGAGTCAAAGGCTTCGCCGTAGGAGCAGGTAAGAATGATTGTCTTTTCGATGCCCGCTTCGTCCATGATCTGCAACCATCTTTCGATGTCCTGTTCGCTCTGAGCGTAAGGATGAGAATGAATGTCGATTATCGGATATCTGGCGCGCTTGACCTCGGTGCGCGGGATGCGGTAAATGGACTGCGGATTGTAATCATTTAAAAGCAGCGTTTCGGATAATGGGGGTTCGGATTTACCTTCGTCCCCTGATTTATTAGAACAGGCGGCGAACAAAAGCAGTAACGTTAAAAACAGACTAAAATTTTTAAATACGATTTTCATAAGTCAAGCGCTTCCATTTTGTTTTTGACCAGTTGGGTTACTTCCTGCCGCGCGGCGGGAAAGACCTTTCTTAAATCAATTTCATCTGTGGTTTTTAAGGTTTTTTTCAAAGTTTGCATGAAGATATTTTTGATTTCTGTGGCCAGATTGATTTTTTGAATACCGGCGTTGATGGCCGCCCTAATTTGTTCGACGGGAATGCCCGAACTGCCGTGCAGCACCAGCGCGGCTGGGGTGGCCTGACGAATAGCTTTAAGGCGTTCGATGTCCAGCCTGGGCGTTTGCTTGTAAAAGCCGTGCGCCGAACCGATGGCCACGGCCAGTAAATCCACGCCGCTCTGTTCGACAAATTGCGCCGCCTCATGCGGTTCGGTAAAGCCGGTCTTTTCGGTGGACTGGCCCAGCTTGGCCACGTAACCTAATTCCGCCTCCACCAGCGCGCCAAACGGACGGGCCATGGCCACCACCTTTTGCGTCACCGCCAGATTCTCTTCAAAAGGACGGTCGCTGGCGTCGATCATCACCGAATCAAAGCCCGCTTCCAGGCATCTTAGAACCAGTTCAGGCGATGCGGCGTGATCCAGATGCAGCCAGGCCTGCGCGCCTGCTTCTTTAATGGCCGTGCGCGCCATGTTAACAGCCGTCTGCAGGCCCATGTACTCGATGGAGCTGGCGGTTAATTGCAGAATAATCGGTCTTTGCATTTCAGCCGCCGCCTGCAAAACGCCTTGCAGGGTTTCCAGATTGTAAAAGTTGCAGGCTAACAGCGTTTGTCCGTTTTGTAAGGCCTGTTTTAAGCTTGTGTGCATTAAACTTCCTCTTACCGTATTTATCGAATTAAAAGCGCCTTTTGCGCCCTTTTTTGACCGTTAATTTCAAGCGTCACAAAATAAGCGCCCGAAGGACAAATTCGGTTTTGGTCGTCTCTGCCATTCCAGCGCAGGACGAACGTTCCCGCCGCCTGAAAGCGGTTGATTAACTGGCGGATTTTTTTGCCGCCAAGGTCGTACACCGCCAGCTCTACTTTGCCCGCCTTATCTATTTGAAAACGAATTTGTGTCTCGTTATTGAACGGATTGGAGTAGATCGATAGCAGTTCAAAAACGTTCGGCGTTGGTTCCGCTTCGTGTGCGGCGCTGGTGGGCTGCAGTTCGTCCGCCCCCACATCCACGCGGCTGCCCGCCAATCGATTTTCATGATCCATGTCCCGCTCATCGTCGGCCGGAATAAACGTGGGACTGCCGGCATCGACGGCCGGCGAAGCGCTGGAAAGGTGGAAATCGGCCTGCGCCGCGTCGGTGAACAGCGGATCGGCAAAAAACGAATGCGCATCCTGGCCGCTACCGGCCTGATAGCCGGAAAAACTGCTGTAATGGCGGTTGTTCCAGGTCCAACTGGCGCTGTTTTCTCCGGCTTCGGCGTACCACAGGTTGTAATCCAGCAGGTTGTTTACGTTGCCGCTTTCGGAGTAGAGCAACACGTTTTGATCGTTGGCGTAAAAGATATTGTTGTACAGCTCGTTCTCTTCGGCGTATTGAATCCACAGCTCGCCCAGGCCCTGATGCTGCACATCGTTTTGGTAGCAGGTGTTTCCGGTAAAAACGCAGTTTTTTACGCGGCCGGTGTTTACATCGTAGCCGCCAAAGACCAAACCGGCTTTGTCGTTTTTGTAGATGATGTTATTGCGCACCGTAATGCCGGTGGTGACCACGTTCTGATTTTCAGCGCCGATTTCGATGCCCAGATCGCATTCAGAGACCACATTGTTTTCAATAATAATATCCTGCCCGCCGTCCACGTAAATGCCCGCGGCCCAGCCTCCTCCATAAGACGAGTTGGCTCGATACACCTGATTCCATGCGCAGCGTCCATTACGCGCAAATCTGGAGCTCAGCCAGTCCTCGCCGCCAATAAAGTCGATGCCAATGTTGTTCACATCTTCTATCAGATTATTGGTGACCTCAAACTGCTCCACGTTGCCGTTTAAGGTGAGTGCCTCGCTCCATGCCGGATCGCAATCGTGAATGTGGTTGCCGTCGATGATCAGGTGGTTAATGGAGCGGTTGTCATCGGCGCCGTAGATGGTGATGCCCATGGCGCCGCCGTCTTGTGCGCCGCCGCGAATCTCATGAATTTCATTGTCGCGGATTTCAATGTAAGAGCCATAGCCGTAAACGCGGATACCCGATCCCTCCGGGGTATTGACGTTGCGAATTTCGAAACCGATGATGCGTACGTAGCTGACATTTTCCAGATAGATCATGTCGTCTGTGTAGCTGGCCGGATTGTTTGGCACGCCCGAACCGTCCAGAATGGGATGTTCGCCCGGGTAGGCCATTAAGGTGATGTAACCGTTCGTCGCGTCGCCGCCGTGATCGAAATTGATTTTTTCAAAATAAGGGGTAGATTTTTCCCGCACCAGGATGGAATCGCCCGCCGAAGCATGGTCAATGGCCGCCTGCACGCTGGTGTAGTGTCCGCCGCTTTCCGCCACAACAATGACGTCGGCCCTGTTGTTTGTGACGGAAAAAATGAAATGAAAGCAAAGATAGAGAACAATGAAGTTACTTTTCTTCATAACCAAAACGCTCTTTTGCGATTTTCATTACCTGATCGAAATTTCTGAAAGCCGTAGTGCCTCCGGCGGCTGTGGTGTTAATGGCTCCGCAAAGGTTGCCAAAACGCTGGCACTCTTCCAGCGGCGCGCCCTGAATAAATTTAAAGATGAATCCGGCATTAAAGCTATCGCCTGCGCCAATAGCATCCACAACCTGCTCGTTTTTGAAGGCCGGCAATCGGATTTCCTTTTTCGTTTTACCGTCGAAAAGATGGGAACCTTCGTTTCCCAGTTTTACGACGACGGTGTTGATGTTGGCCCCCAGTTTATGGACCGCTTCTTTCAGATTGACCTGTCCTGTTAGGTAAACGAGCTCCTGGCGATTGGGTAAAAAGATATCCACATAGGGTAGAATATTTGCGGCGTCCAGTTCCCATTTTTCTTCGGGATCCCATTGCATGTCGAAAGAGGTGGTCAGGCCCAGCTCTCTGGCCATCCTGAACAGCTGGCCCACGTCTTTTTTGATGCCGGGTTGCAAAAAATACGAAGAAAAGTGCAGATGCCGGGCTTGCTTTAACTGTTCGGCAGAAATGTCTTGAATCGTCAAATGATTCATGGCGCCGGGATGGGTGATCATGGCCCGGTCTTCCTCATAATTCAGAACAATGGTTGCGCCGGTGTTTAAATTTTTGTCCTGGATGATGAACTCCGTGCTCACGCCTTTTTTTTGCAAGCTGTCCAGCGTCAGTTGACCGAACTGATCGTGTCCGATTTTTCCTATGAAGGCAACCCTGGCTCCCAGGGCGCTCAGGTTGCTGGCAAAGATGGCGGACGAACTGCCCAGGGTAAGGGTCATCTGATCCGCTAACTTTTCCTTGCCCATTTCGGGAAAACCGTCAATTTTGTTGAGAATTAAATCAACGTTCAATTCGCCCACAACAATCACATCATATTTTACCGAACCCATTCCTTACACCCCTAAACTTCTAAACTCCTAAACTCCTAAACCTCTAAACTCCCACCCCTTATTCCTCTTCAATTGCCAGTAAAAAGGCCGACACAATGGCCAGAACCATACCTGCAATAATGACCGGCTGGGGGATAACCTGGTAAATGATCAACGAAATCACAATGGTAATCACCGGCGCCAGGGCATTGGTCATGGGGCTGACGATCATGGCCTTTCCATAGCGAAAAGCAAAAACCAGCATCAGGGCGCCGATGGAATTGAGAATCTGGATCATGGCCGTCAGGTAGGGCCCTTTAAAGCCCCAGTTGATCGGCTGTGAAAAGTCGGTCATCAATAAGGCGACGGGGATGAGCAGAATGCCGGTTAGAGTCATGTAAAAGAAGATGCTTTCGGCTTTCATGGTTTTGTTTGCAAACTTCATGACGTAGGCCTGAAAGCCCCAGGCCAGAAAGACGATCAATGAAAGAACGATCCACAGGTAGCCGCTGTCTCCATTGTTGGTGGCGGATTGATAAGAGAGCAGTGGGATAGCGATCAATGCCAGCACGATTCCCAGCCAGCCGCGCACGCTGGCCCGTTCTTTTAAAAAGATGTAAGATAATAAGATGGTTACCACCGGCGAGAGAGAAATGAAAGGAAAAACCAGGTACGCCGGACCGGATCGCAGGGCCTGAAAGAGAATGAGCTGACCGCCGGCTCCGGTAAAGCCGATTACCAGGCCTAAAAAGATCGATTTGCGGTCGCTTTCCAGTTTCCAGCCCACTAAAGAGAGGGCAATGGTTGCGGGAATAATCATGGTTAAGGCCCAAACGGAGTAACCCAGCGTGGCCGGGAAACCCGCTTTTTCCGGGATTTCGATTAAAGCGCCCCACACGCCCCAGAAAGTGGTTGTGATAATGGCGTAAAGTAGCCAGGGTCTCTTCTTCATAGTCGCTCCATTGCTAATGAATTTTGATTTTGCGTGAATGTCAAAGAGTTTTGAATTTGCGTCGCCTCCGCGTATTGCTTTAATACGCTTTGAATTTTGTTCAAAATCAGCGCCTGCGGATCGTTGGTTAACGTTCCTTGGCGAATACGTTGGTATTCCTCTGGCATGAACTGGCTTACCAAAGTTAGAGGAATGGAAATTTGTTGCAAGTTTTTTAGCAATTGGCGCAGGGCCTTTTGAACCTTTGGAAACGGCCAGTAGTAACGAATGCGGTCGCTCAGGCTAAACCGCTGCGCAAAGCGTACTTCTTCCTTTGTTCCGCCGTAATGCTTTTGCCAGTAAGCAGGGTTTTTGTCCATCGTTTGGTCCAGCGTTTCCAGAATGGCAGAAGGTTTGAGCGCTCTGTGCAATGGCAAAAGCTCTTTTTCCATAAAGGCCAGAGCAAAAATGGCTTCGCGCAGGGCAAAGGTGAGCGCAGGCCCGACCTTTAAAATGGCAAAGTGATCTTTTACCATCTGGCGCAAAAGAGGTGCGGTCTGGTAATCAGTAGAGTGCGCTTCATAAACCAGCTGCGAATGGCTTTCAATAAAATCTTTTAAGGCCGCCGCTCTGTCGGGAGCGTATTCAAAAACGATTTGATCGGCGAATTCAACGCCTGGCTGCACGACAACGGCGCAAACTCTTTCGTAAGCCGCTTCCAGGCCGTTTTTTTCAAAGGCCCGCCGCACGTGATCAATGGTCTGTTGAACCTCTTTTACCTCCGTAATATGGATCTGGTTCAGCGCTTCTTGCGCGCCGCCCGGGATGGGCACGTCGCTGCCGACAATGTAAACAGGCGGCGGAAAGAGTTGGTCGCTCTGCCGGTAAGTTTGTTCGGCCACGGCGCATAATTCTGCGGTACGTTGAGCGATTGTTTCGACTGGAAGGCGGCCGGCGGAATCTGTGGCATCGTTTTGCAAGGGCATGGTGGCGTCTAAGTGGATTTTGGAAAAGCCGGCTTTAACATAAGCGGCAATCTGCTCTCTGGCGTAGTCCATGGCCCGGGAGGCGCTCAGTTTTGTCCAGCGGTTGGGCCCCAGATGGTCGCCGCCCAGGATTAATCCCTGTGGATCGTAATTGTTTTCGGCTGCCAGTTCAAGCGTCATTGTTTTAAAATCTTCGGGCCGCATGCCGGTGTAACCGCCGAATTGATCTACCTGGTTGGAAGTGGCCTCAATAAGTAGCAAAGACTGATCCTTTTGCGCCTGTAGCATGGCCGCTTTCAAAACAAAGGGATTGGCCGAACAGACGGAATAAATACCGACCGGCGTTCCTTTTTTGTGTCGCTCGATTAATTTATTTAAAGGATGCAGACTCATGCCTTTTCCAATTTTTGTTCATAGGGATACAGTTTAACGCCCTGAACCACACGACTAATGGCCCCGCTAACGGACGGTTGATCGGGTTCAAGGTCGAAAAAGAGCGATTTGTAAAAACCTAACATCTGCGCCGGCAGAACGCTAACCACGGTTAAAAATTCTTCGCCCAAACTCGTATGGTTTTCGTTGAGAATGATTTTTAGCTCGGGTTTTATTCCCGGCAATTCGCTTTCGGAAATGGCAATCCCGAAAATGCCTTTCTGGCCCCTGTAAATCGACTTAACCAGATCCATCTCGTATAGCTGGGGATAACGGCGATTGGAAAAGATGTACACCATCAGCGTTTCAGAATCAATCACCGCCTTGGGGCCATGTCGAAATCCTAAAAAGGTGTCAAACTTGCAAATGACCTTGCCGTCGGTTAATTCTTGCAATTTGAGATGAGATTCCCGGGCAACGCCCTGAAAAATGCCAGACCCCAGAAATACCGCCCGCTTAAAAGGCAATTGCGCGGCCTGTTTTATAGGCAGCGCATACTGGCTTAAGACTTTGTGACCGTAATCGGCCAGGGTTTCAACCGTTCCTTCCAGCAGGTGTAATTCATCCAATCTGGAAATAAGCAGGCCGGAAAGCAACATGGATGTAAAGCTGCCGGTCATGGCCAGACTCTGGTCATTGGCCTCCGGAGGAAGTAAAAAGACGAAGCTGTTCGCTGGATTGGCTTTTTGCGCCAGATGGCCGTTGGCATTGCAGGTGATGATAAGATGATGAATGTCGTCGCAAAATTCATTGGCCAGTTCGACGGTTTTAATGCTTTCGGGACTGTTGCCGGAACGGGCAAAGGAAATCAGCAGAGTGGGCGTCTGGCGTAAAAAGTAGTATTCCGGATGGGTGACGATGTCGGTGGTGGCAACGGCCCGGCTGACCAGGCCGAGGTTTTTCTGGAAAACGCCCTGCAAAACTTCGCCAATAAAGGCCGAAGTGCCGGCGCCGGTAAAAAGAATCTGCAATCCCGGCTTCTGGAACAGTGGGTCTAAAAAACGGCGCAGTTCGTCTTTTACGATAGTCAGGAACTGGAATGTTTTAAGCCACAGTTCGGGCTGTCCGGCGATTTCTTGCCCGGTGTTCAGGGCGCCAAGGTCTTTAAGGTCGGAGTAAGAAATATCTGGAAACAATTTAAAACCTTTCAATTACTTTCGTAAAGTATCAAATCCTTTCGTAACGAAAGATAATAAAGTTGTAAAGACTTGTCAAAAAAAATATGAAAGCTTTTGAATTTTTTTTCATCTGTCTATTAATTTGTTGTAAATTAAAGGCATGGGCGGTGATTGACAGGCGCTGCATTATTTTTTAAGTTAGTTTGGAAAGAGTAATGAAAGGTTTTGAAAGTAATGGCTGTAGAAGAACATGATCGGGAAATGACGGTTCAGCGTCGGGCCAGAATCTTAGAGCTCATTGAACGGGAGGGACAGGTGCAGGTTTCCTCTTTGAGCAAGGCCTTCAGAGTTAGTTCGGTAACCATTCGCAATGATCTGTCTCATCTGGAAAAGAAGAATCTGTTAATCCGCACGCGCGGCGGCGCCATTCGTCCCCAGCGCGTGGCCGTCGATTTTAAGATTACCGAAAAGGCGCAAAAACACTTTAAAGAAAAGCAGGCCATCGGGCGTAAGGCCGCCGAATTGATTCAGGAAGGCGACACTATTATTCTTGACTCCGGTACCACCACACAGGAAATTGCCAAAAATCTGGGGCATTTTAAAGAGCTAACGGTGATCACCAATGCCCTGAACATCGCCCATCTACTGGCTGATTACACCAATATCCGCGTGCTGGTTCCCGGCGGCATTTTGCGGAAAAATGCGCTTTCCCTGGTGGGGCCCATGGCCGAAAGCGCCATTAAGAACTACTATTGCGATAAGTTGTTTCTGGGCGTGGATGGCATCGACGCCCAGTTTGGCATTTCCACGCCCAACGTGGAAGAAGCTTACCTGAACCGAATCATGATCAGCATCTCGCGCGAGGTGTATGTGGTTACCGATTCCAGTAAATTCAACAAACGAAGTTTTGCCTTTATTGCGCCTATGGAAAAGATTAACGCGGTAATTACCGACCAAAATATCCCGCCGCAAGAACGGGAAAAGCTGGAAAAACTGGGGCTGCAGGTCATTTTGGTTTAAACAGCGCGAGGCGCCGGCAAATACAGCAAACAATACGGTCGGGCCTCAAAAAATAGCGGGACCGTTGCAAACCATGATGTATTGTAGTGTTATCCCCATGGTGAAACGAACTCCCCCGTTCAGTAATTTTTCTCATAAAAAAGCGCGCCTCTTGATTTTAATTGAATATGGTTACATTTTTATAAACAAAGAATAAACGTTGAGTACGGCTCTGTAAGGCGGGTGAAAATCATGCCCCATTCGATTCGTCTCATGTTCCTCAGTCTGGAAGGCCTGGCCCTGGGCGATGCCTTTGGCGAGCAATTTTTTAACAGGGCCAACGCCAAATATTTTCATGCGCAGGCGTTGCCCCCGGGCCAGTGGAAGTGGAGCGACGATACGCACATGGCCTTATCCATTGTGGAGATGTTAAAAGAAGAGGGGACCATCGATCCCGACATGCTGGCAAAAAAATTTGCCTTTCGTTATTCTCAACAGCCCTGGCGCGGTTACGGCTGGGGCGCCGCCCGTCTTTTACGGGCCGTTGCCGAAGGCGGCGACTGGCGGAAGCTGGCGCCTGCATTATTTAAAGGCGGTTCCTATGGCAACGGCGCAGCCATGCGCGTCGCCCCGCTTGGCGCCTTTTTTAAAGATGATTTCCAGCGGCTGATCAATGAGGCGCGCAAATCGGCCATGGTTACCCATGCGCATCCCGAAGGACAGGCCGGCGCCATTGCCGTGGCTGTGGCCGCCGGTCTTGCAGGCAGAAAGGCGAAATTGACGGGTAGCGATTTTATCGCCGTTGTGGCAGAATGGACGCCGGAGAGCGTGGTGCGCGATAAACTCATTTTAGCAACGCGCATGGAGGCTGAAGATTTTGATAACGCCGTGCAAACGCTGGGAACGGGCCGCCGTGTTTCCGCTCAGGATACGGTTCCCTTTTGCGTTTGGTGTGTCGCCCATTTTGGCCATCATTTTGAAACCGCGCTCTGGAAATGCGTGGCCGGCCGCGGCGATATGGACACCACATGCGCCATCGTGGGAGGCATCGCAGCCCTGCGCTGCGGCCGCCTGCCGCAAAACTGGCTGGAACATCGCGAGCCGCTGGAAATTTGACGATGGTTAAACGGTAATTATTTACAGAGGATGTCTTTTATGTCGGAATTACAAGCGGAACTGCAGCAAGCCATTGACCGAGTATTTGCCCTGCAGCAGCAAAACCGAGCGGAGATGTGCGCCAGCGATTGGAAGGCGCGTAAACGACGACTGAAGAAAGTAGAGCGCTGGGTTGTCGATCATCAGGCGGAAATTCGCCAGGCTCTTTACGCCGATTTTAAAAAGCCGCCCGAAGAGGTGGATTTGACGGAAATTTTTATCACGCTTTCTGAAATTCGACACGCCCTACGCCATTTAAAAAGCTGGATGAAGCCCGTAAAGGTGAAACGTACGCTGCCGGTTTTAACTGCCAAAGCCTGGATTCAATACAAAGCGCGCGGGGTGGTGTTGATTATTTCGCCCTGGAATTTTCCCTTTCATTTAACGGTGGCGCCGTTGATTTCCGCTCTGGCAGCCGGAAACTGCGTGATTTTGAAACCGTCGGAGTTTGTGCCCCATGTGGCGCAGCTGCTGAAGAAAATGGTGGAAGAGCTCTTTCCTCCGCAAGAAGTGGCCCTCTTTTTGGGCGACCATCGGGTGGCAGAGGCCCTGCTGAAAAAGCCTTTTGACCACATCTTTTTTACGGGAAGCACGCGAACAGGAAAGCTGGTCATGCGGGCGGCGGCCGAGCATCTGAGCAGCGTTACGCTTGAACTGGGCGGCAAGTCGCCGGTTATTGTGGATCAAACGGCCAATTTGAAAGACGCCGCTAAAAAAATTGCCTTTGGCAAGTACATCAATAGCGGGCAGACCTGCATCGCACCCGATTATGTGCTGGTGCACCGCCAGATTAGAGAACAATTCGAAGGGCTGCTTAAAAATGAGATAATTAGCATGTTTGGCGCGGATGCCAGGCAGCAAAATGTTTATGCGCGGGTAATTAACGACACGCACCACCAGCGGCTGACGCACATGATTCAGACCAGCGTCGAAGGAACGGGAGAACTGCTTTTGGGCGGCGAGTCTGACGCCAGCGAACGCTTCATTTCGCCCACGTTAATTCGTCTGGAAACGCCGGATGGCGCCTTAATGAAGGAAGAAATCTTCGGTCCTATTTTGCCGCTGATCTCTTTTGAAAGCGTGGATGAAGCGCTCAATTTGATCAACCAGATCGATAAACCACTGGGATTGTACATCTTTTCCCACAATCGATCATTCATCGAACGCATCATCCAGGCAACCGATTCCGGCGCCGTTTGCATTAACGACGCCATGCTCCATTACATCCATCCAAATTTACCGTTTGGCGGAGTGGGGCAGAGCGGTCAGGGCAACGCTCATGGCTTTTACGGCTTCCGGGCGTTTTCTTACGAACGGGCCATGTTGCGCCAGGGAGCGGTCAGCCCTTTAAAGTGGCTCTATCCGCCATACTCCGATTTGAAAAGGAAGTTGATTGGCTGGATTATTAAATATTTTACCTGAATTTAAAGAGTCAGGCGCGGTGAATTTCTATTGATCGCCTGCGCTTTAAGGAATAACTGATTTTTAGCGGCATTTATTTAACGAAGAGATCGCAAATGAAAAAGGACTTTGATTTTATTGTTATTGGTTCGGGCTTTGGCGGTTCGGTTTCGGCTTTGCGTCTGGTTGAAAAAGGCTATTCGGTTCTGGTTCTGGAAAAAGGGAAACGCTTGACAGCGGAGGATTTTCCGAAGACCAACTGGAATTTAAAACGCTGGTTCTGGTTGCCCACCCTCAAATTTTTTGGATTTTTTCGGCTGTCTTTTTTTCGTCATGTGGCGGTGCTCTCTGGCGTGGGCGTGGGCGGCGGATCGCTGGTTTACGCCAACACCCTGCCCGTTCCCAAGGAAGAATTTTTTACCGCGCCTACCTGGTCGCATCTGGCCGACTGGAAAAAAGAGCTAATGCCGTTTTATGACCGGGCGCGCAGGATGTTGGGCACGGCCAAAAATCCGCGTCTGGAGACGGGCGACCTGGCATTAAAAGAACTGGCCGAAAGGCTGGGCAAAGCCGATCAGTTCGAGACCACCGAGGTGGCGGTTTTTTTCGGAGAACCCGAAAAAGAGGTGGAAGACCCTTATTTTAACGGAGAAGGACCGCCTCGTTCTGGATGTCGATTTTGCGGCGCTTGTATGATTGGATGCCGCTACAACGCTAAAAATACGCTGGACAAAAACTATCTCTATTTTGCGGAGAAAAAAGGCGCGGTTGTTCAAGCCGAATCGGAAGTTTACGATATTAAACCGCTGGGCGGGAAATATGGAGAAGACGGTTATCGTGTGTACTGGCGGCAATCAACGCGTTATTTTAAACGCCGCGGATCGTTTACCTGCCAGGGCCTGGTGTTTGCCGGCGGCGTTTTGGGGACGGTTCCTCTTTTGCTCAAGTTAAAAAAACGCTCGCTGCCCAATTTATCATCTAAAGTAGGTTGGGGCGTGCGCACCAATTCCGAAAGCCTGATCGGAATTACAACAACCGACAAAAACACCGTTTTTTCGGATGGCATAGCCATCGGTTCCATCCTGCATACGGATCGTTACAGCCATCTGGAGCCGGTGCGTTATCCGGCTGGTTCGGGCTTCTGGCGCGTTTTAATGTCGCCAATGATCAGCGGCTCAAACTTTGCAGATCGACTTTTTAAAGTGTTGCGGGAGATATTTCGTCATCCCCTACGTTTTTTAAAGACCTATTTTGTGGATGACTGGGCCAAACGCACGCAGATTTTACTCTTTATGCAGACCATTAACACCACATTGCGTTTTAGCCCCGCACTTTTGGGAATGAAGAGTACGCTGGATCAGGGAACGGCGCCCACCGCGTTTATTCCGGAAGCTCAAACCCTGGCGCGTGAATATGCTAAAATTGCCGGGGGTACGCCCACCACGCTGCTCACTGAAAGTCTGTTTGGCATTCCGACCACCGCCCACATATTAGGCGGGGCCGTCATGGGAGAAAACGATCAGGAGGGCGTTATTGACCGCGACAACCGCGTGTTTGGCTATCGTAACATGTACATTTGCGACGGTTCGATGATTTCGGCCAATCCGGGAGTGAACCCGTCGCTAACCATTACCGCCCTCAGCGAACGGGCCATGAGCAAAATAAAACCCAAAAAGGAAAACCCTGATTTTGGAGAATGAAAGCAGTGAGTGAAAATGGTCAGGCGGCAGGGCAGGCGACGACCTACCACTATTTCTGATTTGTTATTCTGAATTCGCTCTAAGGTAATATGTCATTTATCTCTCGCCCTGGTGGGAGATAAACCTAATAGCTCCAAAAATCCATATAATTTTTTGTATTTTCTTACCGGCATTGTAAAAAATTCGCCTTTTTGTGGTGGATTTATATTTTGTAAAACTTGCCAAATGTTGTGCCCATTGGTGCGTTTAGTTCTTTAAAATGGCATTGCATTCAATGCGGTCGCTTTGTATTTTTAGATTGTCCTCGTAATCGAAAGGGAAATATCATGAAACATCCGACCTTGTTTACTCTATTTACCTTTTTATTGTTTTTTCAGTCGGTTGACGGCGGCCAGATAAAAGGGAAAGTTGTGGACACAAAAGATAAAGCGGTTTCCGGCGCGGTGGTGCTGATAAAAGAACTTGGCCAGCAGACCATGAGCGACGAACAGGGAGCGTTTTATTTCAGGGAAGTGCTGGCCGGCGATTACACCTTAATTGCCTTTAAAGAAAAAGTGGGGCATGGAAAGGTACGCGTAAAGCTGGCGGAATCTGCCGTGATAGAGCTGAAAATCCAATTAAAAAAATCGACCATGAAACCCGGCGACTATCATTATTTAACCACGCCACGGAAACCGAAAAAGACAATGAAAGAAATGCCGATACCGAAGAAGGCGGAATCTGAAAGAATGTACGAAAGCGAGGCTGTGGAAATGACGGGTGCGCCGGCAGGCGCTGCCAGGGCACAGCAATCCGGCTTAAAAGCGGGCTTTGCCGATGACAACAAACAGTTCAACTACTTTTTAAATTTTTTAGAACGTTTCGAGAATAAAGCGGAGCATTATCCCTTGCCGGTCAGAGAAAGAATCTGGTTAAAGGTGCAGGATGCGCAGGGCAAGCCGCTCAACAATGCGCTGGTGGAAGTCTTTGAAAATGGCTTGTTGCTGGAAAGAGGAAAAACCTATGCCGACGGTTCATTTTTTGTTTATCCGCTGGTGGATGGCATGAACGGCGATCAATTTGAGGTTAACGTCCAATTTAAAAGGACAGTTAAGACCATCAAAATAGATCGCAACGGACCGCGCATTGTGCCCGTTCAGCTACCGATTGCCCGCGGCGCCTACCAGCAAATTCCGCTTGATCTTGTGTTCATTCTGGATACGACGGGCAGCATGGGGGAAGAGATCGAGCGGCTGAAAAATACCATCGAAATCATTAATGCCAACTTAATTCAGCTAAAACCGCGGCCGGATATTCGCTTTGCGCTGGTACTCTACCGCGACCGGGGCGATGAATACGTAACGCGTTTTGTGCCTTTTTCTCGCTCACTGGACTATTTTCAGAGCGTGTTGAATACGATCGAAGCAGACGGCGGCGGCGACTATCCTGAGGATTTGCAGTCTGCCCTGCATACCGCGCTTAAACAACTGGACTGGCGGCAGGACGCCATTCGGCTGGCCTATATTATTACCGATGCGCCGCCTCATCTCGACTACGATCAGGAATATACCTACATCGATGCCTGTAAAGAAGCCAAACAAAGGGGAATCAAATTCTTTTCGGTGGGCACCGGCGGATTGGATATTAACGGCGAATACGTTTTACGGCAGATTGCCCAGTTTACCTACGGCAAGTACATCTTTTTAACCTATGGTGAAAAGGGCGAAAGCGAGGGAGGACGACCGGGCAGCGTAAGCCACCATACCGGGGCCAACTTTCAGACCGATAAGCTGGAGGCGATCATCATCCGTTTTACCAAACAGGAATTACTCTATCAGAGCGATCAGCCCATAGCGGAAAGCGAACCGTATTTTGAAGCGGTCAAAATAGATGATGAAACGCGCGAGGCAACGCTCAATAAGCTTTTTGATCAGGCATTGGATGAACTGATCGATTATTCAACCATGCCGATTGCGCAAAAGACAAAGCTGGCTATTTTGCCGGTATCAAGTAAATATCCGGCGCTGGCAGCCACTGCTGAATATTTTACCGAGCAGATGATTCTGGCCGCTCAAAAGAAAAAACAGTTTGAGCTGGTGGAACGAAAAGACCTGCAAACCATTGCCGAAGAATTAAAATTGCAGCTTTCCGGTCTGGTTAGCGAAGAGGATGCGGCCAAAGTTGGCGAGTTGATCGGGGCGGATTTAATCGTAATTGGTCATTTGTTTAAAACCAACGCTACTTACGAGCTGTTTTTAAAATTGGAACGTGTGCGCACTTCGGAAATATTGTCGGTAACCAAGGCCAAAATCGATGTACGCCTGGGACTTTAAAATTAAAGCGAGGTTGAAGGGGAGGATTTATAATTACGAATTACGAATTATGAATTACGAATTATGAATTACGAATTTAAAATTTAGAATTATCATGCGGCTCGGAAGGCTGTGCACGAAATAGGAGCAGGATTCCTGTGGCAAGAATTAGGCATTATGATTTTTTCAGCATGGGAAGGGGAACGGGAATCTGAGAATCAAAGTTCTATTCCAAGGCAGCAGAGCCGCAAGCAAAATCAACCGCAACGCGCGCAAAGTAATTTTCTCGCAAGATTACGTCAATAATCGCAGAAAAAGATTAAACAAATTATTTTCTGCAGCCATAAAGAGCGCAGAGAAGTCGCAAAGGGCACAAGGAATGTTTAAAAATAGAAATAGTTTCAATTGCCCTCACCCTTTATCCTCTGGGATAGGGGGAAGATTTGCTGGTGATAATTTTCTCCGACGGTGTGCTGGGCGCCAACGCCGGCTAATTTCTATTTAACCATTCAACGGTATAGATTCATCACTCCGTCCCGATTTCTCGAGACTGAAGCTGGCGCTCCGTTCAGAATAACAGACCGGCGACCATTCAACCATTCAACTAATCAACCATTTTGGCAGCACAAAAATTTGGCTTGCACCAATAATAAACCTTGCAAATGAAGTATTCCAAAACTATGCATCTCTGAGGTTTCAATGTGCGCTCAATCATCAATTAAGAATGTACCCGGCGGAGGGAGTGATTTTTTTCTGTAAAATAAGAACAAAAAGCATTTAACGATCGGCGGTCTGGTCCTCTTCAAATTCTTCTTTATAGGGCAATAGAATCTTTACATGCGTTGATTTACCAGGCACCGACCAGATGTCAATTTTTCCCTCATGGTCGTCGATAATCTTTTTTGCCAGGGTCAGGCCCATGCCCGTTCCGTTTTCTTTGGTGGTAAAAAAGGGATCGAATACCTGGTTAATAACGGAAGGATCAATACCGGGGCCGTTGTCGACGATTTCAATTTCGAGATAGCGTTTAAAATTTTCTTCGATTTTTTCAATTACCGTGGACGATATAAGGATAACTCCCTTGCTGGCCATGGCGTCAATAGAATTTTCGATGATGATCTGAAATACCATTTCGAGTAGAGCAGGATCTACCAGGCAACGATCGTATTTTTTATCCAGTTCCAGTTTTATTTGTAAACCATCTTTCAGGTACACGGCGAATTTCTCGAGCAGACGGTTGGCGATTTCCTGAAGGGAGGTCCATTGTAGATTGGGCTTGCCTAAATTGGTAAAACGCAAAAAATGGCGTGTCATCTCGCGGATGCGGGACAATTCCTGTTCAATGGTGCTAAAATCTTTTTCAATCGGAGTCTGGTCCGGGATTCCGTATTCTTTTAAACGCAGGCGTAAACCCTGGGTGAGCAATTGCACGGTTGTTAGCGGTGTTTTAATGTCGTGAGCCATTTTTTGTACGGTATTCGTCCAGATTTCCAGCTTTTGATTGGTAACCTTACTGCTTTGCAAAACGGTTTCGATTAAAAATCCGGCGGGTATTTTGAGAACGCCTTTTATTACAGAACCGCGAAGAAGAATGGGCGTAACCCCCTGGTTGGTGCGAAGGTTGATTTCTTTTTCCTGAAAAATTCTCTGAGCCATTAAGGTTTTCGCAAATTCGATGACTATCGGTCGTTCTTCTAACGACTCAAACAGCGGCGCGTTTTTGTCGATATGTTTGGATAAGTACAGATGACGCTCAAAATTGCCATTAACATAGGTTATTTTGGCACGGTGGTTAATGATGCACAATCCATTTTGAGTAAACTGGAATAAATTTTTGTGTACCAGTAAAATAGAAGACGCTTTTTGTCCTGCCAGAAAGATGGCCAGTAAAACGAAATAAATAAAAATATCCAGAATGATAAACAAAAGATATCGCCATCCATACAGGGGATTGCTTGCAAACTTAAAGCGATAAAGCTCGTTTCTCTTTTTTATAAGAATTTCGTGGCCCGCTTTCCCGCGTCCTACAAAATTAATGGTCATGTTTTGCAATCCCAAAGGGGGCAGCGTGTACATGTATTTAAAATCATGAGAGAGTATCGCGTATCTTCCTTTTTTTGTACGACAAAAGATTTCTTCTTTAAAGTCGCCGTCCAGGTCTATCATGCGGGAGATGTCACTGATCGGGGATTCTGGTTTAATGGTTTCGACGATATCTAAATTGAAGTTAGGTTTAAGTATGTTGCCGCTTGTCTGGGATAATAAATAAAGTTGTTCATGGTTGTTCCTGGTGATTATAAAGGGATAGATTCTCTCATCAATCGGTAATTTTTTTTCTCTTAATTTTTGCCCCTGTCTGTTATAAAGAAAGATTTTAGGGTTGATATTTAAATGGCCATTATAGGAATAGGAAGTAACAATGAATGCTCGATTATTTATTGAATAAGGAATATTTTTAATTCTGCTTGAATAGTAGGGAAAAACCTTGGGCTCAAAGAAAAAATTCAAGTCTTTGTCAAAAACCATCAGGTAGGCATTATTGTCTTTGTAAGGGAAAGGGGAGCGATAGGTTTCGAAGGCGATACATTTTTTCATTAAAATTTCGGGGATACCATCCCCATCAAGATCGACTACCGTAGGGCCGACGATATAGGCTCCGCTATCTGGAGTACGGGCGGTGATTTTCCGCTGGTCAATATCAAAACGAATCAAAGCGCGAGGTTGTAAGCTATAATAAGCAACCAGATTGATAAAACACTCCTGATAGCCGTCGTTATCAGCATCAAAAAAGACCATTTCCGGTTTACGTAAATCCCAGATTTTCCGTGGATGCGGATTGGGCCTGGGCGCAGTAGCTAAGAATTGCCGATATAATAAAAATTGGTTGCGTTTTCTGGGGTCAATGGAATATAAAAACAATGAATCATTGGCCTTTGTAAAAAAATAGGTTTCATCATAGGCGTCGCCGTCGTAATCGGCAAAATAAACGGCCCCTACTAACCATTTTCCGGAGAAATTCCACTGGCCGGTTGCCTTTTTCTCTTCGGCGAAAAATCGCATTTCTATTTCTCTTGTATCTCGCCCATATTCAAAACTAATCTTTTCGCTGAAGCCATCATGATCAAAATCGTGGTAGTAATCTTTAGAATTATTCTGAGAGGAGAATGATATATGGTCAACCAAATACAGCCGGTTTGGTTTAATGCCCCCTTTTTGCCAGTAAACGATTAATGCGGTTATTACCAGGGCAATAAAAAAAAAGACGAGGTAAATTATTCTGTAAATGTTTTTAAAACGTTCGGGTATTTTTGCTTGAGTCATCTGATTTAACATCCCTGTAATCTATTAAAAAGATGGATTAACTTTAGCCCTTTTAGTTAAAAAAATCATTGACATCCGGGATTAAATAAAAAACATAACAAAGCATATTTTAAGAAAAAATAAACAAAAATCAAGAGTACAACACACATTATGTGCAAGTAATAGCCAATAAGTCTTTACTGCGTTAATCTTGAAATAATGAGCTCTATTTTTTCTTCCATGGCCTGCTGGCCTATGGCAATGATTTCACGCGCTTTATTAAAATCGAAAAATTGAAACGCGCTGATGTCAGGCGTAACCAGAATATCCGGAGGTGAGTCCTGAAGACGCAACATCAGGATCATATTTTCCATGGTCATGGCCACATGAGCCATTTGCTGCTGGATGCCCATTTTGGCTTCGGTGTTTTTTTTGCGAACGGGTAAATTAGGGGCGGGTAGTTTTTCCATAAAATTGCCGAATAAGCGCTGTAAAAAAGAGGAAGCGCTATGGGCCGCTTTAAGCTTTTGATTGGTTATTAATTTACCGGAACTGAGCACACGGCTCCGATTTTTTACAGAAGGCGTGACATTAACGGCTATAACCAGTTCGGCCCCCATCTGTCTGGCCACGCTGACAGGAACGGGATTAACCACGCCGCCGTCCACAAGATAATTTCCGTTCAGGTGCACGGGTTGAAAGAGAAAGGGGAAGGAGATGCTGGCGCGAATGGCATTAACCAGCGACCCGGAGTTTAATATAATCTCTTCGCCCTGCCGAATATCGGTGGCTACACAGGCGAATTGTCTGGGCAAATCTTCGATGGCTTCCTCGCCCAAAAGGGAAATTAAAAATTCTTCCACGCGCTGGCCGTCCAGTAAACCGTCGCGTCTGAAGCGACGCGGAAAGAGAATTTGAACCACGCGCCTCCAGTTGGTCTCGCAGGCGATTTCTTCAATTTGCTGGCTGCTGAGGCCGGCGGCAAATGCGCCGCCCACCATGGCGCCCATACTGCAACCAACAATCAGGTCGATGGGGATACCTTCTTGCTCTAAAACTTTTAAGACACCGATGTGTGCCAGGCCGCGTGCAGCCCCGCTGCCCAGCACCAGGGCAATTTTTGGTTTTTTTATCATTTTTTTACTTCCTGATAAACGATTCCCGTGATCGACCTTCATCCCACTTACTATCAAGCTTTACAGTTTTCCCCTCGCCAGGGCGAGAATTTGGAGTGATAGAGCTTTGGAACAATCAACCATTCAACTCTTCCCCCCCACCTAATGCGCCTCAAGCCAGTTTGGGCCCACACCGCATTCCACCACCAAAGGCACACGCAGCTCCATGGCGCCTTCCATGATTTCTTTTACCTTTTTCGCAAATTCATCAGAGCGCTTTTTCTGGACTTCAAACACCAGTTCGTCATGTACCTGTAGCAACATTTGCGCCGGAAAACCTACATTCTCAATAAAAGTTTGGATGGTAATCATCGCCTTTTTGATCAGGTCGGCTGCCGAGCCCTGGATGGGCGTATTAATGGCCGTACGTTCAGCAAATTCCCGAATCTGGCGGTTGGGATTGCGGATTTCCGGTAAATAGCGCCGCCGACCGAGCATGGTTTCCACGTACCCTTTTTCGCGCGCCTCTTCAATCATGCGCTGCATAAATTCGCCGATTTTAGGATAGGTGGCAAAATAATCGGCGATAAACTCTTTGGCTTCATCGGTAGAGATATTTAAGCGATTGGCCAGACCATATTCACTCATGCCGTAAATGATGCCAAAGTTGATCTCTTTGGCCTTACGCCGATGATCGGCTGTCACCTCTTCCACCGAAATACCAAAAATCAAAGCGGCGGTTGCTGCATGGATGTCTAAGTTTTTCTTGAAATTGGAAATCATGGTTTCATCGCCGGAAAGATGGGCCATGATGCGCAACTCGATCTGAGAGTAATCGGCGCTGAGAATCAGATAATCGTCCTTTGAAGGAATGAAGGCGCGGCGGATTTCACGGCCCAGGTCGGTGCGGATGGGAATGTTCTGCAGATTGGGGTTGCTGGAAGAAAGACGGCCGGTGGCCGTAACTGTCTGATTGTAAGAAGTGTGAATTTTGCCCGTTCGGGGATTGATCAACTGGGGCAGGGCATCCAGATAGGTGCTTTTGAGTTTGATTAGTTTGCGATATTCCATGATGTCGGCCACCAGCGGATGGGACGCGTAGCGTTCCAGTGTTTTTTCAGAGGTGGAGTACTGTCCTGTTTTGGTTTTGGAAGGTTTGCGCATACCCAGCTCTTTATGGATTTCAAGCCTGTCAAAAAGAATCACGCCCAGCTGCTGGGGAGAGTTGAGATTAAATTCTTCGCCGGCAGCCTGATAAACCTTTTGTTCGATGGCTTTTATTTTGCGGCCCAGTTGATCGCTCAGTTCTTCGAGCAATTTCCGATCGACTTTAACGCCATGCATTTCCATTTGCATCAGAACATGGACTATGGGCATTTCCAGCTCATAAAACAAAGACTCCATGCCATGCTTTTTAAGGTCTTTCTTTAAAATTTGGTAAATGCGATAGGTGATGTCGGCATCTTCGCAGGCATATTGATAAACCAGACCGGCGGCCAGGTCGGTCATTTTTTTTTGATTGCGGCCCTTTTTACCGATCAGGTCTTCAATGGGAATCATTTTGTAGTTTAAATAGTGCTCGGCCAGATAATCCAGATTGTGTTGGCCGGTAGGATTAATCAGGTACGAAGCGATCATGGTGTCAAAATAGAGATTTTTAACCGGAACGCCGTGTTGCTCCATGATCATGGCGTCGTATTTTATGTTCTGTCCGATTTTTCGAATTTGTGGATCGGCAAACACTCCACGCAGTTTTTCCAGCGTTTTATTGCGATCCAGCCCTCGCGGTTCATGGCCCAGGGCAATGTACGAGGCCTGACCTGCATCCCAGCAAAAAGAGATGCCGGCGATTTCGGCCTCCAGAAAATCCAGCGAACTGGTTTCTAGATCAAAGACAAATTCTTTCTGTTCTTTGAGCGTATCTAACAGCCGGTCAAATTCCTCTTCGCTTTCAATCAACTGATACCGGACATCTTTAGAGTTGAATTTGCGCAATTCCATGGCCTCTTCCTGACCCAGGCTCATGGCCTTCATGCGGTTGGCCAGGCCTCTGAATTCCAGCTCCTGCAATATGGGCCCAACCGTTTCCATATCCCACATGCGGAATTTCAAATCTTCCAGTTTAACATCAATAGGAACGTTGGTGTCGATGGTCGTCAGACGGCGTGCGATTTGCACCTGATCTCTGGCTGCCAATAAGTTTTTTTTCAACGCCTCTCTGGAGATGGCGTCGATGTTTTTGTAAAGGTTATCAATGGATCCGAACTGCTGTAATAATTTGGCGGCCGTTACCTCGCCCACTTTGGGCACGCCGGGAATATTATCGGATTTATCGCCCATGAGGGCCAGCCAGTCAATAATTTGCTCGGGCTGCACGCCATATTTTTCCACAATTTTTTGCCGATCCAGGATTTCCGGCTCATCCTGCTTTTTAAGGTTGTATAAAAAAACGTGTCCGTTTACCAGTTGCGCCATGTCCTTATCGCCGGAGACAATGTAAACGTCAACCTCGTCGCTGGCAAAGCGAGTGGCCAGCGTACCGATGATGTCGTCGGCTTCGTAGCCGTCTTTTTCCAATAACGCAAAATTGGCGGCTTTTAATGTTTCCACCAGTCTCGGAAACTGGGCCGCCATCTCATCGGGCATTTTTTCTCTGGTGGCCTTGTATTCTTCATAAATTTTATGGCGAAAAGTCGGCTCTTTGGTGTCAAACACAATGGCCAGGTATTCCGGATGTTCCCGGTCTATGATTTTGAGTAGGGAGTTTAAAAAGCCAAAAGTGGCGGAGGTGTTCTCGCCTTTGGAGTTAATCAACGGATTTCGACTGAAGGCAAAGTAGCTGCGGTAATACATGGCCGAACCGTCAATCAAAAAAAGTTTTTTGCTCATGGTGTTTTTCCCGAATTTGTTAAGCTAATTAAAATTAAACGATGCTTAATTTTTTAATCTATCAATAAAATATTTAAATGATTGATTTTTCTCCATTCCTGCTTCTAAATAGAGTTCTGCAAAATGTAAATTTTAGTGTCATTTCGAGGAGCGGAGCGACGAGAAATCTTTTGTTTTTGTTGAAGTTAGAAGATTTCTCATCCCGATAAATCGGAATTCGAAATGACATGTATGTGCATTTTGCAGAACTCTAGCTTCTAAAGAAAAATGTTTTAATAGTTCATTCAAAAAATCGACTTTTGAATCAAAATTAGCCGGTATTAAAGCTAAAAATTTTTCCTTATCAAGTTCATCGGTGTTTCTAAATGATTTAATTTTTAAACTCTGGGCTGCCTTGTTGTCAATCCCTGCCAGATACCAGCTTTCAATTTCTTTAATAACAACAATTATACAAGCAGGATCTACGGCTTTAAATTTATCAATAATTTTCCTTTTTCGAGCATCAATACAGGGCGCTGTATTAATATCGGCTAATAGCCAGTAATCGGCTCCCATGGCTTTAATGCTTTTTACAAAATTTTGTAATTTAGAATCTTTTAAACGGGCATATTCCCTTACTTCTATAAAATCATACAGCTCTTGTAGCAAGGGCTTAATAATATAATCAACAAATCTTTTATCATCCGTACCTTCAACCCAAATAAAAAGTCTTCGATAAGCGGCCATTATTTTAAATATCTAATAAATCCTGAACAAAAAGATCTTCTACACCGATCTCATTATTTAAAAATGATTTTATCTCTTTATTATCAGCAGGTTTGATTATTTTCGAAAACCCCTTAGAATCTCTTTTACAAAGAAATAAATTCTCTAACTCAGTGTGTTTAACAAATTCAGCATTGTGCGTTGTCAAAATAATTTGTTTATTACGCGCAGCATCTTTCATTAGACCGATCAGTTTTCCGATCAGGAAAGGATGAATATTCCTTTCCGGCTCTTCAATAATGATCAATTTATTTTTCTCGAAAAATAGGGCCAGAATTATGGCTGTTAAATTAATCGTACCATCGGAAATGGCTGAAGCAGGAATATATTGATTTTCAATAAATTCTTCTTGCACCTTAAATAAAAGAGATTTATCTGCAAATTTTTCAACATTTAAATTATGAATATAGGGCAAAACTTCCTGCATTAAATTAAAGAGTTTTCTCTTTTTATCCTGATCGCTTAGAATATTTTTTAAAATAAGGGCCATATTACTGCCATCTTCTTCCAGTTCAACCTTGCCGCTAATGGGCGTTGCTCTTTTAGGTAGCCTGGGATCGAAATCATAAATATGTATGTCAGAGAAAATCTCGTTTATAGCGGGAAATGTAAAAAAAGGATTTTCTATTAATAAGTTGTTAATAACATTAAATTTCTCCCATAAAAAAGAAGGAAAAATTTCTTCTTCAGAAAATGGGAAGGCAAGCGGTTTATTTAACCTGATTTTTATTTGACTATTTTTGCGGATTAAGTCTATCGACCCCTCGCCTAAATTTTCAAGTTCTTTCAATTGATTTTTTTCTTTAGTCAGAATTTTAAATTCACAGGATAGGTTCAATTGGTCTTTACTAATTTTAAAGTTCTTTTTTCTCTTGAAAAATGTTAGCTCAAATTCATATTTTGTTTTTGTAATTTTTATCCCGAAGTATTTATTACGGTATGGTCGGACGAGGCCAAATATATCATCTGCTTCAATAGATAAAGAAAAATTCTGGTTATTGTTGAGCTTCATGTTCCGTAAATATTCAACGCCTCCCTGCAAAGATACAGCATTTTCTAAGCCTGATTGTTCAATATCTTTTAAAAATCTAAAAATTTGCACAAAATTTGATTTACCCGAAGCATTCGGTCCAATTACAACATTAAAATTAGAAAGTTCAATATTTAGATGATCGAAGCTTTTAAAATTTTTTACATCAATTTTTGTTATCATAAGTAATATTCTTTTATTGGTTTTTGTAATTGTGTTAATTTACTACAATACTATTGTAGTATCAAATACAAATAAACCGAGAGAGCTACCACCGAAACCGTTAAAAGCGCATTGGAAAGTCGGTCAAACTGGCGCGTCCGATCGTAATAATGATTCATCTTCTGCAAATCCGATGTGTAACGATATTGATCGTAATAATCGTCGGCCACGCGCTTCAGATAAAAGGAGCCCCAATTGCAGGTCAGGGCTAAAGCGGCCAGTCCGGGCTGCAGATATTTTTTGATTCGTGTTTTGTCTGCTGCATCTTTGTTTTTTAAGGATATCTCATTAAATGTCAGTTTAAAAGGCTTCCGGCTCCATTTAAAGCGGGTCAACAACGAATCACTTAAACCAGACAAAGTGGTGTCCACCGCCCAGTTGTTCCAGCGGTGGTCGTTTTTTAATATGAAGCGTAATTTTAATCGATTTCCATTCATCATTTTAACGGTATCGGGCAGGGAAACGCTATCCGGACTGACCATTATTTTTATCAGGGAATCGGCAGCCAACCTCTCAGCCTGTTCAATCTTTTGGGAAAAGCTTAAAGATGGCAGGAATAACAACAGCAAAAGGGCGGTAAACTTCCAATGTCGCATTAGCGTTTCTCCTGTTTTAAGGACAATCGGGCCAGGCGATCATACTCCATTGCGATGAGTAACTGGCCGCCTGGCGCAGGGGTGCAACTTACAACTCGACGTTTAAAGGTGAATTGCTGATCGATGTTTCGCGTCTGGCGATTGATCAGGTAAAACTGCTTTTGATGCGTGGCAACGATCAGGCGCCGGGCTGTAACGATGATCGGCATGGAAGGCGCTCCTTTAAGAGCAAGCGACCACTTCAATTGCAAGTCCTGGCTCAGAGCAAAAAGGCGTCCATTACTGCCCATGATGTACAGGGTTTGCCCGTCGGTGGAAAGCGGCTGATAAAACGGTGTTTCCAGCGCTTTATCAGCGATGATTTCACCGGATTCTAAAGCGATCTTCAAAATGTTTCCGCTCAGGTCAGCAATAAAAACATGGCCGTTCAGGATCAAAGGCGCGGTGTACACGTGCTGCGGCAGTTCAATCATAAACTTTTCGCGGCCGTCGTCCAAATTGACGGCTGCCAGCAAACCGTCTCCGGAACAAACCACGATGGTGCGTTCCGTCATGGCCAGGTTTTGCAACAATTTTTGCGGAAAAGAGTAGGCCCAGATTTTTTGGCCGGTTAAGCGGTTGAGCGCCAGTACCTGGCCTTTAATGGTTGCATGAATAAGCACTTCCTGAAAAACCAGCGGACTGCTTTTCGAAAAATAACCTTTTAACTGCCACTGCACTTTTTGGCGAATGAGGTCGTAGGCCGTCAGCCCGTAAGCGCCTTTTTCGGAAGCGATGTAGGCCAGCGGTCGCGCAAAACAGGGCGCTGCCGAAAGCCCGCGAGAAAAACGCTTGCGTCCAATGTCTTTAAGCTGCAAATCCGTTGACAGCAAAAATCCGTTGTAAGTGGTTAAAATGAATCGCGCACCTGGATTTAAAATGGCGGGCGTGGCAAGGCCGTTGATGTTTTTTTCTTTGACTACGGTTAAGGGCGTATCTAACTCGCTGTTGTGTAAATACCAGCGCGGCGTATTCCAACCTTCGTGCAGGGTTTGAGGCAGCTCGTTTAAGGAGCTTACTTTAACGCCTGGGTTCTGGCATCCTATCACGAACAAGATCAACAAAACGATTACAATGATGCGCCGCATATTCATTAAAAATCCCATCCAAAAAAGAATTGTGTAATGGTTGTTTTACCAATCGATTTAAAATCGGTTTTGCGTCCCATATCCAGACGCAAAACCAGCATGTTGCCTAAGTTAAATCGGATTCCAAAGCCAAAACTTCCTAAAAAGCCAGGCCATTTGTCGTTCCAGGCATTGCCGGCATCCAGGAACAGCGCTCCGCGAATACCTGAAAAGCGCATGGACGCCACCGGAAACCGAATGCCGATTTGATCAATTAAAGGAAAGCGGAGTTCCTGCGAGATGAGCAATACTCTTCTGCCGTGCAACGACCAGCGGCGGTAGAGCCTTAGATCCCAGCTTCCGCCAAAATAGTATTGCAGAGTTTCGCGACCTTCGTTAAACAGCGAAAGAAAGCGCACGGCATAAGCGCTGCGCAGACCCAGACGAAAGTATTTGCGCAAATCGATTAAACCGGTTAAATAGTTCACGTTGGAATAGCGCAGATCATAGGTGTTGCCAAAGGTGATATTGATGCGCTGTCCGTCAATGGGCCCGCTTGAAGCCCAGATGGAGTTATCATGCACAAAGGAGATGTAATTGCTGGAAAGATAGGCCTGACGTCGTTTATTAAAAAACCAGTCTTTGTCGGAATAGGCCAGATTTTGCGTGAAGGAGACGCGCGAAAACTGCGAAAATGGGTAGCTAAAGGTGGCCATGGCGCCCAGTCGTTCTTCATAAAAATAGGCGTCCGCCGGATAAAAGTAGTAGCCGGCAAAGCGGTACAAACTAACGCCCCAATTAATGCGGTGTTCCAGCGAAATTTTAGTAACGGCCACGTTAAAACTTTTCCAGAAATCGCTGGCAACGCGGGCGTTGTTGTAGATCAAAAGGTAATACTGGTCATTGCCTAACACGTCGGTAAAGGCCAGTTGCGCGCCGCCGGTGGTGCCCCAGATGGGATCCTGCGAAACCTGGGTCTGGGCAAAATCCAGCTCGTATTTACGCACGTACGGTTTGCGTTCCATGATTTCGCTTGATTTAATGGCCGGGAAATCCCACGCTCTGGTGTCTTCTACCAGAATCGGTTGCACAATGCGTTCGGCTTTTTGCAGCCGTTTTAAAAAGTCCGGCTCAAAGCGGATCTGGAAATAGCCTTTTTCAAAGGCGCCGTAAATTAAACTATTGTCCGGCGTCCAGCATGGATCAAAAGTGGCGCCCAGGTAGGAAGTCATTTTAAAAAACTGAGCCGGTTGATTGGAGAAGGCCGATTCGATGGGGTTCTTTAACACATAAATATTGTACGAGCCTTTGCGATCGGAAGTAAAGGCCAGGAACCGTCCGTCGGCGGAAAAAGCCGGGCCGCGGTCTTCCTGCGCGCCGAAGGTGAGGTAGCGAAGTTCGCCGTTTTCGATGTTCAATAAAAAAATATTGGCAGCGCCCTGTTGACCGTAGGGCGTGCGATCGGACGAAAAGGCAATGAACCGGCCGTCCGGCGACCAGCTCGGATCTTCGTCGTTGTAAAAATCGTCGGTAAGCTGCCAGAGTTTTTGTCCCTCTGGTTCAAATAAATACAGATCCTTCTGGCCGGAAAAGCTCAAACCGCTGAAAACAATTTTTTTCCCGTCCGGCGACCAGGTGGGGGAGTATATGCCTACCAGCTTTGGGAAAGAATGGCGACTGATGACTTTGCGCTGCGCAATGGAATAGAGGTATAAAACGTCGTTTTCTCCGCTTTTAGAACTGAAGGCCAGAATGCCGTTTTTATTGACGCTGATGCGCGAATCGAAGATGTGAAACGCTTCAAAATCCGAAGAGGCCTCGCCCTTGATGAGTAGTTGCACATCTTTTTCCTTATCTCTGAATTTAAGAGGCTTTAAGGGACGCATGTAAATGCTTGAATAACCGGTGCGGTTTCCCACAAAGGCGATGTACGGTTGACCTTCCAGTTCGAAATAGGTCGGCTTAAAGTTGTAGCCCTGGCGCACCAGAGTCTGGCTGACCTGTTCCGATAGATCGTTGTCTTTTAAAAGGGGGTAGTAGCGTTTTTTTAAATGGTAAAGGTAATGGTGGTCGAATTCGCGGTAGTCCATCCCTAAAACTTCTTTGAAACATTGTTCAAAATAGGAGTGCTTCCAGACGCATTCCAGGAGCCTTAACAGTTTGTCTTCTCCGTAGTTACGTGCAATGTAACCAAGTACATCCTGCCCCACTTTATACATGGTAAAGGTGCCGTTAATGCGGTACATTTCGCTCAGGCCAACCACGTAATTGTTGATCACCGCATCGCGCAGCACCATCTCGGCCTGTGCGTCCCAGGTGGTGGACCAGAATTCGGCCAGCCCTTCGATAAACCAGAGCGGCGGATAGGCGCCGTCCAGCTTGTCGTAGCGCTGCAGCACATTGACAATTTTCATGTGCATAAACACGTGCACCAGCTCATGGCGAATGACGTGTCTGAATTCGTTTAAATCGCCGTTACCGGGGATGACCACCCGCCCTTTGATAAATTCAAAAAATCCGCCCACGTTTTCCGGAATGAACCCCGGCGTAACATTGGTTTGCTGAAAATGTAAGTGTGTACTGTAAAAGATCAATGGAATGCGGTAGGTTACCGAGTAATTGAACTTTTGTTCGAGAAACCGATAACTCTCTTCGGCAAAATACGCACCTTTTTCAGCCATTTTCTGCATTTCCGGATAGTAGAAGATATCAAAATGCTCTGTTTTCATGACCTGCCAGTTAAAATGCGTGTACTGCACTTTATTGCGCCCGAAATAGTAGCCCTGCGCTTGCAGAGTTGCAGCTTGAATCAGAAAAAGAATGAGAACTGCTTTTTTAATCCAATCTGGCATAGGCAATTACCGGCTTTTGTGTAAGTTCATCTGTCAAACTAATCATAAATGCCAAAGGTTTCAATAGGCGTTTGCAATTGGGCGTGAAAAGAGAGGGTGGATTCTTCGGAGAGCAGCGGGGGGGGCGCTCTGACAGAGCGCCCCCGGTTTACAGCGGAGACAACGGCCCGGGGCAGCGCCCCGGGCCAACCCATTCACACAACCTCGGTATCACTTTCGGTTTTACACCACTCGTGAAGGTACTTTTTATCAAAAAAAGGTTAACCGTCTCTAATCCCGTCCTTACGTTCTTTGCGGTAAATTTTAAGCTGCAGACGCGCCGCCTTTGAGAAATGTTTGCCCCTTAAAAAACCGTTCTTTCTGAGCCGTGAAATGGCTCAGAAAGAACGGTTTTCTTTGTGATAAAAATAATTAGAAGCGACGGGCGAAAAAGCGTTCATTTTATTTTGGTTTCATTGAATAAAACTGTTAAATTTGCTCTCTTAAGCAATGGAGTTATTAAAAGTTAATTAAGTTTGAATTAGAGGTAATAACTAAAAACTAATCAAGGTTTTATAAAAGAAACAGGGGTTTTCTACAAATGGACAAAAAAGAATCCAAAGTATTGGAGCGCGTTACCATCCGTTTTGCCGGCGATTCCGGAGACGGAATGCAGTTGACGGGAATGCAGTTTACGAGCACGACAGCACAAGAAGGACATGAACTGGTGACATTGCCGGATTATCCGGCTGAAATTCGGGCGCCGGCCGGCACGCTTTTTGGTGTTTCCGGTTTTCAAATTCAGATCGGAAGCACAGAAATCCATACCCCGGGCGATCAGCCCGATGTTTTAGTGGCGATGAATCCGGCCGCCTTAAAAGTAAACTTAAAGCTGGTACGCCGTGGCGGTATCTTAATTATTAATTCCGATGCCTTTCAGGGACGCAATTTGACCCTGGCCGGCTATGAGACCAATCCTCTGGAAGATGGTTCGCTGGCCGGTTATCAGGTTTTCCCTGTGCAGATTACCACATTAACGCGCAAGGCATTAGAAGGTTTAAAACTTTCAGTAAAAGAAAAAGATCGTTCTAAAAACTTTTTCGCACTGGGCATGACTTTCTGGCTATTCAGTCATCCGCTGGAACCGACCATCAACTGGATTAAGCAAAAGTTTAAGAACAAACCGGAAATTGTAGAAGCCAATATCCGCGCCCTTAATGCCGGCTACAATTACGCGCTTTCCACCGAACTTTTCCAGACCAGTTATCGTGTGGAAAAAGCTAAAAAGAAACCCGGTAAATATCGCAATATGACCGGCAACGAAGCCGTTGCGCTTGGTTTTATTGCCGCGGCTAAAAAAGCGAATAAAGAGTTGTTCCTGGGCAGCTATCCCATTACCCCGGCCAGCGAAATTTTACATGAGCTGGCAAAATATCGCAATTACGATGTTAAAACCTTTCAGGCAGAAGATGAAATTGCCGGAATTGGTTCGGCGTTGGGCGCCTCTTACGCCGGCGCGCTGGGCATTACCACCACCAGCGGCCCTGGCGTGGCGCTTAAAACCGAGTTTTTAGGATTTGCCGTGATGGCCGAGCTGCCGCTTGTTGTGGTTAACGTTCAACGCGGCGGCCCCAGTACGGGGCTGCCCACCAAAACCGAGCAGGCCGATTTATTGCAGGCGCTTTACGGCCGCAATGGCGAAGCGCCCATCCCGATCATTGCCGCTAAAAGCCCGGCAGATTGCTTCGATGCCGCGCTTGAGGCTTCGCGCATTGCATTGATGTTTTCTACGCCGGTATTTTTGTTGATGGATGGCTACATTGCCAATGGCTCAGAGCCCTGGCTGATCCGCGATCCTCAAACCATACCGGAAATAAAAATACATTACGCCACCGATCCTAAAAACTTTCTGCCCTACAAACGCGATCCGAAAACCCTGGCGCGCATGATTGCCGTTCCTGGCATGGCTGGCTTTGAACATCACATCGGCGGCCTGGAAAAAGATGAAACAGGTAATGTAGCCTACGATCCGGATAATCATGATCACATGGTGCGCTTGCGAGCCGAAAAGGTCGAACGCATTGGTGAGTATATTGAACAGCCGAAAATTGACGGCGATCCAGAAGGCGAACTTCTGGTGATTAGTTGGGGAAGCACCTTCGGCACGGTTTTTACGGCGCTGGAAGAAATCAGAAAAAAAGGCAAAAAAGTATCCTGGATCCATTTACGATGGATCTATCCGTTCCCGAAAATGCTGGATAACTACATCCATAACTTTAAAAAGATTCTGATTCCGGAAATTAACCTGGGACAGATGGTTAAAGTTATCCGCGAAAGATATCTGGTTGACGCCAAAGGATTCAATAGAGTGCGCGGTTTGCCTCTGGTTACCCAGGAAGTCGTGGAAGCCATTGAAAAAACATTAGAAGATTAATTGCAAGAAGGAGTTCATAATGAATAATCAAGATAGAGTAGCTACCCAACCTTTAAAGTTGACGGCTGCCGACTTTGCCTCCAAATCGGAGCCCAGATGGTGCCCGGGTTGTGGAGATTACGCCATCTACGCGCAAATGAAAAAAATTCTCCCCGAACTGGGCATCCCTAAAGAAAAATTTGTCTTTGTGTCCGGTATCGGTTGCTCCAGCCGCTTCCCGTATTACATGAATACGTTCGGCGTGCACAGCATTCACGGCCGTGCGCCAACGGTAGCTTCTGGCATTAAACTGGCCAATCCGGAGCTCAAGGTCTTCATTATCACCGGCGATGGCGACGGACTGAGTATTGGCGGAAATCACTTCATCCATCTCTGTCGCAGAAATATTGACGTTACGGTCATCCTGTTCAATAACAGAATTTACGGCTTGACCAAAGGTCAATATTCGCCCACATCGGTCAAGGGACAGATTACCAAATCGTCGCCTTATGGCACTCTGGAAAATCCCTTCAATCCGGTTTTGATGGCCATGGCTTCCGGCGCAACATTTGTGGCGCGCACCATTGACCGCAATCCCAAACATCTGGCCGAAATCCTGCGCCGCGCTGCGGAACATAAAGGCACTTCGTTTGTAGAGGTGTACCAGAATTGCGTCATCTTTAACGACGGCGCTTTTGAAGACCTGTACAGTAAAGATACCAAGGATGATCGCGCCCTGTATATGGAAAAAGGCAAGCCCTACATTTTTGGCAAAAATCATGACAAGGTTTTAAAATGGAACTGCAGTCGTTTTGAAGCGGTGCCCTATGACGAAGCCAATCCTCCTGAAAACCTGCTGATTCATGATGAGAAAAATTTGAGCGCCGAAATTGAATTTGGTCTGGCCAGCCTGACCGATAACCCGGACCTGCCAACGCCAATGGGTATTTTCCGCCAGGTCGAAACCGAGACCTATGAGGAATTGCTGCAAAAACAGATCGATTTCGTAAAAGAGAAAAAAGGCGAAGGTGATTTAGAAACATTATTCAATTCTGGCAATACGTTTATTATTGAATAAGGGCGATTTTTTTGATAGTAATATTAAGGTTGATCAATTTTTGACGATTATAGCTTTCTGTGAAAATAATTAAATAAAAGATAGCAGAATGGCAGATGGTACCAAAATATTAATCGTCGATGATCAGCCAGATAATATAGAAACTATCAAAGATATTTTAAGCGGAAGCCAATATGCTTTGTTTTCCGCCACGAACGGCAAAGAGGCGTTGGAGGTCTTTAAACAGATTAACCCCGATCTGGTTTTGCTCGACGCCATGATGCCGGTGATGGATGGTTTTCAGGTGGCGCGCGTGATTAAAAATAATCCGCAAACCCAACTGACGCCCATCATTATGATTACCGCCCTGGATAGTATGCAAGATCGTGTTAAAGGTCTGGAAGCGGGAGTCGATGACTTCATTTCCAGGCCTTTTAATATTTTTGAACTTAAAGCGCGCATTAAAAATTTACTGCGCTTAAAAGAAGCGGTGGATGATCTGGAAAACGCCGAACAGGTCATTTTCAGTCTGGCTAAAACGGTGGAGGCTAAGGACAAATACACCGAAGGTCATTGTAACCGGCTGGCTGATCTGGCGCAGACCATGGGCCGTCAATTGAATTTATCAGAACACGACCTAAAAGTGCTCAAAAGAGGCGGCATTTTGCACGACATTGGTAAAATTGCCATCAGAGACGCCGTGCTGCTTAAACCTGGTAAACTGACCCCCGAAGAATTTGAAATCATTAAAGAACATCCTAAGATCGGCGTTCAGATTTGTGCGCCGCTTAAAACGTTGAAGCCCGTGCTGCCCGTCATTCTTTACCATCACGAACGGTACAACGGCAGCGGCTATCCCGAAGGATTAAAAGGAGAAGAAATTCCCCTGCTGGCTCGCATTATTGGATTGGTGGATTGTTTCGACTCACTGACCACCAAACGTCCCTATCGCGGGGCTCTCTCTATTACTGAGGCTTTGGAAATCTGTGAAAAAGAGACCGCAGAAGGACTATGGGATCCAAAGCTGTTTTCACTCTTTAAGAAGATAATTACGGATCCTTCCAAGAATCATGAAATCCTCAAATGGTACTACTGATATTAACGGTTCAGGTGGCGCAACAGCTAAGCTGTTCTAAGTTTTTGGTAAAGGTGATGGCCGCCAGCTTTACGCCCTCCGAGGCCGTTAAATAGGGATGCAGCATTTCTCTTAAGTCGGCAACCGTCGCTTCAAATTTTAATCCCATGGCTATTTGCATGATTAACTCGCCGCCTTCCGGCGCGATCACGCGCGCTCCCAGCTCGTGGGCCTGAAGCGCTGCAGTAAAGGCCGCCGAACCGCCGCCGATGATAATCAGGTGTCTGGCAGAAGAGCTTTCCCCGCTGTTAAGTTCCAGCACATCCACTACCCGGTAGTGACCCCTGGACTGCACGGCAGCAAGCACATCGTCTAAAGTGGTTTTGCGCAGATCAATGGAAACCGTGCCTCCTTTTGCAAGATAGGAAATGTTTGCCTCGATCACGCCCGCCTGAACCAGACTTTTTTCAATGGAACTCGCGCAGTGTTCACAGGTCATGCCCGAAATTTTTAATTTTAATCTTTTGATCGTCATCAGAATCTCCTTGCTCAATTCATTATTTTTGATTTTTTACGATCGTTGAAGGATAGCCCGCATTACTCGTGGCTTTGAGCAACGCTTTAACCGTAGCAGCGCCGGGATTGTAATCTACAATTGCCAGCCGTTTTTCATACAGCGCTTTGACCTTTTGCACGCCTTTAACAGATTCAAGGCTTTTGCGCACCGTTAATGGGCAGGAAGCGCCGTTCATTCCGGGAACGCTCAAAACCACGCTTTCGATTTCAGTAATGTTTTCACTGTTAAACGTTTCGCCTTCGTAATTAGCGCTCTGGTTGATATTATTGGCCAGGTACGGGATGGCAAACAAAACGATAGTAAAAATAGTAACCACCAAGAGCGATATTTTGTTAATGCAATCCGCTTTTGGATGGGCGCAGTAGCTGCCGTCGGCGTTTTGGCTTACGATAAACTTTTACAAAAGCGTAGGCCAGAAAAATAGCGGTCAACGCCATGAAAAACGGTCGGTAAGGTTCTAAAGCAAGCCCAGTTTTTCTCCAAGTTGTGCCAGAAGTAATTCTGCGTTTAAAATCGCTCCGCCGGCAGCGCCGCGAATGGTGTTGTGCGACAACACGTGGAATTTGTAATCCAGAATGGGGCAGGGACGCAATCGACCGACGCTAACCGCCATACCGCCCTCTAAATTGCGGTGTAAACGCGGCTGAGGAAAATCGGGCTCTGTAAAATAATGGATCACCTGTCTGGGGGCGGAGGGCAATTGTAGTGACTGAGGCAAAGCTTTAAATTCTTCCCACGCGGCAATCAGTTCGTCTGCTCCAGCCGACTTTTCCAGCTCAACAGAAACGCTTTCCAGATGGCCGTCGATGACCGGCACGCGGTTGCAACTGGCGCTGATGAGCATAGAGGCGTGAACGAATTCCTGGCCGTTCCAGCTTCCCAGAAGCTTCAGCGGCTCCGTTTCCATCTTGGCTTCTTCATTTTTGATATGGGGAATGATATTGTCCATGATTTGTAAAGAAGAAACGCCAGGGAAGCCGGCGCCGGAAAGGGCCTGCATGGTAACAACCTGAACTTTGCGCACGCCAAATCGCTGGTGTAACGGTTTAAGCGCCAGCACCAGGCCGGTAGTGGAGCAATTGGGATTGGTAATAATATGTCCATCTCCGAAATGCTGAGTAAAAATCGCCTGCAAATGATCGGGATTGACTTCCGGGATTAACAACGGTACCTGTGGATGAAAACGATGGTTGCGGGCGTTGGAAATGACGATGTGGCCTTTTGCGGCCAGTTGCTTTTCGATGGTTTCCGCAATGCCGGCATCCAGCGCCGAAAAGAGGATGCGTGATTTTAACGAAGCCTTGCTGTCTAAAACCGTTTTATCTGCAATGGCCGGCGGCAGCGCTGTGTCCTGCACCCAGTTTACGGCTTCATTGTATTTCTTTCCGGCAGAGCGGTCAGAGGCCACCAGTTCGTTGATTTCAAACCAGGGATGCGCGGACAATAGCTGAATGAATTTTTGCCCCACGCTGCCCGTTGCGCCTAAAATGCCAACCGCAATTTTCTTTTCGATTTTTATCATGGACTCTTCCTCTTTGTCCTTAAGCAAAATTCATTTATTGCAGGGGAATATACAAAAAAACGGAAAAAAATACATTTTTTTATTTTTGACCTCCAAAATCAACCGCAACGCGCCCAAAGTAATTTTCTCGCAAATTACGCCAATAATCTTTGTAAATTTCTATTCAACCATTCAACCATTCAACCATTCAACCATTCAACTAATAAACCATTCAACCAATCCAGCGGTATAAAAATTTTCGAATCCGGCCAGAACAGGAAAAATGCTACGAAGGAAGTATTCTACAAAAATCAATTAGTGGATGGGGCGTCCCTGTTTGGAATAAATTTTTTTGCGCCGAATGTTTAAATTAAGAAACATTTGCCGGTATTTTTCGTACCTATAAAATTCTAAAATGCATTTAACGTAAAATTTTTAATTGGAGGATTTATGAAGCAGGTGTTCATTTTTACTTTACTACTCTTAACTTTTTCCTTTGGCCTGAAGGCTGATGAAGGCATGTGGTTGTTGAATCAGCTAAACCAGTTAGGGCTAGAGGAAAAAGGGCTGCAAATGGAGGAGGCCGAGATTTACAGCCCGGGAGAAATTTCTCTGGCCAATGCGGTGGTAAATTTGGGCAGAGCCTCGGCTGAATTGGTTTCGTCAGACGGATTGATATTAACCAACCACCACGTTGCTTTTGGCGCCGTGCAGCGCGCTTCTACCGGGGGAACCGATTATCTGACCAACGGCTTTTTAGCTAAAACGCGTGATGAAGAAATTCCTGCGCCGGGCTATGTGGCCCGCATTTTGCTGGAAATGAAAGATGTAACCGCCGATGTTTTAAAAGGCATGGATCAGATCAACGATCCGGTTAAACGCATGCGCGCCATCGAAAGACGCATTAAAGAGATGGAAGAGGCGGTTGAACAGGAACGGGAAGATTATGATGCGCGCATTGCTTCCATGTTTTCTGGCAAACAATACATTCTTTTTAAGTATCAGAGATTTGAAGATGTTCGCATGGTTTTTATCCCGCCGCGGGCCATCGGTAACTACGGCGGCGATGTGGACAACTGGATGTGGCCGCGGCATACGGGTGATTTTTCCTTTTTACGCATCTACATGTCGCCCGATGGCAGGGGCGCCAAATATTCAGAAGATAACGTGCCCTTCCAACCCAAACGCTGGATTAAAATTGCTCAGGAACCATTAAAAGCGGGGGATTTTACTTTTATTATTGGATTTCCGGGGCGTACCAACCGCTATTCAACTTCTTTTTACGTCGATTTTTACCAGAACAAATACTATCCGCTGCTCATCAATGAATTCCAGGATGTCATTAACATGCTCGATGAGATAGGCAAACAATCGAAAGAGCTGCAAATTAAAGCCGTGGGAACGACCAAATGGTTAAATAACAGCCTTAAGAACTATCAGGGCAATCTGGAAGGCATGCAGCGGATTAAGCTTTTACAACAGAAAAAAGCGCTGGAAGAAAAAGTGCAGGAATTCATTTCCAGCGACGAAAACTTAAAACGCCAATACGGCGATCTGCTCAACCGGTTTGAGCAGGAATTCCAGAAATCCATTCGTTCTTATGATAGAGATTTCTTTTTAAGTTATTTTCGTTTTTTGGCGGGCACCATTCCGTCCGTCGCCAATAGCATTTACGGCGTGGCTTACGAGCGGGCAAAGCCGGCCGAAGAACGAGAGCCGTCATTTTCGGAAAAAGATGTTCAACGCTCGATTCAGCGTTTGCAATATCGCTACATGAGCTTCGCTCCGGAAATCGATAAAGCCTTGCTAAAACGCATGTTGCTCAAATTCAAAAACTTTCCGCCTGAACAACGTATTCAAGGGCTGGATTTCATTTTTACCGATTACAAATCGATCGATGATTTTTTAGAGCATGCTTACGCCAGCACCAGATTAACGGATGTGGATTATGCCCGTTCGCTATTTTCCAAATCGCTGGAAGAACTGAATCAGATGGACGATCCTTTCATACGCATGGCGCGCGCTTTGCAGCCGGAGTTCGATAAAATCCGCAAAGAAAAAGAAGAAAACAAAGCCCTGATGCAGGAACTGAGCAAACAATGGATCGAAGTTTTAATGGCTTATGAAAAGCGTCCTTTTTATCCGGATGCCAATGGAACCATTCGCTTTACTTATGGCAATGTGGCCGGTTACACACCGCGCGACGCCGTGTGGTACAAACCGTTTACCACATTGACCGGCGTAATGGAAAAAGAAACCGGCGAATGGCCGTTTATTGTTCCGGAAAAGTTGAAAGAACTGTACGCAAAAAAAGATTATGGGCAGTGGATCGATCCTGAACTGAAAGATGTTCCCGTGGCTTTTTTGAATGAGTGCGACATCACAGGCGGCAATTCCGGCAGCCCGGTGTTTAACGCTAAAGGCGAATTAGTGGGCATTGCTTTTGACGGCAACTGGGAAGCCTTAACCGGCGACTGGCAATTTGCCGACGGCATTCAACGGGCGATCAATGTGTATATTCGCTATGTTCTGTTTATTACTGAAAAATTTGCCGGCGCAAATCATATTTTACAGGAAATGGGCATTAAATAACCAAAGCCACTCCGATTACACGCATTGATGTTAAAGGCCCTACACTCCAAACCGCCTCCTCTTCCGTCCGCGGAGGAGGAGGCTGCACGGAGTGCAAAACCGCCAATGATCCCGCAAGCCGATCGCCTGCCTTAAATATTTTTCGGTTTTTACGTTAATTCTTTTTAAATTTAGAACATATTTAAAGAAAAATGCATAAAGCATGGAGATGGCATTTTGGATGTGATTCGCTTAAAGAACATGATCTTCTACGCCCATCACGGCTATTATGAAGCCGAGCGAGAGTTGGGCCAGAAGTTCGAAGTGGATATGGAAATTCAATGCGATTTCAAGGAGGCCGCCTCTTCCGATGACCTTAAAAGGACGATCGATTATCGAAAGATTTATAAAATTGCCAAAGACATTTTTGAAAATTCGAAGTTTAAATTGATCGAAACCGTTGCCGAACGCATTGCCGAAAAAGTGCTGGAGATGCCCGGCATCCAGAATATTCTCATCCGCGTGCGCAAACCGCATGTTCCGTTGAACGGTTTGCTGGATTATGTGGAAATCGAAATTTTCAGGGAAAAATGAAGCATGCGTTATTTTGTCGGCCTGGGGAGCAATATGGGCGATCGGTTACAAAATTTAAAAAAAGCGCGCGATGTTTTGCAAAAGATTGGCGCGATCGAAAGACAATCGCCTGTGTTTAAAACGCCTCCCTGGGGCAACAGGCATCAGAACGATTTTTTTAACGCGGTGATTCAATTACAATGCCACATGCAGCCGTTTCGATTTTTGCGTAAATTAAAGCAGTTCGAAACCCAACTGGGCAGGGTAAAAAGCGAACGCTGGGGGCCGCGGGTCATCGATCTTGACGTGCTGGAATGGGAGGGGCCGGTCGTTCAAAGCGACATATTGAACATTCCACATCCGTTGCTGCAGAGCCGCGATTTTGTTCTTGTGCCCCTGTCGCACATTGCGCCGGATTTTAAATTTAGATCGGGTAAAACGATAACCGAGGCCGTTGCGTCTCTGGATCAGGTTGAAGCTTGTCAATTATTGATAGAGAACTGGTAAAATGTCTTTAAAAAATTTACACTACATTGCGGTAGAAGGGGTGATCGGCGCCGGTAAAACAACCCTGGCCGACATGCTGGCCAAAACGCTGGGCGCGCATCTTATCCTCGAAGAGTTCGAAGAAAATCCTTTTTTAGAAGATTTTTACCGCGATCCGGAGCACTACGCCTTTCAGACGCAAATTTTCTTTTTGCTCAGTCGTTTTCGACAGTTGCAGGAGTTGCGCCAGGTAGACCTCTTTCGTCAAAAGGTAGTCAGCGATTACATTTTTGAAAAAGACCGCATCTTTGCCACCCTCAATCTCTCAGAAAAAGAGATGAAGTTGTACGACGGAATAGCCCGCTTAATCGAAAAAGAAGTCCCCCGTCCTGACCTGGTAATCTATTTGCAGGCTTCAACTCAGCATTTGATGGAAAACATCAGAAAACGCGGCCGGCCCTACGAAAAAAACATCGAGTACGAGTACATCGACGCTCTGAATGAGCTGTATAATCGTTTCTTTTTTCATTACACGCGCACGCCTTTGCTGGTTATTAACACCGATGAAATTGACTTTAAACATAATGAAGACGACTACCGGGACATCCTGGTGCAGATTAACCAGCACACAGGCGGCACCAGATATTATGTGCCAAAAAAAGCAAGGTGAACCATGTTACGTTATCTATTCCTCTTTTTAATTGGGTACGTTTTTTATAAATTTTTTAAATCAATGGTCGAAAAAAAACAGACACCGGTAAAAGGGTCTAAAAATGATCAGGAATCGTTTCAACAAAAGTACAAAGATTTAATAGAAGATGCGGACTTTGAAGAACTCGACGGAGATAAAAAAGACTGACCATGCGGAACCTGAGGTTTCGCGTCTTAAGCAAGAAGTCGAACGTCTGTCAGCGCTTCTCGAGATTTCCGACTATCTAGCCAGCACGCTTGATCTTGACGAGCTATTGCTCCGCGTAATGGAAGTAACCCGCAAACAACTGAACGCCGAACGTTGTACGGTTTTTTTAATCGATTTCGAACGAGATGAGTTGTGGTCTAAAATTGCCATGGGCGTACAGGAGGAGATCCGTTTCTCCTTAGATAAGGGCATTGCCGGCCACGTTGCCCGGACGGGTGAAATTTTGAATATTAAAGACGCTTACGCCGATCCGCGCTTTAATCCCGAAGTGGACAAAAAAACAGGGTATCGGACGCGCAATCTTTTAACCATGCCCATGCGCAATAAAAAGAATGAAATCATCGGCGTGTTTCAGGTTCTGAATAAAAAGGAAGGCTCTTTTACCGCAGAAGACATCGAACTTCTCAAAGCCATCTCTTCTATTGCCGCAACGGCCATCGAAAACGCCAGCCTTTACGATGAACTGAACCAATCATTTGTCAGTTTTGTGGAAACGTTGTCGATTACGCTTGACGCCCGCGACTACATTACCTCCGGACACTCCCGGCGCGTCACGCTTTATTCAGTGCAGGTAGCGCGTTTAATGCGGCTTCCTAAAAAGGAGATCGAATTAATTCGTTACGCCGCGCTTTTGCACGATATCGGAAAATTGGGCATTCCGGAAATAGTCCTGTTTAAAAATAAAAAACTTACCGAAGAAGAGTACAACATTATTAAACGTCATGCAGTGTTAAGCAAAAGCATTCTCTCTAAAATTCGCTTTCAGCGTCATTTAAAAGAAATCCCGCAAATTGCCGCCGCCCATCATGAAAAAATCGATGGCAGCGGCTATCCTCAGGGCCTCAGGGGCGATGAAATCCCCCGCGGCGGTAAAATACTGGCTTTGTGCGATGTGTTCGACGCCCTGACTTCCCGTCGCCAGTACAAAGACCGCATGGATATTGTTGAAGTAATGGACATTCTGGAAAGAGAAACCGGCCGCTCGTTTGAGCCGTTTGTGGTTTACCATTTCAAAAATATTACTTTAAACGTGCTGATTGAAATCCTGGAGTTCGGCCACAAAGAAGATTTTAAAGCGCAAGATCTGGAGCTTTTACGCAATTACACGCTTAAAGATTTGATTCGAATCCGCAAACAGGGCGCGGAAAACGATGAAGAATTTCAGGTCGCAGAAATTTTTATGTATTACTACCAACGAAAGTATCGTGGGGAGTAAACTCTTGTTCCTGCAACTGAAGGAGTCTGTCATCTACTGTGGCGTATTTGCGGCGTAGATTATTCCACCAGCTGTCAATGTGTGGGGCTACAAAGTAGGTAAAAATGGCCAGGGCAAAGCCCGCAATAATATCCACCACGTAATGATGGCGCAAATAGACCGTTGCCAGCACCAGACTGATTCCCGGAACCAATAGCACAAAAAAGAGCTTTTTACTGTACTTAAAAGCATACATCAAACTGATTAAGGTTACCGCGCAGTGTAAGCTGGGAAAGGCCGCCCGGGAAGAAGATGGATTTAGATTGATCAGTTTATTCTGCATGTGCGTGATAAAGCCTCCGCTGAAATCACGCGTAAACTCAGTGGCCAACGTTAAGCGGGGCGGCGCAGCAGGAAAAAGGATGTACAAAAAATACCCGAAATAAAAACTGAGGATGGTACCGATTAAAACTTTACGCATCTCCAGCGGCCTGTTTTTGACTAAAAGATAAAGAACCACCACCACGGCAATGATAAAATAGTTCATGTAACTTATGCTAAAGTAGTCTGTTAACCAGGGATGGTAGAATTGTTGCGCCCACAACACAGGTTGCACGCCAAATAGCCACTGTTCAATGCGAATAAGCGTATCGTGAACATCATGGGGATTCACAAAGCCGATGGTGTCGTGCATGTTGGTGTAAATGGCGATACAAAACAAAAAAGGCATTACTTCGCGCAGCCACCAGGTGTATTTCCATAAAGGTCGGTACTTTACAAAATAGTAAAAAGCGATCATTAAAGCGAGCGTCACGGCCAGACGAGTTAAGCCTCCGTAGTATCGGCGAGGAATATTCATTCCCGCTTCAATAAAATACAGATTGGCTTTTATGGTTATCAGTAAAGACGGAATAAAAAATAACAACGCCAGAAATTCTTCTAATCTTAAATTGAAAATCCTTTTCATCAGCACCCTGTTTTTTAAATTGTTTAAAGAATATTAAATTAAGATGAAAATTTAAATTTACCAAGAATTTTTCCAGACGTTGACAATTTAAAATTACGAATTACGAATTACGAATTACGAATGAGTCTGCTCTAAAAAGATGATTTGTCATTTCGAACGAAGAAAGAAATCTTATGGCTTAAATAAAAACGGCTTATCTTTTAAAGTTTTTTTTGCAGCTGTCGTAAAAAAGCTTTTTTAAATTAGACTCATTTATAAATATTTATCTCATTCAATAATTACTTCACCCCTTCGGGATTCTTTAATTCAGCTATTCAAATAGGGCAGCTTTGCCGCAATCAAAAACATTTCCGCGGGAATTTAAGCAACCACAGAGCGCACGGCGCACAGAGAAGTCACAAAGGGCGAAAAGAATGTTTTAAATTAAAAATAGTTTCAGTTGCCCTCACCCCCTGCACCCCCGTGTAAGTGATTCCTGAGCTGGCCAGTTTCGTGCAAATGCGAGAAAAGAAATGACAGACCGGCAACCATTCAACCAATCAACCATCCAGTCATTCTTGTTTAAAGAGGTAATCTGCCTTAAATTGCGGTAAAGGATGGGCATGAAAAGAATTATATTGCATGTGGACATGGATGCTTTCTTTGCCGCTGTTGAGCAAAGAGAGCATCCCGAACTTAAAGGAAAACCGGTAATTATCGGCGCCGATCCCCGTGGTGGGCGGGGCAGAGGCGTGGTATCCACCTGTTCCTACGAAGCGCGCAAGTTTGGCGTTCATTCTGCCATGCCCATATCGCAGGCCTATCGTTTGTGCCCCCACGGTATTTATTTGCCACCCAACGGGGCGTTGTATCAGCAGGTGAGCCAGAATATTTTTCAGATTTTTTATGAGTTCACCGATCTGGTGGAACCCGTTTCTATTGACGAAGCCTTTCTGGATGTCACGGGCAGTGTGCGTCTGTTTGGCGATGGCCCGACCATAGCGCAAAAGATCAAACAACGCATTAAAGAAAAAGAGCGTCTCAGCGCTTCTATTGGCGTGGCTCCGAACAAATATCTGGCTAAAATCGCTTCGGATCTGCAAAAACCGGATGGCCTGGTTGTGGTTGAAACCGACCAAATAGAAACGTTTTTGTGGCCGCTGGATATTTCCAGATTGTGGGGAGCGGGGGAACGCACACAGCAGATTCTACGGAAGATGGGCATTAACACCATTGGCGATCTGGCTCGCTTTCCGCCGCAGGTTCTTAAACAAAAATTAGGCTCGGCGGGCGAACACTTTTACCGCCTGGCACACGGTTTTGATGAACGACCGGTAATTACTCGCGAAGAGGTCAAATCCGTGAGCAATGAGCACACCTTTGGTAAAGATGTGGACGATATGGATGTTGTCCGCAAACAACTGGTGTACCTGGCCGAAAAAGTCGGCTACAGACTTCGAAAAAAAGGACTGAAAGGCAAAACCATTCATCTGAAATTGCGCTATGATAATTTTTCCACCATTACGCGCAATATGACCATTTCGCCGCCCACCAATCAAACACGCCAGATAGTGGATGTGGCGCTGGATTTGTTTGAAAAGAACTACATCAGCGGTCGGAAGGTACGACTGGTGGGCGTGGGCGTAAGCGGGTTTGATACGCAGGCGGCCAGGCAAACGAATCTGTTCGATGTATTAGATGAAAAACAGCAGAAGCTCGATCAGGTTCAGGACCTGCTCGCCGATCGCTTTGGCCGGCATATTGTCCAAAGGGCGGAGAGTCTGAAAAAGAAAAAGAAGTGATGGCGGGCAAAAACGTTCTTCGCGGGGCGGCGGCCGCCCGACTCGCTTTAATCAATCAACCAATTTCTCCCCTGAACTAAAAATTGCACTTGATTTCAATTTTCTTAAATTAAAAACACAGCATGGAAGCCCGCTTTCTTTTCAGGGAAGACCTCAGTAAAATTCATTGGAGATTAAAAAATGGCTGTGTTTTGTACCGACGCCGGTCACGGAGGCGTGGACAGCGGAGCGGTGTGGCAGGGCGTTCGCGAAAAAGACATTAATCTTCAGGTGACTCTTCAGTTAAATCAATGGCTAAAGCAAAAAGGACATCGCGTTTTTACCACGCGCCGCTCGGATGATCACGTTCCTCCCCTGAGAACGCGTTGTAAGCTGGTCAATGCGCATCACCGCCAAAAAGCGCCAGCCTTTGACGCCATTATTTCCATTCATTGTAATGTGGCGGCGCGCTTCGAGCCGTCGCTTGACGATTATCTTCCCCTTCCACAAAGGCGCGGACTCTACGTTATTTACAGCGAAGAATCGCAGGCCGGAACTCAACTGGCGCAAGCCATTGCCCGCGCCTGCAAAGAGCAGGGCATTCAGCTGGCTCACGGCGGAAAAATTTCCACCGTGGAATTGGGACGCAGCCTGGCCTGGATTCACCAGACCCTGCCGCCGGCCGTTCTGGTGGAGCTGGGATTTTTAACCAATCCGGAAGAACGCGCCTTATTGCAGGATGCGTCATACCAGCAAACCCTGATTCAGGCCATTGCTGCCGGCCTGGAAAACGCAATAAGTCCCGTCACCTGAAAAATCTGGAAAGGAGAAGTTGATGGACAAATTCCGTGGTAAGCCAAGCGCCTGGCTGCTTAAAAATTCTAAAGGGTTTCCCGATTTTTTATTTACCATTTTGACCTATTCCATGATTCTGCTGATTTTTTTAATGCTGATCTGGATTGCCTTTGCCATATTAGCTTTCATCCATGCCGGTTCGCCCAAGGCCGTTATTTTAATTCAGATTATGGACAGCATGAAAACCGGCTTAATATCGCTGGCTGGCGTGGTGTTTGGACTGGCCGGAAGTTACACGGTGCGACGTTTTAAAACCGATGATCATTACCTCCAGAAAAAGCGGCTGGAAATAGAAGTGGATCGGGCAGAAAAAGATGGTAAACAAGGATTGCAGGTGGTTGAAGATCAGGAGGACATTTAATGCCGGATTTAAGCGCATTCACCGTTTTGTTCGACGTTTTGTTATTGCTCGTCCCGCTGCTGGTGGCCATGTTTCTGGTTTACAAACTGATTTTACCTCGAAAGCCGAAATTGGTCCTGGGAATTTTAGCGGGAATGGGAGCGCTTGGCGCCTTTTTTCTGCAGCGCAAATTAAAAAAAGCGTTTGCCGTGGAAGACAAACTGAGCGAGTTCAACGAAAAATACGCTCGTTTTAAAGAGATCCAAAAACGACGTCAGGAAGCGGTAACGGCCAATCAGCAGGTGATTAAGGTGCTCGAAGAGAGACGCAAAAAACTGGAACAAAATGCAGAAAAATATCGCAGCGAATTACAGTTGATCGACGCGGAGTTGAAAGATCGCCTGGCGTTAAACGAAAAATTGATCCATGATGCTCAGTCGTTTCTGGCATCGGCAAAAGAACGCAGCGCTCAGCGAAAAAAACTCCTGACTCATGATCCGCCGCCCGATGCCCCTTCTTCTAAAGCCAGTGATTCTGATATCGAAATTGACGGCTACCGTTTATTCGAGGAGTAGAGCCAATGAAACTGATTAAATCGATGGTCTGGTGCCTTTTATTGGTGGCGCTGGTTGGGGCCCAAGCGCGTGACGAATTAAAACGCGCGCTGGCTGAATGCGAAGCCGATCTGCAGGTCAGCTTGCAGAAGATCGAGACCCTGACCAGAGCGCTGGAAACGACCGATGAGCTGATCCAGAAAAAAGAACAGGCGCTGGACAGCCTGCTGGCCAATCTGCAGCGACAAATAGAAACCCAAACGCTGATTCGGGCAAAGCTACAATTGAACGCCGATACATTGCAATTGATGGTAAGCGACTACCAGCAAAAATTGGACGAAGTGGCTGACCTGTACCGTAAAGAATTAAAAAAGAGCAGTCGGCCGTGGATTTTTACCAGACAGGGTTTGCAGGGCTTCACCACCGGTATTTTAATCGGCGGTGCGCTGGGGTTGATTTACGGACTGCTGCTCTGACGTTTAATTCCGAAAAAAGCAGAACCATTCACCCAGCCGGGCTGTTTGGCCGGGGATTTAACGTTATTTCCACAGTGGATTGGCGTAGCAGTAAATACAGCCAAAATAGCAGGGCTGTCTGCGGTAATCGCCGATGTCGATGGAACGCGTACAGGCGCACTGAGCGCGCGATGGGGCCCGCGCCTCGGAAACCTTCTTCTTGCCGGTCAGGCGGTTCAAATAATGACCGTTGATGCAGGCCGCTTTTTGGACGCCGACAATTTTTAGTAAAAAATCACTGCAGCAGGCTTCGATTTTAATTTGATGCTTTTCGGCAATTTCGACCATGCTGGATACCGTTGATTTAACAAACGCCGCGGAAGGATCGAGTAAGCGGACGTTGGGAAATTTTTGCCTGAGGCGGCGTTGAAATTTAGCGTAAGGCGTGGCCACGCTTGTAGTGCAGCTTTTTAAACCCAACTGACTGATTTCCCGGGCCAAAAATTCAAACTCTCGCCCGTTAAAGTTTGATTGAACTGTATTGCCTTCCTGCCAGAACACCAGAGGATCATAACGCCAGACAATGCGCTGAGCTCCGTAAAATTTTACCAGCTCTTCCAGTTGCCGCAGCTGGCGCTTAATGAGCATGGAGCTCTTTTCCAGCACGGAGGGCGAGAGGATGGTAAAGTGAAAAAATAACTGGTAGCCCTCAAAAACGGCGCGTTTTTTAAGAAAATGACTGTAATTGCGCGACCAGAAGACAAACCACTCCACATGCTCTGTATCCAGCAAAACGCGTTTAACCGCTTGCGGATAAAAGGGATTTTGCACCTCCACAAAGCCTTCTCTGATTCGCTGAATGAACCAGTTCAAATAAAAAGCCGGAATATCTGTACGCCGCGAAGCGGATATGATGTCCTTCATTGCTTTGTCGCCAATTACAGTTTGAAAGAAAAAAATCGTGTACCGCTGATTTTTTCAGAGGCACACGATTTTAATTTTAAAATGAAGCGAATTCAGTGCAAGCAATCACAGTACTTTTTTCAGCTTCTGGGCAAAAAATTCATTCTCTTCCGGCAGACCGATGGAAACGCGAATGCAGTTGGGCAGACCAAAAGACTTTAAGGGGCGAACAATTACGCCCTCTTTAAGGAGCTTTTCAAACAGTGTATTAACGCGTTTCTCCGATTCAAAGACAATGGTCACAAAGTTCGTGTACGATTCCAGGTACTGCACCCCTACTTTTTTGAACAGATCGTACAAAAACTGTTTACCGATGCGATTATTGTGCAGGGTCTGCTCCAGAAAATCGGCGTCTTCCATGGCAGCCACGGCAGCCATTTGAGCCAGCGTGTTGGGCTCAAAAGTCAGCTTAATCTTCATCAAATTAGCGATCAACTCCTCGTGCGCAAAGCCATAGCCAATCCGCACACCGGCCAGGCCATAGGCCTTGGAAAAGGTGCGCAGAGTAATCACATTGTCCAGTCGGTATTGCATGGAATCCGGATAGGTCGGAGCGTCATGCGCGAATTCAAAATAGGCTTCATCCAGAATAACCAGTACGCGTTCCGGCACTTTTTTGATAAAGTTCTGGAACTCGCTGACCGTAAAAATGGTGCCGGTCGGGTTGTTTGGATTGGCCAGGTAGATGATTTTGGTTTTGGGCGTAATCCGTTCGGCCATGGCTTGCAGATCGAGCCGGTAATCTTTTAACGGCGTACGGATTACTTTGATGCCGCGCGACTGCGCCTGAACGTCAAAGGTAACAAAGGAGCCGTGGGAAGTAATCGCCTCTTCATCATCCAGCAAAAAAGTGCGCATAATGGCGGCAATAATTCCTTCCGATCCGTTTCCGGTAAACACATTTTCGATTTTTACATCGTACTTTGCGGCCAGCGCCCGGCGTAATTCGTAAGCATCGGGACTGGGGTAACGGTTGACGGTGGTTAAGGCTTTGTGCATGGCCTGTAAGGCCAGCGGCGAAACGCCGATCGGGTTTTCGTTGGAAGCTAATTTGACAATTTTACTAAGGCCCAATTCTCGCTTTAACTCTTCAATCGACTTGCCCGGTTTATAGGGCCTTAAATCTTTGATGTGTTGTGGTACCAAAGGCATCGGGTTTCCTTTCTTTATTGGCCAATAACTATGAGATTAATTTAACAAATTTTTAACAACAAAAAAATCAAAAGTGAAGGACGCCAGTAGGGCAATGGATGGGGCATCGCCCAAAATACACCCAAAACAAACCATCTGCCCTTTCCTGATCTCAGAGAAAAATTCCGGACAGAAAACGAACTTTAACAAAATCCTAATATAATCCTAACAAAAGAATGCTAATCTTTCACTTAAAGATAGAAATCAAACGTTATTAATCAGGAGGAAAAAATGAGACTTAGGTTTATTGCCATTTTGTTGGTGGCTTTTTCAATCGTATTTACGCTCAACGCCTGTAAAAAAGAAGATGGAAAAGCGGGTAAAGCAAGCGTAAAGGTAATTAACGGCGCAGGCGCTACCTTCCCTTATCCCGTCTATTCGCAGTGGGCTTACAAATATGAAAAGTTAACCAGAATTAAAGTAAACTACCAGTCGATCGGTTCCGGCGGCGGTATTGCCCAGATTAAAGCTAAAACCGTTGACTTTGGGGCATCGGACGCGCCTTTAACAAAAGAAGAACTGGACGAGGCCGGCTTAATTCAGTTTCCGATGGTCATTGGCGGCGTGGTGCCGATCGTTAATCTGCCTGGCGTGGAAGAAGGAAGCATTAAACTTTCTGCTAAAGCGCTGGCCGATATTTATCTGGGAAAAATAAAAAAGTGGAATGATCCGCAATTAAAACAATTGAATCCGGACGTTGATCTGCCAGATAAAGCGATCACCACCGTACATCGTGCTGATGGTTCTGGCACTACATGGATTTTTACCAATTATCTTAGTAAAGTTTCTGATGAGTGGAAAGAGAAAGTAGGATTCGGAAAGGCTGTTGCCTGGCCGCGTGCAAGCAGTGTAGCCGGCAAGGGAAATGAAGGCGTGGCTTCATTTGTGAAAAATGTAGAAGGGGCCATTGGCTATGTTGAGTATGCTTATGCCTTTCAAAATAAAATGAATTATGTCCAGTTGCAGAACAAAGACGGAAATTTTGTAAAGCCTGTGATCGAAAGTTTCCAGGCCGCAGCGGCCAATGCCGACTGGGCCAACGCCCCTGGTTATTACATGGTTTTAACCGATCAACCTGGAGCCGATTCCTGGCCCATTACCGGCGCATCTTTCATCTTAATGCATAAAGAGCAGACAGATAAAGACCACGCCAGAAATGTGCTGGAGTTTTTTGACTGGTGTTACAGGCATGGCGCAGACTTAGCGGTTAAGTTACATTATGTCCCGGTTCCTGAAGCCGTTTATACCATGGTTGAGACAACCTGGAAGAACGAAATCCGGGCCAATGGACAACCCGTCTGGGATAAATAAAAATCCTTTTGATGGGTGCGGATAAACTAACATTGTGACTGTAGTTTTTTGGCAAAGCGTTAAAGGCGTCAAAAGGGCCTTTAACGCTTTCATTAAATAAACGCAAGGATGGAAGAAACATAGGTAAATGGTAACGGAGAGCGCAAAAAAGAGATGAAGCTTTTACTCGAACGCAGCACACAGAGTCGGAGCGATGGTGTTTTCAGGTTGTTGACCATTTTAGGAGGGGCTTTGATCTTATTGATCATGGCTTTGCTGTTCATTGAACTGGTCAGCAATTCCTGGCTTTCCATCGAAAAATTCGGCTTACGTTTTTTTTACACCAATATCTGGGATCCGGTTCAGCAGGAGTTTGGCGCGCTTTCCAGCCTTTACGGAACGCTCATATCTACGTTAATCGCCATGATTATTGCCGTGCCGTTAAGTCTGGTCATCGCTTTATTTCTGGTAGAGATGGCGCCGCCCCCCATAAGTAAGTTTTTTGGAATGGCCATTGAGTTGCTGGCTGCCATACCCAGTATTATTTATGGCATGTGGGGGTTATTTGTCTTTGCGCCCCTTATGGCCCGCTATATTCAGCCGTTTTTGCAAAAAGTAAGCGGCAATTTCTTTTTGTTTGAAGGGCCGCCAATGGGGATTGGCATGCTGACCGCCGGAATCATTCTGGCCATTATGATCTTACCTTTTATCAGTTCGGTGATGCGCGAAGTTTTTTTGATGGTTCCATCGGTGGTTAAAGAATCGGCCGTGGGCATGGGCGCCACCACCTGGGAGATGGTCAAGGTGATGATTCGCTATGGCGTACAGGGGATGATCGGGGCTACCTTTATCGGATTGGGCCGGGCGATTGGCGAAACCATGGCCGTAACGTTTGTAATTGGAAACAGCCATGTTATTTCCACGTCTCTTTTTGCTCCTTCCAACAGTATTACCGCCACCCTGGCCAATGAGTTTGCCGAAGCGTCCGAACCGCTCTACCTGAGCGCACTGATAGAGCTGGGGCTGTTGCTCTTTCTGGTAACCTTTTTAATTCAAATGATCTCTCAATTGTGGCTAAAACGGATTCAGAAAACAATGGGTGTCCAATGAAAGAACGATCAGAAAAGACCAGAGTTTACCTGGATTTTGTCATTCGAATGATTTCCGCCAGCGGCGCGTTGCTGGGGCTTGTTTTCCTGATCTGGATTTTGGCGGTTGTGCTGCTAAGAGGCATTGCGTCCATCGACTGGGCTTTTTTTACAGAACTCCCCGCTCCGCCGGGCATGGGCGGCGGAGGTCTGGCCAATGCCATCCTTGGCACGTTGATCATTACCGTACTGGCAACCCTGCTTAGCGTACCCTTTGGACTTTTGGCGGGAATTTATTTGAGCGAATTCGGTGGTCAGTCTAAGTTCGCTCAGTCAATCCGTTTTTTTACCAATATTTTAATGGGCACGCCTTCCATCATCATCGGTATTTTCGTGTACACGCTTTTAGTTCGTCCTATCGGTCATTTTTCTGGCTATGCCGGGGCGGTGGCTCTGGCCATTTTGATGTTGCCGTTGGTAGCCCGAACCACAGAAGATATGCTGCAATTGGTTCCCAGTGCCTTGCGAGAATCTGCTCTTGCCCTGGGCATGCCCCGCTGGAAGGTTACGCTGAATGTCGTGTTCAGAGCTTCAAAAAAAGGTTTGATTACAGGCATCATGCTTGCGGTTGCGCGTATCAGCGGCGAGACGGCTCCTTTACTTTTTACGGCGCTTAACAGTCCATACTGGCCCGAAAACTTTGCACGCCCAACGGCAAATCTTACGGTAACCATTTTTAACTATGCCATGTCGCCTTATGCCGACTGGCAACAGTTAGCCTGGGGCGCTTCTTTTTTGATTACCTTTACAGTACTAATTACAACAATCGGTGTACGTTATTTAGTGAGAGATAAACATGTCAAATGAAATTATTATGGAAAAAGCGGATAAAATTATGACCAAAGGCGAGGGAAGAATCTCCGTACGTAATTTAAATTTCTTTTACGGAGATCAACAGGCCTTGTTTAACAACAATCTGGAGATTTTGCCTAAAAAGGTCACGGCGATTATCGGCCCTTCCGGTTGCGGCAAGTCCACCCACCTGCGCGTTTACAATCGTATCTACGAATTGTATCGCGATCAGCGGGCAGAAGGCGAAGTGTTCCTGGACGACGAAAATATTCTGTCTGAAAACACCAATCTGATCAAACTGCGCAAACGCGTGGGCATGATCTTTCAGAAACCAACCCCCTTTCCCATGTCCGTCTTCGAAAATGTGGCTTACGGTTTGCGCTTGCACTACAAATTGAGTAAAAGCGAACTGACCGGCCGCGTGGAAGAAGCCCTCAAACGCGCGGCTTTATGGGATGAAGTGAAGGACAAACTCAATCAACCCGGAACGGCTTTGTCCGGAGGCCAGCAGCAACGTTTATGTATTGCCAGAGCCATTGCCATTGAACCGGAAATTTTGTTGATGGACGAACCAACCTCGGCCATCGATCCTATCGCCACGGCTAAAATAGAAGAACTGGTCGAGTCTCTTAAGAATCGCTACACCATCGTCATTGTAACACACAATATGCAACAGGCCGCCAGAATTTCTGACTACACGGCGTTTTTCTATAAAGGATACATCGTTGAATATGGCGAAACCAGGCAAATTTTCACCAATCCCAAAAAGAAAGAAACGGAAAATTACATTACAGGCCGATTCGGTTAATAGCTGAATAGGGAACATATCAGCTAAAAGTCATTTAAAATGGGTAAAGCATATTGAATTTACGCCGTAAACAAGTTATAATTGTATAAGGGCTGATTACCAGTTTGAATCGGAAAAGCCCGGACTATTAAAAACGAATCATTTACCCTGTAAAGGAATTAAAACGATGAGCATACATTTGCAAAAAGACATCGAAAAGCTGAAGAAAAAGGTGCTGACTTTAAGCATGATGGTGGAAGAGACGCTTTACGATGCCGTAACCGCATTAAAAACACAAAACAAAGAATTAGCTCAGCGAGTCATTGAGAATGATGAAAAAATTGATAATATGGAAGTGGAAGTGGAAAATGACTGCCTGAAGATTTTGGCTTTGCACCAGCCCGTGGCCATTGATTTACGCTACGTGATTTCCGTGTTAAAAATCAACAATGACCTGGAAAGAGTGGGCGATCTGGCTTCCAACATTGCCCAGCGGGCGATGGAGCTGATGTACCTGGGACAGAACGATTTACACTTCGATCTGGATACCATGTTCGAAAAAGTGAAAATTATGCTCAAAAATAGTCTTAAAGCCCTGATCAACCTTGATATTGATGAAGCCAAATCGGTTTTACAGATGGATGATGAGGTGGATGCCATGCATCGCAGCCTCTATCAATTGGTGGCCCAAAAGCTTGCCGAAAATCCGCAAAAGGCAGCCATCTACCTGCAGTACATCTCTATTTCCCGTTATCTGGAACGGATTGCAGACCTGGCAACCAATATTGCCGAAGATGTAATTTACATGGTGGAAGGAACCATTGCCCGCCACAGCCCGGAAAAATTTCAGTGAAGTTAGAGAAAAATTTGATCACTTTTGAAGTTTTATTTAATTCTGTAAAGCCATGACCGAATTTAAATAAGGAACACGGAAGTTCTGGGACTCTATGGAAAGAAGCAAGGCCCGTAGCCATCCTGCTGAAAAGCAGGATGGCTATTTTGTTTAGAAAACTTTCTTCAAAAATTCTGGCGCTTTGACGACCCTAAATTTTAAAGCGGCTGAAAAAAAGCCGCTCAATTAACAAGTACGCCATACGCGTAAATGAAAAACCCTCCTCATCGGACTCGAAAAAAATCGTCAAATTCACTTTTTACGCCGCATTGCTCAAATGTCGCGCCATTTCCTTTGTCTTCTTCACGATAATTAAATCAAAAGTCTTTTGCCTGAACCAAAATGTATAAAATTGCATGCAAGTGTAAAAAAATTTGCATTTTCTTTGCTGTTTATTATATTTGCCAAAACAAAAATTGAAACGGTTATGATGCAAAGTTTAATTTTTATTCACTTACCACGCTATTTTTATTTTTACCGACCTCGCGGGCGACGACGATCGTAGGCCCTGCTTTATTTACAAAACCAAACGTATTTTTATTAATCGAATCGCGTAAACTTTTTCTTTACTGAGAAGGAGTCATTAATGGACAAAAACAAAGTAACTATTGTAACTGCAAGCCAGGAACACTTTAAATATGCAGAGAAAATCTGTGAAACAATCGAAGACGCCGCTAAAATCAGAGGCACCGGTATTGCTAAACGCAAACCGGAATATATCCGCTCCAAAATGCGCGAAGGAAAGGCGGTTATTGCCTTAACGTCGGATGGCCGATTGGCCGGCTTTTGCTACATCGAAAGCTGGGGCAAAGAGAAGAATTACGTGGCCAATTCCGGTTTAATCGTCGTGCCGGAGTTCAGAGAGCTGGGACTGGGCAAAATGATTAAAAAGGCCGCCTTTGAACTTTCTCGCAAAAAATATCCCCATGCCAAACTGTTTGGTATTACCACCAGTCCGGCGGTGATGAAAATAAACTATCAACTTGGTTACCGGCCGGTAACCTTTGCCCAGCTCACGGACGACGAAGAGTTCTGGAAAGGTTGTGAGAGCTGCGTAAATTTTGACATCTTACAACGAACCAACAGAAAGCATTGTCTGTGCACGGCCATGCTGTTTGATCCAGAAGAAAAGAAGAAAAACAAAACGAAAGAAAGTGAAGTCATCAATGAACAAAAAAGTAGTGTTGGCCTTTAGCGGCGGTCTGGATACCACCTACTGCGCCAAATATCTGGCGAGTGAAAAGGGGCTGGACGTTTTTACCATCGCCGTTAACACCGGCGGTTTTTCGAAAGACGAGGTGGAGGCCCTGGAAGCCAAAGCCCGCCAGCTTGGCGTCGTCGAGCACCGCACGGTAAACATTGAACAGGAATTTTACGACCGGTGTGTCAAATACCTGATTTTTGGCAACGTGTTACGCAATGGCGTTTACCCGCTTTCGGTCAGCGCAGAACGCGTGTTTCAGGCCATGGCTGTTGCCGACTATGTGAAAGAGATCAACGCCGATTACGTGGCGCACGGCAGCACCGGCGCCGGTAACGATCAAATCCGCTTTGATATGATCTTTCAGATTCTTTTGCCGCAGGTTGAAATTTTAACGCCCGTGCGCGATCAAAAACTTTCGCGCGAAGAAGAGATCGCCTACCTGAAAAAGTTTGGGCTGGATGTGCCTTGGCAAAAGGCAAAATATTCCATCAATCAGGGGCTGTGGGGCACATCGGTGGGCGGAGAGGAAACATTAACATCGCACCGTCCTTTGCCTGAAGAGGCGTACCCCACACAGGTTACCGAACAAACGCCGCTGGTTTTAACGCTGCAATTTGAAAACGGAGAGCTGAGCGGATTTAATGATCGCAAGTTTGACAATCCGCTCAAGGCCATTAAAGCCTTAAACGCCCTAATTGCCCCTTACGGTATTGGACGGGACATTCACGTGGGCGATACCATCATCGGCATTAAAGGAAGAGTGGGCTTCGAAGCGCCGGCGCCGCTGCTGATTCTAAAAGCGCATCAGTTGCTGGAAAAGCATGTTCTTACGAAATGGCAGATGTACTGGAAAGACCAACTGGCCAACTGGTACGGCATGCTGTTGCACGAAGGGCAATATTTGGAGCCGGTAATGCGCAATATCGAAACGTTTTTAGAGGACACGCAACATCATGTCAGCGGAACGGTTTTTGTAAAAGTTCATCCTTACCGTTTTGAATTACAGGGAATTAAAAGTCCCTTTGATTTAATGGCTTCCGACGCAGCGGCTTACGGCGAAATGAACCATTTATGGGATGGTAACGACGCCCGCGGTTTTGCAAAGATTCTGGCCGTCCAGAGTAGAATTTTCCATCAGGTGCAACAAAAAGCCGGAGGTAATGAGGAATGATTCGTGCGGGAATTGTGGGCGGAGCGGGATATGTAGGCGGCGAATTACTGCGCATTTTGCTCAACCATCCATGGGTGGAACTGGCTTTTGTACACAGCCGCAGTCAGGCCGGTAAACCGCTAACCGACGTGCACAAAGATTTAATCGGCGAAACAAAGATGTGTTTTTCGGAGACTATTTTACCCGATGTGGATGTGTTGTTCCTGAGTATGGGGCATGGCGCATCTGCGGAGTTTTTACAAAAAACGAACCTCAAGTCTGGTATTAAGATCATCGATTTAAGTCGGGACTTTCGTCTGAAAACAACGGACAACGATTTTGTGTACGGTTTGCCGGAAGCATTTAAAGATCAAATTAAAACGGCCTCGAAAGTTGCCAACCCGGGATGTTTTGCCACGGCCATTGAACTGGCTTTGTTACCGCTGGCTGCCGGCGGTTTGCTGCAGGCGGAAGCGCATGTTTCTGCCATTACGGGTTCCAGCGGGGCCGGGCAGGCCCACTCAGAAACCACGCATTTTACCTGGCGCAGCGGCAATGTGTCGCTTTACAAACCGTTTAAGCATCAGCATCTGGAAGAAATTAAGCAAACCCTGCAGCGCGTCGGCAGCGGTGAACAGCCGGTCATCCGTTTTGTGCCCATGCGCGGCAGTTTCACGCGCGGCATTCTGGCGGCCGTTTACACAAAGGCCAAACTGAATCTAAAAGAAGCGCGCTCTTTGTACGAAGCCTATTTCCTTCAGCATCCCTTTGTGTTTGTGGTCGAGGCTAACCCGGATGTAAAGCAGGTAGTCAATACCAATAAAGCGTTGCTGCACCTGATAAAAGAAGACGATCAGCTGCTCATCATCAGCGTCATTGACAATCTGATTAAAGGCGCCGCCGGTCAGGCCGTGCAAAACATGAATTTAATGTTTGGCCTTGCGGAGAATGTGGGATTGCATTTAAAACCATCGGCTTATTAAAAGTTGCAAAAGTAATCGTCGGTCTGTGGCGGCCAGATGAACTTAATATGCTGCAAATCCCGGGCGGCTTCCGGACAGCGCAGCGATATGTTTTTACGCGTTGTACACGAAGCGTTCGTAATGTTGAAATCGGCTTAGCGACGCGTTTAAATATTTAACAGGCGAACAAGATGAAAAGAAAATTAACGATTTTTAAAATAGGCGGAAGAGTTCTGGAAGATGAACAGGCATTGGGCGCATTCTTAAAGGCTTTCAGCGCCTGGCCGGAACTCAAGCTGCTGGTACATGGCGGCGGGAAAAAAGCGACGCAAATTGCGGATCAATTAGGCTTTACGCCCCGCATGATCGAAGGCCGGCGCATTACCGATGAACCGGCTCTGGAAGTGGCTTTAATGGTTTACGGCGGCCTGTACAACAAAAAGATCGTGGCTCTGCTGCAGGGACTTGGCGTAAATGCCGTTGGTTTAAGCGGAGCCGACGCCGGATTGATTTTGGCCCAAAAACGGCCGGCGCAAACCATCGATTTTGGGCTGGTGGGCGACGTCGTAAAGATTGATTCGCTGCGCGTACACTGGTTTCTGGAAACTGATCTGACCCCGGTGTTTTGCGCATTGACGCATGATGGCCGGGGACAAATGTTGAACACTAACGCCGATACTATTGCCACGCAACTGGCCATTTCCATGAGCGCCGTTTTCCCCACGGAATTGATCTTCTGCTTCGAAAAGCCGGGTGTGCTTGCGCAGGCGCAGGACGAATCCAGTGTTATTCCGCAACTGAATGCGGCACTTTACGAACGGTATCGCCAGCAAAAGGTCATTACCGATGGGATGATTCCCAAGCTGGACAACGCCTTCGACGCCTTACGTAAAGGAGTGCAAAAGGTGCGCATTACGCATTTTAATCAACTGAAAAAAGGAACGCATATTACATTGGAATAATCTCATGCAAAATATTCAACAATTGACCAACGAAGCCATCGAACTGCTTAAGCAATTGATTAAACGGCCGTCTTTTAGCGGGCAGGAAGATGAAACTGCGGCGCTGATCGAGGCCTTTTTGCAGGAAAAGGGCGTCGCCACCAGCCGAAAACACAACAATGTGTGGGCGCTTAATAAAAATTTTGATCCGACCAAACCGACGCTTTTGCTCAATTCACATCACGACACGGTACGTTCGGTGCAGGGCTGGCAAACCGATCCGTTTGAACCGGTGGTCAACGACGGAAAATTAATCGGACTGGGAAGCAACGACGCCGGCGGGCCGCTGGTCAGTTTGCTGGCTGTTTTTGTCTATTTTTACGAAAAAGAGAATCTTTCGTACAACGTTATCATGGCGGCCACGGCAGAAGAAGAAAATTCCGGTGAAAAAGGTATCCGCTCCGTACTGCCGGAATGGGGCGCCATAGACCTGGCGATCGTTGGAGAACCAACCGGCATGCAAATGGCCACTGCCGAAAAGGGCCTGATGGTTTTGCGCTGTAGAGCGCATGGCGTGGCCGGCCATGCCGCCCGCAATTTGGGGGAGAACGCCATTCTAAAAGCAATGAAAGACATCGAATGGTTCAGCACGTTTCAGTTCCCAAGAGTTTCGAAACTGCTGGGGCCGGTGAAAATGACGGTAACCACCATTCAGGCCGGCGAACTGCACAATGTGATTCCCGATCGTTGCGACTTTACAGTGGACATCAGAACAACGGAAGTTTACACGCATGAAGAGATTCTGGACCTCATCCGCCAGAATATCGAAAGCGAGATCGTTCGCACTTCGCTGCGCCTGAAACCGTCTTCCATCGACGCCGGGCATGAGCTGGTGAAAATTGCGGAAAAAATGGGCATCTCCACCTTTGGTTCGCCCACGCTTTCCGATCAGACTTACATCGAAGCGCCCTCTGTGAAAATGGGGCCGGGCATGTCGGAGCGTTCGCACACGCCCAATGAGTTCATTTACCTGAGGGAGATTGAAGATGGCATTAGAAAATACGTTCAGCTATTGGAAAGGCTGCTGGGGGGAGGGTAGGATGTTTAGTGGTTTAGAAGTTTAGGGGGGTAGGGGGAAGAGGTTGAGGTCGGCCTGGCATTCCGGTCCCGCACGTGGCGGAATGAGGTCAGAGACCTTTGTATTTTAAAAAAAGAGAACGGTATCATGAAAAACAGTAAAAAAGTGTGGCAAAAAAATAGTCCATTAGATGCAGAAGTGGAACAATTTACCATCGGCAAAGATCTGCAATTGGATGATCTGCTGGCCCGGTGGGATGTCATCGGTTCACTGGCGCACAGCGCCATGTTGCGAAAAGTGGGATTGCTCGATGAAAATATCCATCAAAAGCTGCAAAACGGCCTGAAGCAAATTCTGCGCCAGATTGATTCCGGCTCCTTTCGTTTTGAGCCGGGCGTAGAAGACATTCATTCGCAGGTTGAATTATTGCTGACCAAAATGGATGCCGAAGCCGGAGCGCGTTTGCACACCGGCCGTTCGCGCAATGATCAGGTGCTGGTTGACCTGCGGCTTTTTGTACGGGCCGAAATTAAAAAGATCGTGGAACTGGTGCGCGCGCTTTTCGATTTGCTAATCCATTTAAGCGAGCAGTACAAAGACGTTTTACTGCCCGGCTACACGCATTTGCAGATTGCCATGCCATCGTCTTTTGGCCTGTGGCTGGCGGCCTTTGCCGAAAGTCTGGTGGACGATTTAATCCAGTTGCAGGCCGCCTACCGCCTGGTCAACAAAAATCCTCTGGGCTCTGCGGCCGGGTACGGCTCCGGCTTTCCTTTAGATCGCCAAATGACCGCCAGACTGCTGGGCTTTGATGAGTTGAACGTCAATTCGGTGTACGCCCAGATGACCAGAGGCAAAATGGAGCGCGTGGTCGCCCAAGCGCTGGGCGGCATCGCCGAAACGTTGAGCAAGCTGGCCATGGACCTGGTGCTCTATCAGAGCCAGAACTTCGGATTCGTTAAATTTCCGGAAAGCATTACCACTGGTTCGAGCATCATGCCGCACAAAAAAAATCCGGATGTGTTTGAGATTTTACGCGCCAGGTGTAATCGCTTAAAAACATTGCCTGTGCAGATACAAATGGTTGCCAACAACCTGCCTTCCGGTTACCACCGTGATTTTCAGATTACAAAGGAGCAGTTTTTACCCGCGTTTCAGGATTTGAAGGAGTGCCTGACCATACTCATCCACGTGCTGCCCAAAATGGAAGTCAACCGCCAGATTTTAAAAGATGAAACATACCGCACTCTTTTTACAGTGGAAGCGGTAAACGAGCAGGTTAAAAAGGGCGCGCCGTTCAGAGAGGCTTACCGTCAGGTGGCCGAAGAGGTGAGCAAGGGGCTGTTTAAACCTCCGGAAAAGGCGCATTACAGCCACGAAGGCAGTATCGGCAATCTGGCCAACGCGCAGATTAAACGCCAGATGCAGTCGATTTTAAAAGAATTCAATTTCGAAAAATGGCAACGGGCGCTGGAAAAATTGACTGCCGATTAGCTCATGACAATCGATCCAGGGCAGCAAAACTGCAACCAGAATCAACTGCAACGCGCTCAAAGTAATTTTCTCGCAGATTACGCCAATAATCGCAGAAAAAGATTAAACAAATTATGAGTTCAGTATAATAACCACGAATTTCACGAATGGACACGAATATATTTTATGTAATTTAAATAAAAACAATAGTCCAGTTTAAATGAAATTCAATAATAATTTTTTTTAGAGTGGACTCAATTATTTTATGCAACCAGTAAGAGCGCGAAGAAGTCACAAAAGGCGCAGAGAATGTTTCAAATTAAAAATAGTTTCAATTGCCCTCACCCCCTCTCCCTGAATAAAAGTCCGGATGAGGGGAACGCTGAACGTGGGCAGTTGCCATTTAACCAATCAACTATTCAACTAATTAACCATTCAACCAATCCAGCTATGGCGGAATAGATGTTTTGAAGGAAGTATCCTAAAGAGAGGAGGGGCATGAAAAACAAAGGACTGTACCATAAACAGTTTGAGCACGACGCCTGTGGACTGGGCTTTATTGTCAACATCAACGGCGCCAGAGAGCACGCCATTATCGATCATGCCATCACCATCCTGAACAATCTTGAACATCGAGGCGCGGTGGGCGGCGATGCCAAATCGGGCGACGGAGCGGGCATGATGCTTCAGATTCCGCACAAGTTTTTTCAAAAAGCGCTTGATTTTTCTCTGCCGCAGGCGGGCTCTTATGGCGTGGGTTTTTTATTTTTACCCCGCAATGAGACCGAAAAAGCTCGCAAAATGGTGCGCGCTATGGTTCGTAAAGAGGGCGGTCGGTTGCTCGGCTGGCGCCAGGTGCCGGTGAATCCCGATGCTCTGGGCGCCTTTGCCCGAAAATCTATGCCCACTTTCTGGCAGATTTTTGTCCGCTTTAAAAATCTTGTTGGGCAGCAGCTGGAACGCAAGTTGTACATTCTAAGAAAAACGCTGGAGAGCGAGGCGCAAACAAACCACTGGACGATGGACGATTTTTACGTTGTTTCGCTCTCTGCCCGAACCATAGTTTACAAAGGCATGTTTGTTTCGCTGCAATTCCAGAATTTTTACCCGGATTTGACTGATCCCGATTTTGAATCGGCCCTGGCCATGGTGCATCAGCGCTACAGCACCAACACCTTTCCTTCCTGGCCGCTGGCCCAGCCGTTCCGCTTCATCGCGCATAACGGCGAAATTAACACCTTACGCGGCAATATTAACAAAATTAAGGATCGCGAGTACACTTTGTCTTCGCCGTTGTTTGGCCAGGAGATCGAAAAGATTTTCCCCATTGTCAATCCAGAGGCCAGCGATTCCGCCTGTTTTGACAACGTGTTCGAGTTGCTGGTGCAGGGCGGACGCAGCATGGAGCACGCCATGATGATGATGGTGCCCGAGGCTTTTGGTCTGCAATTTCACATGAGTCAGGACCTGCGCGCTTTTTATGAGTACCACATGACCATCATGGATCCATGGGACGGCCCGGCAGCATTGATTTTTAGCGATGGCGTAAAGATCGGCGCCTATCTCGATCGCAACGGTTTGCGTCCGGGTCGCTACACCATCACACGCAGCGGGCGCATGATTCTGGCCTCCGAAAGCGGTGTGCTGCCCGTCGATCCGCAGGATGTGCGCGAAAAGGGCAGGCTGATGCCAGGCAAAATGATTTTAGTTGATACGCAGCGCCAGCGCGTGATTAAGGACAAAGAGATTAAAGCATCGGTTTCGCGCTGGAAGCCCTATCGGCGCTGGCTGGCGGAAAATAAAATCGAACTAAAGGGCATGTTTCAAATTCCTTACCGCATGCGCTTGAACAAGGCTCACCTGGCCGAACGACAGAAAGTCTTTGGGTACACCCTGGAAGATGTGCGCATGATTATATTGCCCATGGCGCAAAACGCCCAGGAAGCGGTGGGCAGTATGGGCAACGATGCCGCACTGGCCGTACTTTCCGAAAAACCGCAACTGTTGTACAACTATTTCAAACAGCGTTTTGCACAGGTCACCAATCCGCCCATTGATCCCTATCGCGAGAATCTCATCATGTCGCTTTCCAGTTGGGTGGGCCGGCAGCGCAATCTGTTAGAAGAAACGCCCGAACATTGCCGCCAGCTTAAATTGCCCCATCCGGTTTTAACCAATGAAGATATCGAGCGCTTACGCGGCGTGAATATTAAGGGGCTTAAGGTGGGAACTGTGCCCATGTTGTTCGAAGCGCGCGAAGGCGCTCTGGAAAATGGGCTGGAACGACTGTGCGCGGCCGTTCAAAAGAAGGTGGACGCCGGATATTCGTTAATCATTTTAAGCGATCGCGACATCGATGAACAACAGGCGCCCATTCCGGCCTTGCTGGCCACTTCTGTTGTCCACCACCACCTGGTTCGCCGGAACAAACGGCATTTGACGGCGCTAATCCTGGAAACCGGCGAGGCGCGCGAAGTGCATCACTTTGCCACGTTAATTTCCTTTGGCGCCAGCGGGATCAATCCTTATCTGGTTTTTGAAACCATTCACGATTTAAAATCCAGAGGCAAGCTGGCTTCGGATTTAAACCTGGATCTGGCCAGCATGAACTTTATTGCGGCCATCAATAAGGGGTTGTTGAAGGTGATGTCCAAAATGGGCATTTCGACCCTGCGCAGCTACCGCCACGCCGAAACGTTCGAGGCCATTGGTCTTTCCGCGGACTTTGTGCAGCGCTATTTTCCCAACACCCATTCGCCCATCGGCGGCATTGGTCTGAAAACCGTCGAAAAAGAGACGCTGGAACGGCATCGCCTGGCCTTTGAAAAACAGACAGAGAGCGGCGTTCGCCCGCTGCCTTCCGGCGGTCAGTACCACTATCGCAGGCAGGGCGAAAAACATCTGATTACCCCGGAGATTGTGGTTCATTTACAACGCGCCGTTCGCCAGGGCGATTACCATCTGTTTAAACAATATTCGGCGCTGGTAGATGAACACAGTCGCAAGCTGTGCACCTTACGCGGTTTGTTCAAAATTAAAAAACCGACGCCCGTACCTCTGAATGAGGTGGAACCGGTTGAATCGATTGTGAAGCGCTTTGTTACCTCGGCCATGTCTTTTGGTTCCATTAGCAAAGAAGCTCACGAGACTCTGGCGCTGGCCATGAACCGGCTGGGGGCAAAAAGCAATTCCGGCGAGGGCGGAGAAGACGAGAGTCGCTTTCTCCCTTTGCCCAATGGCGATTCATTAAACAGCAAGATTAAACAGGTGGCATCGGGACGGTTTGGCGTGAACATCAACTACCTGGTGCATGCCGAAGAAATACAGATAAAAATTGCCCAGGGCGCCAAACCGGGCGAGGGCGGACAGCTGCCGGGCTTCAAGGTCGATTCGGTGATCGCCAGAGTGCGCCATTCCACGCCCGGGGTGATGCTCATCTCTCCGCCGCCGCATCACGATATTTACTCTATCGAAGACCTGGCGCAGTTGATTTCCGATTTAAAGCACGCTAACCGTCGGGCGCGTATTTCGGTCAAACTGGTGTCGGAGTTAGGTATCGGTACGGTGGCAGCCGGCGTGGCCAAGGCCAGAGCCGACATGGTGCTGATTAGCGGACACGACGGCGGAACCGGCGCCTCACCCTGGTCTTCCATTAAACACGCCGGTTCGGCCTGGGAAATTGGCCTGGCCGAAACGCATCAGGTGCTTAAACAAAACGCCCTGCGCGATCGCATCAGCGTACAGGTGGACGGTCAATTGCGTACCGGCCGCGATATTATTATCGCCGCTTTGCTGGGCGCCGAAGAGTTCGGCTTTGGCACCGTGGCGCTGATGAGCCTGGGCTGTGTGATGATGCGTAAATGTCATCTGAACACCTGTCCGGTGGGCGTGGCCACCCAGGATGAACGGTTGCGCAAACGGTTTACCGGTCGCCCGGAGCATGTGATGAATTTGATGCGCTTTCTGGCGCAGGAAGTGCGCGAACACCTGGCTGAAATGGGGTTCCGCTCTCTGACGGAGATTGTCGGCAGAAGCGATTTGCTGGAGGTGGATCAGGCTCTGCACCATTTTAAAAGTAAAGGACTGGATTTTAGTCCGTTGTTTGCGGACGGTCTGGCCGCTACCGCCGCTTCCAACTGTGCTGTCCGTCAGCAGGAACACGATTTCAGCCGTACGCTGGATTTCAATCTGCTACCCAATTTGCAAAAAGCCATCGAAAAACAACAGCCGGTGGAACTAACCGCTCCCATTTTTAATTTTAATCGCACGGTGGGAACGATTATCAGTTCGGAAATTGCCACAAAGTATGGCTCACAGGGTCTGCCGGAAGACACCGTTACCATTCGCTTTAAAGGCTCGGCCGGGCAAAGTTTTGGCGCTTTTCTGGCGCACGGCGTAACCTTTTTTCTTGAAGGGGACGCCAACGACTACCTGGGCAAGGGCTTAAGCGGCGGCAAGATCATCATCCGGCCGCCTGAACGTTCGAACTTTTTACCGCAGAACAATGTGATTTGCGGAAATGTGGCTCTGTTCGGCGCCACCGCCGGCGAAGTGTACATCAACGGCGTGGCCGGCGAACGCTTTGCCGTGCGCAACAGCGGCGCGCTGGCCGTTGTGGAAGGCGTGGGCGATCACGGCTGCGAATACATGACCGGCGGCAGGGTGATTGTGCTGGGAGGCACGGGCGTTAATTTCGCGGCCGGCATGAGCGGCGGCATTGCCTACGTGCTCGATGAAAATCAATTGTTTGATACGCGTTGTAATCTGGAAATGGTGGACATCGAGCCGCTAAACGATGAGCAGGATGTCGCGTTTTTAAAAAGTTGTATCGAAAAGCACCATGCGTACACAGCAAGCCCGCTGGCCGCAGAGATTCTTGCGCAATGGGAAGATTTTTTGCCGTCGTTTGTTAAAGTGATGCCCATCGACTACCGCAAAGCGCTGGAACGATTAAAAGAAAGCCAGTTTAGCGAGGACGGCGCCGTTAAAGTTACAGAGGAGGTGTTTGGTTAATGGGGAAACCAACAGGATTTTTAGAATACACACGCAAAACCTATTCCGAACAACCGGTAAAAGAGCGCATTAAGCATTTTAAAGAATTCATCATATTGCCGGAAGAGGCAGAGCTGAAAAAACAGGCCGCCCGTTGCATGGATTGCGGCATTCCGTTTTGCCACTCATCTTACGGATGTCCGGTGGAAAATTTAATCCCGGAATGGAACGATCTACTTTACCGCGATCAATGGCAGGAAGCGTACGAACGCCTGGAGTTAACCAATAATTTTCCGGAAATAACCGGACGCGTTTGTCCTGCTCCGTGCGAAACGGCCTGCACATTGAGCATTAACGACAGTCCGGTGACCATTAAACAGATCGAATGGGCCATTGCAGAGCGAGCCTTTGCCGAAGGTTGGGTAACTCCCCGGCCGCCGCGCAGGTTAAGCGGCAAAAAAGTGGCCATCGTCGGTTCGGGCCCGGCCGGTCTGGCCGCCGCTCAGCAATTGCGCCGCGCCGGACACGAAGTGACGGTTTACGAAAAAGCGCCAAAGATGGGCGGTTTACTGCGCTACGGTATTCCCGATTTTAAACTGGAAAAACACATTCTGGATCGGCGCCTGGCGCAAATGGAAGCGGAAGGCGTGCGTTTTGAGAATAATACGGAAATTGGCGTGGATATTTCGGCCCGCTACTTGCTAAAGTCATTCGATGCAATTTTAATCGCCGTCGGCGCCGGCCAACCTCGCGAACTGGAAGTGGAAGGGCGTCAACTCAAAGGCGTTCACTTTGCCATGGAATATTTAACGCAGTCCAATCTGGCGGTGGACGGCCTGCGCGCCAGAGAGCAATGCATCCGGGCAGATGGAAAGACGGTGCTGGTTTTGGGCGGCGGAGACACCGGCTCCGATTGTGTGGGTACGGCCATCCGCCAGGGAGCAAAAAAAGTTTACCAGTTCGAAATTTTGCCCCGGCCTGCGGAATGGAAGGAGAGCTGGAATCTCGACTGGCCGCGCTGGCCCAATATTTTACGCACCTCTTCTTCGCAGCGCGAGGGTTGCGAACGCCAGTGGAACATTTTAACGCGAAAATTTGAAGGTCGCAACGGCCGCGTGTACCGGGCGCATTTTAGCCGCATCGAATGGTCGGGCCAGCCGCCCGTTTACAAGGAAATTCCCGGCAGCGCGTTCAGCTTACAGGTGGACCTGGTGTTGTTGGCGCTGGGCTTTTTGCACGTACAACATGGACCGTTAATCAAAGACCTGGAACTGGCGCTGGATGAGCGGGGCAACATACTTACCAACGGAGATTATGCCACATCAAGAGCGGGCGTGTTTGCGGCAGGCGATGCCAGCGCCGGCGCTTCTCTGGTGGTGCGTGCTATTTTCCACGGCCGCCAGGCTGCGGAAATGATCCACGCTTATTTAAAATAAAAACGTATGAGTAAACGCGGTTAGAGGCCAGTACCGAAAAACACAAAAACCCGTACGACCATGGACCAAATAAATTTTTTGGGCGCTGGTGAAAGGGAAGAGAGCGGACAGCGATGATTAAGTATTTTGTTAGCAACGTTTTTAGAAGCAGGTTAAAAACGAGTTGGAAATGCAAGTAAGTTTGAAAGCAAACAAAGAGGAGCGTTATGTCCAGAAATAAAACAATTGCCATCATTGGCGTGGGCAATCTTGGCGGAGCCATTGCCAGAGGCTTAAAAGATTCGGGAGAGTACAGGCCGCAAAACATTATTTTAACGCGACGCCATATCGATCGAATAGCCGAATTTGGCGAGGCTGGTTTTAAAATCGAAAAAGACAACTTAAAGGCCGCAGCCTGGGCCGATCTTTTGATCATTACGGTGGAACCCCAGCAGATGAACAGGTTGCTGGATGAGTTGGCGCCCGCCGTGGATGTGGATCGGCATGTCATAATTTCGTGTGTGACGGGCGTTTCGATCCGGCAGATAAAAGACCGTTTGCAAAAAGAGGCTACCGTGGTGCGCGCCATGCCCAATACCGGTGTGGCCGTGCGAGAATCCATGACCTGTCTGGCTACAGAAGGCATGAACGGTCCGGCCTTGCGCATGGCTGAGGAGATCTTTTCCACCGTCGGCAAAACACTGATTATTGATGAAGAGCAGATGGCTGCCGCCACGGCGCTGGGCGCCTGCGGCGTGGCTTTCTTTCTGCGCGCCATTCGCGCCGCTTCGCAGGGCGGCATTGAAATCGGCTTTCCGGCGGACAAGGCCATGTTGATTGCCGCGCAAACATCGCTGGGCGCGGCGCGTCTGTTACTGGAAAATCAAACACATCCCGAAGCGGAAATCGATCGCGTGACCACGCCCCGCGGCGTCACCATTTCCGGATTGAATACCATGGAGCACCAGGGCTTTAGTTCGGCGATGATTAAGGGCATTGTCACCTCCTGGGAAAAAGCCTTCCGATTGTACAGGGAAGATAAGGATTGATATTGTTACTTCCGCCTGCGGCCGCAAGCTGGAATGCCGGGTTTATGTTAGCTGTTTTCGGTAAGAATGGGAATACGTTTCGGGCGTGAGCATTGTGTTTGTAGTGCTGGGGCCGAGGTTTTGGGCAAAAAAAAAGCCCTGCCGAAGCAGGGCTTTGAGATTTTCAGTTATTACCAGGAACGTTGATTGCGATTCCCGAAACTGCGGTTATCTGACCGTTCGGTGCGTGGACGAGCTTTATTGACCACCAGGGTGCGTCCGCCCAGTTCGGTGTTGTTAATATTGTCGATGGCGTTCTGCGCTTCTTCTTCAGATTCCATCGTTACAAAACCAAAGCCACGTAATTCACCGGTGTACCGATCACGAAGTAATTTAACTTCTGATACGCTGCCATACTCTTCGAACAACTCACGAATCGGTTGTTCTTCGCTGTTTCTGGGAATGTTCCCTACATAGATATTCACTATGAAACTCCTTAAAAAATAAATAAAAAAATTAACTTAGAAATTCGAAACTGCCAACAAGGGGTTAACTCTGAAGAGAAGAAAATTCTTGTCTGAAGGTCAAACTCAGGTTGGTCTGACGAATTAACTGAAGTTAAGATACGGCATAAAATGCACAAAACCAAATAAATTATTTAACGACTGTAAATTTTCTCTAAAGGCCAATGAATATTAAGCAAAATACACGGCGTTTAATATATTTTATGCCTGTTATTCTGAACGGAGCGAAGTCGGGGGAGGGATTCACAATCCAACGGTTGCTTCGGCTACGCTCAGCAACCGCACTCCCGCTCTCTGAGTGAAGTCGAAGGCTTGCCCTGAGCGAAGTCGAAGGGGGGAGGAATCACAATCCAACGGTTGCTTCGGCTACGCTCAGCAACCGTATCCTCGCTCCCTGAGCGAAGCCGAAGGGAGCGCAGTCGAAGGACTGCCCTGAGCGCAGTCGATGGGGGAGAATTCACAATCCAACGGTTGCTTCGGCTACGCTCAGCAACCGTACTCCCGCTCCCTGAGCGAAGCCGAAGGCCTGCCCTGAGCGCAGTCGATGGGGGAGAATTCACAATCAACGGTTGCTTCGGCTACGCTCAGCAGCCGTACCCTCGCTCCCTGAGCGAAGCCGAAGGCCTGCCCTGAGCGCAGTCGATGGGGGAGAATTCACAATCAACGGTTGCTTCGGCTACGCTCAGCAGCCGTACCCTCGCTCCCTGAGCGAAGCCGAAGGGAGCGCAGACGAAGGCCTGCCCTGAGCGCAGTCGAAGGGTGGGCGTGATTAAGCTCAAGAAACCGCTTGTTTCGATGCGCAGCGATGAAGCGGCGCTACTCAGCCACCTTAAAGTCCCTCTGCAGCCATTCGCGAAAAGGACAGCGCCGCTGCATTATCGCTTAGTTTGTAATTGCTTTTGCCGGGATAAATCACATAAAGATAATCCAGGTTCAAATCGTGCATGGCGCTTTTCATCGATTTAGTCAAAACCGGCGCATCCACAAATTTAAATTCTGCGCCGTAATGTTTTCCACCTTCATGCCAAAGTAAATCCAGTTCGGCGCCAGCATGGGTCGCCCAGAAAAAATAGGATTGATCTTCTTTGCCCAGTAAGCGGCACAAAACGTTTAAAGCAAATCCTTCCCAGGAAGCGCCCAGTTTGGGATGAGCCATCAGTTGCTCCATGGTTTCAATGGACATTAACGCATGGAACAAGCCGGAGTCCTTGAAATAAAGTTTGGGTCGTTTTACCAGCCGTTTTTTTAAATTAGCGTGCCAGGGCCACAGCGTCCGCAGCATAAATGTGTCTTCCAGAATTTCCACGTATTTCCGCACTGTTACATCCGAAATACCAAAAGAACGCCCGATTTCGGAGTAATTTAAAATCTGGCCGTGGTAATGGCTGAGCATCATCCAGAATCTTCGTAAGGTGCGTGCGGGAATTTGAATACCTAATTGGGGAATATCGCGTTCCAGGAAAGTGGAAATGTATTGCTGACGCCAGATAAAACTCTGTCGATCAGATTTTGCTAAGTATGACGGCGGCAGAGCGCCCCGCAGCCAGAGTTTTTTCCAATTTTCTATGCCCACGTCAGAGGGACGAAAGCCTTCCAGCTGAAAATAGGCAATTCTGCCAGCCAGCGATTCACCGCTTTGTTTTATGAGATTGCGCGAAGCGCTGCCCAAAATCAGATATTTTTGTTTAAGATAGGTATCTACCAGATGGCGCAGCACCGGGAATAAATCCGGCTGCCGCTGGATTTCATCAATAACAATTAATCCCTGTAATTCATCCAACGTAATCAGAGGATGTTCCAACTGCGCCAGATGCTGTGGGTTTTCCAGATCAAAATAGTAATCCGCTTTAAACTGTTTTGCCAGAGTGGTTTTTCCACTCTGCCGCGGCCCGATAATAGCGGTAACCGGAAACTGATCCAGAAGCTGTCGAACTCTTGTTCGATCAATGGGGCGGTCGATCATTTTATCTTCTTTTTTTTAAGGAATTTAAGAAGTGTAAATTGAAAAATCAAATAAAAGGTTTGAAATTTCAAGGAACAATGTGCTGAATTACTTGATTGCCATTATTAAAAATCATTTTAAACGCATCGTTTTACCATCATATTCTGCGTCTGGCATTGGCAATTTTATTATTCTTTTTTCATGAAATGGAACCTTCGCTCTGTTTGCGGTTCCCGCCTGCGGTTCCCGCTTGTGGTTCCCACCTGCGGCAGGACTCAGAATGACACTCAGCATTTGCGCCCCTGAGCGAAGTAGAAGGGGGGGGATTCACAATCAACGGTTGCTTCGGCTACGCTCAGCAACCGTACTCCCGCTCCCTGAGCGCAGCCGAAGGCTTGCCCTGAGCGCAGTCGAAGGGGGGCTTCACAATCCAACGGTTGCTTCGGCTACGCTCAGCAACCGTACTCCCGCTCTCTGAGTGAAGTCGAAGGGAGCGCAGTCGAAGGCTTGCCCTGAGCGCAGCCGAAGGGGGGGATTCACAATCAACGGTTGCTTCGGCTACGCTCAGCAACCGTACTCCCGCTCCCTGAGCGCAGTCGAATGGGAGTGCGTGATTAAGAACAAGAAACCGCTCGTTTCGATGCTTCCTGTCAGAGTGGGACTCAGAATGATAAGTATCGTCGTTGTCCAGCTACTCCTTTTCCAGATGATATTTGCGTAATTTAAAATAGAGGCTTTTTTTACTGATGCCTAACAACTGGGCGGCTCTGGTTTTATTGCCATTCGTCTCTTGCAGGACGCGCAAAATGTGCTGGCGTTCCACCTCTTCTAATTTTAGATTGGAGTCGGATAAAGGTGCTGTGGCGAGGCTTTTAATGTCGCCGGGCAGATCATCCTCTTTAATCTGGTTGCCGTCGCACAGAATCACCGCGCGCTCCAGCACATTTTCCAGTTCGCGGACATTACCGGGCCAGGAATAATCTTGCAGGATTTTCATCGCTTGCGGGCTACATTTTTTAACGCACTTTTTTAAGGCGAAGCACGATTTGCTTAAAAAATGTTCAACCAGCACGGGAATATCTTCCGGCCGCTCACGCAGGGGCAAAAGGTGGATGTTAAACACGTTTAAGCGGTAAAAGAGATCTTCACGGAATTTGCCCTGCTTCATAAGCTCTTTTAAGTCGCGGTTGGTGGCGGCAATAATGCGCACATCGCTTTTGTAGGTGTGCGTGCTGCCCAGAGGACGATATTCGCCGCTTTCCAGAAAGCGCAGTAATTTCGTCTGAAATTCCGGGCTCACATCGCCAATTTCATCCAGGAAGAGCGTGCCGCTGTTAACCACTTCAATCAATCCGCTTTTATTTTTAACGGCTCCGGTAAAGGCGCCTTTTATGTAGCCGAACAGCTCGCTTTCCAGCAGGGTGTCCTGCATGGCGCTGCAATTGATCACAATAAACGGCTTGTCGCTGCGCGCGCTTTTGCGATAGATGGCTTTGGCTACCAGCTCCTTGCCTGTGCCCGTTTCGCCGGTGATTAAAACGGTGGAGTTGGTGGGCGCTACCTTTTCCACTAACTGTAATATTTGGCGCGTGTGTTCGCTCTGGCCGATGAATTCTTCAAAACGGCTTTTGAGGAATTTTTCGTGCTCTGCAGCCTCCCGTTCTCGTTTAAGGCGGGCCAGCTCAAAGGCCCTGTTCACCAGAATGGACAGTTCTTCAAAATCAAAGGGTTTAACCAGGTAGTCATAGGCGCCCAGCTTCATGGAAGCAATGGCGTTTTCAACGGTGGCGTTGCCGGTCATCATAATAATTTGAGTAAAAGGCGAGCTCAAATGCAGTTGTTTTAACACCTCAATTCCGTCGATATCCGGCAGAATAATATCCAGCAAGACCACATCAAATAACGTTTCCTTGGCTTTGTCAATCGCCTCAAAGCCATCGGCCGCCTCGGCCACCTGATAGCCCTTGCGTTCAAAAACATGGCGTAAATGGACGCGAAACGAAACTTCGTCGTCGACAATGAGCAGGTTCATGACCATTCCTTTTATTTATGCTTCTCTCCGGGCAACGGGCAATAAAACCGTAAACACCGTGCCCTGGTGTAATTTACTTTCCACCTGAATGGAACCGCCGTGTGTCCTGACAATGCGCTTGCTGATGGCCAAACCCAGACCGGTGCCGGCTCCCCGCGGTTTGGTGGTAAAAAAGGGATCGAAAATTTTGTTCAGATTCTGGATGGGAATGCCGTAGCCTTCATCCTGAACTTTGACAAAGACAAATTGATGATTTTGCGTGCCGCTTTTGATGTAGATGCTTTTGCCAGTGGGTGTAAATTCCAGCGCATTTAAAATTAAATTGATGAACACCTGCGCCAGTTCGTCCGCTTCGCCTATAATTTCCGGCAACGGCTGCTGCAGATCCAATTCGATGTTTTTATGTTCCTTTTCCGCCTTGTAACGAACCAGCATCAAAACATTTCGCAAAACCTGATTTAAGTTCAGCGGCACCCTGCGATGGGTGGATTTTCGTGAAATGTCGAGCAAACCGGTGGTGATTTTTTTACAACGCTGGATTTCGTTTTTCATGCTTTGTAAGCATAGTTTAATGTCGTTGGCATTTGCCGCTTCGTGGCCGTTGGATTGCATGACATCGGTGATTTGCTGAATGCAAACCGCAATGGCGCTTAAGGGATTATTAATTTCGTGCGCAATGCTGCTGGCCAGCTCGCCGATGGCGGCCAGTTTGCTTTTGTGGATCATTTGCAGGTTCAATTCCTTTTCGCGCGTGATGTCTTGCATCAGTTCAAGGATTTGTTCGATCTCGCCGGCTTCATTCATCAAAGGCGCGGCCGTTACGCGAAAGAATTTCAACTGATGATTGTCCGTTTTAAATTCGATCTCCTTTGTTTCGATTTTTCCGCTTTTAAGGCAGCGTTCGGTGGGACAATCATTACAGATGTCCGAAGAACGCCACAGGGCATACCCGCAGAACTGATCTTTTAAATTTTGAACAGGCCCGAACCACTCTTCCGCCACGCGATTCATCCAAAGAATACGTTGATCTCTGTTTAAAAGCACAAGCCCGGCATCAATGCCCATTAAAATTTTTGCAAGTTTGTCCCGCTCCTGTTCCAGTTCTGCGCGGTGGCGGTTTAAATCATTGTAAAGCTGTTCGATGCGCTGCCGATCGCGCGCTTCTTTTCTGGAAAGCAGGCCCATGGAACCAGCGACCAGGTAAAAGAAAGCGATGCGCAAAATCAGGTTAATAAAATTTTGAGCGTTGATTTGAGTATGGGCGCACAGCAGATAGAGCAGGGCAGAGGCAGTAGCCACTGCCAAACCGAATTTTAAGCCAAAATAAAACGAATGCAGAGCAACCAATAAAAAAAATCCTAAAATGAAATCGCTGTGAAAACCGCCCGTGTAGCGCGTTAAAATGGAAAGGAAAATCAGATCGAGGACCAGTACTACCAGATAGGCCTTGCGAATTTGTGGCGGATGATGGTAAATATAAACATAAAGAAGGATACTGTAAACCGAGAAAAAGAAAAAGTTGTAAAACAGCAGTTTCCGCTGCCCGCCTGGAATGGGCGCTAATAATACCCACACCAGCCCGCCCACCAGGGTTAAAACACGCAAAAGTGCGAATAACTGATCAATGGAATTGAGTCGATTTAAAAATTTTTTCATCTTACTGCCCTCCACAGGCAGCAGAAAAGTAAATCAATACTTTTTTAAGTAATTTAGGAAAACTTTGAGGCAATTACCAGAAATATTAGACGCTAATGGAGAAAAGCGATAGCAAACAAGATTAAACGCCCATCTTTTTACTTAGGTGAAATGGCTGTAGCGCGTTTTTAAGGATATATGTTTGATTTATTTGCTATTTTTTCTAAAATTAAATTTCGTTCATTAAAAAATGAGGTAATCGTCATGAAGCTGATCTTTAAAGCGCTTGTCCTGCTTTCTTTTTTTAGTTTACAGCTTTTACATGCCCAACAAAAAGCCCTGACCGTTGAGGATATATTCAAGTCGCGGCAGTACGCATTAAAATCTTTAAGCGGCGTCCATTGGCTGCCAGATAGCAGGGCCTTGCTGTTTACGCAAAAAGAAGAAAACCGCATCGTCAAACATGAGGTTGAGACCGGCGAAGAAAGCGTCTGGCTTGAATTGGAAGACATTGTGGACCCGCACACAGGCAAAGCGCTTAAACTTTTTAGCTATCGGCTTTCAAAAGACGGTCAAAAAATCCTTTTTAAAACCGATGCAAAGCGTGTGTGGCGCCGCTATGATGAAGCCCGTTTTCTGGTTTATGACCTGCGGAAAAAACAAATCAAAGCCGTTTTTAATGATTCCACGCGTGTGCGGCATGCAAAACTTTCGCCGGATGGCCAGTGGGTTGGTTTTGTTTTTGAGAACAATATTTATGTTCAAAATCTGAAAGACAATACGATCAGGCAAATCACCCACGATGGATCGCAGGTGATTCTCAATGGCAAATTCGATTGGGTGTACGAGGAAGAATTCGGCCAGTCGGATGGTTGGCGCTGGGCGCCGGATTCCAGAAAGATCGCCTTCTGGCGCATTGATCAGAGCAATGAGCCAACTTTTAGCTGGACTGAATTCGACGGTAAGTACGGCTCGGTTAGAACCATCCACTATCCTAAAGCAGGCGATGCTAACGCCATCGTAAAAATCGGCGTGTACCATTTAGAAAATGAAAAGACCGTCTGGATGGACCTCGGACAGGAAACGGATATCTACATTCCGCGCATTTTGTGGACCAGCGATCCGCAAACTCTGGCTATTCAACGCTTGAATCGCTTGCAAAATCATCTGGAACTTTTACTGGCAGATGTAGCCGACGGCCGAACGAAGGTGGTTTTGACGGACGAAGATTCCTGCTGGGTGGATGTGCGCAACGATTTGCAGTTTCTAAAAACCAGAAAACAATTTATCTGGACTTCGGAACGCGATGGCTACCGACACATTTACCTGTATGATTTAAACGGCCGTTTAATAAAGCAATTGACGAGCGGGCCATGGGAAGTAACCCGCGTGCTGGGCGTTGATGAGCAAAAAGGGAGCGTTTATTTTACGGCTAATAAGGGCAATACGATCGAAAACCATATCTTTTCGATCGATTTAGACGGTTCAAATATGAAACAATTAGACAATGAAAGCGGAACGCATCGCGCTCTGTTTTCGCCAGACTGGAAGTACTTTATTGACACCTATTCTTCCGCACACCAACCGCCCGTTCAGGTTTTAAAGACGGCTGACGGTAAGGCGGTGCGCGCTTTGCTCGAAAATAAGCTGGACATTTTTGAGGATGTGCAACTGGCCTTTCCGGAATTTTTGACGTTCGAAACCAGCGATGGCGTGTCGCTCAACGCCCGGATCATTAAACCGGTGGATTTTGATCCGCAAAAAAAATACCCGGTTTTGATTTACGGCTACGGCGGGCCGGGCTCGCAACTGGTGCGTAATGCCTGGGGACGTAATATTTTATGGTACACTCTGCTAACTCAAAAAGGCTATATTATTTTTACGGTGGATAATCGCGGTACCGGCGGCAGAGGCAAGGCGTTTAAAAATCTGGCCTATGGCGACATCGGAAAATATGCCTTAAAAGATCACATCGAAGCCGCAAAGTATTTAGCAAAACTCCCGTACGTGGATGAAAGCCGCATTGGCATTTGGGGTTGGAGCGGCGGCGGTTATTTAACGTTGATGTGCATGACCAAAGGCGCCGAATACTTTAAAGCGGGCATTGCCGTGGCGCCGGTGGCAGATTTCCGACTGTACGACACCATCTGGACTGAGCGCTACATGGGATTGCCTCAAACCAATCAGGCCGGCTATGATTCCACGTCGGTCTTGACCTATGTTGATCGCTACAAAGGCGGGTTGCTTATCGTACATGGCGCCTCGGACGACAATGTGCACATGCAAAACACCATGCAGGTGATTAAACAATTGCAGCTACAGGGCAAACAATTTCGATTAATGATCTATCCCGGATTAAATCACAGTCTGCAGGGAGCTGGCGCGCATTACCATCTGTACAAAATGATGACCGATTTTATTGTGGAAAATCTGTAAGTTAAATAAAAACGACGGCCAGAATAATCGGGTGAGTGCAGTCATCCTTTGCCGAGATTTGAATGGCGTTTTAAAACCAGGACGGGGAAAATGAATGTTTTAAACAGCATCAAGCGGCCGACGCTTTTGCTCGACCGACGCAAGTGTTTAAACAATATTGAAAAAATGGTTAAAAAAGCAGCCGATCATGGCCTCCGCTTTAGACCCCATTTTAAAACACACCAGTCTGTGGAAATCGGAAGGTGGTTTAACGATTTGGGTGTGCGATCGATTACCGTTTCTTCTTTGAGTATGGCTGAGTATTTTGCCCGGGCCGGATGGCAGGATATTACGGTTGCGTTTCCGGTTAACGTTCGGGAAATGGATGCCATTAATCGCCTTGCTGGCCGGATTCAATTAAACCTGCTGGTTGAATCGAGCCAGGTAACCGATTTTCTGGCCGCGAAGCTCAATTCGAAAGTCAATTTGTTCATCAAAATAGACACCGGTTTACATCGTACCGGCCTGGAGCCGGCGGCGACCGATGAGGTGGATCGCATTCTGGATGTAGTGCAAAAGTCTCCGCTGTTAAGTTTTAGCGGCTTTTTGACGCACTCCGGTCACACCTACCGGGCGAAATCTGTTGCCGAAATAAAAGATATTCATACAGACGCTGTCCGCCAGCTGTCTGCTCTAAAAGAAAAGTACAGGGCGCGTTTCCCCCATTTAATCGTATCCATCGGCGATACGCCTTCCTGCAGTCTGGTGGATGATTTTAGCAGCGTGGACGAAATTCGGCCGGGCAATTTTGTGTTTTACGACGTGATGCAGTGGCAGCTCGGTTCCTGCACTCTGGATCAGGTGGCCGTGGCTTTGGCCTGTCCGGTTGTGGCCAAACACGAACAACGGGGCGAATTGGTGCTGTATGGGGGCGCCATTCATCTTTCAAAAGAGCGCCTGATTTTACAAGACGGCAGAATCTGTTATGGCGTGATGGTGGAGCTTAAGGAGGACGGCTGGGAGATTCCTTCGAAAATACAACCGCTAACGGGGCTTTCTCAGGAACATGGTATTTTAAACGTGGATAAAGAGAGCATGCAAAAAATTGCGGTGGGCGACCTGGTGGGAATCCTGCCCGTGCATTCCTGTTTAACCGCTCATTTAATGAAAGGTTATTTGACATTCGACGGGCAAACGATCGATCACCTGAACGCCCGGACCAATTTTTTACAGACTTGAGTTTATTGCGCCATCAGCGTCGGCTGTCTCCTGTTTGTTAGTTTAGTACAATCCTGAACAAATTTTACATTTTTGTGATGATTTCATAAATTAACCAATTAATTTGATTTTTAACAGACATTTATCCGGGAGGCGGGTCCATGAGCGTGCTTTTAATGGTTTTGCTGACTTTTTTCGGCTACATCCTGATGTACCGGCTGTATGGAAAATATCTGGCCAGGGTCATCTTTAAGCTTACGGATGACGCTGTGGTGCCTTCTAAGGAATTTGAAGATGGGATCGATTACGTTCCCACCAAAAAAGAGATCATCTTCGGCCATCATTTTACCTCGATCGCCGGAACCGGGCCCATTGTCGGCCCGGCGATCGCCGTCATCTGGGGCTGGGTGCCGGCTTTACTCTGGGTGTTTTTAGGTTCCATTATGATGGGCGCCGTTCATGACTTTGGCGCGCTGGTTATTTCCATGCGCAATAAGGGCAAGTCCATCTCCGAATTTACCGCACGCTACATCAACAGCCGAACGCGTTTCTTTTTCTTTTTGATCGTTTTTCTGGCTTTGTGGATTGTCATCGCTATTTTCGGGCTGGTGATCGCCATCATTTTTAACATCTTCCCTTCGTCTGTACTGCCCGTTTGGCTGCAAATTCCCATTTCCATTGCCCTGGGCTACGTCATTTACAGGCGCAAGGGGAACATTATCCTCTGGTCGGTTATTGCGGTTCTGTTGCTTTACGGCACCATGGTGCTGGGGAGCTATTTTCCGATTAAGATGCCGACCGTGGCAGGGATTCCGCCCACCGGCGTGTGGACGATTATTTTATTGATTTATGCTTTCTGGGCTTCGGTACTGCCGGTTACCACCTTACTTCAGCCTCGTGATTTTATCAACGCCTATCAGCTGTTGATTGCCATGTTTTTGATGACCATGGGCATCCTGGCCGCCGCCGTTAGCGGTCGTCTTGAGCTGGTGGCCCCCGCCGTACAGATGCATCCGGCCGAGGCGCCTTCCATGTGGCCCTTTTTATTCATTACCATTGCCTGCGGCGCCATCAGCGGATTTCATTCTCTGGTGGCCTCGGGAACCTCATCCAAACAGGTAAAAAGCGAACCGGATGCGCTGTTTGTGGGCTATGGCTCTATGTTAACCGAAGGGGCGCTGGCTACGCTGGTTATTGCCGCGGTGGCCGCGGGTATTGGTCTTGGTTACCACAGCGGCGGTAAAACGTTGTTTGGTTTGGAAGCCTGGTCAACGCACTACGCCTCATGGACCGCCGCTGCGGGACTCGGTTCAAAGATCGCTGCCTTTGTAACGGGCGCCGCCAATTTTCTTTCCAGCCTTGGAATTCCGCAGAGTATTGCCGTGGTTATTATGGGCGTTTTTGTGGCCTCGTTTGCCGGAACCACTCTGGATACCGCAACGCGCATTCAACGTTACATCATAAGCGAACTGGCCTCGAATATTAACCTGCCTGTTCTCACCAAAAGACACCCGGCAACGGCCTTTGCCGTGATCTCGGCCGGTCTTCTGGCTTTTGCTTCTGGCGCAGATGGCAAGGGCGCTTTGACCCTGTGGCCCATGTTCGGAGCCGTGAATCAGACGTTGGCGGCCCTGGCTCTCATCGTCATTACCCTTTACCTGCGCGGCAGAGGCGGGCTGAAGTGGATGGTTTCTGGACTGCCGGCTCTTTTTATGGCAGGAATGACCTTGTGGGCCAGCATTCTGAATCAATTAAATTTTGTTTCTGCGCAAAAAATTTTACTGCTTTCCATTAACGGCATTATTATTTTATTAGTTTTGTGGATTGCAGTCGAAGGATTGATTAAATTCTTTTCCGATAACCAAAAAGGGGTGGATGTGCAAATTGAACATTAAACAGTGTGTCTGTTTTTTAATCAATCGCTTAAAAAAACAATATCGCCTGTGGGATGCGTTTTTTCGTTCTAAAGCCACTGCCACTCTGGAATGGGAGGTGGCGGAAATGGAACATCTTTTTGCTTTAATGACGGCGGGTTTCTGGATTGGCGTGCCGGCTGTGCCTTTGCCCATCACCCTGAAACTGCTGCCCGAAATGGAAGAAGAACTGCTGCTATTGTTAGAGCGAGTGGAGTTAGCCCATGCTCCGCTTTCACAATTATTTTCAACGCTGGATGTGGGTTAAACCATGATGCATTATTTCATCCTGGGGAAAGGCGGCGTGGGTAAATCGACCGTCGCTCTTTTAAAGGCGCTGGCCTTTAATGCACAAGGGAAAACGGTGCGGTTGGTTTCCCTCGATCAGGCGCATAATCTTAGCGATATCCTTGGTCCGGATGCGGATAAAATCCCTAAAGATTTAATCATTGACGAGCCTGATATTGACCGGTTTATAAAGGAATACGTTAGCCAGAGCGAAGCATTACTAAAGAAAAATTATCGCTACCTTACGGCGTTAAATCTTGAACACCATTTCAACATATTAAAATACGCGCCGGGCATGGAGGAATACGGTCTTTTGCTGGCCTACCAGCGCTACCTGAAGCGTGCCAGGGAAGATGTCCTGCTTTTCGACATGCCGCCGACCGCCCTGGCCTTAAAGTTCTTTAGCCTGCCTTTTGTCTCTATTATCTGGCTAAAGCAGCTCAGGGAATTACGCAGGCAAATCCTGGAGAAAAAACAAATCATCTCCGGAGTTAAATTTGGCAAAAAAGAAGTTGAAACCGATTCGATTAAAAAAAATCTCGAAGAGCAGCTCGAACAATATCGGGAAATAACGCAACAATTTCAGAATGGGGAAACTTGTAGAATTGCGGTAGTCGCCAATGCCGATTCGGTCTCAATTGCCGAAAGCGCCAGGATAATCCGTCACCTGGAGGAATTGAGTATCTCTGTAAGCGAATTTTTTCTAAATAAAAGCACGGAAGAGGGCTTAAAGCAGTTGCAATTACCAGTAAAGGAAAAAATACGGCTTATTCTCATTCAACCATCAACAAAAACGTTGGTTGGTATGAGCGCCTTATCGGAATTTATGAAGACTTGTAGCCAAAGTTTAGTATGAATCAATAAAACAATTCAAGGTTTTGATGGTTTCATCGAAGATAAAAAATAAGGTTTAATCATAATTAATATGGATCGTTAATTAAATGAAAAAAATTATCCTTTTAGCCTGTTTGGCATTTATTGGATATTTGCCGGCCGCACAGATGGATGTTATCAATTACAATGTCCAACAAGGCCTGGTTCAGTCGCAGGTTTTTGATATTGTCCAGGATAATGATGGCTTTATCTGGTTTGCAACTGCAGGGGGCATTTCCCGTTTTGACGGACATGACTTCATTTCGTTTACAAAGCGGCAGGGCATTGCCGATAATTTCACCACCTCCGCTTTATTAGATCGTGACGGCTTTTTGTGGTTTGGACATCAAAAAGGCAAACTTTCAAAAATTAATCCCAAAACGTTTGAAATACAAACCTACCAGATCAAAATCGATAATAAGCCGCAGAATAAATTACAAATCATTAGCCTGTTTGAAGATGTAACCGGAAGGTTGTGGATACTAACCGTGGGGAAAGGGCTTTTCTTTTTGCAGGACGGAAAGTTCTATCCCCTATCTCGCAAAATGGGGCTGCTCAGTTCCTATGTTTATAAAATGATCCAGTACAATGATTCTACACTGTGGGTGGCCACGGCCCGGGGCCTTTCGGCCATCAACTGCCGGGACTCCATCCCTCAAAAATGCGACTCCCTGGGCGTATTCGGCTTAAAAAATCCGTATATTGTCGATCTGGTTAAAGACCGCGACGGGCGCGTCTGGTTTAGCATCCTGGATGAAGGATTATTTTATCTTAATCCGGATGGCAGCTTTAACAAAATCACCAAGAAAGATGGACTGATCGAAAATAATATCTGGGGCATTGCGCTGGATCCGAAAGGCGGCATGTGGTTAACCTATAATGTAAAAGGGATTTCCTACCTGGAGGTTCAGGAGTTAAACCAGAACCAATACCGGATTAGCCATTTTAACTCACAAGAAAAGTTAACCACCATAGATATTTTTAAGATATTTGTGGATAGGGAAGGCAATGTCTGGCTCGGCTTAAACGGAAAAGGCGTTGACCTGCTCAGAAAGTCATTATTACAAACCTACCGGATTAGCGGAAAAAACATGCCGGAAAACATTGTGTGGTCTATCTGGGGAGATGGAAAAAGATATTGGTTCGGTCTGGAAAACGGACTGGCCAGTATGGATATGCGCACCGGCAAAATAAATCTGGTTAAAGAGATTGACGGCGTTAAGTTAAACAGCGTGATGCAGATTTTAGCGGAAAAAAACGGTGATTTCTGGATCATTTCGTATGGAAGCGGCATTTTTCATTATGATTCACAACAGCGCCGTTTTAGACGCTTCAAGATTCCAGAAGATATTGATCCCCGCTTTGTTTATTGCATTAGCAAAGATGACGAGGATAAATATTGGTTTGGTTTTGAGTTTTTTGGCTTGCTGATTTATGACTCCAAAAGCAAAACGTTTAAACGACTGACGCGCAGCGACAATAAGATATTGAGCGATAGTATAGCCGTCCTTTATAATGATGGCGTTGGGAATATGTGGATCGGAACATTTGATGCCGGCCTTATTCAATATGATGGCAGCACATTCAAATTATTTTCGAGTGAAACCGGTTTTCCGATCCATGGAGTCAATTCCATTACGCGAGGACCGGACGGCAGGTTGTGGTTAATCAGCGATAGCGACGAAGTGGTCGTTTTTGACGGAGAAAAAGTTGAAGTTTTGACGGAGCGCTTCGGTTTAAGGCAGAATTCACTTTATTCTTTGAGCTTCTGGAAAAATCAATTATGGGTTGGTACCAATCGTGGTATTGTGTGCATCGATTTAAAGAGCGGCGGCAAGTATGATATTGGCCTGAATACGGGCTTTGATGTAACTGAGGCCAATGAGCGTGCTGTTTTTATAGCCCCCGACAGCTCGCTATGGTTTGGAACCATTGATGGGGTTATTCGTGTTAATCCGGCATCCTTGCAAGATTATATGCTATCGCCCAATGTGGAATTGTATGATGTGAAGATTTTTTCCCAGCATGCGGAATGGCCAGAGGATAGCCGGCTGTCGCATAATAAAAATCATCTTACCTTTGTTTATACCGGCATATTTTTTAAAGTGCCGGAATGGCTAAAATTCCAATATCGTTTGCGCGGCTTTGACAGAGAATGGTCCAAACCAACCGATAGCCGTTCGGTAACCTATTCCTACATTCCGCCGGGGGAATATGTGTTTGAAGTGCGGGCATCGATCGATGGCGTAAACTGGTCTGAGCCTGCCACACTGAGTTTTACTATCTCTCCGCCTTTTTACAAAACATGGTGGTTCCTTTTTATGGCCAGCCTGTTCATATTTTCTGTGGTTGTGGGAACCATTTATTATCGCGATAAAAAAAATAAGCAGATTCAAGCCTATCTTGAACAAAAAGTTAACGAACGCACACAAGAGTTACTGCAGCAAAAAGAACGCGTTGAAACCATTAATAAAGCTTTAAGCGAAAGTGAATCGAAATTCAGAACCTTGACGGAAATTTCGCCCTCTGCTATTTTTATTTATCAGGATTACAAATTTATCTACGTAAATCCTGCCACTGAAAAAATTACCGGTTACAAAAAAGAAGAATTACTGGACAAACCCATTTTTGAGATCGTTCATCCAGACTTTAAAGCTATTGTTGCCGAGCGCGCGCGCAAGCGGTTAAAGGGAGAGAAAGTTCCCGATCGCTATGAATTTAAAATTATCAGAAAAGACGGCCAGGAACGCTGGGTTGATTTTTCAGCCAGAGCCATAACCTACCTGGGAAAAGAGGCGGGGCTTGGAACCGTGTTCGATGTGACGGAACGTAAAAGAGCAGAGGAGGCTTTGTTAGAGGAAAAGGAAAGGTTAGATGCAACGTTGTCGGCCATCGGAGACGGCGTTATTGCAACCGATAGGGAGCAACGAATTATTATCTGCAATAAACGCGCCTTAAACATATTGGGTCCTGATAATTTTGAAGAAAAAAAATATATCGGCGCTTATTTCCCCGATCTGTTTAAAATATTTAATGAAAACACCAACGAGCCTTTGCCCAATCCGGTCTCTACTCTCATTGAATCAAATGGCGCGAATCAAATCGAGGGCAGCGGATTTTTAAAGAGCCGTGGCAAGAAAAAGGTTTTGATTGAGTATTCTGCTGCGCCCATCTTTGACAAACACAGCAATATCATTGGCGTGGTTATTGCCTTTCGGGATGTTACGGCCAAACGGCGGATGGAAGCAGAGCTTTTGAAAAATCAAAAATTGGAGTCCATCGGCGTGCTGGCTGGCGGCATTGCCCATGATTTTAACAATTTTTTAACCGCTATTATGGGCAATTTATCTTTGTTAAGAATGCGGATGAATGAAGAGGATAAACGATTAATCAGCCGCATTCAAAGCGCGGAAAAAGCGGCTGAAAAGGCGCAGGAATTAACACAGCAACTATTGACCTTTTCAAAAGGCGGGTTGCCCATTAAAAAAACGACCGATATTCGAGAACTGGTACAGGATTCCGCTGAGTTTGTCCTGAGCGGCGCGAATGTCGATTTTGTGTTGGAAAGTGATTCGGACCTGTGGCACGCCGAAGTAGATCAGGGCCAGATCAATCAGGTAATCCAAAACCTGATCATTAATGCCAATCAGGCCATGCCGAACGGTGGAACCATCTATCTGAAACTCAAAAATATGGAATTAAAGACGCCGGGCAAACTGCCTCTGGAAGCGGGTAAATATATTAAGATTACTATTAAAGATCAGGGCGTGGGGATTCCGCCCAAATACCTTTCCAAAATCTTCGATCCTTTCTTTTCTACCAAACAGAGCGGCAGCGGGCTGGGATTGACCACCGCCTTTTCTATCGTTAAAAAACACAAAGGGCATATTGAAGTGCAATCCGAAGTCGGAGTTGGAACGGAATTTACAATCTACTTACCGGCGACGACCAAACGGAAAGAAAAAGTCGCAGAAAAACTTAAGTTTTCTAAATTTAAATTCGGCAATCAGCGACCGGTGGTTTTAATTATGGACGACGAAGAGATGGTGCGCGATCTGGCAGCGAATTTGTTCGATCAGCTTGGCTTTGTTGTGATTCAGGCAAGAGACGGGAGCGAGGCCATTAATTTGTACAAAAGTTTCAAAGAAAACGAGCGGAAGATCGACCTGGTGGTCATGGATTTGACCATTCCCGGAGGAATGGGAGGAAAAGAAGCGATTAAAAAGTTGTTGGAAGTAGATCCGGATGCCCGGGTGGTGGTCTCCAGCGGCTATTCCAATGACCCGGTAATGGCCCAATTTGAAAAATATGGATTTAAGGCCTGTCTTAGAAAACCTTTTAAATTAGAAGAGCTGCTTGTCATTTTAAACAGCATGGATTTTAACGGGAATTAAAAGGGAGCGCAGACAAGCCGTAACCAAAAATCAACCGCAACGCGTACAAAGTAATTTTCTCGCAGATTACGCCAATCATCGTAGAAAATTATTTAACATTTAAGACGAAAGCTAAGCAAACCGGTACTCTACTTTTAATAATTCGGGCACAGCCTCCCGCTCCGCGTGATAATCCGGGCACAGCCTCCCACTTCGTGTGATAATTTTTAATTGTAGTACAGCATGGCCGCAACTAAAAATATTTCCGCAGGGATTTAAGCAAACGCAGAGTGTACAGCGCACAGAGAAGTCCCAAAGTTCGCAAAGAATGTTAAAAGTTAAAAGTAGTTTGAATTACCCTCACCCCTGCGTTCTCCCTCTCCCAGAATAAAAATCTGGGAAAGGGGGAAGTTGATCGCATCCAGTGCAGGCATCCAGTGCAGGCAACCAGCGCAAGCATCCAGTGCAAGCATCTAGTGCAGGCGGTCTGTCTTTGTTTAACGCTGTAAGGCATGAGAGATTTCGTTGAAAATTTAACTATTCAACCAATCAACCATTCAACCACTTTACGCCCTGAGGCAGCGCTCGACTTAGAGATCATTAAGTTTGGGCCTGGATGCCGCCTTCACCGCCAATTCATCGCATCGTTCGTTTTCGGTGTGGCCAGCATGTCCTTTAACCCAAATGAATTGCACTTTATGTTTTTCGAGCTGTTTAAGAAGTCGCTTCCATAAATCGACATTTTTTACGGGTTCGTTTTTGCCCCGAATCCAGCGTCGCTTGACCCAGTTTTTCAGCCAGCCTTTATTGATGGCGTCCACAATGTAGCGAGAATCGGAATAAACCGTCACCTCGCACGGCTCTTTTAAGGCCTCCAGCCCTTTTATGATAGCCATCAATTCCATGCGATTATTCGTCGTTTTGAAATAACCTTCCGATAGTTCTTTGGTGTGTTGTTGATATTTTAAAATCGTTCCATAGCCACCGGGGCCGGGATTGCCTGAACAGGCGCCGTCTGTAAAGATTTCTACTTGTTTCATACCACCTTTCATCTATTTTTTCTTTAGAATGGCACGCCATCTTCTGCCGCGCGAATGGCTCAGTTGGGGATAGGCGCTTCGTACGTCAGAAACCGAAATTAAAGCGTTTGGATCGAACTCTCTGGCAATTTGCATGGCCTGACTTACTTTTTTTCTGGGCGTAATTAAATAAAGAAAATCAAGGCGCTCCCTTTCGTTGCTGGCATAAAGATGAGTTACCTTAAAACCTTCTTCGCGCAACAGCATGCTCAACGTCTTGAGATTATCTTCCGTCACAATCTGAACAATCTGGTAGCCAAGAGCCAGTTTGTTTTCAATGGAAATTCCGATAAAATTTCCCAGAGCAAAGCCCAGGCCATAGGCCAGGTATGATGCCACGTTGTCCAAATTTTTAAAGACCTGACCGATTGCCAGCAACCAGATTATTACTTCAAAAAAGCCGAGGAGGCTGGCCAGTAAACGATTGCCCCTGCCGATCATGATAATGCGAATCGTTCCAATGCTCACATCTGATATTCGAGCCAGACAGATGAACAGCGGCGCAAACAGCGCATCCCAGTTCAGCATGGCCGCAAATACCTCCTTTTGGCATCCAGATTATTTACAAAAATTACAAAATATTTGGAATTTATCCAACTGAAAAAATCGTTAAAAATAATTGAGTTCAGTATAAAAACCACGAATTTCACGAATGGACACGAATATATTGTATGTAATTTAAATAAAAACAATAGTCCCATTTACATGAAATTCGATAACAATACCTTTTTAGAGGGGACTCATAAGTATGAACGTTACGCAGAAAGAAAACAGGCCTTTATTCAGACTTAATATTATGGATGATGCTTTTGTGCTAAAAATCAAACAAGCGTGTTCTAAAGATAAATATCTTCCATAGAAATTTATTTAATTATAGCTAAGGAGGAATCGTATGTCCCGTTTTTTTAAGATTTTAATTGGTATCGTTTTAATCGTATCCGGCGCGCTGCAGGCCAGCTCGTTTGTGGGGTTTAAAAAAAATGTAATATCCGTTAAAATAGATGAAAAAGCATTTTACAATTTACGAACCGTTCAATTTACTATTGGAAAAACCGGCATCCAGTCCATCGATGCGCTCAATGAGCAATACAAAGTGCGGCTGGTCAAAAACTTTTTTAAATTAAAAGCGGATTTTATCAATGAACGGAATAAAGATTTACAACAATGGCTATTATTCTATTTTGAAACACCGATCGATGTAGAGCAGATCAGTCGTGAATACGCCAGTCTGGCCGATGTATTGGTGGCAGAGCCCATTCCCATTCATACCGTATTTAAAACGCCTGATGACACGCGTCTGACCGATCAGTGGCATATCAATCAGAGCAACGATGCCGACATTGACGCTTTTGAAGCCTGGGACATGGAAACGGGAAACACCTCCATTATCGTTGCGGTGATGGACACCGGCGTGGAATGGTGGCATCCGGATCTGGCCGGGGCTCTGGCCGATCGCACCAATCGGAACACGATTCACGGCAATATCTGGATCAATACTGCAGAGTTAGCCGATACAAACAGCACGGTTGATGAAGACGGCAACGGCTACGCAGACGACTGGGTGGGCTGGGACTTTGTTACCGGCAATCCAAATTTATTGGACCTGGGCGATGACTACGATCAGGAAGATAACGATCCCAGCGATCATGAAGGACACGGCACGCATTGCGCGGGCAATGTGGGCGCCATCAACAATAATGCGCTTGGCGTTTGTTCGGCAGCCGGCGGTTGGGGAGAAGACGCCCAGGGCGCGGGCAATGGGGTGAAAGTAATGCCCCTGCGTATTGGCTGGAAAGATTTTCCCTCGGGCCGGGTTTCCATGGATTTTGCCGCACAGGCTTTTATTTACGCAGCCGAAAACGGGGCGCACATTGCGTCGTGTAGCTGGGGCTCCTCTGAAACGACGGCTTTGAAAGACGCCATCAACACCTTTTTGTATGGCACCACCAGCCCTACGGCCTCCGATCCGCAAATACGTCTGATCTTTGTGGCCGCCGGCAATGACGGAAACGAGTCACAAGCCTATTTAAACAGCCGCGACGATTGTATTTCTGTTGCTGCCACCAATGCCAACGACGGCGCGCCAAGCTGGACCAATTACGGAACGTGGATCGATATTTCAGCGCCGGGCGAAAATATTTTAAGCACCTCTCTTAACGGCGGCTATGCCTCTTTAGACGGCACATCCATGGCCACGCCCATTGCCGCCAGTGTGGCTGCCTTAATCTGGTCTTATCAACCTTCCTTAACGGCCACAGAGGTAGAAAATTATCTTTACCAGGGCGCAGAGAATATTGACGCCAATCTCCCGGCTACGCACATCGGCAAAATGGGCGCCGGCCGCGTCAGCGCCTGGAATTCATTGAGCCTGATCACACCCAACCAGCGTCCTGTGGCAATGGCCGATACTTCCTCATTGGCCGAAGACGATTCGGTTAAAATAGCGGTTTTGAACAACGATTCGGACCCGGACGGCGATCCGCTACAATTGTCCGTTTTAACCAGCCCGCAAAACGGTTCAGTTACACAACTTGGCGACACATTAAGGTATGTTGCAAACCAGGATTTTTTTGGCAGCGATAGTTTTCAGTACAAGATCGACGATGGCAACGGGGGACTCGATACGGCCATGGTGCGCATTACGGTTCGCGCCGTTAATGACCCGCCGCAAATTGTAGGTTTGCCGCAAAATTTGATCTTGAATCCAAATGACTGCACTTCTCTGAATATGGCCAACTATCAGCAAGATGTGGATACGCCGGATTCGCTTTTGCAGTGGTCGTTTTCGGTTAGCGATCCCACCGCTTTGAGCTACACGTACAACCCTGCCACCGATACGCTGGAAATTTGTTCGTTAGGCCCAACGGGAACCTATTTTGTTTACACCACGTTGACCGACGACAGCGGCGCCTTTGATCAGGATACCATTACGGTGACGGTTGAATTGCCCAGCGCTCTGGCGGCCGTGGGCAAAGGTACTCCGGATAAATTTGATTTAAAGGCTAATTATCCCAATCCATTTAATCCTCAAACCACCATTGCGTACCAACTGGCTGAAAACGATTATGTAAGCATCAGAGTTTATGACATCACCGGCCGGTTGGTAAGCACGTTGGTTGATGAAACACAAAAAGCGGGTTACTACAAGATATTATTTGACGCCAGACATCTTTCCAGCGGCATCTACTTTTATGTGATGCGAACGAGCCAATTTGTCAAAATGCGCAAGATGATGTTGATTCGATGAAAATAGAATAAAAAACGATGTGAGGAGTCGTTGCTTCGTCCCGATTTACCGGGACGAGCAATTCTTCTCATGTTGTGAGGCCGCTAAACCACACACAATTGAGCAATCCCTTTTTGTTTACCTGTGCCCAAAATGGTTTGTGTCTTCGTCCTGCAGGATGGTTTTATGTCTTTGGACTGCGTTCTTATTCTTTGCGTTAGGTGAGCGCCGGACGGTTTTAACTTTGTGTGAATGTAAATCCTGTGATTTACAACACGATGCGTTTTTTGTTCAAACAGTAATTTGCGGTCAACTCTTAACAGTTTAAATTTTTAGGATAGTTTGGCGTAAACAACAGAAAGGGAAACCATGGGCGCAATAAAATTTCATACTTTAATAATTATCCTCGTATTATTTTTTACATCGGTATGGGCGCAATATCCCAACGATCCTTTTCAATTTCCGCAGGAATTGGGTACCTTTATTACGCACGCCTCGGCCTGGGGCGATTATGATAATGACGGCGACGACGATCTGTATTTTTCTAACGGAGAAGAAGGCTTTCAGTGGAAAAATCATCTATACCGCAATAATGGCGACGGCACCTTTACGGAAGATACCCTGGCAGGGCCCATTGTTACCGATGAATTCACCTCTGGCGGCGTATCCTGGGGCGATTTTGACAACGACGGCGACCTCGATATGCTGGTTTCTGAGCCGTTTACCCATGGATCGTTTCCCACCAATTACTCTAAGGTTTCTCTTTACCTGAACAACGGCGACGGAACGTTTAGCGTGGCGTCGGCGCCCACCTTAACCGATGAAGAGTCATCACGTAGTAAAGTGGGAGGCTTCTGGGGAGACTGGAACGGCGACGGCTTTTTAGACGCCTTTGTCAGTAACGCCAATTTTATCGGCACCGGAACGAACCACTCTTTGTACACCAATAATCAAAACAGTACATTTACAGAAGAGAGCAATAATCTTTCTAATGGCACTTCAGCCCGCGCCGGCGGTAGTTGGGCCGATTTCGACGGCGACGGCGATCTGGACCTGGTCACCATTTCCGGGGCCATCGGGCAAAAAACCGTTTTGTGGGTTAACACAGGAACCGACTTTGTAGATTATGTACTCATCAATAACGGAGAAACAGACGGCCGTACTTCGGAAACGGCAAGCTGGGGCGATTATGACAACGACGGCGATCTGGACCTGTTTATCGGCAATGCAGGCGATACGCCCGATGTGCCGGAAAAGAACATCCTCTTTCGCAACGACGGCCTGGACGCCAATGGCAATCCAATTATGACGCGGATGGATTCGGCCACGGTGGGCGATATCGTGGCAGATGTTGATTTAACCATTTGTAGCGCCTGGGCGGATTTTGACAACGACGGCGATCTGGACCTTTTTGTGGGGAACGACGGCGGCTACGCCGCGGGTTATCGCAGCCGCCTTTATGTGAACAACGGCGACGGAACGTTCACCAAAAAAACAAATACCATTCTGGTCGATAGCGCCAGCTTTGCCCGCAGCGCCGCCTGGTCCGATTTTGACATGGACGGCGATATGGATATTGTGGTCGGTCGCGATGGCCCCAATCGCCTGTTTGTAAATAATGGTAATTCCAATAGTTTTGTAGAAATCAAGTTAATCGGTGTAAATGCTAATAAAAGCGCCATCGGCACCATTGTACGAATAAAAGCAACCATCAACGGAACGCCTGTGTGGCAAATGCGCGATGTCAATTCGCAAACCGGGCACGGCAGCCACAACAGCTATCGCCTGCACTTTGGGCTTGGCGATGCGTTTGAGATCGATTCGCTGGTTATTGAATGGGCCGGTTCCGGGTCGGTTGATATTTATGAAGGCCTGGCGGCCAATGATTTTTACGAATTTACCGAGATCGGGACCAGCGCCATCGATGACGACCTGACGGCCATTGCCGATCAATTTACCGTGCTGCCCAATTATCCCAATCCTTTTAATCCCGAAACCAGACTGCGCTTTGTCTTGAAAAAGAGCAGCAAGGTAACCATCGAACTTTACAATATCTCTGGAGAAAAGCTGGCCACCATTTATCGGGGAATCAGACGTGCAGGACTTAATCAGGTAACCTTCAACGGAGCCCAATTCGCCAGCGGCATGTATCTGGTAAAATACCGCACGGAAAATGCCGTAAAATTCCAGAAGATTTTACTGGTCAAATAGCCGTTCGGCATTTGATTTGGATTCAAATTATTGACGCTGTTTTCCTGATAAAGGCGCCAAAACAGTACGGGAAATCAAATAGACGATTAAATTGTTTACAGGGACGCTTGCGCGTCCCTTTTTTAGAACACTTCCTCTGGAATATCTAATGGAAAAGCGTTTGAAAATTTTTGTGCTGTTTTAAAAACTCATCCCCCAGGGGCTGTCCCAAAAGTAAATCAAGATGTATAAATATGCAGGTTTTTAAATATAATTTTATTGGTAAATGTGATACGAAATTATGGAAAAGGTAAAAGATTTCAACAAAAAAACATGAATAAAAACAAGATTTAAATTGGTTCTATTTATTGTCTTTAGCACATAAAATAACTTGCATTAATAGTTTGAAAATATTAAATTTAAAATAAAAACCATGAAGCCAAAACGTTGTCGGAAAATCCCATTTAAAACTACCGATCAAAACCAACTTACTATTCTTCCGCCTTCATTAGATGAGCTCATAGAACCCAATCATATGGTTCGGTTTATCAATGCCATCATAGACAAGATGGATATTGATTTTTTAATTAAAGAATACAAAGGAGGCGGTCGGGCCGCGTATCATCCGCGGATGCTATTAAAAGTAGTCATTTATGCCTATACGCAGAAGATATTTACTTCGCGCCAGATAGCTAAGGCCTTAAGAGAGAATATTCATTTCATGTGGTTATCAGGGAACAGTCGTCCGGATTTTAGGACGATAAATCGTTTTCGTTCATCACGATTGAAGGGAAAAATAGAGGAAGTATTCACCTATGTAGTTGAGCAATTATTGGAGTTGGGCTATATAGGATTAAATGATCTTTTTATAGACGGGAGCAAATTTCAGGCGAATGCGAATAAATACAAGGCAGTCTGGAAGAAGAATGTAGACCGTTACCAGAGAGTACTTCAAGAGAAGCTAAAGGAATTACTAAAGAAGATAGATAGCGAGAATGCTTTAGAGAATCGTTTATACGGTAATAAAGATTTAGGAGAATTAGGAGAGGATGTTACTTTAAGCTCTAATCAGATTGAACAAATAGTTGATATATTGAATGAGCGGTTAAAAAAGGAACCGGACAATAAGGAATTAAAGAGAGCAAAAAATAAAATAGAGAAGGATTATTTACCGCGCCAACGTAAATATGAAAAGCAACGAAAGCTTCTAAATGGTAGGAATAGCTATAGCCAGACGGACCCGGATGCTACCTTTATGAGTAAGAAGCGGGATCATCATAATAATACGGATTTGCTTCCGAGTTATAATGTTCAGGTAGGAAGTGAGAATCAATTTATAGTGAATTATACGATAAATCAGAACGCGAATGATAGCGTATTATTAAAGCCCTTTATGGAGTCATACAAGCGTTGTTATGGTAGGCAACCAAATCGAGTAATAGGCGATGCAGGCTATGGAAGTGAGGAGAATTATGCATATTTGGAATCAGAAGGTGTAGAAGCTTATATCAAATACAGTAGTTATTACAAAGAGCAAAAGAAGTCATACAAAGAGAATCCTTTTTTGATAGATAACATGCGGTATGATAGTGAATTAGATCGCTATGAATGTCCTGCCGGTCGGTATTTAGAATATGTTGGAGAACAGGAAAGTGTTACGTCGACGGGTTTTAAAGTAAAGCATCGTATTTACCGTAGTGAGAGTTGTGAAGGCTGTGTATTGAAAGAGAAGTGCTACAAGGGCCAGACTGCACGTGTTGTTAGAGTAAATGTCATGCTTAATGATTATAAAAAGCAGGTTCGTTCTCGATTGAATACGGAAGAAGGAAGAAGATTAATCAGCAAACGAGGTTCGGAGATAGAAACAATTTTTGGACAAATAAAGCATAATCTAGGAATAAGGGGCTTTTTATTAAGAGGATTAGAGAAAGTAAAAACAGAATTTGGTATAATAGCAGTAGCGTATAATTTAAAAAAGATGTTTAATCAGATGAAAGAGTACGGTTTAGTTAACGAGATGTATAAGTATAGCGCTAACATCTTTTTTAATTTAAACCGGGCAAGCCAGTGTCAAAATTTAGGCCCAAAAAATACCATTTTAAAATCGTTAGAGCGGTTTTTTATAGAAATTAAGGAAAAAATAGTTGTTAAATATTCATCTTGTCTCTTCAACGCCAAAATATGTTTTGTATAAAAATTTACTTTCATCGACTTTTGGGACAGCCCCGTAAATAGCGCCGGTTTACTTAGCTTTCGCCTTATAATGTTAAGTAATTTTCTGCGTTGATTGGCGTAATCTGTCAGAAAATTACTTTGCGCGCGTTGCGGTTGATTTTGGTTGCGGCTGTGCTGCCTTAGAATACTTCCTTCAAAACACCTATCTCGCCATGGCTGGATTGGTTGAATGGTTAATTAGTTGAATGGTTGAATAGTTAGTCTGTCATTTCAAAAATGTTTCTGCAAATGTGGTGAATTCCTACCACCGTTTACGTAGGGGCGAAGGATTTCCAAGAACAATTCAACTCTGGTAAGCATTAATCTTTAGTCATATAAAAAAAGCGCTCTGGATAAAGTGGGGATGGAAATCCTTCGCCCTTACAAGTACGGTCACTCCTAATCTTTTGTCTGGGAGTGAGGGTACAGGGCGTGAAGGCAATTCCAACTATTTTTAATTTTTAACATTCTTTGTGCCCTTTGTGAATTCTCTGTGCGCTGTGCGCTCTGAGGTTGTTTAAATCCCAGCAAAATTGTTTTTGGTTGCCTTGGTTATTAGGCCGAAATTCCGCCATGATCCGCCTACTTTGCCACCGGGCAAGTCCCGCTCGTTGAATAGCTCCATTGGACAAAAACCGTACTCTAATTGCAGTAGAAGGGAAAGCGGACACGCCTGCTTAGCGGCCGGCAGAGGACCGTTCCTTTACACGAATTTTTTTGATCAAAAACACAGACAGCTCTTTCCTCTTGAATTAAAATATTTTAATATTCAAGTTGTGAATTTTTTAGTCGAATTAAATTGAGCGTTCAGGGGGATAAGTAAATTTAATTTGATATTCAGTCGATAATAAACTAAAATAATTAGGCAAATGAAAAAGGGAGAACCCCATGGCAGTGAAAACGCATTTTCTTAATTACCTTTCCTTATTTCTGATTTCAATCATCCTTTTTAATTGCGCTGGCCCTACGCGCACGGTTAAACGCGTTCAGGTGGACGAAGCCATCGACATTAGCGGGCGCTGGAACGATACGGATGCCCGTCTTACTGCCGAGGCCATGGTAAAAGACGTGCTTTCCAGACCGTGGCTTAAAAACTTTATCGATGAAAACGGGCGAAAACCGGTTGTTATCGTGGGACAGATACGCAACCGCACCAGCGAACACATCGAAACGGCCATGTTCATCAAACATATTGAGCGAGAGTTGTTAAACTCCGGTCAGGTGCAGTTTGTGGCTTCAGACAAAGAACGCGAAGCCCTGCGCAACGAACGATTGGATCAACAAAGTTTTGCCTCGCCAGAGAGCGCCAAGGAGCTGGCCAATGAATTGGGCGCCGATTTTATGCTGCAGGGCGTCATCACCTCCGTTACCGATTCCTTTGAAGGACGACGCGTGGTCAAATACCAGGTTAATCTGGAATTAATCGACATCGAAAAAAACACCAAGGTGTGGATCGGCCAGAAAGAAATCAAAAAATATATCGAACAAAGCAAATACAAGTGGTAGGTTTCATGATTTAAATCCTTTGAAACGATCATTAAGACTGTCACTGCCGAACGGAACGGAAGAGAGACGCTGTTGTAATGGGAGAGTTCTTGATTCCGGGCAGGCGGGATGATTGGCTGTTCTTAGGAAACGCGGAGTCTTTTCAAAATTTTCCATAAGTACGTCCCACTTAAGCTGGAATTTACATGAAAACTGCAAAAAACTTTTTGCTGATTTTTGTCGGGCTGTGGTTATTAGCCTGCGCTTCCTCCATGCGCCAGGCGCAATATTTTGATACGGTGGTTGCCGATCTCTCTCGCGAAGAATACCAACTGGCGCTTAAAAAAATTGAGCAAGCCAAAAAGTTAAATCTCTACCGTCAGAAAGACCGATTGCTTTACTACCTGGATATGGGCATCACCTATTTTTATCAGGGAGATTATCAACGCAGCAATCAGTACTTTGAAAAGGCCGAGCTGGCCATGGAAGAGTTGTTCACTAAAAGCATTTCGCAGGCCGGCATGTCCTTTTTTCTCAACGACCTGACCATGGATTATTACGGCGAGGTGCACGAAAATATTTACGTCAACGTGTTCAAAGCGATCAACTACATTAAGCTCGATCGGTTTGACGACGCCTTTGTTGAAATCCGGCGCGTGGATATTAAGCTGCGAGAGCTGGAAGACAAATACCGTGAGATGGTAGAAAAGTACAACCAGGCTGACACCACCGCCATCAATTTTACCTACCAGTCGCCGCGCTTTTACAACGATGTGCTGGCTCACTATCTTTCCTATTTAATTTACCGCACAGAGGGGAGCTTTGACGACTGCCGCATTGAACTGGAAAAGATTGACGAAGCCTTTCGCCTGCAATCGGATGTGTATTATTTTGAAAAGCCGTCGTTCTTAAAGCAACCATCCATGGAGCGCGGGGCGCTCTATTTAAGCGTCATGGGGTTTGTCGGACAGGCGCCGCGCAAGATAGCCGTCGGCGGTTTGATTACCACCTACGACAATTACCTGGGCATCAGCGATTTAAGCGTTCCCATTGCTTTACCGAGAATTCCATTTCCGGGGATGAAAGCAGGTTACCATTTTAAATTCGCCTTTCCGATGATGGTTAGCGGAAAAACAAAGATAAAACGCGTGGATGTGGCCATCAACGGCCAATATGTCGGAACGCTTGAGCTTTTAGAGGATTTGGGCAAGGTGGCGGTTAAAACCTTCCAGAGCAAGCAAAAGATCATCTATTTAAAAACTCTGGTGCGCACGGTTACCAAAGGCATTCTGGCGGCCAAGGGCAAAAAGAAGCTGCGTAAAGAATTAAAAGCCGACGGTTTTTTAGGAGCGTTGCTGGATGCCAGCGTCGATCTGGCGGTTGACGCCACCGAGCAGCCTGATTTGCGCGTGTGGAAAACCATGCCCGATAAATGTCTGGCCGGCGAATTTAAGGTGACTCCTGGCAACCATTCGGTGGACGTTACCTGTTACGATGGCGGCGGTCAGGTTTTGTTGCGTAAACATTTTCAGACCGAAATCACCACAAAAAACGTCAATCTCATTCATTTTGCAACGCTTCAATAAAATAAGCAGGAGTGCATGGCATGAAAATACTTTTTAGAATGATCATCGCGCTATTGTTCATTCAATTCTGGCAGTGTTCGTACGCGCAAAAATCGAGCGGCGTGCAGCGGGGGAGCGAAAAACCGGCATGGGTAAACAATCCTTACGAAGTTTATTCCGAGCATCAATACCTGGTGGGCGTGGGCAGCGGCGATACGCGTGAAGCCGCAGAAAAGAACGCCATGGGGCAAATTGCCAAAATTTTTAAGACCCATGTTCAGGTGGACGAAACCCTGATTGAAAGCGTATTCGAATCTCTTAAAAAGAACAAAAGCTCCATTAGCAGCGAAACGAATATTTTGAACCGCACGCGTTTGCAAAGCGACGTGCAGCTAAAAAATGTCAAAATCGGTCAGGTCTTTTTTTCGGAAAAAGAAGGGCTGTACTACGCGCTGGCTTATCTGGATCGGGCGGAAACGGCCGCCTTGCTGGAGCAGGATTTTAATGAAAACAATTTACTATTAAAAAGATATTATGAAACCAGTCAAAGCGAGACCAATAAATTGCGTCAACTGGCCAACATCAACAAAGCGCTGGCCCTGGCTCAGGTTAACAGTTTGATTAACGAACAATACAAGGTATTAACCGGCGGCGACGGTCTGGAACTGGCGGTCAGCGAAGACGCCCTGCAAAACGCAGCGCGCAAAATCAGAGAAGCGATTGTTGTGCAAATTAGCGGCGAGGGACCTTCTGCTGAAGAGATCGCCGCTTATTTGCGCGAGGTACTCGGTCGTTTTGGCTTTAGCATGGGCCGGCAAAATCCCCATCTCAGCATTCGCTATCAACTGGAGATGAATAAAACGGATTTGAATCGGCCGGGCGTTGTGGCTTACAACTGGCATTTCAAGATCGATGTCAACGATTTGATCAATCAGACGACCTTAAAAACGTTTAATATTAACAAGCGATCGGCGGCGATTTCGGAAGATGAAGTCCGGGCGCGCGTATTGCGGACGATTAAAAAAGCGCTAACCACGAAATTTTACAAACAATTGATGGATTATTTTAATTCATTTTAAAATTTAGAGGTTGCGAATTAATTTAAATTGATGCAGATCAATGCAGTTAAAAAGGAATAGTGCGAATATAAGAAAGCATTTTTCATTCAAGTCAAATCAATGTAGGAGAACGTCATGAAGCGTTTTATGTTTTTTGCTTTAATTTTAGTCATTGCCTCTGCCCTGATGATTTCGTGCGGAAGTTCGAACCCCAAAGTCGCCGCATCGGATCCGGGCGCCATGGAAGTTATTGAAGATCCATTTCAGGATTTAACCGATCTGGCCAACAAAATTATTGAATCCGGCGGGGTGGCAGCCGTGGGACAGGGCACCTCTGCGCGGCAGGATCTGGCCAAAAAGAAGGCCGTAACCGACGCCATGGGCAACCTGGCGCAGGTTTTTAACACCAAAGTTCAAAGGCTGAACAAGAGCTTCCAGGAAGAAATCGGCAGCGCAAACGATTCCGAAATTAACGAAGCCTTCACGACGGTTACCAAAACATTGACCAGTCAATTGTTACGCGGCGCCGTCACCAAAAAAGTTAAGTTCTTGCGCAATAAAGAAACCGGCCAGATTACCGCTGCCGCGGTGGTGGCCATTGATCCCAAAACGCTTAATCAATCCATCCTGGATGAATTACAGAACAAGAAACCGCAACTTTACCAGCGTTTTAGAGCCACCAAAGCTTACGAAGAGCTGAAAAAAGAGATGGAAGATTACGAAAAACAACAACAGGGCTTCTGATCTTTTAACGTGGTTATGCCGGGCGTTTATGCTTGTAGAAAAGCAAGGACCTTAAATAAGCGAACCGGCGCTGTTCCTGTGCCACGCAACGATTTTAGTGAGGGACGTCCCCTATGGGGCGTTCCCTCATTTCCCTTTTAAGCAGAGGAAGCGGGCATTTTAATCGCTACGAACTGATTAAAAAGCACTTTCAAGCGAAAAAAAACAATCGTTGTGCAAAGTCGGAAAGAAACGAACCAGAGACGTTCTTTTCGGCCGAAACCTCTGGAATGTCGCCGGATTAAAAGGCCCCTGAGGCAAGCCCGGCTATTTCCCATTAAATGATCGTTATTGTCATGATGCGTTTTGTATTGATTAGTATTTTGGGCAGTCTTTGTTATTTTTCGCAGCTTTTTGCCATTGAAGAATATCCTTCGTGGTTTCTTTATCCAAAAAACTATCCGGGAATTATTGTTGGCTATTCGTACGGCGGGCATTCCGCCAGAACCGATGCGGAAAATATGTACTGCGCTTACAAATCGTGCGTGGTCAATGGTACGCTGGAGATATTTGAAGACACCAACGAATCGCAGTGGCTGAAAAATTCGGATTATTACTATTATTACTCGCCAGACTCCGTGCTTAAAATTCAGGGCAAACTTTTTGGCATTGATTCTTTTATGACCAATATTCTCACCGGCGATTATATTGCCGCTTACTCGTTTGAGCAAAGGGATTCCCTGTCAAAAGAATGGATTAACGCCAGGCAACTTAAGGCGCCGCCGTGGGTAGAAAAGACGTTCTGGGAGGATGAGCGCTATGCCTACGGCGTGGGCCTTTTTACCTCGCGGCGTAATGAGAATGACGCATGGAAAACTGCGGAAGAACAGGCCATCTTTAATATTTTGACCAATCTTGCCGTGGGCTTTCATCGCATCAAAATTTTGTACAAAGATCAGACGGATGGGGAATCATCATTTCAGGAAATTTCCTTTTTACGAATCAAATATTATTTGAAAGATATAGAAATTGTAGAACGGTATCCGGACCTGGAAAATCAGCTTTTTTATGTTCTGGTGCGCATTGCAAAAAAGAATATCATCTCGCCCATGTTACGAAGATGATTTGAGATAAAGTTAAATTTGCTGAAGGGCTATGGGGATGTTAAAGGTTATTCTAATGACTTTGTGCCTGCTTTTAACCGTGCAGGCCTACGATTTTAAGGTAACGGTTAAATGGGATGAAATGGCCATGAGCGGCGAGGCCGAGGCTGTTTTACAATATTATCACGATGGCAAGGTGGAAGCCATTCGCGGCAATCTGGATAAACCTTCCAGCGATGGCAATGTGACGGTTAACCGCACGCTAACGGGAGGTTCGCAGGAATTCATTATCCATGATGCAAAGGGGGCCTTATTTAATATTTGGGTGATCAACGATTTGATGGATGAGGAATTTGCCGAGGAAGAAGATTTTTACGCTCTTTCTAACGCTGGCATCGAAGTGTGGGTGGAGGATCGCCTGAATGGCGGCGTTCATTCCATTAAGCTCAAACCGGGGCAAAAGGGGCTGGTGTACCGCGCAGGCGTTATCTCAGACGGGCATTTTTACGAAGTTAATGAGTTGTTCCTGAAAAAACGGCTTTACGTGGTTAATCTGGTGGATGCGGTCAACGGTCGGCCATTGGCCGGCGTGGGCGTGGCCATTAAAAATCAGCGTACCGGCGAAACCGTTGCCCTGGGACAGACCGATGCCAATGGGACGTTTATCAGCGAAATGGAATACGGCGCCTATGATGTGCTTTTTAGCAAGCAAGGGTATCTGGAAGCCAAACATCAATTCGAAATGACCATTATGGAATTGCCGGTAAGCATGCATTTTGCTTTAACGCCGGAGGTGCGGGAATTTCGTATTATTTTAACCTGGGGCGCCTTTCCTCCGGATCTGGATGCCCATTTAAGCGGGCCGCGTCCAGGCGGCGGAACGTTCCACATCTGGTGGCGCAATAAAACGCCCATCGGCGGCCGAAATTTTCTGGACCGCGACGATCAGCACTCTTACGGTCCGGAAACCATCACCATTTATAAACCGGCGCCCGGAGTTTACACCTATGCCGTGCACAATTACAGCGGCCGAATGCACCGGGGCAGCCGCGACCTTTCGTACAGCGGCGCCCATGTGGATGTTTATGCCGATGGTCGGTTGGTGGCCAGCTTTGACGCACCGCGCGGCGTCAAAGGCAATGTGTGGAAGGTCTTTCAAATCGATCGCAATAATCAGGTGGCGCCCATTAACCAATTTTACGATCAAAAAGAGTCGGCGCAGGTGTTAAATCCCTGACTTAATGCTTCCTGCCCGGCGCTGTTTGCTGGCGAAAAAAGATGGGAAAGGCGTTGGCTAAAACGACAAAGGCCAGTACGCCCATACCGGCCAGTGTAAAATCAAAATGATTGGAGAAATCATGCGCATGGGACATATTTTTATCTATCTGGCGCTTGGCGCGTTAATATCGGGCCAAGGCCTGTTTGCTCAGGATGATGAGTTTCAGAAATGGCTGGAAAAAGATCAGGCGCAGTTTAAGCAGTTTGTGGAGCAGGAAGATAAAGACTTTGCCGAATTTTTGAAAAAAGACTGGCAGGCTTTTTTAACCGAACAAGGCATAAAAACCTTCTCCAGGCCAAAACCGCCTAAAATGCCCGTTGCCCGTGAAGAGGACAAACCAAAACCGCAAGTACCTGTCAAAAAGATTGAAGAATTGCCGCTCCCGCCTCCAAAACCTGTGGTTAAACCAAAGCCGCGCCCCCTGCCCAGGCCTCAAAAGCAGGCTATTACCGTGAATTTTTACGGCGCCAGGCTCAATTTTCCCGCGGTGCGATTGAAATCAATAAACCTTAAAAGTCCGCTAACCAGCGAAAAGATCAGCCAGGCCTGGCTGGCCATGGCGGCCACCGATTACAAACCGCTGGTTTCGGCCCTGCAACAAACCCAAAAACAGTTACTATTAAACGACTGGGCTTTTCTGGAGCTGATAGACAAGGCGGTTCGCAAAAATTTTGCAAACGATCCCAATATCTGCACGGCTTATAACTGGTTTTTATTGAATAAGCTGGGTTACGACGCAAAGGTCGCCTTTAAAGCCGATAAGTTATTTTTACTCATGCCTTCTAAAAATACGATTTTTGAACAACCTTTTGTTAAGATTAACAACCAGCGCTATTACTTCATCTCGCTTAATGAAAGGCTGAATTTGAGCGGCAAGATCCGCACCTATCGCGGAACTTTTAAAAACGCGGATCAACCTCTTCGTTTAACCCTGAACCGTTTGCCGGTTTTCGCCATTACGCCTGGCGAAAAAGCCATGCATTTTACCTTTAACGGCAAACAATATCAGCTTTCCGCGCAGTACGACGTGCAACTGGTGCGTTTTCTGGAAAACTATCCGCAAACTGATTTAACCGTGTATTTTGCGGCGCCGGTTTCCGGCGAGCTGAATTATTCTTTGCTTACGCAATTACGGCCCATGGTGCAGGGCAAAAGCGAGCTGGAGGCGGTGAATTTGCTCTTACGCTTTGTGCAAACAGCCTTTAAATACCAGACAGATGACCAGCAATTTGGTCGTGAAAAATGTTTGCTGCCGGACGAAACGCTTTATTACCCGGCCAGCGATTGTGAAGACCGTTCCGTTCTGTTCGCTTTTTTGGTGCGTCATTTGCTGGGATTAGAGATCATTGGGCTGGATTACCCCAATCACATTGCCACGGCGGTGTGTTTTAATTCTCAGATTCCGGGCGCCGCGGTGGAATACAAAGGAAAACGATTCGTGATTTGCGATCCTACCTACATCAATGCCGACGCGGGAATGGTGATGCCCGATTTTAAAGACGTTAATCCCAAAATTATTGAATTAAAATGAACTGACGCTTAAATACGTATGATGAGAACGGCATTTTAAATTTTGAGATTTGAAGCGACAGAAAACAGCAACGAGGAGAAAAGGCGATGAAAATACATTGTTTGGGCTGGATGGTCATTTTGTTCTTTACTTCTGTTACGCTTGCTCAGGAGCCGCTGGGCAAGGTGACCTTTCCCATCGGGAAGAATTTTTTGCAGCATGCGGGGCAGCTGGAATGGCAGCCGGTTAAATATTACATGCCGGTGCTGGAAAAAGATCGCCTTAAAACAGGTAAACAATCGCGCTGCGAAATTACTTTTAAAAACAAGAAAGTGATGCGCATCGGCGAGAATTCGGTGATCAGCATTACGCGCGATAAAATGGGCAATGAACAGGTAGAAATGAGTCGCGGCCGGGCCTGGATCAGCTTGTTTTTAAAGGGGGTGGCCTCGCTGGTGGTTAAAACGCCCACTTCTGTTTGCGCCGTGCGCGGCACAGTCTATCGCCTGGAAAGCGACTCTAACATGACCCGCTATCGTTGTTATGAAGGAGCCCTGGAGATTACCCCCTTAAAAAAAGATCGCTCGGGGTTGGCCGATACTTCGCTCACTTTAAGCGCCGGCCAGGAATTAATTCTGGTGATGAATTTTGAAGAGTACAAAAAGCAACAGCAAAAGGAATTTGAAGAATTTAAGAAAAAGGACGCTGACGATTTTGAACAATTCATAAAAGAGGAGCGAAAAGCGTTTGAAGACATGGTGGCTAAAGACCTGGCGGAATTTAAGCAGATGCAGGATGTGGCTTATAAAATGACTGCATTTGATGCGCAGGAAGACGCCAATTCCGACTGGGTGCAATGGAATAAAGAGCGCGACCGTTTAATGCAAGAAGGTGAATGATGAGGAGGGTATTTTTATTAATATTAGCCGCCGGCCTTATTTTGTTTGCCTGTAAAAATGAAAAAGATAAACAGGGTAATGAATCGACGGTAGAGACTGCGGACAGCGATTCGCTTGCGTTGCAGGTGAAGAATGCGCCGCAGTGGGCGCTTTCCGTTCCGCAGAAAGAGGGTTATCTGTACGCTGTTGGTAAGGGCAGCTCGCTGCGCCCGGAGTTGGCCAGGAAAAAAGCCATGCTGGAGGCGCGCGTAAAATTGGCTGAAAAGCTGAGCGGGCGCGGCGATAGTTTGAATGTTTTTTTACGCCGCAGCCGTGTAAAAGAGGAAACGCAGATCAAAGATGGTGGACGCTGGCGGAGCTTTGTGCTGCTGGAGGTTCCGTTGGCGGACGGTGAGAAGGTGGAATAGGAAAGGTTTTCGGTTTGAGGAGAAGGCCGGGGGGAAGGGGATGGAGAAGAGGGGGAGGGAAGCGCCCCCTGAAGGGGGGCGCTGGTTTGGCGTGGGGGAGATTGCCCGGGGCGCCGCCCTGGGCATGCGCAGCACAACGTAAGCAGAACCACGAACGAAGGACAAATCCCTTCGTCTTTGATATGTTCGCTCTCTGCAACAATATAAACCATGAAAAATCAGGCATAAAACAGCAGAATGGTTTTATCGATGTCGAAAATCATCATGCCAAAGGTGTTATGGGAGTGTCTCAAAAGCGACATCATATGTATATTTATAAAAATATATGGAAAAGTTTACAATAGTCCTCACCCCCTTATCCCCCTCTCCCGATTTCGGGCTGACCTTTACCCACACATAGCACCGTGGGTTATGGGCCGTCTCGGCTTGAAGTAAAAATAATATACATCTCGGTTGCCGTATCCAATCGCTGTATTCCTCGCCAGAGCGTTACTGTGCCAGGCTCGCCATCACTCTTTCTGCCTAAATGGCCTCCGATCTGACCTACCATACGGATGGCTTCTCGTAAACTCATCGGCTCCTCCGGCGCTATGGGCGTCTTATGCACATAGCAATACAACGCTTTCCATTCCTCTTCTTTGAAAAATACGCTCGCCGGCGAATCCGGTATTTCACGACCTAACATGGTCATATGATAAATGCGCCAGGCTACAACCATATCCACGGCTAAGGCCGTCTCTAAACGATCCGCACTGCCTAATTGACGATCTTTTATGCGGCAGCCGCTCTTGAGCGTTCGATGATATATCTCGATACCCCAACGACGAGTGTACCACTGCACTCGTTGATAGGCATCAGTAAAATTCTCTACCGACACCGTGGTCAATAACATCCACTCTATTGGACTCTTAATATCAGCTGGCGGATCGACCTCTCGGATATAAACAGCCCACACCTTAATGGGCTTAGAGGACGAAAATCGTTTCGGCGGTTCTAAGTCTATCGACGAATAACGCAAGGACATCTTGGCCTCACGAGCCCTGATATTGCCCCTACGAGGAACATGAATTTGAAATTGACCGCGCTCTTCTTGACTGGACATGTAATCCCACAGATCAATTCCGGCCACTTTGCGATTGCGGCGCTTGCCCACGCGTACCAAAAGTCCTGCCTTGCTATCTTTCCTTTGAGCCTCATGAAATAATTCGTAGATATCCGCCTCTCGATCGCCCACGCTTACGATAAGCGTCTCCGGACATAACTTAGCGATCTCGTTGACCCGGCGATAACTACGTAACCATTTCATACTCTCTTTTTGCTCAATGGGTAATTCCTTCCGACGACGCGTCTTGCCTCGATCCTTCGGATCACGAGCCCATACCTGGGCATCCAATACGCCTAACGGCGTGCCATCCTCACTAAAGGCCAATGTATCATGTAAAATCAAGCCAATGCTCTGGTGATCTATATGGCTTGTCGGCCCCAAGTCTTTGGTCATGGGATGCGTGCTGTAGTCTAAAATGGTCGTGTCCTGAGGCGCTAAAACCACCTTGTGTTCTTTTATGCGATCTATCGTCGCCTCGGTATGTGCATCTAAAATAATATCCATGGTTACCTTCTCGTTTTGAAAAAATCGATAGGCGCCCATCGTGCGCGCCTTACCACCACAGGCCTCCGGAATGTTGGCCTGCGGCTTGTTGTAAAAGTCATCCGCTATGGCGTACAAACGCTGTTTGAGACGATTGTCATATAAGCGAATGCTGCCAAATTCCCGCTCCGCCCAATTCGATGAGTCTTTGATTAATCGTCCTTGGCCTAAACCGTCCGCACTCTCCTGACACAAAATCTTTCGCCAGTTCCTTTGCAATGGATAAAGAAATACCTTTTTGGCGATACCGTCACGACGACCGCTGGTATTTCCTACATAAAGCCAGTTGGAAGCCAGGTAACCGATGCCTTTGAAAACACTAGAATCCACATAACTTTCCACCAAAACCGGGCGATAACCATAACGACTCTCCCAATCGGTTCCAATACGCTGCAAGGCTTTACTCAACAGAAATGAAGCCAGATTCTTGACCTTAACCGTAGGTACGATCAAAAAACGATCATTACTGATCACATACTGGATATTCTCCCTTCGCGCCTTTTCGCTCCAGCCAATATAGGCATCCCTGGCTCGTAATTTATAAGTCGCTGAACTAAAGCCTAAAGCGCCAATATAGCCATACTTCTCGCTTTTTACAATATAGCGAATCTGAGCGCCACAAAGTTTTGCGCTTTTAAGGTAATGGAAATTCTCTATTAACTGAAACCATGCGCGCGAATCCTTGCTGTAGCGGCTTTTGATCGGCTCGATTACAATTTCGCCTAAAACCGATAAATGGCCTTCAATGGAGGCGATTGGAACATCAAGCTTACGCTTTTTCTTTTTTTCAAAAGCATAGCTTTTTTTTCGTTCTGGTAATTTGATTAAACCGCGCCGATCCAGCTCTAATAAGGCTTTACGGCAGCTCATCTCCTGGAATTTCCCATTGGGAGATTTCCAGTCCATCAGTTCGCATACCTCTCGTGATAATTTCCTACGAGATATCTGCGGCTGCCGGGCAATGATCGCATTAATACGTTTTAATATTGGTTCGCTAAAAATTTTCCCATATATTTGCATGTAGAAAATTTAACAAATTATTCCCCCTGTGTCAAGTGTGTGCCAGGTCCAGCGATTTCGGGAGAGGGGGAATTAAAGGGGGTGAGGGAAAGAAAAAATGTAAAAAAATACATTGTCTTTGACTTTTGGGACAGCCCCATACATGCTACCGTCTTTCCACAACTTTCACTACTGGTTTTAACGCTTCCAGAAAATGGGCACAAACAAAACAAGCACCGTGTAAATTTCCAGCCGCCCGGCAAGCATTAAAAAGGAAAGAAACCATTTACCGATCAACGGCAGATGGGCGTAATTTTCCGTGGGGCCCACCGAGCCGAATCCCGGACCGATATTATTGATGGTTGCCGCCACACTCCCAATACAGGTTTCCCAGTTTAATCCCAGCCCGCTCATGAACAAAACGCCAATAATCGAAAGCAGAATGTAGAGCAGAGTAAAACCGGCGATGTTGGTTACGATTTCTTGCGGCACGCTACGCTTGCCCACGCGAACCACAAAAACGGCATTGGGATGCAGCAATTGTTTGACCTGATTGATGGCAAACTTGAATAAAATGATGGAGCGAATGATTTTCATGCCGCCGCCGGTCGAGCCGGCGCATCCGCCAAAATACATTAAAATGATCAAAACAACTTTTGACAAAATTGGCCATTGCTCGTAATCTGATGTACCGTAACCAGTTGTGGTAATGATCGAAACCACCTGAAACAGCACATGGCGAAAAGAAAATTGTTCATAGCCCAATATGGAAAGAATATCAATGGCGATAAAGACGGTGGCCGCCAGAATAATGGCCATAAATGTGAGTGTTTCCGGATCTTTAAAATAGCTGAAAAACTTTCCTTTAAATGCCCGGTAATGTAAAGAAAAATTAGTTCCGGCAATAATCATGAACACAATGATGATGTAGTCGATCAAGCCGCTGTTAAAGGCGCCAACGCTGGCATTCTTTGTGGAAAATCCTCCCGTGGCCATGGTGCCAAAGGTGTGACACCAGGCGTCGAACCAGTTCATGCCGGCCAGTTTCAAGGCAACAGCCTCAATAACGCTGATAGCCACATAAACCACCCACAAAAGCTCGGCGGTGTGCTTAATGCGCGGCGTTAAACGATCTGGCGTGGGGCCGGGAACCTCGGCTTTAAAAAGCTGCATGCCGCCAATGCCCAGTAAAGGTAATATTGCCAGCGAAAGGAGAATAATGCCCATTCCCCCCAGCCAGTGCGTTAATGAGCGCCAGAAAAGCAAGCCTTCAGGCAGGGCTTCGATATCGGTTAAAATGGAGGCGCCGGTGGTGGTAAAGCCGGACATGGTTTCAAAAAAGGCGTCGGTATAGGATGGAATGAAGCCGCTAAAATAGAAGGGCAGGGCGCCAAACAGGGCGTAAAGCGTCCAGCCCAGGGTAACGATCAAAAAGCCGTCTTTAATATCCAGTGTAACCTCGCCGCGCGTCAGCAAAAAGAGGGGCAAGGCCACTATCAAAAGCACGCCCATGGTTTGCAAAAACGCTATTTCGTCGGGCTCGGCAAAATTGAACGAGATCAACAGGGGAATGATCAGCACAACGATCATAAAGAGGAGCAGCGCGCTCAGAACATGGAAAATACTGCGATAATGAATCATGGCGTTACTAACTGAAAAGTTTTTCTACTTTTTTAACAGCCCCGGGGAGAGCAAACACCACCACCTTATCCCCGGCCACAATCTGCGTGTTTCCGGTGGGGATGATGATCTGATCCCCGCGAATAACGCCGCCCAACAGGGCATTTTGCGGAAAAGCGATTTTTAATATGGGCTTTTTCGTGATCTTTGAGCCGGGTTGGGCAATCAATTCAATGATCTCAGCCTCCACACCGGGGATGGAGGCAATACTGACGATTTCGCCCTGGCGGATGAATTTTAATATGCCGCTGACCACCAACGATTGTTTGGACACAAAAGCGTCGATGCCAATGGTCGGAATGATGGGCGCATAATCCGGTTTATTAATTAAAGAAATGATACGCGGCACACGCAGGTGTTTGGCCATCAGGCAGGTGATAATGTTGGTTTCGTCGTCGCCGGTCACGGCAATAAAAGCGTCCATATCAATAATGCCTTCCAGCGCCAGCAGGTTAATATCACGGCCGTCGCCGTGGATGACCATGGAACGGTCGAGGCGTTCGGCAAGGGTGTACGATTTTTCAACATTCGATTCAACAATTTTGACCTGGTGGTTGTCCTCAAGTTCGTTGGCGATCAGGTAGCCGATCTGGCCGCCACCTAAAATCATTATCCGCTCCAGCGAAATATTATGCTTACCCACCATTTTCAACAATTGAGGAATATTCTCACGATCCAGCACAACAAATATATGATCGTTAGGCATCAAAATATCATCGCCGCCGGGTATTTTGGTAAAATCTTTGCGTTGAATGGCCGTAATCCGGAAGGGAAATTGCGAATACTGCGCGCTTATTTCTCGCAAAGGCAGACGTAAAATCGGGCAGTTGGCATCCAGATGGATGCCCAGCAGCACCAGCTGTCCGTCGGCAAATTCAATAATGTCGCTGGCTGCGCTTTGTCTGAGCAGACGCACGGCGCCTTTGGCCACAATAGACTCTGGATGCAGCAAGGTATCAATGCCCAGTTTGTCAGCATTTAAATAGGCTTTGGAGCTTAAGTATTGTGGATTACTCACGCGGGCCAGGGTTTTTTTGCAACCCGCCTCTTTGGCCGCCATGGCCGCCATGATGTTAACCTCATCCTGATCGGAGACGGCAATCAGCAAATCGGCGTGTTCTACCCCTGCCTGGTGGAGCAGTTTGAAATCAGCTCCGTGACCCAATAATACCTGGGCATCCAGAGCCTGCTCCACATATTTGAAACGTTCTTGCTCCGACTCGATAATGGAAATATTGTGTTTTTCGTATGCCAGACGTTTGGCCAGCGAAAAGCCAATATCTCCTGCGCCAACGATGATAATATTCACATTACCAGCCTCTGGTTAAAGGTTTTTACTGACGTTTTTAAATGCCTCAATGGCTCGCTCGATGGCCTGATCATCAATATGTAAATGCGTAACAACTCGCAGGCGCGTGGGGGCAAAGGCAATTACTTTAACGCCTTCTTCCAATAACCGGCTGGCTATTTCGGCGGAAGAACGTCCCGTTAAACTGGTATCTACAATAACGATGTTAGTCTGAACGGTTTGTAAATTGACCACCAGGCCGGGCATCTCGTTAATGGCTTCGGCCAGGGTGCGCGCCCGTCGGTGGTCGTCGGCCATACGTTGCCAGTTATGTTCAATGGCGTAAATGGCCGCCGCCGCCAGGATGCCCGCCTGACGCATTCCGCCCCCGTAAGCCTTGCGGTAACGATGGGCGCGTTCGATAAAATCTTCGTCGCCTGCAATAACCGAGCCCACTGGCGCTCCCAGTCCTTTAGAAAAACAAAGCGAAACCGAATCAAAATATCTGGAAAATTCTTTAATGGTAATGCCGGTTGCGATGGAGGCGTTCCACAGACGAGCGCCGTCCAGATGCATTTTTAATTTATATTTTTTGGCCAGTTTGTGCATTTTCTTGATTTCGTCCAGAGGATAAATGGTGCCGCCCCAGCGGTTGTGCGTATTCTCCAGAGAAATCAAACGCGTTTGCGGGAAGTGATGGTCTGCAGGACGAATGGCTTCTTCAACCTCTTCCACATTTAATACGCCGTATTTCCCGGGAAGCGGACGGAGCTGAACTCCGGAGAGCATGGCGGGAGAACCGCTTTCGTAATTAAAGATGTGCGCCCGTTCTTCGCAAATAACCTCATCGCCGGGCTGGGTGTGGGCATTAATGGAAACTTGATTGCCCATGGTTCCGCTGGCTACAAAAAGGGCCGCTTTTTTACCGGTAAGTTCTGCAATTTTTTCCTGTAAAAGATTGACAGTCGGGTCCTCGCCAAATACATCATCCCCGACTTCGGCCGATGCCATGGCCTGACGCATGCCTTCGTCCGGTCTTGTGAGCGTATCGCTGCGTAGATCTACAAATTCCATGTTAACCTTTCTAAGTATTGACATACATTTGCAAATTAAAAAGAAGCGAGGTTTTTCGCAAACAAATTGTGTTGAAAGTTTGTGCAGGAGAGCCGCGGCACAATAACAATTAATGGAGCGCTCCTTCAGAGTGCTCCATCCCCTGCTGAAGAAAAATTGCCCGGGGCAACGCCCCGGGCAACAACACATCCTATTGCCCAGCTCAACCTTTCACCAGACAAACTGACCCCTTTCACCCATCGCACCTTCCCTTCAACCTGTCAAGCTGTTTTTTTAAATTCTCTTCAATCCAGTTTGTGCGGTATCGCCGCAAAAGCGCTTCCGAGTCTGATTCCAGATTTAACAATTGGATCAATTCCTGTTTGCGAATGGATCGGCCATTCACATAAATCTGCCGGGCGCTGTCCGGATCCGTTCCTTCTAAAAATTCAAGAATGAACGCGCCCTGGTAAATATAGGGCTTTTGAGTGGCCGGATTGACAGAAAATTGCGAACGTCTGTTCATATCCGAGGCCGTTTGTAAAAATTCGTTTAACATTTTAAAGATCACCGTTTGAGCGGGATTGGTGCGCATACTGCTTGTTTTTTGACAGCATTTTTGTTCGACAATAATGAAAAACCCCGTGCAGTAATTGACCATAATCCAGTCGATATCATGCACAATCAGGCCGTGAAAAGAGTCTCGCAAATTGGCTCTGATCCAGTGGGAAAAATCGAGGTTCCTTTGATTGGTAAATTCCGGGCGCGTCATAGGGCCTCCTCACAATGTAAATTGTTCCCTGAAAAAATTCCCGTGGATATCGGTGTAAATGATCCCAACTGTTTTGCCGGAAGGGATGTCTCCCAGTTCTATTTGCAGGCCGCTGTCATTTAATTCGGCAAAGCGCTTGTTGATCTCTTCCCGGTTTTTGCCGGCTGTTTTCAAAAAAGGAAAGAGTTCTTCCGCAAAAAAAGTCAAATCAAAGGTAAACCACCTGCCATTGTAATCTCGATCGATAAACACGGCCGACAGGGCGCCCAATCCGCACCAGACCTGTTTTTTTTGTGCGTGACGGCCGCGGCTTTTAAAAGATTTGATGAAAAGCCGGCGCGCAGTCCCCTCCGATTCTATTTTTGATTTTACCTGTGGGGGCAGATTTAAATGAAAGCCGATCGCCTCCTCAAAATCGTGGTTCTTCTTTCTGTTCTGATTGGGCTGCCCGTTTTGCGAAGGGAATGCGCCTAACTGCGTAAGGATTTGATCAGGAATTTTAAAAAAATAAAAAGTTATTCCATCGCTGTGAAAAGAATCAGAATCCATTTCGAGATAAAGCTCTGGCACAATAATGTAGATGGCAGCCGGACTGTTGGATTGTAATTTTTTACTCAGGTCGCGCAGATAGGGGATATCGATGGATTGTCCAGCCGATTTTGTGTCGTCGAAAATTAACGCCGGCGAATCATCCAGCTTTCCGTCAAATTCGATGCCGTTCCATCGAAAGGGTTGTAAAGTGATATTGAAAACAGTAGAAACAAACTGGCGGTAGACTTGTGGATCAAGCTTCAAGCGATTATCAGGAGGCGGTGACAGCGCACGACAGGTTAAAAAACTACGCGCCTTTCGTCTAAATTTTTTGTTTCTGTTTTGCGCGTCCTTTGAATCATAAATTTGAAGCAGACGTTTTTGCATGGTAAAATAGGCCAGTTTGCCCATGTCAACGGCAATCCACTGACGGTTAAGTTTTTCAGCCACAACGGCAGTGGTTCCGGAACCGGCGAAAAAATCCATTATTAAATCGCCTTCTTTTGTGAAAGAGCGAATCACTCTGGCCAGTAATTGTTCGGAATTCTCTGTGGGGTAGCCGCTGGTATCGGTGTATGATGGAATGTCGCGCCAGTCGTTGGTGATTTTTTCTTCGTCTCTGGTCAAATATTCGATTTTAAACTCTTCAACAGGCGCCGTTTTAAAACGGGGAATCTCTCGAATCTCGCGGACGCCAAAGACTTCCGTTTGCGTGGTGATGTCCTGATATTTGAATTTATTCACGCCTTTAGTGGAAATCGTTTTGTAAAAGGCGTCGTCGTTGCCGCTTTGCGAATAATAGAAGATGGCGCCGCTTGGCTTGTGTTTAACGCGTAAATAATGCTCCTTTAGTAATTGTTCGGTTTTGGCCTGATTCAGTGAAAAATGCTGTCCGGCGGGCGGTAAAAAGGTTAATCCCAAAACCCGTCGTTCTCTGGGATTGCGCTCTTCCTGACTCAAAAAGCTGGTCCATTTGATTCTGGAAAGCGGTTTTTTAGCCAGCTGATTCTCAAAAAAATAACGATCGGATCTGGAATAAACGTAAAGGTATTCGTAGGCCACTTCGTATTTTTTAAGGCTACCCATGCTTTTTCGTTTGCGGTTGATAATGATCTCGTTGATAAAACGATCGATGGAAAAAATTTCATCCAGAATAATTTTAACATAATGTCCGTAATTGTAAGCATTGCGCACCACCATTACGCCGTCCTCGGCAAGAATTTCACGGGCCAGAACCAATCTTCTGCGTAAAAATTCGATAAAGTCCGATCCGACTCTGCGGGCGCTGTAGGCGCGCTGCCCTTTGTTGGCGTCGTAGCGCTCGCCGGTGGCAAACGGCGGATCGATGTAAATCAGCTTAACTCTGCCTTTGATCCTGTCTTTAATCAATGGATGTTGATTTCTGTAAACGCTTTTAAGAAAAGATAGGTTGTCGCCAAACACAATCAGGTTTTTCCAGCTCTCTAATTCCACCTCCCCGTCCGGAGCGTAAACACGATCTACCTGCAGCGCCGCGGGAAGCACCCCGTCCCGATTCGCTAAAAGCGCCTCCTCGCTTATTTTATTGCGATAAACCAGTTCAAACTCTTTTGCAGGATCGTGAAATAGTAAAGATTGAAGCTCCTGGGGAATGGCCTTGCCTTCGGAAAGAGCCGTGATAATTTGTCGCCGCTGTTCTTCAGAGAGCATTCGGTACCTCCGGGTGATGAAGTAAATTCCTATTTTAAAATTGTAATTTACGGGCAAAAGGAACGGTCGTCAATGGAGATTAATCGTGGAGCAGTGGAGCGCGGCGCGTCCTCCATCGCGCGATTCTCCATAAACGCCCAAACAAAAAAAATCGCCAAGGATCCCTTCCAACCAACCATTCCCACCAATTCATTCAACAATCATCAATCGTCAATCACCAATTTTCCCTTATTCTTTTATTGCATGATATGTTAACTTTTCTTTAACTTACAATTTATGTAAAAATTGAAAACTATTTATGGTTAAATTAATAAAAAGTGGGGAAAGATATGAAACCATTCAAAATTTACTGGACCAAAACGGATGAAGCGCCCTACCTGGCCAGCTTTGCATTGTTGCCGGTTATTAAAGCTTTTACAAAAGGAACCGGCATTGAAATTGAAACGAAAGATATTTCGCTGGCCGGAAGAATTATTGCCACCTTCCCTGATAAACTGAGGGAAGAGCAAAAAATAACCGACGATTTGAAGGAACTGGGGGAGTTAACGCAGAATCCTGATGCCAACATCATTAAATTACCCAATATCAGCGCTTCTGTTCCGCAACTTCAGGATGCCATTAAAGAACTACAGCAACAAGGTTATGACATACCGGACTATCCTGAAGAGCCTAAAACAGAAGAAGAAAAAGCAATACAGGCTCGCTTTTCTAAAGTATTGGGCTCGGCTGTTAATCCCGTACTGCGCGAAGGCAACTCCGACCGGCGTCCTGCGCCTGCCGTAAAGCAATTTGCCAAAAAAAATCCGCACAAATTAATGAAGCCCTGGCCGAAAGAAGGCTCCAAAACGCGTGTCGGTCACATGGAAAAAGGGGATTTTTACGGCAGTGAAAAATCCATTACCATGGAAAAAGCCGCCCAAACGCGCATTGAATTTGTTGATAAAAGCGGTAAGATAACCGTTCTTAAAGAATCGCTACCGCTTGAGGAAAAAGAGGTGGTCGATGCGGCGGTAATGAGCGTACGTGAATTGCGTAAGTTTTTCGAAGAAAAAATTGAAGAAGCTAAAAAAGACGATGTGCTGCTTTCTTTGCACCTCAAGGCTACCATGATGAAAGTTTCCGATCCCATCATGTTTGGCCATGCGGTTGAGGTATATTACAAAGAAGCTCTGGAAAAACATGCCGAAACTCTGAAATCCATTGGCCTAAACGTCAACAATGGGCTGGCCGACGTTTTACAGAAACTGGAAAAATTGCCGCCAGAAAAACGAGCGGAAATTGAAGCAGATATTAATGCTGTTTACCAAAAACGACCTGATCTGGCCATGGTAGATAGCGATAAAGGCATTACCAATTTACATGTGCCCAATAACGTGATCATCGACGCCTCGATGCCCGTGGTCATCCGCGATGGCGGCAAAATGTGGAATAAAAACGGGCAGCTGCAGGATACGCTGGCCATGATTCCCGATCGCAGCTACGCCACCATTTATCAGACGGTCATTGAAGATTGTAAACGACATGGACAGTTCGATCCGGCTACCATGGGCAATGTATCTAATATCGGCCTGATGGCTAAAAAGGCTGAAGAGTACGGCTCGCACGATAAAACATTTGAAGCGCAGGGCGATGGAGTCATCCGCTGCGTGGACGAAAAGGGCAGCGTTTTACTGGAACAACCGGTAGAAAAAGGCGATATCTTTCGCATGTGCCAGACTAAAGACGTGGCCATTGAAGACTGGGTTAAACTGGCGGTAAAACGGGCGCGCATTACCGGAAACCCGGCGATTTTCTGGTTAGATGACCGCCGCGCGCACGATGCCCAGCTTATCCAGAAGGTGCAACGTTATCTGAAAAACCACGATACCAGCGGTCTTGATATCCGCATTATGCGGCCGGTGGACGCCATGAAGTTTACGCTGGAACGCGTTCGACAGGGAAAAGACACCATTTCGGTAACCGGCAACGTACTGCGTGATTATCTGACCGATCTGTTTCCCATTCTGGAATTGGGCACCAGCGCGCGCATGTTGTCCATCGTGCCCTTGCTAAAAGGCGGAGGATTATTTGAAACCGGCGCCGGCGGCTCCGCTCCTAAACATGTGCAGCAATTCGTCGCCGAAGGCCATTTGCGCTGGGATTCTCTTGGCGAATATTGCGCATTGGTTCCTTCGTTCGAAATGATTCACGAAAAAACAGGCAATGAAAAGATTGCCGTACTGGCCGAAACTCTGGATCAGGCCATCAGCCACTATCTGGAAAACGGGAAGATGCCCTCGCGCAGGGTGAATGAACTGGATAATCGCGGCAGTACCTTTTACCTGGCCATGTACTGGGCGCGCGCTCTGGCCAGCCAGGATAAAGACCCCTGGTTAAAAGAACGCTTTACGCCAGTGGCCGAAGCGCTGGAACAAAATGAAGCCAAAATCAATGAAGAGATGTTAGCCGCTCAGGGACATCCGGTTGATATTGGCGGCTATTACAAACCGGACGAAACAATCGTTGAAAGAGAAATGCGGCCCAGTCCGACCTTCAATGCCATCATTGACGCGCTTTTGTAAAACTACTGAAAATTTACTAACCAGTCTCAAAGCGGACTTTCTATCTAAAGGCGTTGCAAAGCATCTGTTTTTGTGACGCCTTTTTTAAATGTTTCCTTTCAGTCCCAAAAGCTGTAAACAATTAGATTAACTCATTACGTATTACTGCTATATTTTCCTGGCGTACTTTGCGCAATCTTTGCGATTGATTAAATCAAAAAAGCTCGAGTGAAAAACCTGTTTTGTTTTCACTCGAGCCTATATTAATCTGCTTGACGCTTTATTTTGTAGTAAAAAAACACGCCTTAAGCATATTGAAAATCACAAAAGAGAATTAATGACCGTCGCACTTGGCTGGCGGAGTCGCTTCTACTGATGTTTCAGCGGAATGATCGTGTCCCGATTTTTGCGTTGCTTTGTAAACTCCATCAACATAATGGATAAACTTAACATAAGAGGCCACAAATTCTCGGCCCGCTTCCACATCGTTTGCATCGAAATTTTTCTTGGAAACCAGATCGTGAAAATGTTCATGGAGACCTTTTTTTACATTGTCCGTTAAAATTTTTAAAACCTCATCGGCTGATCCTTTGACCAGAGCTTCATCGCCGGCCCGGATGGCTGGCCCAAGGTCCATTCCCGCAGGCTTTAAGCCGGTATAAGGCGCGCCTTCGCTTTCTCTATGAAGACGAACGACGGTTTCAAGAAAATAGGTGTCGGCAAGTTTTTGGGCTTCAGGGCTTAATTTGCGGACTTTAAGTGTTTTTTGAAAAGAATCTATGACTTCTTTTTCCTGCTCACTATTGACCCAAATTAAAACCAAATTCACGTTTCCGGTTTCAAGCGCTTTTACGGCTGCTGTTACTACCGGGCCGTCAATGGCATCGCAATGAGCCTGCGCCCTGCTATTGAACAAAAATAGCGCTAAAAACAAAAAGATAACCGAAAGCCCGAAAGATGAAAACTTGTGATTGACCATAAAGGTACCTCCCTGATTAATGATTGTTTTAGTGTCAGCAGCTGTTAACGTCAAAATCCCAAAAGGGTTCCAAGATGGTAAAATAAAAAGCTGCTCATCCAGGCCAGAAAGAGGCCCAGTCCCACTGTAAGAGCGGTGATCTTCCAGGATTGCGATTCGGCACGAATGGCGGCGATGGTCGCTACACAGGGAGTGTAAAGCAGAGTGAAAATCATAAAACTGATGCCCTGCAGGGGCGTAACCAGGGAGGCAATTTGACTGGCCGGGTCGCCAGCGTAAACAATGGCCAGAGAACCAATAACAATTTCTTTGGCAATAAAACCAAACAATAAAGCGATGATCTGTTGCCATTCAATCCCCAGGGGCTTGAAAAGCGGTTCAATAAACTGTCCGATTTTGACGGCCCAGGTATCCGGACCTGCAGTTTCTGCGCCCGGCGGCATATTGGTTAAAAACCACACTGCAATTACGCCCAGCACAATGAGCGTTGACGCGCGATTTAAAAAGGCTATCATCTCTTCCCAGGCACGCAGGGCCACGGTTTTAACGGTGGGTAAACGGTAAGGAGGTATCTCCATGATAAAAGGTTCCGGGTTTCCGGCAAGGCGCACATTTTTCAAAAACAAGCCAACTAAAATAACCATCACAAAACTGAAAAGATACAGCGCAAAAATGATCCACGGGGCCACCGTGGGCGCAAATAAAATCCCCGCCACAAACAGGAAAACCTGCAAACGGGCGCTGCACAGCGTAAAGGGAATGATCAACATCGTAATGATGCGATTGTACTGGCTGGAGAGAATGCGCGTGCCCATGATGGCCGGCACATTACAACCATAGCCTAACAGTACATTGATAAACGCCTTGCCGTCCAGACCAATCACGTGCATTAAATGGTCTAGCAGAAATGCCGCGCGCGCCATGTAGCCGCTATCTTCGATTAACGACATGAAAATGAAAAATAGCGCAATAATCGGAAAAAAGGCAATGACCACCCCCACGCCTTCCAGAATGCCGTCGATAATCAGGCGCGTGACGAAATCGGGCAAGCTTTGAAAAACGGCGCTGCCTCTTAAAAATTCCTGCAATGCGCCAAAACCATTGCCCAAAATGTCCTGTAATGGCGTGCCAAGCGCGTAAATCCCCTGAAATAAAAGAAAAACAATGCCTAAAAAGATGGGAATCCCAAAATATTTGTGCAGTAAAATACTGTCTAATTTTTTAGTGAACTCATCGGTGGCTGTAACGGCTGCAGAAGTGGTTTCCATTACCAGCCCCTTGGCCGAGTTAAAACGGCACTGAGCGCAGGCGGTGGGAATACTCATACCCATCGATTTTTCTACTTTAAGGCGCGCTTCCTCTACTTTTTGGGATAGCGCATTTACTTGCTCGTTACTCCGATCTCCCATGGTAGCCGGTTCTGAAAAATCGAGCAATCGTTCGGCCAAAAATACTTCGCTGAGAATGGACGGATGTTCTATTTTTTTGATTTCTTCTGCCAACGAAAGAACCGATTCCTGAAGCGGAATGGGGCAGGAGATTTGCGGCGGATGTTGTTTGATCTCTCCATCAACCAGCTTTAACAGCGTATTAATCAAGTGGCCCAGGCCCTCGCCGGTGCGGGCAATGATCGGTACAACCGGTACGCCAAGATGGTGGGACAGCCCTTTTATGTCGATCTCGATGCCCAATCTTTTGGCTTCATCCATCATGTTCACGGCAACGATCATGGGGATGCCGCTTTGCGCCAGTTGTAAGGTTAAGCCCAAACTGCGGTAAAGATTGCGCGCATCAACAATATTGATCAATATATCGGGCGGCGTTTCCATAATGAATTTGCGCACGATTTTCTCTTCCAGAGTGGTGGGCGTTAATGAATAGCTGCCGGGAAGGTCGATTAATTCAAACTGGTAGCCGTTAATGCTAAATTTACCTACCTTTTTTTCAACCGAAACTCCAGGCCAATTTCCGACCGCCTGTCTGGCGCCGGTCAGCGCATTAAATAAAGTGGACTTTCCAGTGTTCGGGATGGAAATAATTGCCGCCGTAAACTTCTTTTTGCTCTTCATCTTATTACTCTGCAGGCTCCACGATAATTTTATCTGCCTCACCGCGACCAATACGAACCGTCTGTCCGTCTTTTTTGATTAATTTAAAGCCGTCGTTCTCGCTAATGGAAATAATATCCGAAATGGCCAGATGGCGCATGCGCATTTTCTCTAAAAAACCGCGACCGCCTAAAAAGTTGCGAATGCGGTAATGTTGTTTAGAATCTTTAACCGCGCTGAGCGGCAGAGCGACGATTTTGCAATTTAACGCCTTTAATTCATCTGTGCGCAGCGCAATGCTTTCTCCCTGATCAACCAGAACCTCAACCGTTTTACCCATGGGACCAACGCGTATGATGCGAATATTGGAGCCTGGTAAAACGCCCATCTGTATCATACGTTGTGAAATCAAAGATTGATCATCCAGCGATTTAATGACATATTCAGCGTTCGGTACCAAAATAACCTCTTTCATTGGTTAAAATCCCTTTAACCATTTTTGTTGTATTTGTTATTCTAATTTAACAAAAGTTATAGCATTAAACAAATCTAAAAATTCCATTAATATTGCAAATATTTTCAGCCCTTCCAGCTTAGGCGGAAATCTTAAAATTTGGTGAGTTTTAATTTTGAAATCTATCGGAATTGTGTCAATCGAAATGTCGTAATGGCAAAAGTTAAGGGGAGGAGAAAACAGGGCGAAGATGGATTCGCCCTGAGTTAATGCGTACGTTCATCAAAAAGGTCTTCGAGTTTTCCTTCATTAAACGCCGTAATGACCTCTTCAGTAGAAACAATATCGGTTAAAATGACTTGCAGGCCTGCGGCTTTAAAGTTTTCATAGGCGCCCATTCCCATGCCGCCGGCGATTAAAACATCACAATCGGCAATTTTTTTTATCATCGTCACATGTTTGGCTTTTGCTTCCGGCCCGTACCCATGATGTCGCTTGAGTTCATGAGGTTCATGCGGCGAGTGTTTTTCGCTTTCGGAATGGTGGCAGCCCCCGCGTTCGCGCATTTCAACATTGATAATTTGGTTATCTTCAATGGTGTAAACTTTGTAATATTTCGATCTTCCGAAGTGCTGACTGACAAACTGTCCGTCGTTGGTTACTATTGCAACTTTCATTGGTTCTTTCTCCTCGATTAGATATTGAAATAGATTTATTGGTAATTAAAAAAAGTCTCGAAATTTGTTTAGCCAATCTCTGGTGATATCGGTCGCCGTTTCAATAAGTTCAAAAATACGCGCGTCGGCAATCTTAAAGTACATGGTTACGCCCTGTTTATGAGCCTCTACCAGGCCTACATTGCGCAGCATCATCATGTGACGCGAAACTACCGATGGATCTAACAACAGTTCATTAATAATTTCCTGTGAATTTTTCTCTCCGTTTTTTAAGAGGTCTAAAATGCGCAAGCGCTGATCGCTGGCCAGCGCCATAAAAAAACGGGAACGCGGATCGGTCATGGGCCCCATCATTCTGCCGCCCATCTTCATTCCTCGTGGCATATTGATTCCTTTCAATATTGCAAAATTGTGCAATAAAGATAATTATTGGGTTTTCCAAAGTCAACTTTTTTGCGCCAATAAACCATTTTTTTCAGAACACGGGTGGATTTTATCAACAAAGATTCTGGTTTGTGTGTCTAAAATTTACCTGTTGACGGATTGTCATTCGCCAACAGGTAAAAAAGATATTTAACAACCAATCTATTTTTTTTATTTGGATATTTATTCCAATTGTCCTTTTTGAATGATGTTCAACAAATCAATGGGTTTTTTGTCGTATTCATTGGCCAGGTCGCGCAGCATCATCTGCCCGTCTGCCTTGATGTGGAACCGTTCAAGTCGTTCCAGCGCCACTTCGAGCGGAATGTTTAAATCTTTACAAATATCAGCGAGTGTCATTCGTCCGTATCCCTTGCCAGAAAGAGAAGCGCCGCTTTGCTGGTTCTGGACGGGTTCAACCTTCATTTTTTTAAATAATTCGCTGGGCGTTAGGTCATATTTTTCCGCCACGTCTTTGACGATCATTTCAGGTGCCGCTTCAATGTTCTGTTCTTTTAAATTTTGAATAATTTGCTGCAAGGGTAATTGAACGGTTTTTGCCAGTTCTTCGATGGTTAATTCTTCGGCGTGGGGAATGGGCGGTTCGTTTTGCTTACTCTCCCAGGATTCTGTAAAATATTCACCAATATCCATAATGGTGCTAAAGGGGGGGACGTTCCACAGTGTTAGCACAAAAATGGCGATGGTTAAAATCGTTGTGGCGTACAATTCTTTACGCAAAGCAAAAGCCTGTTTAAACTTATCTTTCAGATAAGAAATAAAGGGCTTCCAATTGTAGAATAGATGGAAACCGGCGGCAATAACGAACAGAAAAGAAAAAATGGTATGAATGGCCTGCCATTCTTCTTTTTCCAGTCCCAACAAAGAGATGTGCGTCCATTTGGCTATTCTGCCAGCCGGAGCGATGTACAAAATTACGCCCGAAACGAGCAAAATGAGCGCCGACCAGGTAATGTACAAACTAACGAAAGCTCTCCAGCTAAATTTTCCTCGGCGATAAGCTGCCATGTTTTTTTTACCTCCTCGCTTAGAATTTCCATGATATCGATCCGCTTATGACGGAATTTTTATAATCGTACCAATAGCTATTGGATTCATTGATTAGATGAACGTAATACAGGCTAAAGGTCAAAGTCTTGATCCAGGTTTTGTTTAACGTAAAGGACTTTTCCAGGGACACATTAAGTGTTTTACCGTTATCGGAACGGATTCCCCCAAGGCCGAGAGAATCCTCTGCGGAAATATAGGCCTGTTCACTGATGTAGTTTTTATCATAAGAGCTGCCGGAAATTTTCAACGATGTTTTAGCCGGCAGCAGCCAGGTAATCTGCGCCGTAAAACGCTCCATCTCATAACTGAACGGATCGTCAAACAGCTCTTCGTCCTGATAATAATCATCGGCATTCAGATAGTCTGTCTGATCAGAAAGGCTGATTTGCTTTTTGTACTGAACAAACATTCCGATTTTGGGGTGAAGAGACTGAGCGATGCGCGCTAACAAAATGATATGCGACAGGCTGGGGATGGTTGTTGCTTCTGTATAATAACTTACATTCATTCTGCCGCGTCTGCCGCCAAAAGTTTCTGCCTGTTGACCGGCAAAGCTTTTATATCCATAATCCGCTTCCACGATAAGCGTGGTACGAGTGGGAAGCGATTTATTGGCCTGAATAAAAAGATAGTGCCGCGAATTAGACAGCTCCGGTAAATTGGAATATTCACGATATCTGAAATTGTAACCGGTTTTTAAGATGAACTTCTGCAAATTAAGAAACAGGCTGCCGTAAAGGTAAAGTTGACCGTAATTGTAGTAATTGTATGTATCGCCATTCAGGCGCAAATCCACATCCGCTCCATAGTAAAAACTGTGTTGATCTTTTCTGCCAAAAGAAGTGTACGACGAAAGCCCAAAAGAATGGAGCGAAAAGTTGCGCTCGCTTAATTCGTTGTACAGATAAAAATCTCCTTCATATTTTAACAGCACATTGGAATTTTGCGGCTGATAATGCAAATGAATGCCGATGTCTGTCAAAACATCTGCCGTGGGCTCTGGCGAACGAAATACGTTGTCGTCCACATACGTCGAAAAATTGAAATTATATGAAACCTGCGCCATGACGAACTGAGCGGCGGCTAATACGATTATTGCTAATTTTTTAATATCCATCTTGAATTCTCCTTTCAGTCATTCCTTACTTAAAAATTAGATGTAACAATGGCAGTGAATTCCTCATTACTTAATTTCACAGGGGAGTACTGAATCCCCAGACGCTGTAAATTTCTGACAAAGGCGCGTAAATGATTTTCTGAACCGCGTTTCAGATTTTCATAAACATAGCGAAGATCATCGTTTCCTTTGATTGCCTGCAGTTCTTTTTGCAAATCAAGAATATCAATTTCTTCGATTAAAGCGCCCACTTTTAATGCTTCTGCCAGTGATGTTTTACCGCGGGCCGTTAACTCATTAAAAAGTTTTTGCAACGTTTGATTAGTAAAAACGCCGACTGAGTCGGTTGTAACCGGATCGCTGACTTTATATTTTTTTAAGAGAATTTTGATGGCGTCCATGTGTGTTTGTTCGCTGCGTGAAATATTATTGAAAATGCGTTGTCCCCAGGTCTGTAACAGAACAATGTAAACATCTCTTGCCAGTTTTTCTTCTTCACGCATAAAAATAAGTCCGTTTAACTCAGATTGGCTTAAAGAATCAGAGGGCATGTTTAAGATGTTTTCCAATCTAAAGCAAGGTCTATTTATTGCGCCAGGCCTGTTCTGTGCATTTGCCGTGGAAACGACGCTATGGAAAATAATGGCCATGAACAGAACACTGAGTACAAGCCCTGGTTGTAATTTTAATCGGTACATATTAACCTCCTGTTTGTTTTTGGGTTTTGCAATAATGGATTACAAACATCATGCCATTTTTATTACATGTTGTTTTTTAAACGCTTAGCAGTTTAGCTAAATAGCCGGTGTTTTAGGATTCGACCGCATGGTCTAACGATAGACAATTTTGTCGATGAGGAGCGGGCAATAAGGGATGGTATTGCGCTTTAAAATAAAAAAGCCCGACATACGTCGGGCTTTTTCAGTTGTTTTACTTTTGGGGGGTAGAAGGACTATTTGATGCCTCGTTTAGCGTTGCCTTTGGGACCGGTGCCGTCACATTCGCCTGTTCCAAGGCCCGTTCCCTGTGCGGCGCCCTGCATTTTGCCTTTGCCCAACTGACGACCGGTGCCATCCTGAGGACGAACATAGTCCGGATCCTGACCATTGGGGATGCCGTCGCCGTCCGAATCGATGGCGTTGTCGTTGATGCCGTCGCCGTCCAGATCAACAAAGCCGGCGTTGCTGTTGCCCTTGCGCATTTTGGCCCCGGTGTAATCCGGATCCATTCCGTTGGGAATGCCGTCGCCGTCTGCATCAGGCGCGTTGTCATTGTAGCCGTCGCCGTTGAGATCCACAAAGCCTTTGACCTGGCCCTGAGCGCCGTTCATAACTTTAGATTGGTATTTGAAACCATGACGATATTGGTTTTGCACCTGCAAAGAGTCCTGTGCAAAAACATTGCTGGCAAAGAAGATTGCCACTAAGCCTAAGATTGCGAGTAAGTTCTTCATTTTGAACCTCCTTGATTTTTGGTTTTACTTTAATTCAACTTCGCTATTAATAATGTCAAAAGCCGTGCCAAAAATTTTAATGCAATTTAAGGCGTTGAAATTAAAGATCTTACAGAAAATGAGTATTTTGCGCCCCATGCGGCTTCCCGACAGACCGGTCGTTTTAAAGTACCATAGAGTCGAAATTGTTTTGGTGTACAACTATTAAGGCCCATTACTTTTGTATCAGAGCGTGTTTTATCTTTTTTAGAACAATTTAGCAGGGTCGTGTTTCAGGGCAGAAAGAAGGTTAAATCGGTAAAAAGCCATCAGTTTGTTACAAAGCAGAAAAACATTTCCGCAGGGATTTAAATAACACAGAGAGCGCAGAGAAATCACAAAAGGCACAAAGAATGTCTTAAATTAAAAATAGTTTCAATTGCCCTCACCTCCTTCATTCCTTCCTCTCCCAGAATAAAGTCTGGGAGAAGGGGAAGCTGAGTCTGGACAGTTGATTCCAACGGTGTAAGGGATTCCTGCGCTGGCCAGTTTCGCGCAAAGGGGAGAAAAAGAATGGCAGGCCGGCGGCTAATCAATTTTAAACCATGATTTACTTGATTTCTGGATTTCCATGATTTGCTTTTTGTGGCTACAAAATTTCGCCTTAAAATCGAGTGTAAACTTTCACGAGTGAAAAAAATCAAGTTAATCCTGTAATCATATTAATCAAGGTTCAAAAATACCTCAAAACCTCTAAACTCTTATACTCTTAAAAAATCATCCATCTTCTAAAGGGCTTTCTTACCGAAGGAGTTAAAAAACTTCTTAGAGCAAAGCCGGCGCGTTACATATTGTTTTACCGTGGTTAACTCCATTAAATTCAGATCGAATTTTTCTTTAAAGATATCTGTGATTTTATGCAGAGGGAATTGGCCGCATTTTTTTTTAAAGACTTCCAAAAATCGTCCCTGCCACAATGGAAAAAGCGCAGATCAATCCCATGTAGGTTAACGCCTGTTTTTTACCCATTAACTGAAAAAGAACAATCATGCTCGGAATGCTCAGGGAATTACCGGTTAAAAACAAAGTTAAGGCCGGTCCGCGAGCCATGCCCATTTTCATCAACGTTTCAATGATCGGAATTTCGGTTAATGTGGCAAAGTACATTAAAGCGCCGGAAACAGAAGCCACTGCATTACCGGCCAGCGTGTTCTGTCCGACGGCCAGTTGAATCCATTCGTCAGGAACCAGCACATCAATCATCCCTGCGGCAAATATCCCGACGAACAGGTAGGGCAAAATCTTTTTGGTCAAATCCCAGGTTTCGACTATCCATGCCGCATTGTCTTCTCTGCGAAGCTTAAAGATAACAAGCCATAAAAGCGCTCCTAAAAAGAGGCCAGCAGCGATCCATTTTGTTAGCGTGGGAACGGGCAGGCCCGGTACAATCAATACGCCAAACTGCATAAAAAGAAAAAAGAAAATCGTCCAGTTGCTGTATGGCTTTTCTTCATCCATACCCACTAAAAAATTTTGAGCGCTGCGCTCGTCGTGTTCATTAAAAATCAGACCCATTATCAGGCCTACTATAATGGCGATAATAATCGAGGCGATTAAGCGTGCCAGGGCAAAATCCCAGCCAATGGCATTGCCGGTCAAGAAAATAGCCGTTACATTGATGGCCGGTCCTGTGAACAAAAAGGCCACGGCCGGCCCGATGCCGGCGCCGCGTTTGTAAATGCCCGCAAAAAGCGGTAAAATGGTGCAGGAGCAAACAGCCAGAATGCCGCCGGAAATAGAGGCAATGGGATAGGCAATGTATTTTTTAGCCCCTGGACCTAATAATTGAAGAATACTGTCCTTTTTAACAAAAACGGCAATCGCCCCGGCAATAAAAAAGGCAGGAACCAGGCAGGTGAGCACATGACGTCTGGCGTAGTCGTGTAGTAGAGTAAGACCGGCCGTAAGCGCTTCAATAACCTTATCGCTTTCCAGAGGCATAAAATAAAAAAAACTGAAGGCTATTAAAAGATAAAGGAATTTTTGCCACTCATCATTCCACCACGCTTTAATCTGGAATAACCGTTCCATTTTCTTTTCCGTCTTAATTTTTATGGTTTTCAGTCAAAAGGCTGAATTTCTGCCAGTGCCCTAATTTAATGTTTTCTAAGTAAGCATAACCGCAACCAAAAACATTTCTGCAGGGATTTAAGCAACAACACAGCGCACAGAGAAGTCGCAAAAGGGCTCAAAGAATGTTAAAAATTAAAAATATTTTCTTGTTTCCCGTATTTGCCCTCACCACCTCGATATCCCTGATTTGTATTTTCTACTTTGACAATTTTGCCTGAACATTGAGAATTAACTTTCGTTGGCGCATAGAATCCGCAATCTTTTAATCTGATTAATCAAGGTTCAAAAACCACCACTAAACCAGAACTTTAGCGGCACTCAACAACGATGCTCTTGTTGAATCCAATTTTTTAAGGTGGAAAGAGTGGGCAGTTTGCCCTGCAAAACAACCCTGCCGTCAAAAGCCAGACCCGGTGTACGCATAACTCCGGCCAGGGCCATGGCATTTAAATCTTCTATTTTTTCAACTTCAATATCTACGCCTAACTCTTGAACAGCCTGTCGGGCCAGATTAAAAAGTTTTTCGCAGGAGGCGCAACCTGTTCCATAAACCTGAATTTTTTCCATTCTTTAAATTCCTTTTTTAATCTCTTTCCGGTAAAACTGGTAAAAGGCATCTTTGATCTCATCGCGTACGCGCCGAAACACGGTCAAAACTTCTTCTTCACTGCCGGTCGCCTCGGCCGGGTCTTCAAAACCGATGTGTAAACGCTTTTTTACCGAACCATTGAAAATAGGACAGGTCTCTTTCGCGTGATCACAAACCGTGATGACATAATCAAAAGATTCATTTATGAATTGATCCACATCTTTGGGATAACCATCTGAGATGTCGATGCCCGCTTCTTTCATCACCTGAATCGCCTTCGGATGCACGTGGGCAGAAGGGTTGGTGCCGGCTGAATAAACAATGAGCGAGGAATCAAAAGATTTTAAGAAACCTTCTGCCATTTGACTGCGGCAGGAGTTGCCCGTGCAGAGGATCAAAATCCGTTTCATTTTTAACTCCTGGTTGGATTTGCTAACTCAATTACATTTCGTTATTTGTCGAAATGTAAAAAAATGAAGGAAGGATTGCAAATAAATTAAGGAGATTTTTTAGCCCATGGAGAGTTGCTCCCGGACGTTGGCACAGAATGCAAGATGTATTAAATAAAAATAGTTTTTAGGATCCTTCCTCTGGAAGATCTGTCCCGCCCGGGAGGCTGTTGCAAATTCAGTTTGAGTAAAATTCAAAAAATTTGTAAATTCTGGGCGACAGATAAAACAAGTAATAACAAAGGAATTCCATGAGTTTTATTACTTATAATCGCTCACAAATGAATCTCTTTGGCTATAGTGTGGAAGATTTTGCCAGAGACGATCCAAAGAGTCGATTTGTAGTGGAGTTGGTTTCGCGCCTTGATTTAAGTGCACTTTATTCCCGTTATAGTTCGCAAGGCGGTGATTCTTATGCCCCAGACATGATGCTTGCCTTATGGTTTTATGCTTATAGTAACGGCATTACCAGCACCCGTAAGCTGGAGGAATTGTGTAAATATGATACGCGCTACATTTATATCACTGGGAATCAGCATCCGGATCATAGTACATTAAGTCGTTTTCGCAAGGCACATTTGGATTTATTAGACCAATATTTTGTAGAGATACTTTTAATTGCCCAGGCCGAAGGCATAAGTAGTTTCAACCAGATAGCCATAGATGGCACGAAAATCAAAGCGCACAGCAGTAAGCGTCATGGCTACACTGAGGATCAATTAGACAAACGTATAGAGAAGTTAAGAGCAGAGATCAAGCAATACATGCAGCGCTGTAATTTTGTAGAACAGGGGGCCACGGATGAATTAGATTTAGAAACTCTTCGAGCGGAGAAAGAACGGCTTGAGCGCTTAGAGAAAGAGATATTAGAACGTAAAGCCCAATTGAAAGAGCGTAAGAAACAGCTCAAATCAGAACACCGTTCAAGACATCAAATAAATGTAAAAGAGCCGGATGCCCGCATGATGCCTTCGGTGGATGGACCGGGCTATAACGCACAATTAGGCGTAGATATGTCCAGTCATTTAATAGTAGCTCATGAAGTCGTAAGCCAGCCCAACGACCAGGGTCAATTCATACCGATCCAAGAACAAGTAGAGAAGAATCTTGGTTCAGATGATAAGCGATCTTACACGGCCGATTCCGGTTATCACAATAGCACAGACCTAAAAGAATTGGAAGAAAAGCAGATTGATGCCGTAATAGCCGATCCCCAGTTATCCAATCGTTCGATAAAGGAGACACCGACCTCCAAGGAAGAATTGCAAAAAGAAGAAAGAAAACTAAAACGAAGTGATTTTGTGTATCATGAACAGGGAGATTACTATGAATGTCCGGCGGGTAAGAAGCTTTTTCCAGTTGAGAGGAATAGCGAACGGATCGTATATCGTTCCAATGATTGTCAGGACTGTCCCTTAATTAATTTATGCATTTCCAGTAAAAAGAAAGTTAAGCAAATCCATCGTTCAGTTAATGAGAGTTATTGCGAACGTATGGCGAAAAAGTTACAAACTTCAGCGGCGCAGGAACGACTAAAGAAGCGTTCGGTGACAGTTGAACCTGTTTTTGGTAACTTGAAGCATAATTTAGGCTATCGTGGATTTTCCTTATCTGGTCTTAATAATGTTCGTAGTGAATTTACGTTAATGTGTATTGGGCATAATATTAATGTTCTATTTAAAAATATGTTAGGGAAACGTTTAGCAGCGTTTATAACAGCATCACAAGAAAAAGATGATCTATTAATTTTATTTTCAAAGAATATTTTGGCGTTTTTAATTCTATATTTTGCCCAACGCTTAAGAATGAGAAAAAATTATCAATATCGGAGAATATAAGCATTAATTCCTCCCCCCCATGCAACAGCCTCCCGGGCGGGATTTGAAAATTTTTGTGCTGCTGGATTGGTTGAATGGTTAATTAGTTGAATGGTTGAATAGTTAGCCTGTCATTTCAAACCTGTTTCTGCAAATGTGGTGAATTCCTGCCACCGTTTATGTAGGGGCGAAGGATTTCCAAGAACAATTCAGCGATGGTAAGCATTAATCTTTAGTCATATAAAAAAAGCGCTCTGGATAAAGTAGGGTTGGAAATCCTTCGCCCTTACAAGTACGATCATTCAAGATCTTTTGTCTGGGAGTGAGGATCGAGCGAGCAAGGGTAATTTAATTTAAAATATTCATTGTGCCCTTTGTGACTTCTCTGGTCGCTTGAAATAGTTTGTTTAATCATTTTCTGCGATTATTGGCGTAAACTGCGAGAAGATTACTCTGTGCGCGTTGCGGTTGATTTTGGTTGCGGCTTCGATGCCCGGGAATACTTTCTTTAAAAACGGAGGGTGTCTCAAAAGCGACATCAAATGTATATATATGCAAAATATAGAAAAAAGTTTACAATAACCCTCACCCCCTTTCCCCCTCTCCCGATTTCGGGAGAGGGGGAATTAAAGGGGGTGAGGGAAAGAAAAACTTTATAAAAATACATTGTCTTTGACTTTTGGGACAGCCCCCGTTCGCAAAATCAGGCAATGGTTACCTCTTTATTCAAAAAGACATCCTGAATGGCGTTTAACAGTTCAATCCCTTCTTTCATGGGACGTTGAAACGCTTTTCGGCCGCTGATCAGGCCCATGCCGCCAGCCCGTTTATTGATGACGGCCGTGCGCACCGCCTGAGCCAGGTCGCCGGCTCCTACCGATGCGCCGCCGGAATTAATTAAGCCAATGCGTCCCATGTAGCAGTTAACAACCTGATACCGAGTCAAATCAATGGGATGATCGCTGGTCAGTTTGGAGTACATATCGGGATGCGTTTTACCGAATTTAAGGGCAGTGAATCCGCCGTTCAATTCGGGTTGTTTTTGTTTAATAATATCGGCTTCCATGGTCACGCCAAGGTGGTTGGCCTGGCCGGTGGTATCGGCTGCCAGGTGGTAGTCCTTTCCTTCATGTTTAAAGGCCGGATTGCGCAGGTAAGCCCACAAAATGGTAGCCATGCCCAGTTCATGCGCGTACTTAAAAGCCTCGCTGATTTCCTGAATCTGGCGATTGGATTCGGGCGAGCCAAAATAGACAGTTGCGCCCACGGCTGCCGCGCCCATGTTCCAGGCCTGCTCCACATTGGCAAAAAGAATCTGGTCGTATTTGTTAGGATAGGTCAATAGTTCGTTATGATTGATTTTTACAATAAACGGGATTTTGTGCGCATATTTGCGGGAGACGGCGCCCAGTACGCCCAGGGTGGAAGCCACCGCATTACAACCGCCTTCTATGGCCAGGCGTACAATGTTTTCCGGATCAAAATAATCGGGGTTTGGCGCAAAGGATGCGCCTGCGGAATGTTCAATGCCCTGATCAACTGGCAGAATAGAAAGATAGCCCGTGCCGGCCAGGCGGCCCGTGTTGAACATCCAGCTAAGATTTCTAAGCACATTGCTGTTGCGATCGCTCGGCACAAAGATGCGGTCGACAAAATCCGGGCCGGGCAAATGAAGTTTTTCTTTGGGGATTGTTTTGCATTCATGATTTAAAAGGTTGTCAGCTTCGTCGCCTAACAACGATCTGATTTTTTCGATGGTTAAGGCCATATCTTCCTCCTCAGGTTTAGATGGGACTTTCCAATCATACAAATATTAAAAGACAAAATAGTGAAATGCAAATAATTGTTTTTTTGCGATAAAATTAAATTGATTGGCTTTAAATATCAAGAAATTGGCAGTTTTTTACGGTTTTTAAGAGAGTTTTTAAAATTATTTTGAGTAAAATCATTAAAATTGGTTGATATTGAAAAAATAGATGAAATTTTGTGTATGTAGCTAAAAATTTGCCTTTGAACTTTTATTTTTATATATTTTAGCGTAACAACTTTGGGCCTGTTATAAAGATTCGTTGTGGTCCGACCGGATTCCACAGCCCCACTAAGCCTGAAATGCAGGGCCCACAATCCAATAAAAGCAAAATATTTAACTTTTTAATTAATATGAAAGGAGGGACGCTCATGTTCTTTTCGATGTCGAAATTCTTAAAGAGTGAATACGCCCATCGTCTTTCCTCCACGGAATTGGATGAATTGCAGTTGCTGACCAAGGTCTTCCCGTTTAAAGTCAGTGCTTATGTTTTAGATGAGTTAATCGATTGGTCCAACAGGCATACGGATCCTATCTACCGTTTAGTCTTCCCCCAGAAAGAAATGCTGATACCTGAACACTGGGAAATGTTGAAGAAGGCTAAAACATTCACGGAGGAAAAAATGGCGATTAAAACCATCCGGGAGCAATTGAATCCTCATCCGGATGGTCAGATGCATAATATCCCCCGTATTGGCGATCGGATTTTAGGAGGATTACAGCACAAATATCGTGAAACCGTTCTGGTGTTTCCGGCGGAGGGGCAAACCTGTCACGCCTATTGTACGTACTGTTTCCGGTGGGCTCAATTTGTCAATGTCGGTGAACATAAGTTTAAGACCAAAGAGCAGCGAGATCTGCATGATTATTTAGCTTTACACAAAGAGGTTACAGACGTGCTTTTTACGGGCGGCGATCCCATGTGGATGTCAAACGAATCTCTGTTCAAGTATTTTGATGTTTTGTTGGACTCGGAATTAAACCACGTACAAAGCATTCGTATTGGCACTAAAGCTCTGGCCTATCATCCCCAACGATTTTTAGGTGAAGAAGGCGATGAGTTGTTGCGCTACCTGGAAAAGATGATTGATCGCGGTAAGAATATCGCCTTAATGGCTCATTTTACGCACTGGAAAGAATTACAAACAGAAAAAGTTAAAAAAGCCGTGCGTCGGCTCTTAAAGATCGGCGTTCAAATTCGTACACAATCGCCTGTAATCAATGGTATTAACGATTCGGCCGAAGTGTGGCGCGATATGTGGAAACAGCAGGTTCAGATGGGAATGATTCCCTATTACATGTTCATCGAAAGAGAAACGGGGGCTCAGCACTATTTTTCCGTTTCGCTGGCCAGAGCCTACCAAATTTTTACCGATGCCTATGCCCAGGTTTCCGGCCTGGCCAAAACCGTGCGCGGGCCGTCCATGTCCGCCTGGCCGGGGAAAGTTCTTATTGATGGAATTGTAGGGCAGGGCGAAATACAGCGCTTTGTGCTCAAATTTATTCAGAGCCGCAATCCCCAGCTTATCAATAAACCCTTTTATGCCAAATATGATGAACAGGCGACCTGGCTGGATGATCTGGAAATTGACCCGGCACTACAGGAAGCCATTGAAGAAATGAAAGAGGAGTTTGAAGAAAACAGTGATTCCATGACCGGCGTCGCATAATTTTTTTTCAGAAAAATACATTTTTTTGCAAAACCCCGTTGGCAAAAACGGGGTTTTTTTATTATCTTTTGCCATTTAAAATTAAAATTGTTTTGGAGGTTAGGCATTGAGTAATACAAGTATCAAGATCGGCTACCAGGGTGAGAAGGGCGCCTACAGCGAAAAAGCGTTGGATGTGCTTTACGAGGGGCAGGAAATTGAAAAAGTGCCCTTTCGAACATCCTACGAAGTGGTTGAGGCCCTTAAAAAAAATATGATTGATTTTGGCCTGTTGCCCATTGAAAATTCAATTGTGGGCAATATCATTCACACGTACGATTTATTGTTGGAGAACAAACTTTCCATTGTGCGGGAAATTGTAATTCCTATCCATCACGCGCTTATTGCACATCCTGAATCTACCATCAAAGATATCAAACAAATCTATTCGCATCCGGCGGCCATCTCTCAGTGCGAGGTGTTTTTACGGAAATTTGGCAATTGCGATGTATATCCGACCTATGATACGGCGGGCAGCGTAAAGATGATTGCCGAACAGCGACTGCTGGATACTGCGGCGATTGCCAGCGCAGAATCGGCCAAAATTTACGGTTTGAAGATACTGCAGGATAAAATTGAAGATTATCCGCACAATCAGACGCGTTTTGTTCTGCTCTCTGCAGAACCATTGCAAATGGAACAGGAAGAGTACATGCCATGTAAAACGACCATGGTCTTTGATACCCTGGATCAACCAGGCATGCTTTATCAGTGCCTTGGCGTCTTTGAAAAATACAAAGTGAATATGACGCAGCTTTCATCGCGGCCGCATAAAACCGAGCCCTGGAAATATCACTTTTTTGTCGATATTGACGGTCACGCCAATGACGAAGCGGTGGCCTCTGCGCTGGAGGAAATTCGGAACTTAACCGGCTTTCTCTATGTTTGCGGCTCCTATCCCAAGTTTGAAGCCAGCGAGTTTGAGCCGGGCAAGAGGAAAAAAGGTAAAAAGAAAGTCTCCGGGCCTCTTTACAGTCGAGAGTACAAAGCAGAACCAACCATTATTGAAATTGGCGGGCTTCAGATTGGCGAGGGAAATTTTATTATGATTGCCGGCCCATGCAGTGTTGAAGGGCGCCATCAAATGATTGAAACGGCAAAGATTGTGCATGAACACGGGGCGCATCTTTTAAGAGGCGGGGCGTTCAAGCCCAGAACCAGCCCGTACAGTTTCCAGGGATTGGGCGAAGAGGGGTTAAAGCTTTTAAAAGAAGCCGGCGAAATGTTTAACATGCCAACAGTCAGTGAAGTTCTGTCCGTCGAAACCGTGGAACTCATGGCCCAGTATGTCGATATTTTGCAAATTGGCGCGCGCAATATGCAAAACTTTGTTCTTTTGAGAGAAGTGGGCAAATTAAACAAGCCCATTTTGTTAAAAAGAGGAATGATGGCCACCGTTAAGGAATTTCTGCTTTCGGCGGAGTACATCCTGGCTCAGGGTAATCCAAACGTTATTTTGTGCGAGCGTGGTATTCGCACTTTTGAAACGGCCACACGCAATACCCTGGATATCAGCGCCATTCCCTTGTTGAAGGAGCTGACCCATTTGCCTGTCATTGTGGACCCCAGTCATGCCAGCGGGGTAAGTAAACTGGTTGAACCGCTCTCGCTGGCGGCGGCTGCTGCAGGAGCGGACGGTTTAATGGTAGAAGTTCATTTTAATCCTTCCACCGCTCTGAGCGACGGGCCGCAGGCGTTAGACGAACGACAATTCAAACACTTAATGAAAAGTTTAGAGCCCTATTGTAAAAAATAGACTATCGGTTGCGCATGGTATTTACGATGTTAAGGCGTTGCATTCTGGAGCGCAAATGGCGTTCGGAGATGCCTAAAAGCCTGGCAGCCTGTGACTGATTGCCATGTTTTTGTTTAAGCGCCTCTTCAATCATGACGCGTTCAAAGGCGGCCAGTTTTTCCTCGTAAGGATGTGAAAAATCAAACGGGTCAAGAATGGAGCGCTCGGTTTGGACGGTAAGTCCCTGCGGCAAATCTTCCAGAGTGATGATTTCGTCGCGGGCCAGAACAACGGCGCGTTCAATGATATTTTCCAGCTCCCGCACATTGCCCGGAAAATGGTAGCGCATCAAATAGTCCTGAGCCTCTTTTGAGATGCCCACAACATTTTTTTGATTTTCTCGGGCGTATTTTTCAATAAAATGGCGGATCAGAACGGGAATATCGCTTTTTCGTTCGCGAAGGGGCGGAATGTGGATGGTTACCACATTTAAACGATAGTAGAGGTCTTCTCTGAATTCCCCTTTTTGGATCAATTCTTCCAGATCACGGTTAGTGGCGGCGATAACGCGCACATCCACTTTAATCGTTTTACTACCGCCCACCCTTTCAAATTCTCCGAATTGCAGTGCGCGCAGCAGCTTAACCTGCGTTTGCATGGGTAAATCGCCGACTTCATCGATAAACAAGGTTCCGCCGTCCGCTTGCTCAAAACGTCCGATGCGCTGCGCTATGGCGCCGGTGAATGCGCCCTTTTCATGGCCGAATAATTCGCTTTCCAGCAAATTAGGGGAGAGAGCGGCGCTGTTGATAATGACCAGTGGTTTATCGGCACGGTCGCTGGCATAATGAATGGCGCGCGCAATAAGCTCCTTGCCTGTGCCGCTTTCGCCGAGAATCAAAACCGTTGCCTTGCTGCGGGCCACTCTGCCCGCCATGTTTAAAACCGCTTCCATGGCCCCGCTTTGCGAGATGATGGACTGAAAGCGATATCTTTCCTTTAATTGTTCGCGTAAAATCTTGTTTTCGGAAATTAAATACTGACGTTCGCGCGCTTTTTTTATCAAAACTTCCAGCGCATCCAGGTCAATCGGCTTAGATAGGTAGTCAAAGGCGCCTTCCTTCATCACCTGAACGGCTTCTTCAATTTGACTGTAAGCCGTAATCACCACAACCGGAATTTCCGGATTAATTTTTTGCGTCGCTTTAACCACCTCCAGGCCCGAGATGTCTGGCATGCGATAGTCCGTAAGAACGAGATCAATTGAATTGGCCTTTAGAATGTTCAAGCCTTCGTTTCCGGAGCTGGCGGTAAATACAACGTAGTTTCTGCGCTGTAAAAATGTTTTTAACGAAATAAGCTGCGCAGGCTCGTCGTCAATAATTAAAATCTTAAAATCAGCCATTGTATATTCCTCTCTTTTAATAGACCAGATTAATTGAAATCCCTGAGATCAGGTTTTGATAGTTGTACCAGTAGCTGTTTGAATGATTGTTCGTGTAGAAAACCTGACCGCGGATATTTATCGTAAATTTTTCTTTGACAAAAAACGATTTACCAAGCGTTAAAGTGAAATCCAATTTTTGATCTTTGCGTAGTTCGCCGCCAGGAGTTGATTCCTCGGCATTCAGATAGGCTTTTTCTTTAATATAGGATTTGCGATTGAATACGGTCGAAAACCGGAGCTGCCACTGATGGGGCATCATCCAGGTAAGCTGCGCGCTCCACTGATCTCGCAAATAGCTCAGAGGATCGTCAAATAATTGTTCATCTCCCCAATAGGCGCCGTAGTTCTGAAATTCTCCGGTAGAAGACAGATTAAAACTTTTCAGGTATTGCACAAAAACACCGAAGTTAGGCCAAACATTTTGAGCAATACGAACGGCGACGGCAAGTTGTTGCAGTTCCACAGGCCCAGAAGAGAGCAAAACTTCGTGAGTGATAATGCGCGGTGGAGGCTCTCTTCGACCCCGGCCTCGTGAGCCTGTTCCCTCAAGAGTATCTGTAACCACAATGTAAGCTGTTTGTGATTCGTATTGACGCGATGAGATCTGCAGGTTGGTGATCAGCGTTGTGCGCGTTTTAAAGGATTTATTGAGCTTCCAGTTAAAAAAATGGGTACGATTACTCAACTCCGAAAAATCAGGATATTCTCTTAACTGGTATTGATAAGAAATTTGTTGCAGCGCAAAAGAGCCGTCGTGATATAATCCGCCTGAAAATCGCACCTGCCAGTAATTGTAGGCTTTTAAATCGTCTTTATTTAACTTGAAAGAGGCATCCATCGCGGAGTAAAATTGCCAATTTTTATTTTTGTCCAAAAAGGGAAAATACTCCGCGCTCAGGGACGGGAACCAGAAATTTTGTTCGGGATGCGATGCGTAAAAATAGTAATCGGGATTCACTTCCAGATTTACGGGATATTTACTCGCCTGGTAATCCAATATTAATCCAATATTCGTTATCCAATCGCCTGTCTTATCCGGCGAGCGGTAAAGGTTATCGTTATAAAATGATGAAACATTCGACGACACTGAAAATTGTGCAAAACTCATGCTGTTAATCATCAAAATGAATATAACTCCTACAATAATCTTACTCATGGGTCTTTCCTGCATTCAGTTAATTTTTAGTTACAAAATATGTGCCAATACAATAAATTAGCAAAATAATTCATATATTTCGACTGTTTGGTCTAACTTATTACATTTTCGGGCGAAATGAAAAATAATTGAGAGTTAGAAAAAAATTTTATAAACTATAAATGTTGAATTTACTTTTTAAATTTAATTAAAAAAGTGAGGGGCGTATATGCGTTTGGAGATTCCGCAATCCGCGAAAAATTGGGTATCATTGATCGGGGCAATGATCGCCTTTATTGCCTTCTTTTTAATATTGTTTTTGTTTATAATCTCGTCAGTTACAGGCAGCGGGGGGACCTATTTAGGATTAATAACCTTTATTTTACTCCCGGGTTTATTGGTATTTGGATTGATTTTGATTCCGATTGGCATGTTAATTTCTCATAAAAGAAAGTTGAAAAAGGAAAATGTCTGGCCGGTTGTTGATTTAAATAATACGTCTCACCGAAACGCCCTGTTGATCTTTGTCTGGGGTACGGCGATCTTTGTTCTTTTAACGGCGATTGGTAGTTATGAAGCATTTAGAATAACCGAATCGGTAGAGTTTTGCGGTGAATTGTGCCATAGTGTGATGCATCCGGAATATACCGCCTATCAGCATTCGCCCCATGCCCGTGTAGCGTGTGTGGAATGTCATGTGGGCGAAGGCGCCGACTGGTATATTCGGTCCAAACTTTCCGGGCTTTATCAGGTGTATTCAGTGACGTTCGATCTTTACCCCAAACCCATTCCGACGCCCATTCATAATTTGCGTCCGGCCAGAGAAACATGCGAAAAGTGTCATTGGCCCCAGAAGTTTTATGAATACAAATTGCGTACAGAATACCACTATTTGGCGGATGAAGAAAACACCAAATGGACGATTCAGCTGACCATGCGTATTGGAGCAGAGCATTCCGCCCATGGTTTAAAAGAAGGTATTCACTGGCACATCAATCCCGATATTGAAGTGCAATATGTGGCCATGGATACCGCCCGGCAGATTATTCCCTGGGTACGGTTCCGTGATCTAAAAAGCGGTGAAGAAAAAATATTTGTGGATGAGGAGATCAGCCTGGAGCCGGAAGAATTAGCAAAATACGAAGTGCGCACGATGGATTGTATGGATTGCCACAACCGCCCATCACATCAGTACAATCCACCGGCGCTGTTTATCAACAAGGCCATGGCTGGCGGGGAAATTCCTGTTGCCTTACCTGAGATTAAAGCGCAGGCTGTTGAGGTGTGCGATCTGGCAAAAGATCTGCCCACTATGGAGGCGGCAATGAGTTTCATTGATAGCACGATCAATGCCTATTATCAGGAAAATTATCCGGAAATTTATGAAAGCAACCCGGATCTGGTTAATCAGGCCGCCGAAGGCATAAAAAAATCTTTTTCAAAAAATATTTTTCCTGATATGAAAGTCAACTGGGCGGCTTATCCTAATAATATCGGCCATCTTGAATTCGACGGATGTTTTCGCTGTCACAACGATCGGCACAGCACCGAAAGCGGAGAAGTGATCTCCAAAAAATGTGAGACCTGTCATTTTATTAATGCCCAGGGGACGGCCGAGAATTTTGAAGTGGCGCGTTTTGGGGAGTCTCTTGAATTTCGCCATCCTGTAGATATTGGGGATGAATGGAAAGAACTGCTTTGCACAGAATGCCATACAGGTTTGGCGCCCTGATCCACTTCAATCTTAATCCGATTTAAAAGGTCATAAGCGGAGGATTGGCGTAACGGCGCCTGGGAAGAATTATGAAGAAGGGGTAAAAATATTCTTCTTGAATATCATATCTTCGGGCAATAATTGCCGTAAGGTTTTAATTCTGGGGTTGAGGCGCGCTGCTAATCAACCCCAGTTTTTTTAGTTCACTAATGATTTTATCTTTGCTGAATGGCTTAACAATGTAACCGTTGCAGCCCAGATTAATCGCCTTCATCACCACATCGGCGTCATTCGTCGAACTGACCACCACCACTTTTGCACGCTCTTTAATCGGCACATGGTTAAGTTTTTCTGCTGCGCGAATATTCTTTAACACCTCCAGGCCGTTGATTTCCGGCAGATTGAGATCAAGGCACACCAGATTGAAATATTTTTTAGAATTAATTGCTTCCTGAAATCTGGAGAAGGCTTCTCGTCCGGTTTTAACCAAGGTTACTTCTCCAAAGGGATCGAGCAGTCGTTTTAATAATTTTTGCATTAGTTGTACGTCTTCAGCCACCAGGATGCGCATTTTTCTCCTTACCTTTTAAGGATCACCTACGTATTATGTCGTCTGCTAAATTGAAAAATTAAGTCCCATGCTCATTTTTGTAAAAAAAACGCCACTTCAGTCCCTAACGCTCAACTATTAAACTTCTAAAAGGCAGCGCAGCCGCAACCAAAAACATTTCCGCGGGGATTTAAGCAACCACAGAGCGCACGGCGCACAGCGCACAGAGAAGTCACAAAGGGCGCAAAGAAAAAGAATGTTAAAAATTAAAAATAGTTTCAATTGTCCTCACCCCCTGCACTACCTCTCGCAGAATAAAGTCTGGGAGAGGGGAGGCGACTGGCTAGTGAGAATTTTCTCCTACAGTGTATTGGGTGCCAACATCGGCCAATTTCTATTTAACCATTCAACTGTATAGATTCTTCACTCCGTCCCGATTTCTCGAGACTGAAGCTGGCGCTCCGTTCAGAATGACCGGCAAGCGCCCATTCAACTAATCAACCACTCCAGCTGCATAAAAATTTTTGCTCCCGCTGTTGCGGGAGCGATGCTACGAAGGAAGTATCCTAAATTTCCGGAATCAAATCCCGGGGAATGGGGCCCAGATCAGAAGCTGAACAGTTTTCGCGCACCTGTTGCGGTGTTTTTGCGCCGGGAATGGCCGTCTGGCAGGCCGGATGGCTGATGCAAAACCGCAAACTGACCTGCGCCATGGACTGATCGGGGAATTTTTCAAAAAGAGGTCTGACCTTATCCAGCTTATTCAGGTAGTCTTCTAATTTTTCGGGGGAGAGGTTCATCTTGCGGTGATCGTCTTCGGTAAACCTGGTGTTGCGATCGAATTTTCCCGTTAAAAAGCCGAATAGCAGTGGAATGCGGACGATTACGCCAATGCCATATTGCAAGGCTTTGGGAAAGAGCACCTTTTCGGCTTCCCGTTCTAAAAGGTTGTAACGCACTTGAATGGAGTCAATTAAATCGTGATGTAAATCCAATAAATGGGCCTGTTCGGTTTCTTTAAAGGATTGGATACTCAGACCGGCATGTAAAATTTTGCCGTCTTTTTTCAGCTGTTCCAGGGCTTCCCAGGGTTCATCTTGTTCTAATTTGTCCAGATCTGGGCTGTGCAATTGCAGGATATCGAGGGCATCCACTCCCAGACGCTTTAGACTTTGTTCGGCTGCAAAGATTAAATACTCTTTTTTGTAATTTTGACGAATGGGGCCGTATCCTTCATCATCTTCTTCGCTGGCAAAATAAAAATCGTTGCCCGCTTTAGTGGCGATGATGATGTTGTCTTTACCGCGTTCTTTAATGATTTGAGCAATCAATTCTTCAGAGTGCCCAAAACCGTAAACGTCTGCCGTGTCAATTAAAGTAACTCCCTGATCGATGGCTTCGTTTAAGGCGCGCAGGGATATTTCATCATCCGTTTTGCCCCAGTTCATCCCGCCAATAGCCCATGCGCCAAAACCAATGGTAGAAACCACAGGGCCTCGTTTGCCTAATTGTTTGTACTGCAAAAATCTCTCCTTTCTTTGTTAAAATAGTTCGGAAAAATCGATTTTAATACCATTTTTAACCTTTTCATAGTATATAATTGAAACAGAAATATTTTCTCTCAGAGCAGCTTTATTAGTGTAAGAAGAAGGTTTAATACTAATAGGAGTTTTCCCAATGTATCCATCGATTCCTTTGGCTTCTTCTTCAGGAGTAGCAAGACAATAATCCAGGTTTAAAATGGAAGCTACCTTTTTTAAAATTGCTTCCTGAAACTTTAGTCCTACAAAAGTTTTTACTATTATAAGATCATAAACCCATTTTTCAATTAACGACATATCAATTTTGTTAATAACATCTTTTAAATTTTCAACCATGTCTAAAATTTTTTGAGAGGCCATCGGAATAGCTTCCGGATGCTTTTTAAGATACCAATCTTCCCATTCTTGTAAAGTTTTACCGGAAAATTCCTTTATTAACTCACTCATTTGTCCAACAACTTTAGGACGCGTGGCCTGGGCGTTTTGATTTGCTAGATTCAGGATTTGAGTGGAATATTTAGGAAAAACTGTCGATGGAATTCCTAAAAGATTTTGGATTTCATTGGAAGTTAAGAAAATTCTCTTTTTCATTGCGTTAACTCTTGTGGTGCAATTTTTTAAATTTATCCGATAAAGAAAATGGGAATTCGTCGTCAATATCTGCGAATCCCTGTTTGATTAAATGGGCGTTTATGAATGTCTTATTTTTCATGTACACGTAAGCCAATAAATGATTGTTCTGGTCATATTTAATTTGATCGAATTTTAAAAAGATTTTGCTTTTTCCAACTTTTAAGTTCAAAAATTCAAGAGCCTCGTTGATTTTTTCAGGTTTTGGTTTAACGCCCAGCAATCTTATTTTTATTCCCCCGCTAAGTTCAATTAAGTTAGGGGAAAAGATTTTTTGTACGGAAAAGAATTCTCTGGAGGTTGATTCTCCTTTATTTATACTGATTTTTGAGCCAAAATTCATTTGTCTGGGATCAATTTTTTTGTCGAACTTAACCGGGTCTTTAAATAAATAAGGCAATCGTTTTAATTCCTCATTCCAGTCGATCTGTTTAAGTTTTTGTTTTTGATAAATAATTTGCGGTGTAAATAGTGATGGCTCTTCTCCCTCCAGCTTTTTTTTAATGATTGGTAAAAAATTTTCATTTATTTCATAACCAATGGAATTACGATTTAAGATCATGGCTGCTAATGAAGTGGTACCGCTACCCAGAAAAGGATCCAAAACGGTTTCGCCATAAAAGCTAAACATTTCGATAATACGTTTTGGCAATTCCAGGGGAAACATGGCGATGTGGTTATCCTGACGTTCGCCATTAAAATACCAGTGACCGGAGAAGTATGTTTTCCACTTTTCTTTAGTTAATCTGGACTTTTCTTTGATTTCATTCGAAACTTTTGGACCATTTCCAGGCTTTTTGAAAATTAGAATAAACTCGTAATCGATTTCTACAATACCGTTTCTGGGAAACGGATAAGACCCCATTACGGTAGCGCCGCCGGTGGTATTCATGGTGGTTTTTTTTTGCCAGATAATCGCCCCCATGTAATCCAGGCCAATAGTCTCGCAAAAGCGAATGATTTCTGTGCGAATGGGGATCACTTTGTATCGACCATAATAAACAGAACGGGCAAATTGATCGCCAATGTTGATAACCATTTTACAGCCTGGCGCTAATACCCTGCTGCATTCTTGCCAAACAAGATTAAGGTTGTTAATATATTGCTCATAGCTATCGTTAAAGCCAATTTGCTCCTCCGTTCCGTAGTCTTTTAACTGCCAGTAGGGGGGAGAGGTGACGATGAGCTGAATGGATTCGTCTGCCAGTTCAGCCATCTTTCGAGAGTCGCCTATGATTATTTTATGTTTTGTTGTCATCTTGCCAACCGAATTATTTTTCGCTTCAAATTTATCAATTTACGAATTTAAATCAAATAATAATCGACAAGAAAAGAGCGTTTCGCGACCGTTGGTCTCATTACGATGCGCCTGAAAAAATTGATTTTAAACGCTCTCACTTCTATATTATTTTTAATGAAATGCTCACTAATTCGGAGTTAGGTATGGAAAACAATGAAATGAAACGCTACTCTTTTGCTACGCTTTGTGTTCATGGTTCTGGCGGGGCGGATCCTGCCACCGGAGCAATTAGTGTTCCGATCTATCAAAGTTCTACATTTAAGTTTAAAAGCGCCAGGCATGGCGCGCAGTTATTTGCCGGTGAAAAAGAAGGATATGTTTATACGCGTCTGGGCAATCCTACGCAGAGCGCCCTGGAAAAAGAAATGGCCTTTCTGGAAGGGGGAGAAGCAGCCCTGGCTTTTGCCTCCGGCATGGCGGCCATCTCTGCTGTTGTTTTTGCCTATTGTCGGGCCGGAGATAATCTGGTTTCCACCAACACGCTTTACGGAGGAACGCACAACCTGTTTATGGAAACCTTGCCACGTTTTAATATTGAAGCAAGGGAGGTGGATACCACTAATCTTGAAAACATCATTAATGCCATTGACGATAAAACAAGGCTGCTTTACATCGAAACGCCTGCCAATCCTACCTTAACCATTACCGATTTACGCGCTTGCGCTAAAATTGCCAGAGATTATAAAATTCCTCTGGTTGTGGATAATACTTTTCCCACTCCTTATTTCCAGCGGCCTCTGGAGCTGGGCGCGGACGTTGTGCTGCATTCGGCCACGAAGTACATCGGAGGCCATGGAGATACCGTGGCCGGCGTGGTGGTGGGCAAAAAAGATTTTATCGATGAATTACGGGCTAACTTTTTAAGAGACCTCGGCGCTGTGATCAGTCCACTGAATGCCTGGCTATTGGTTCGCGGTTTAAAGACGCTGGCCATCCGCATGGAGAGGCACCAGCAGAATGCAATGAAAGTGGCAAAGTTTTTACAATTCCATCCGAAAATAAAACGTGTGTGGTATCCTGGTTTAACCACTCATCCGCAACACGAGCTGGCTAAAAAGCAGATGGCAGGATTTGGCGGAATGATCAGCTTTGAGATTAAAGGCGGTCGGCGGGCCGGCGAACAATTGATGAATGCGGTTAAATTGATCACCCTGGCTGTCAGTCTGGGAGATGTGGATTCGCTCATTGAGCATCCGGCTTCCATGACCCATTCTACGTATTCCGAAGAAGAACTGGCCAAATGTGGAATTACCGAAAGTCTGGTTCGTCTTTCGGTGGGCATTGAAGATGCGCGCGACTTAATTCAAGATTTGTCGCAGGCTCTGCGCAAAGTTAAAGTTTGATATTCAGAAGCGGCCTCTGGTGTCACGGTCGGCTGACCACCGGCCATTTTGGCCTTCGTCCCGGAAGAGCAGATGCCAGGGGTTGCTTCTTTTAATACACAGGCATCGAATTATTATCTCCAGCTGTAAATTGCTTTTTGAGGATTAATATAGAAAGGAAAACACGTGCGGATTCTTGTGACAGGCGGCGCGGGCTTTATTGGCTCTCATTTGTGTGAAACGCTGTTGAACAAAGGCCATGATGTATTATGCCTGGATAATTTCTTCACCGGACAAAAGGAAAATATCTGGCACCTGATGGATGATAAACGATTTGAGCTGATCCGGCACGACGTGACGCAGCCGATTTTGCTTGAGGTCGATCGCATTTACCATTTTGCCTGCCCCGCCTCTCCTATTCACTATCAGTACAATCCGGTTAAAACTATTAAAACCAGTGTGATGGGTACTATTCACATGCTGGGCCTGGCAAAACGCGTACGGGCGCGCATTATGCTGGCCAGCACGTCTGAAGTGTATGGCGACCCTAAAGTGCATCCACAAAAAGAAAGTTACTGGGGCAATGTCAATCCCATCGGGATACGCAGTTGTTACGATGAAGGCAAACGCGTTGCGGAAACGCTGATGATGGATTATCACCGTCAAAATAAAGTCGATATTAAAATTGTGCGGATTTTTAATACTTATGGACCGCGCATGGCAATCAATGACGGTCGGGTGGTCAGTAATTTTATCATTCAAGCTTTAACCAATCAAAATATTACCGTCTATGGTCGCGGCAATCAAACGCGTTCCTTTCAATACATTGACGATTTAATTGATGGCGTGGAGCGCATGATGAATGTAGAGGATTTTATCGGTCCCGTTAACCTGGGAAATCCGCATGAATTTACCATTCTGGAACTGGCTGAAAAGGTCATTGAACTGACCAATTCCAGATCAAAAATTGTTTTTAAACCTCTGCCAGCGGATGATCCCGTGCAGCGCAAACCTTTTATTGGACTGGCTAAAGAAAAATTAGACTGGGAGCCCAGGATTAAACTGGAAGATGGATTAAAAAAGACGATTGCCTATTTCGACGAGGTTCTTTCCAGGCTTCCGGACAAAAAACCGATCATTGATTGATTTGCTCCGTGGCCGGGCGGTTGATTTTTAGATGACTCTTACACTCTTAACTTTTTTCTTCTCCAACGGTGGAAACCATTTCCCGTGTTAACCCTCACCCTCTCATTCCTCCCCCTTCCGGAATAAGTCTGGCAGAGGTGACGCTGAGCATGGGCAGTTATTTCCAACGGTGTAAAGGATTCCCACGCTGGCCAGTTTCGCGCAAAAGCGGGAAGAAGAATGACAGGGCGGTGATCATTCACCCCCTCCGGCTGGCGTGTAAAATTTTTTCATTTATTCTTTTTAATTCATAAACTTGTTTTTAATGTTAATTTAAAAAAAGGAAGGGAACGTTCTTGCACTGGCAAAAACAGTCGCCTGCCGAACACATTGCGCGCACCATGGAAGTCATTTATTCTAACGGAATGACCACCCTCTCCGGCGGGAATATTTCCGTTATGACTCACGATGACCAGTTGTGGATCACGCCGGCCGGCGTGGATAAGGGAAAAGTTACTGCGGATGACATGGTTTGTCTTAATAAAGAGGGAACCGTAAAAGGCAAACACCGGCCTTCCAGCGAACTGCCGTTTCATCAAAAGATCTACAGACAGCGGAAGGACATAAAAGCCGTCATCCACGCCCATCCGCCGGGATTAATGGCCTTTAGTCTGGCGCATGAATTACCTGATCCTGAAATAATTCCTTCTTTTGGACTGTCCATTGGTAAAATTGGTTACGCCGCTTACGCTCTACCGGGTAGTCAGCGTTTGAGCGTCCGTATTGCAGAACCTTTTGCTGCTGGATGTCAGGCTGTTCTGCTGGAAAATCACGGCGTGGTTACGGCCGGTGCGACCCTGTGGGAAGCCTTTCATCGGCTCGAGGCGCTGGAATTGCTGGCGGCCATTTTGATTCAGGCGAAAAGGATCGGTCAAATCAAAAAAGCCGCTTGTCGCTCGCTGCTTGCGGAGTATGCAGAAGGAAAGGAGACTGTAGAAATCGAAACTCCCGCTTCTGCCAGAGCGGCGAAGGAATTAAAAGAGGAAATGGTTCGCTTCATCATGCGCGGCCTTAATCGTCGGCTTTTGTTCAGTTCGCTGAGCGTCCTTTCTGTGCGCGTGAATTCAACCGATTTTTTGATTACGCCGGCAGACGGAGGATTAGTTAATATTACCACGCATGATCTTGTTTTGCTGAGTAAGGGCAGAAGTGAAACCGGAAAACGGCCGCATCCCTTCGACCGCCTGCATCATACCATTTACCGCCAGCATGCGGCAATCGGGACGATCATTCAATCGCCAGCGCCGCACATCACGGCATTTGCCGTTAGCGATCAGAGGTTTGACAGCCGCTTAATTCCCGAAAGCTATGTAGTGCTGCGAGAGACGCTTCGCGTTTCTTTAAATGATTTACGACAAAATTTGCAAGACCTTTCATCCTTGCTTTCTGCTCAACGGCCGGCTTTGCTGTTAGAGAACGAAGGGGTTTTAATCACGGGCGCCAATCTCTTGCAAGCTTTTGATCGACTGGAAGTGGCCGATTTTAGCGCGCGCGCCATGATTGATGCGCTAACCGCAGGCAAGATTAACCCCATTCCGCAAAATGAAATTCGAGAAATTGAGAAAAAATTTTTAACTTAGGGTTAAGGCTATCATGAAAAGGAAGGTAAAATGACCATCCTTAATCTTAAAAAGCAAATCATCGAGGTAGGCCGACGGTTGTGGCAGCGGGGGTATGTGGCGGCCAACGACGGCAATATCTCCGTGCGTCTCAATGAAAGGGAAATATTGACCACGGCCACGGGCGTAAGCAAAGGATTTATGAACGAGGAGATGATCGTTAAGATTGATATGGAAGGGCGGTCGCTGGAACGACACGCCAAATTCAAACCGTCCAGCGAGGTCAAAATGCATCTGGAAGCCTATCGCCAGCGGCCCGATGTGCATGCCGTGGTGCACGCCCATCCGCCATACTGCACCAGTTTTGCGGTGGCGGGCATTCCGCTTGATCGCTGCGTGCTGCCCGAAGCCATTTTAATTCTGGGAGCGGTGCCCATCGCAGAATTCGGTTTGCCTTCTACCCTGGAAATCCCGGAAAAAATCCGGCCGCACCTTCAAAACACGGACGCCATTTTGCTGGCCAACCATGGCGCCTTAACCCTGGGCACGGATTTAATGAATGCCTATTTTAAGATGGAAACTCTGGAACATGCCGCGCACATTGTATGGAATGCCATTCAATTAGGTAATGTGAATGTGCTTCCGGAAGAAGTAGCGACGCGTTTAATGGCCCTGCGCAGTAATTACAATCTTTCCGGCAAAGTAACCAGCTGTCAGGCCGGGCCGTTGACTGTTTCGAAAATGGCGCGGTCCGCCAAGGCGGATTTTAACAATGATTTAACAGAAGAACAAATAGAAGAAATACAACAGGCCATTTTGAAACGGCTTAAAAAGTAGATATTTATTACAATGGGGTGTTGAATGCGGAGCAGCATAAAACATTTTTGCAGGGATTTAAGCAACCACTGAGAGCGCAGAGAAGTCACAAAGGGCGTAAAGAATGTTGTAATTAAAAATAGTTTAAATTGCCCTCACCCCCTGCACCTTCTTTCCCCGAATAAAAATCTGGGAGAGTGGGAAATTTAGCTTTGGAAGTAATTTCCTATGGTGTAAGTGATTCCTGCACTGGTCAGTTAGGAATGCCAGGCCGCCGACCATTCAATTTTGAACCATGATTTACTTGATTTCGGGATTTCCAAGATTTGCTTTTTGTGGCTGCAAAATTTCGCCTTAAATTTGAGTGTAAACGTTCACGAGTGAAAAAAAGAATCAAGTTAATCCTGTAATCACATTAATCAAGGTTCAAAAACTACCTCATAATTTCTAAACTCTTATCCTCTTACACTTTTACACTTTTTTTGCCCAACGGTGGCAGGAAATGTCCGGAGTGGCCCTCACCCCCTTTACTTCCCCCTCTGCCAGAATAAAAGTCTGGGAGAGGGGGAAGTTTCGCATGGCAGATTATTTCCAACGGTGTAAAAGATTCCCGCGCTGGTCAGTTTCGTGCAAAGGCGGGAAGAAATGACAGGCCGCCGACCATTCAATTTTGAACCATGATTTACTTGATTTCGGGATTTCCATGATTTGCTTTTTGTGCCTACAAAATTTCGCCTTAAATTTGAGTGTGAACGTTCACGAGTGAAAAAAAGAATCAAGTTAATCCTGTAATCACATTAATCAAGGTTCAAAAACTACCTCAAAACCTCTAAACACTTATACTCTTATACTTTTTTTGCTCAACGGTGGCCGGAAATGCCCGGGGTGGCCCTCACCCCCTTTAATTCCCCCTGATTTATTATAGTCAAATATTTTAATAATAAAGTTATTAACAATATGTTAATAACTGTAGAGGGTGTGGATATGTGGATAACTCATTTTTTACACACCTAACTCCTTTCTTTTTAATATGTTAATTATTGTGGATAACTTTTTCGCCTATTTTTTGAGATATTTTACCTTGTTCTACCCTGATATTCGAGAGTCTGTATTTTAACAGCTCTTATCTTACTTAATCGGAACTAAGGTAAATATGACGGGAAGCCTTTTTTTGCTCTCTTACCGAAGGTCATACTATCTGTATGCCTTTATGGGGGGGCCGAAGGTCTTCCCGCCATATCTCAAATTGTTGCTTTTAGGCTGCTTTATTTGATTTTTTATAGCCTTCTATGTAGAAACTATCATCTCTTACTAATGCAAAAATAATGGCTAATATCTTTCTGGATAACGCCGTTAAAGCCTTGGCGCTGGCCATCCCTTTCTCCTTATGTACCTGATAAACTTCTTGTAAGATACCTCTACTTGCATTGATGGCTATATAAAAAAGAGCTTTTCTTAATAAACTCCGACCGCGTTTGCTTATGTGATGTTTACCTTTATGTTGGCCAGAACTGACTTCATACAGGTTTAATCCCGCTATCTTCTCTAACTCACGATAACTTTTATATCTGCGGATATCTCCTAACTCTCCTATTAAAATGGCTGCGATTATGGGTCCTATCCCTTTTATGGATAATATGTTCCTGCTGTATGGCACTTCTTTTAAATAATTCTCTATCTCATCCTTTAGTGACTTTTGATAAGATTCTAAACGATCTATCTGATCAAGATGTATCTTGATCTCCATTACAATGGACCGGGTTCCTTCTTTGATGCCTCCGCTCATCTTAGCAGCTTCATATAAAGCAAGGGCCTTTTCTTCACCTAATCGGTTTTTACTTACTGACTTTATTAGCTCTGTTAGCTTTGTTAAGCCTAAATCCAATATGAATTGAGGTAAAGTATAATGAGCCAAAAGATAACGTGAAGTCTTTGTAGTTAAATCTCTCATGACCTGAGAGAATTCCGGAAATATCTTAAATAACTGTCCCTCAATTCGATTATAACTCCTTCGTAGATCTTCAAGTATTTTCTCTCTTAAATGAACCAATTCGCGTAATTCCGCAAAAATTCCCTCTGGGATGATTACTGTTAAATATTTGTTTAATTCTATTATATCTGCTATGACCTTTGGGTCTTTTTTATCTGTCTTATTGGGACTATTGTCCGTTAATTCTTTCAGGCGCTTGGTATGCATCGGATTTATTTGTACAATCTCATAGCCCCTTCGATGTAGATAATGAATGAGCGCAAGCCCATAGCTGCCAGTGGATTCCAGGCCAAATAAACAATTCTTAAGACCGGTCTTTGCTCTGAAGCTTTCTACTTTTTTTAAAAAATATTCGAATCCTTTACCTGTGTTAAAAAACTTAAACACTTCTAACTCCTGACCATCTTTTGTACGTGCATAACCGTAATTAAATTTTTTGCCTATATCCACTGTAACTAATAAGGTTTCTTCGTTGAATTTTCTCTCTTTTTTGTTTATTTTCCCCATGACTATGCTCCTTTCTTTTTTTTTAAATCAGCTTACAATTTAAGGAGTATAGTCTTTTCTTTCATCCTTTTGTTGACAACTATAATATAGTAAGCTCTGCCAGAATAAAAGTCTGGGAGAGGGGGAAGTTTCGCATGGCAGATTATTTCCAACGGTGTAAAAGATTCCCGCGCTGGTCAGTTTCGTGCAAAAGCGGGAAGAAATGACAGGCCGCCGACCATTCAATTTTGAACCATGATTTACTTGATTTCGGGATTTCCATGATTTGCTTTTTGTGCCTACAAAATTTCGCCTTAAATTTGAGTGTGAACGTTCACGAGTGAAAAAAAGAATCAAGTTAATCCTGTAATCATATTAATCAAGGTTCAAAAACTATCTCATAATTTCTAAACTCTTACACTCTTACACTTTTTTTGCCCAACGGTGGCAGAAAATGTCCGGAGTGGCCCTCACCCCCTTTAATTCCCCTTCTCCCAGAATAAAAGTCTGGGAGAGGGGGAAGTTCTGTACGTGGACAGTTTTTCCCTAAGGTGTAATGGATACCTGCGTTCTAATGAATGATACGTCTTTGTGTCAGGAATTTTCTGGGCAGGTCTCTTAGCCTACAGAGTGGAATGAGGAATGACATTTTGGCCCCCATTCAACCATTCAACCATTCAACCATTCAACTAATCAACCATTACGGCTTCGAAACAAGCAATTTCAGCAAAACGCCTTTTTCCGCTTTCGCCCGCTAAAGATCAGGTTTTCCAGAAAATTTTATGTTTACTTAGCCAATAAACGCCCAAAGCCACAGTAGCGGTGTAAAGCAGACCCTTAATAAATCCCAGCCAGGGCGAAGCGCAGGTTAACTGATCGAACAAAGAAGCCAGTCCGCTTAAGGCCAGGATCGGCCACAGAAAGTTGGCAAACCCCACGTAAGCGATCATCGGATTCTGGCCGTTGCCCGCCAGCAATTTTAACCAGAAAGGGCGTTTAAACAGCGCTTCAAAAATGGTGAAAGCAATGAGTAAAAAAATGGAAAGGCCGGACGTAACCAGGTAGTAGCTCATGGTGGGATGGTCCTTTTTGATCCCGCCTTCATAAGGTTCAAACACCAGACCTAAAATCATCCAGTAGCAGCCCCAGAGAAAAATCTTTTTTAAAAAATTTTCGGTGGGCGTCTGGCCGTTTTTTAATAATAACCATCCGCCTGAAAGCAGAATAAAAGTACTCAGGTGATTGAACCAGAGCCATCGGGCCTGCAATCCAATCAGGTTAACCGTTAAAATTAAAAGCATGATAAGCCCCACGCCCAATGGATGCCATGCGGGGCGGCTAAAGAGAGGCGCTGTTGTTGTTTTAAGATTTTTCCGCCACTCAAGCATGGCTTCGCCAACAATGGTTCCGGGAATGACCAGAAACAGATATTGATGGTAATAAAGATTGTACAGCCAGGGCAGGGGGCGAAATTCCCATAGCCACTGAATCCATCCGGGCTCGGTGTGCGCCAGACGAATGGCCAATAAAACGCCCAGCACGCCCAGGCGTACAAGCAGATTATTCCTCGTTAAAAGCCAGATGACAGAGCCGGAAAAATAGACATTGGTCAGCACAATGATAATGATATCCGATCGATACAACGAAAAACCGGAACCGTCCGGATAGCGAAGAAGGAATAAAAGAAGCAGCGCCGCCAGCCAGGCAAAAAGTTTAAAAACCAAACGAAATTGAAAGGGCCAGTGTTCGGGCAATTTAACAAAAATGGCAAACATGATGGCAAAACCCAGCAGCGCCAGCAGCCAGGCTTGGACCGTAAGTTGGGGATCGATGATGTGCGGACGCACATGAAACAGAAAAATGGCAAAGAAAGCTAATAAAAAGGTGCGCTCCACAATGTGCAAACCCACGCGGGGCAGCGACTGGCGTGTTAAACGCTTTTCCAGAGCGAGGGGAATGGCCGCCCCCAGAGAGAACAGGAAAAGCGGAAAGACCAGATCCACCCAGGTAAAACCAGGCAGGTTGGGGTTAAAAATCCGTTCCGGCGGAGGAAGCTGTGCGTGATACATCCATGCCGGCAGGCCGGTGTAGGGGATGGTTCCTGCCAGGACCATGGTCAAAATGGCAAAGCCTCGCAGGGCATCCAGGTTAAGGACGCGTTCGTTTGCGCTTTTCATTGTTTTCTGGCTCCGATAAGCACGACTGTTTCATCGGCCGGCGTCTGCTTTAGTTCAGCGTCCACCAACGCAGATATCTGACCCGGCTCAATCAATCCGCTGAAATCAATGATGCGCGCCGACACCAGCAGAAAAATGTCCGGAAGCAGCGGGCCGGCGTCGCCAAAGGTGGTTTGCGCTTTCATCATTTCATTTATCTGCTCGCGAACTTTATCGACATTGGTTTGAACCACCTGACAATCGTTGATTTGCAAACGCACCACGCCTTCGCGATCCAGTACGCGCACGCTCTGGTATTGGTGTTTAAAAAGTCCAAAGAGACGTTTTTGGGTTCTGATCGTGGTGAATGCCAGTAGTTGCGAGGTTTTTGCTTTTAGCTGAACGTCTTCTTTGGGGCAGTGTAGAAGCGTGGCCGCCAGTTGTTGAAGCTCCTGGTCTGACTTCGGCTTCAGTTGCAAATCGCGCATGCGCAGTTCGCCAGAACCGGTGGCAATGGCAATCAACCGCTTATTACGCGCGTCCACTTCCACGCTTACTTCAATGCTTTCCGGTACGGCGCCCATGGCCTGAACGCTTTCCATGGCTTCCTGGCGAATGGATAGGATGTCTGCTTCTGTGGGATTGATTACCGTTCGCTCGACGGTATCGCGAATAATGCCCAGCGCGGCGCCAATGGCTGAAAGCACTTCGGTGTTTTGAGCGATGGCATGGGGCAGGTTAAGATGCGCTGCTGTAAAGGGCACAAGGGCCGGTGCGCCGCCCCCTCCGCCTGCCAACCGGATGAGATCGGTGTCCAGCTTGTATTCACGGATCAGCTGGCGAATGGTGGGTTTAATCTTGTCGGCGGCAATGGTCAGAATCTGGCGGGCAATGTTTTCTGCAGATTGCCCGAGCTTTTGGGCAAAAACTTTAAAAAAGGTGTTCAAAGCTTTGACGTTGGCAGCTCCGTGGCCGATGTCCTTAACCAGCCCCAGAAAATTCGCTGCTCCGGTGGGCGTAATGACGTACCGTTTTTGCGTGTTGGGCGGTTTGACGTAAAAATAGTCCTGCGGGTCACCGGGCAGGGGCTGAAAGGGGACGATTTCAAATTCTTCAAAAGAATCGTCTTCAGCAAATGAGACGTAGTGTAAATTGGCGATGTGCGCGCTCCGCGGCCCCACATCGGTAATGCGGTTTGCAGAAAGACGAGGCATGGAACCGCCGGCAATACCAAGCGTGCGCACATCGAGCGTTTTTAAATAGAGACGATGGCCGCCTACGCTGGCCGTTTTTACCTGCGGTTTGCCATGCTTGATAACTGAGATATCGGTTGAGGTGCCGCCCACTTCGATAAAAATTCCGTCGGAAATTTTTACATACATCAGGGCGGCGGCCACGCCTGCCGCAGGTCCGGAAAGCATGGTTAAAATGGGACGTTTACGCATTTCGTTAATATCCATAATGCCGCCGTCGGAGCGCATGATCATTAACGGCGCTTGAATACCGCTTTTGCGCACTGCTTCTTCGGTGAGGTTGGCGGTTTCCAGCATTTTGGGCAACATGCCGGCGTTAATGGCGGCCGTGCGCGTTCGAATGCGCAGACCGTACAATTTGGTCAGTTCGCTGGCCGCCGTGGCCAAATAGCCCAACTCTTCGGCAATCTGTTTCACCAGCAATTCGTTTTGGGGATGATCCACGCCAAACGCTTCGCTGGCCACAATGACCTGCGCGCCCTGCTCGATGAGTTCTTGCACCGTTTTTTTGATGAGCTGGCGGGAGAGAGGGGAATCGGTATTTAAAAAACGATGAAAGGTTTGCAAAAATTTACCGGGCGCCAGTTCAAGATTTTTAAGCCGTGTTTCACGCCGGGCCAGCCGGGCTTGCAGGCCTTTGCCCATACCAATAATACCCACCGGCGCAAGGTCGCCTTCTAACAGAGCGTTGGTGGCCTGAGTGGTAGAGTGGGCGATTAAAACCACCTCATCGGGATGAATGTCGGCCTTTTTAAGAACGAGTTGTAAAGAATCGATTACGCCCTTTGCCACGCCTTCTTTTGCCCGATGCGTGGTGGGCACACAGGCTTTGCCCAGCAAGCTGTAGTCGGAAATATCGATCGCCACGGCGTGCGTAAAGGTGCCGCCCACGTCGATGCCGATTTTAATTTTTCGCTGATTTTTTTGCCGTTCCATTCTTTATTTTGCCTTAATAAAACATTGTTGCCGAAATGATTAAGCCGATAAAAGCCACAGCCCAGGTATAGGGTAGAGTATTCCACAGGATTTTTTGTACATCCACCTGCATTTCATTGGCCAACCACACATTGTGCGTGTTGGTGGGATCGCTGATGCCCTGCACCTGGCCGACGGCCATTAACAGACCCATCACTGCGCCCGGATTCATGCCGCTGGCCAGAAAAACCGCCGCCAGTCCATAGCCCATGCCCCACACGTTTAACGGCCCGCGGTACAAGGCCAGCGGCGCAACCAGCCCGAAAAGGAGAACATAAAAAAGTCCGTTGGAGGGAACCAGCGCAGCCATGAAAGGCTGCAAAAGGCGCAGCACCGGCCATGTGCCAGAATAAGCGCCTCCCGGCCCCATGATGGCGTTGAGCAACATACCGATGCCCAGCATTAAAATAACAGCCGGCATCACCACCCCGCCGCCTTCCAGCATGGCGCCCACAAAGGTGTTTAAATGCCCTTTGCGATAGGTGGCAAAATAACAGAAAATTAAACCGCAGATAAAGGCCGCAATGAAATTCATTTCAAAAATTAAAATTAAAAGCAGAGGCAGCAGGGGACTGAGGTAGGCCGTCCAGAAAATTTTGTTTTCGCTGTCCTTTTTTTTAAAGAAAGCAAATTGAAGCGAAAGCAGGAAGGCGATCACCAGAAACGAAGCTGTTGCCCATCGTAAAATGCGTAACAGGTGTGCAGTACATGTAGCAAGCTGTTGTTGTTGTGCGGGCGGGATCATTCCGTAAATGGCAAAACCGCCGCCGATCAGAGCAATTATTAAAAGACTGTTACGGATGATTTTTTTTAACGGTAAATGCTGTCCGTCACGGTACAGTTGAACAGTAATGTAGATGATGGCCATTAAAAAGGTGCTCAGGAACATGAGCAGGGCAAAAGGTCGAATTTGATCAACCGTTAGATTCATCACATCGATGTAAACCGCCCAGTTGCCCACATTTAAAATGCCGCCCATAGAGAGACCAATCAAAAAGATGCCGGCAACGGTGAGCGGGCTGAGTCCAATGGCGGAAAGGATGGGCAAAACAATGGTGGCCACCATAATGATGGCGCCCAGACCGCCCAGGGTTGTAAAAAGCAGCGTAATTAAGATGAGCATGAGCAGCGAGATGCCCCAGGGACTGTCGCCGGCCAGTTCCGCGCCGTACTTTATTAAGTTGTTGGCCACGCCGGTTTTCTGCAAAAAAACACTTAACATACTGCCAAACAGGGCAATGGTGTAGGCATTGTGCAATTTTAACGCGCCCTGACCAATAACCAGTTGTAAGGTGCTATTCAGATCAACGCCGCTTACCAGAGGAATAAAAAAGGCCATCAGCGGCAGGGCAATGAGCGCGGGAATTTTTCTGAAAAACATGGCGGTGGCCGATAAAATAAAAATTAGAATGACGGCTATAATTTGAAAAGTTTCCATAAAGCTAAAATTTCTTTGTTTCTAACTTTATTTTTAAAAAAATAATACGTATATTTATTACACATTGAGTAATGTAAGTTAACTAACTTTGGGACAAATTGCACAAAAATTTTTTGTCCGGGGCTGAAACTGCATGAGGTCGAAATGTTCAAAAAAGCAGATACACAATTAATAAAACTACTGAACGAAATACAAATCCTGAATCTTATCCGCAACGAAGGTCCCATTGCCCGGATAGAAGTGGCGCGTCGCGTTCATATGTCTAAAGTCGCCGTGTTTGACATCATCAACCGCCTGGTTGAGGCGGGCTTTGTTATTGATGTTGGCAAGGGAGAATCGACCAGTCGCGGCGGAAAACGCCCTTCGCTGGTGAAGCTCAATCCGGAAAACCATTATGTTATCGGTATTGTCTTTAAACGTCGAGAAATTCAAATCGCGCTGGCCAATATCGAGGCGGAATTGTTGAATTTTACCAAATTTAAGATGCGCGTGGGGAGCTTGCCTGAGAGCGTGCTGGACAAAATTTTTGCCAAAATTGAGTGGTTGTTAAAAGATTCCGGCATTAAAGCAGAGCAAATCATATCCATTGGCATAGGGATTCCCGGATTAATCGACTACGAAAAAGGGAAGTTGCGTTTTGCCGATACTTTACGCGGTTGGGATGACGTGCCCCTGGTTGAGATTTTTTCGCAGCGCTATAATGTGCCTGTTTTCATTGAAAATGACGTTAAGGTCATTTCGCTGGCCGAAAGCATTCTGGGAGCAGGTAAAGAAAAATCTAATATCGTCTGTGTATGGGTTGGAGAGGGCGTTGGCGCCGGGTTGATCATTAATAATCAGCTTTTACAGGGCCATAGCGGCGGAGCTGGTGAAATCGGCTATCTGGAACTGGATCGGTTTTGTGAACTGGCGCAACGACTACCCAATCTGTACAAAGGTCAAAAATACATTGGCGATATTTTGTCGGATGCCTATCTGGAAGAAGTGATCCTGAGTAGGCTTTCGGGGCGCGGCGATCTTAAACGGATGAACTTCCCGCGTATTCTAAAATCAAAATCATTTTTTCCGGAAATTAAAGATATTTTAGATGAATTTGCTTATTTATTAGGTATGGCCTGTTCCATTTTGATTAAAGTGATCAATCCTGAATTACTCATTTTAAGCGGTAGAGTGGTAGAGCATAATGATTACTTATTTCAGAAAGTCGTGGATCAGATACAGGCGCGCGCTGGTGAAGTTCCTTTTTTTTCCACAGAAATCGTAAAAGGAGCGCTAGGCGAGCGGGCCAGTTTAAGAGGCGCAATTGTGATGGCTTTGCAGGTGATTTTTGAAACCAGAACCGTGGCGACCAAACATGAATTTTAGAAAGCCGCATGATTTAAAAAAAGATGAGTTTGCTCTTGCAGCGAATGGTTAATTAGTTGATTAGTTGATTGGTTGAATGGTTGAATGGGGGGCGAAATGTCATTCCTCATTCCACTCTGTAGGCTAAGAGACCTGCCCAGAATATTCCTGACACAAAGACGTATCATTCATTAGAACGCAGGTATCCATTACACCGTAGAGAAAAACTGTCCACGTACAGAGCTTCCTCCTTTCCCAGACTTTTTTTCTGGGGGATGGCAATTAATGGAAACAAAAACTATTTTTAATTTTAAACATTCTTTTTCTTTACGCCCTTTTGCAACTTCTCTGTGCTCTCAGTGGTGGCGTAAATCCCTGCAAAAATGTTTTTAGTTGCGGCTGTGTTGCCTTAGTTTACTTCCTTCGAAAGATCTAGTGCCTTAGCGTGCGAAAATTTTTACGCTGTTTTAAAAACTCATCCCCCAGCCCCTTCTCTTTAAAAAAGAGAAGGGGAGCAAATCGTGCCGATTTGCTTAGTTTTCGTCTTACATGTTGAGATACAGTTCTATTTTTCTTTTCGACCCTGGCGTTCCCTTTTCAGCTGACGCTGTACAGAAGGATTTGCGTGAAAAAATCTTTATGCGCATTGTGGCTTCTTTGCGCTCTTGGTGGTTCGTTTTTAGTTGCGGCTATGCTGTGCCTTGGATTAGTGGAAAAAATAAAGATTTCTCTGTTCGTTAGAAATGACATTTAAAGCGAACTCAAGGTTTTTACCTGTTTGTTCGACAATGGACAGAAATCAGGTGCAGGAAGAAGAAACATGATTTTGCGGAGAGGAGCGCGCCATGAAAAAAATCATCTGTTTCCTGTCGCTATGTGTAGTGATTGGAACGGCATCTGCCCAGGAAATTTCACTGCAGTCATCCCGATTGCATGCCATTCCTGCATTGCCGGACAGCATGACGTATGAAGAATTCGCAATGCTGAACAGGGAGTTAACCTGGAAACGGATGATGATCGCCGTTTTTGTTCCGGGATATGTGCATTATTATGCCCGGCACAATAAATTAGCTTACGGCATCAGCGGCGCGCGCTCTGTGGGCGTTTTATTAAGCGCGGCCGCGATTTACCGTGAATGGAACGATGCCAAGCAGCTAACCCTGGATGTGCTGAAAGAAATGGATGACAATTTTTACCTTTTTATGACCGGCCTCTTTTTAAATGCAGCCGGCTATGCCTTTGATATTGCCCATGGCGACTGGCTGATTGAACAGGAGCGGATGAAAATCCAATTTAAATATCGGAAACTGACTGGACCCGCTTCGGCCGGGATTTTTGATCATTTTGTGCCGGTTTTGTCTTTGAATTTAAAATTGAATTTTTAGCCTTGCCGGGCATTTTTTACGCTTTAAAAAAAGGTGTAGGTCAGCCCCACAGCCAGCACTTCCTGTAATTGACGCTTTTTGCTAATATCCCGATCGTAAAATATTTTGACGTTAAAATTGACCGTAATGTATTTGGAGATTTGCGAGACGATCAGGTTGTCCCAGTTGATATCGATTTCATTAAAGCGCTTCAGGTTGGAGAACAGCTCAATTTTTCCGGTGTAAGAGATTCTTTCCGCAAACTTAAAACTCAGGTCGGTTACGGAATTAGCGCCGTACTCCACGCGCATTTTTTCGCCCTGCCCATAACGATCTGCATATTTTTTGGTGACGGTTTCTTTAAACGCAGCGCCCAGCCGTGTTTTAATATGGACGTTTGGCGCATATCCCATGCCCAATGTTTGCGTAAAATAGCCCGGATCCATGAATTCTGAAATGGTTACCGCGCCTTCTTCGGTGTATTCATATCCTCTGGTGAACTGCGTTACTCCGCTAAAAGAAATAAACGGATTGACATAAAGCCCTAATTTGTACGTGTAAACACTTTCCAGGCGAATTTCATCGGTCGATTTTTTTGAGCCCGCGTCTCCCACTCTGGTTTTTCCGTAAGCGATTTTAATCGTATTGCTCCAGTCGAATTTTTCCTGAATGTTGGTGAACTTTCCGTTAATGTTTAATTGCCAGGCCCATGCGTTTTCGCCGCCCTGTTGCCAGTTGTCAAAATTAGTTTGTGTGAAATTCAAATTGCCCGCCATCTCTTTTTGCCAGCCGGTTTTGGGGTTATCTTGCGCAAAAAGAAGCGCTACAGTAAATAGAGTTAAGAGAAGCAAACGCATTGTACCTCCTTAAGTGGTTTGTTGTACTGATACGAAATTACCTATTAATTTTATTATTCTGATCCGACCGTTTCGGAAGATGAGCAATAAAAGTTAAAAAACAGGCGACTCTTCTTCCGACAGAGGGGGATTCTCAAAATTGGTATTTAAGCTTACTTTAAAAACAAGGGTTAATCCAGTTTTATTCCGTATTTCGAATTAATCTTTAAAAGTATGTGTTTTTAGAAAATCAAACAACTTTTTTTAGCTTATCAAACCTAACCTGCGCCTGAAATTCGGCGACAGAAAGAGAAAACGCCCCTTAGCGTATTAAACCATGGTAAGGGGCGTCTTTTCACGCGGTTATTTTAACTTTTTTTCAATTTTTGCCCAGCTATCGCGTAGGGTAACCGTGCGGTTAAAAACAAGATGTTCGGCCGAATGATCCTTAAGGTCGGCGCAAAAGTAACCCTGTCGTAAAAACTGGTAGCGTTGGCCGGCTTTGGCCTTTTTCAAATCCGGTTCAGCAAGCGCGTTTTTAATAACCGTCAGTGAATTGGGATTGATATTGGCCGTGAAATCCTGTCCTTCTTCCACATCTTCCGGGTCTTCTTTTAAGAATAATTGTTCGTACAGTCTAATCTCAACCGGCACGGCATGTTCGGCCGAAACCCAGTGTAATGTTCCTTTAACCTTGCGGCCGTCCTGCGTCCATCCGCCCCGTGATTGCGGATCGTAGGTACATCGCAGTTCAACCACCTGGCCGTTTTCGTCCTTGATTACTTTCTGGCAGGTGATGTAGTAGGCATGTTTAAGCCGCACCTCTTTACCGGGAGCCAGGCGAAACCATTTTTTAGGCGCTTCTTCACGAAAGTCCTCGCGTTCGATGTAGATGATTTTTGAAAAAGGTACTTTGCGGGTGCCGGCTTCAGGGTCTTCCGGATTATTTTCGGCTTCAAGTTCTTCTACCTGGTCTTCGGGATAATTTTCAATAATCACCTTAAGCGGATTTAAAACGACCATGCGTCTTTCGGCGCGTTTATTTAAATCTTCGCGCAGGCAGTGTTCTAACAGGGCGAAATCCACCACACTATTGGACTTGGCCACGCCAATGCGATCGGCAAAATCGCGAATGGCCTCCGGGGTGTAACCGCGGCGACGCAGACCAGAGATGGTCGGCATGCGCGGATCGTCCCAACCCGAAACATAGCCTTCCTGCACCAGGCGCAGCAATTTGCGTTTACTCATTACGGTGTACGTCAAGTTCAATCTGGCAAACTCGATCTGCCGCGGATGAAATACTCCCAATTGATCAAGGAACCAGTCGTACAGCGGACGATGGTCCTCGAACTCCAGGGTACAGATGGAGTGTGTAATGCCCTCAATGGAATCTTCCAGACCGTGCGCCCAGTCGTACATGGGATAGATGCACCATTGGTTGCCGGTGCGTGGATGACTGGCATGAATGATGCGGTACATGACCGGATCGCGCATATTCAGGTTGCCAGATTGCATGTCGATTTTAGCGCGCAGTACTTTTTCGCCGTCTTTAAATTCGCCTTTGCGCATGCGTTCGAACAGGTCCAGGTTCTCTTCCACGCTGCGATTGCGATATGGGCTTTCTTTGCCCGGTTTGGTAAGCGTTCCGCGATACTCCTTTATCTCTTCCGCAGAAAGATCATCCACATAGGCCTTGCCCATTTTAATCAGTTGTACGGCGTATTCGTACATCTTCTCAAAATAATCGGATGCATAAAACAGGCGATCTTCCCAGTCGAAACCCAGCCAGCGCACATCTTCGATGATGGCGTCGATGTATTCCTGATCTTCTTTTAAAGGATTGGTGTCGTCAAAGCGCAAATTACATTTGCCGTTGTATTCCTCAGCCAGGCCGAAATTCAAGCAAATAGATTTGGCATGCCCTATGTGCAGGTAGCCATTGGGTTCAGGCGGGAAACGCGTATGGACGCGGTCGAACCGGCCGCTGGCCAGGTCTTCGTCGATGATTTGTTTGATGAAATTGGTCGGTTTTTTGTTGTTCTCTGCAGACATGCTTACGTTCCCTCGTTTTTTTCATTTTTAAGTGGGGTAAGTTAAAAATTTTGTCGTTAAAGGCAAAATAAAAGTTTGATAAAGTGAAGCAAGAATTAAGATGCAAGGCCCCATCCTCTGGTCTCATCCGGCAAAGGAGAAATGTTTTTTCGCCAGGGGGTTCAATTTAAATCGGAAGCTTATCGCAAAAGGAAGAAACGCCACCCTCCACCAATAAAACAGGTAGAGGATGAGTTTGAGGCTCAAGCGTCAGAATAAAATTGAAAGTACAGGCCAGTTTGAAAAAAAGGTTGAAGGATGGCTGTGAAATTAATAGATAAAAGGGATCAGTTTTTTGGTGCGCTGCCTGAACGCGTCATATTCTTTACCGAAGGCTTTTAGAAGCGCCTCTTCTTCCACTTTAATTCGATAAAGGAAAGCCAGAGAAACGGGCACAAAAATCGTAATACAAGCGGGCCAGCTGTTAAACGCCAGGCCAAGTCCCAAAAAAGATAGTAAACTTCCGGCGTAGGCCGGGTGACGAATGAGACTGTAGAAGCCGTAGGACACAATTTGATGGTCTTTTAGTATTTGCACATTACTGGTAAAGTAGCGGCGCAAGGTCAAAATGGCCAGCCAACGAATGGTCAGGCCTACGGCTATTAAAAAGGTGCCCACTCCAATGCTTATTTTCCCCGGTAAAGGAAATCGCCCGAAGTTCTGCAACCCCAAAAACACGCCTGCCGGAATGGAAATAATGATGGTTATCCAGATCATTTTTAAACTTCTTTTATCCCGTTCTTGCTTTTCGGGTTTATGGTAGGTCAAACGTCCCAGCAGAATTTCACTTAAAATCCAGATAAGACAGACGGCCTGGAATAAAGCAAACAACGACATTTTCGTTACCTCCTTATAGTTTGGATAGTAGAGTTCTTCAGCATGTACATATCTGTCAGTCTCAAATACCGCCTATCGGGAGAGGGGGCGGAGTTGATAATCGTATTTAGCAAACATTTTGTTATTCTCCAAATTTTGGGGAACATACAGTATATTTTGCTGAACTCTATTGAATATAATTAAAATTCCTCATAAATTTCCATGTTATTTACGGAAGCCTGTTACAAAATATGTTTCGGAGCATTTAACACAAAATGAAGAAGAAAACGGTTATCACCTATGGCACATTTGATCTGTTTCATGTGGGCCACCTGCGCTTATTGAAACGTGCAAAAGAGCTGGGCGATTATTTAATTGTCGGTGTCTCTACAGATGCCTTTAATGCCATCAAGGGGAAAAAGACCATTATTCCCTATGAGCAGCGTGCCGAAATTGTACAAAGTATTCGTTACGTTGATCGAGTTATTCCTGAAGATAGCTGGGAACAGAAGGCGAGAGATATTGAAAAATATGCAGTGGATGTGCTGGTAATGGGCGCCGACTGGCAGGGTAAATTTGACGATTTACAAAATATTTGTGAAGTGGTTTATTTGCCTCGCACCCAGGGCGTGTCTTCCAGCCAGTTGAAAAACTCGTTAAAAGGCCTGCTGGAAATTCAACCCGCTAAATTGCGTGAAGCCATCGACGTACTGGAACAAATTTTGAAAGACCTTGAGTAATATGCCTGCAGGAATTTTTAAATCCCACAAGATCAGGGCTCTATTATTGTATCCCCTGTACTGGATTTCGAAGCTCACCAGGCGCAGTGCGGATATCTGGCTGTTTGCACCGATGAATCATGCTTTTTTGGACAATGCCAAATATCTTTTTTTACATGTAACGCAACACCATCCGGAAATCAAAGCTTTTTTTGTTAGCGAAAAAGCGGAGTTGATCCAATACTTAAAAGAACAGAATTTGCCCGTGCTTGATAAATGGAGTTTAAAGGCATTTTACTATGGACTCATTGCCAAATTTTATCTGATCAGCGCGTATGTAGATGACATTAATTTCTGGACTTCCGGGGGCGCTGTCGTTTTTAACCTGTGGCACGGCATTCCCTTAAAAAAGATTGAATTCGATATTTCGACGGGGCCGCTGGCCAAACGCTACCAAAAAAGAAGCTGGTACAATAGAATTTTTAAACCGTATTTTTACAGACGACCGGATTTTGTTTTATCCACCTCACAGGATGTGAGCCGACTGTTTGCCTCCGCCTTTCGTGTTTCGCCCGCTCAGTGTCCGCCCCTGGGCTATCCGCGCACAGACATTTTTTTTAAGAGCAAAGAGGAAATCAAAAAACATATTCAACAATACGAAAGCAAGGCGTTAAATGCGCTACTGAAACAGATTGCGGCCTATGAACGTGTAATTCTCTACATGCCTACCTGGCGCGACGATCGCCAGAATTTTATGCAAAAGGCTTTTCCGAACGTTGAACAACTCAATGATGCTTTGAAATTGAAAAATGCTTTGCTGCTCATCAAGCTTCATCCCAACGACTCCAGCCTGAAAACATTCAGGGATTTAAGTCACATAAAAACAATGCCGGCCAAAATCGACCTGTATCCGTTTTTGCCATTTACCGATGGGTTGATCACCGATTATTCTTCGATTTATTTTGACTACATGTTGCTCAAAAAACCGATCATTTTTTATCCTTTTGATCTGGAAGACTATTTGCGCAACAGGGAAATGTATTTCGACTATCAAGAGACGCTTCCAGGTCCGGTTGTTGGGGATTTTGGCGCTTTGTTGGAGGTTGTTGCTTCCATTGAAAGTTTGACCATTAACGAAAAATACGAGCAACTGCTGAATCGTTTTTGGCTGTTCAGGGACGGAAAGAGTTGTGAACGCGTGACGGAGTTTTTGAAAAATCTTTAAAAATATGGCTTCAAAACGGATTGGGGCAATGGATTACCGATTTAGCTGTTCGCAAAAGGCGAAATGCGAAATGGTCTGTAGGTTCTATTTGAACTTTTTCGAGGCTCCTGTATTACCGGATTAGAGTTTCTTAATTTGTAAACAAGGTCTAAATCCGCTAAATTCAATTTCAAATTTTAATACTGAAGGGGATTTGTGCAAGCGATTTCGGTCATTATTAGTGTGTACAATCGATTGGATTATTTAAAGAAGGCTTTGATTTCCATTCAGCATCAGTCTGTGTTGCCGTCAGAAGTCATCATAACAGACGACGGCTCGCAGGAACCGATTGTAGATGTGGTGCAGGAGCTGGTGCCTCAATTTGACTTTAGAATCAAACTGGTAATCCAGGAAGATCGCGGTTTTCGTCTGGCGCGTTGTAAGAATAATGGCATCCGTGTCGCCGAAAACGATTTTTTAGTGTTCTGGGATCAAGACGTGGTGGGGACGCGCAGATACCTGGAAACGTATTATGAAAACTGGAAGCCGGGGATGTTTGTGGTTTCTTATCCGGTACGGCTGAGCGAGGCGCAAACGCAACGACTGACAGAGGCGGATATTCGGCAGGGAGATTATTCACACATTCTAAACAAAGAGCAGTTAAAAAAAATCCGCAAACAATTTAAAAAGGATCGCTTTTATTTTTATTTGCGAAAATTTATTTTGCGTAACGATACGCGCCCCAAATTAAGGGGAGGGATTTTTGCCATTTCCAGAGCTGCTCTTTTAAAAGTGAACGGATTCGATGAAAGATACCAGGGCTGGGGCAACGAGGATGATGATCTTGGTCGCCGCCTGTACGCCAGCGGCGTGGTGGGCTTCAATCCCTTTTATGATCAATTTCCCCTGCACCTTTACCATCTGCCGTACCATACGAACGGGCAGCGTGTGAATCAGAAATACTATTTAAAACGGCAGCAGGAAATCAAGGCCGGGCATTACAGGGCGGAGTACGGACTGGACAAAACTTTTGGCGAAGATGACATTAAAGTTCTGGAATTTTAAAGATGGAAAAATTATCGGCAGTTATTATTACCTTTAATGAAGAGCGGAATATTGGGCGTTGTTTAAAATCGCTGGATTGGGTGGATGAAATTGTGGTGGTGGATTCCGGTTCAAGCGACCGGACGGTGGAGATTTGTGAGACCCATGGCGCAAAAGTTGTAAAAAGTGAATGGCTTGGTTTTGGCAAAACCAAACATTTTGCCGTGGAACAGGCCGCCAACAATTGGATTTTGTCCATCGATGCGGACGAGGAAGTAACGCCGCAACTTAAGCAAAAGATTCAATCCATTCTCAAAAATCCCGATGCCACGGTTGCCTATCGCATCAAACGTCAGGCGTTTTATCTGGGACGTCCGGTTAAACATGCCGGTTGGCAAAAGGATTATCCGCTGCGCCTTTTTAATCGGCAAAACGGAAATTTTAACGACCGCGAGGTGCATGAATCCGTTGAATTTAACGGCCAGGTGCAATATATTCAGGAGCCTTTGTTGCATTACACCTATCCGACCATTTCTTCTCACATTCAAAAGATGGATCGCTACACTAATTTGACCGTGGGGGAGCATGCTCAAAAGGCGACGATTTTAGGGAGTGTGGCCCGCGCTTTTTTCAAATTCCTTAAAATGTATTTTCTTAAAGGAGGTTTTTTAGACGGCCGGATCGGATTTGTTCTCTGTTTTAATTCGGCTTTTGGCATTTATTTAAAGTACATTAAACTATGGGAAAAAAGACTAAAATAAACGTTTTACATCTGGAAACAGCGTTAGAGTGGCGCGGCGGACAGCAGCAAATCGCCTATCTGGTGCATGGATTGTTGAGGGCCGGCATTAATACGGCGCTTGTCGCTCCTCCTACGGCAAAGGTAACCGACTATTTCCGTAAGAACGCGCTGCCATTTTTAGAGGTGAAAGTGCGTCATGGCTGGGATTTACAGGCTGCGCGTAAAATCGCTCGCTTTATTGGCGAAAACAGGGTTAATATTTTACACGCCCATTCTTCTCACGCCCTTTCGCTGGGGCTGCTTATAAAACTTTTACGGCCTTCCGTCAAATTGATTGCCTCTCGGAGGGTGGATTTCTCCGTAAAAAAACCGCTGATTGGGGCATTGAAGTACAATAATCGTCTGATCGATCGAATCGTTTGTATTTCTGAAAACATCGCTAATGTGTTAACGGCCGATGGCGTGAATCCCGCGAAATTATCCGTGATTTACAGCGGCATCGATCCAGATCGTTTTAAAGCTCAACCGGCCGAAGATTTAAGAAAAGAGCTTGGTATTCCGCGCGAACATTTAGTCGTCGGTACGGTTGCGGCGCTGGTGGGGCACAAGGATTATCCGACTTTATTACGGGCGGCTGCTCTGGTTGTCAAACGCTATCCGCGTGTCAGTTTTTGCGCCGTGGGAGAGGGCGCCGACCGTCCGCAGTTAGAAGGGTTGCAGCGGCGGCTGGGGCTTGGCGATCGTTTCCGCTTTGTTGGCTTTCGGTCGGATCTGGATCGTTTTTACGCATTGTTTGATGTGTTTGCGCTTTCTTCGTACAAAGAAGGGTTAGGTACGTCCGTGCTGGATGCTCTGGCCTGCGGTCTGCCGGTGGTGGCCAGCAGGGCAGGGGGTATCGGGGAGATGATCGAAGACGAAAAGAACGGGCTGCTGGTTCCACCGCGCGATGACCAGGCTCTGGCCGACGCATTACTGCGCCTGTTGCAGGATGAAGCTTTGCGTAAACGTCTGGCGCGCAATGCCCGCCCTTCTGTTGAAAAATTTTCTTTTAATCGTATGGTTGATAATCATATCCGGTTGTACGAACAATTGCTGACGGGCGGCGGTTTTTAGAAAACATCCTAGCTAAAGTTCCAAAGCAGCAAAGCAGCAAAGCCGCAACCAAAAAACCTTAAAACGGAAAAGCCTGGCCAATGTGTTTTTTTAAAGTTTTTGGTGTGTGATTATATAAAACAAAATGGATTGGGATTTGATTGTTAGCTTATGCAGAGAACAGGGGAGGAGCGCTCTGTCAGAGCGCTCCGTTTTGGGTGTGGGGGCGTAGCCCGGGGCAGCGCCCCGGGCTATAATACGCAGCATTTCCTTACTTTACGGAATTTCAGATAAAAGATATAATTTCTCTTTCAGAAAAAAGGTCTCCTCGCCCGATTTATTACCCAAAGAATGACAACCATCCATTCATTCATTCATTCGGAAAACTTGTCCTGCGGATGTACTTTTTGGGGCCGGTCTTTCAGACCGGCCCCCTCCCCGACGCCACAAATAAAAACGGGGCGGGCCGACAGGCCCGCCCCTTATACCCATTTTACATCTTACACACCCTCCCATAAAAAAAGGCTGCTCCGTTGGAGCAGCCTTTAATAAACACCGTATTTGAAACAAGCTTATTTCATCAACATCATGCGTTTTTGTTGTTTAAAATTACCGTATTTCAATTCATAGATATACATACCAGAAGCAACTTTCGCACCAGCATCATTAGTGCCATCCCATTGTAATGCATGGTTTCCGGCCGAAAGAACCTCATTGTTGATCAGCGTTTTAACCTTCTGGCCCAGCGCATTGTAGATGGTCAGGCTAATCTGCTTTTTGATCGGCAGATAGAATTCAATCGTAGTCGTTGGGTTGAAGGGGTTCGGATAATTTTGTTTCAGCACATAATCTTCGGCCGTGATCACTTTCCAGTTATTTTCGATACCGGTCGGAACATTGGCGCCAAATTCAAAAACCTGCAGCCAGCGTTTGCTTTCTTCCGGGATCGGCGTGCCGTTTTCTGTGCTGTCCATGGGAACAGTGCTGCCGGCGACTAAGTAACTGGCAACCAGTTCTTTATTTCCGTCGCCATCCAGATCGTTCTCGGGAACAAAGACCATCCAGCTCGGAGATATAACCGGCGTCGGTGTGGGCACATAGGTGGTATCCCATGGCGTGACCGTCGTGTCAATCACCATTTCCATCACCGTGTCCACAACAGCCGTATCGCGACCGAAGTTGTAAACTTTCCAGCTTGCAGAATCGGTTAACGATCCGCCGACAAATTCATAATCCCAGATGCCATTGCTGGTGCCGCCGGAATAAAGGTCCATACCGTCGGAGCCGCTGCCATGATCCTGATCGCCGAGAGCTAATGTGGTAAAAGCGCCGGGTTTCAGGAAGGGCAGATAAGTAACCGAAACGCTATCCTGCACATCGCCTACCGCTTTTAATAAAAAGAGTTTACCGGTAAAGGTGGATTCTACGATGATTTCATTGGTGCCGTCGCCGTCAATGTCGCCGTGTACAAATCCTTTAATAATGTAAGAATCGCTGTCTAAGTCCAATTTGTCTATTTGGACCACTTGCGCAGAATCAACATAGCTATTAGGACCGGTGGATTCGATACAACGCAGACTGAGATTATCGTAAACGCTGACCCACAGTTCGCTATGTTCGTCATTATCCAGGTTGCCATAATAAACGCCGGTAACGCTGCCGCCGGTGTTCAACTGATAACGGGTCTGTTTGTATTCCTGGTTCCAGGAATAAAAACCGCTGGCAAAATTACCGTCAACCGATAAAATATTTACGGTACGAGAATCATAGTCGCCGCCAACCCAACGCGTGAAAGCCAGTTCCAACTGACCGTCATCGTCAAAATCGGCCACAGCTATGTCTTCGCAACGCCAGGAACCGGTGTCAATGATGGCCGGATTGGTGCTCCAGTCTAATTTGGCCACCATTTCAAATTCATTGTCATTGCCGTTGTTCTGAAACACAACAATGCCGCCGGTGCTGTCAACCGTGTTCCAGCCCGTGCTCACATAAGTATAAAGTTCATCATAACCGTCGCCGTCCAGATCGCCCACAGCTACGGTGCGTACCGGAGTAGAGTAAGGAGAACCCAGGTCCGGCGAACGCCAGATTTCTTCCAGCATGTTATCGCCAACAACTTCAAAAATTTCAATGGCGCCGCCATTGGCGTACTGTGTCATAATGATTTCCGGTTTGCCATCTTTGTCCAGGTCAGAACCAGCATGAATCCCACGGCCAAAGCCGGTAATATTGTTGATCGCAGGATTGCTGTACGCGCGTCCCATCGTTGTGTTATCGCCATCGGTTTGCGCGAAAAGCATGGCTACAGAGAGAAAAAGAATAAAAAGGACGAATGGTACACGTTTGTTCATAAGAACGCCTCCTCAAGATTTGGTTAAACATAAAACTAAATAAACTTCAAACTAAATAAAATTCCTTATTAAAGATAAAAAAAAAAATGAATAAATCAATAGCTAAATCAAGAAAATTTACAATTAATTCAGTTTGTGAACTATCTAATTTTTTATTATATTCAAAGGAAAAATTGAAACGTAACAATCAATCAATATGTTGGAGCGTTGTTATGAACACTTTGTGGCAAAGAATTCTTTTTGTACTCATCTTGTTGCTGGCTGGTAATTTAATCGCCGGAAATACAGGAAAGATCGCCGGAACGGTGGTCGATGCCAATACCGGCGAACCAGTTCCGGGCGCCAATATTATTCTCTCCGGAACCTATTATGGCGCTTCCAGCGATATCAACGGCGAGTTTTTCATCATTAATATTCCTCCCGGTAAATACGATGTAGAATGTATTGTGATTGGCTATCAGAAAACCATTATGAAAAACGTTCTCGTGCAGTCCGATCAAACCACCATGCTAAATTTTAGAATTAGAGAACAAACCCTCGATCTGGACGAAGCTATTGAAGTGGTCGCCGAACGTGCCATGGTTCAAAAAGACCTTACTTCTTCCAAAAAAGTGACCACGGCGGAAGAGATCAAAAGCATCCCTGCTGAAACGTTTACCCAGGTGCTGGCCACTCAGGCCGGCGTAACCAGAGGGGCAGACGGCGCCCTACATATTCGCGGCGGTCGATCTAACGAAATTGCCTACCTGATGGATGGTGTTTCGGTTGCCAACCCTTACAATACCAATGGGCTGGGAACCTCCGTGGCCAATAATGCCATACAGGAACTCACCGTGGTTAGCGGCGCCTTCAATGCAGAATATGGTAACGCCATGAGCGGTGTGGTAAACATTACAACCAAGGACGGCGGGAAAAAATTCGAAGGAAGTTTAACCGGTTACACAGGCGATTACGTCAGCGCGCACGACGATATCTTCTTAAATATCGATCAGGTTAAACCTTTTAGTAATAAAACGATTGAAGGAACGTTGTCCGGACCGATTCCTATTGCGCGTGATAAAGTTACCTTTTTCTTCTCCGGAAAATACACTGATAGCGAAGGATATTTGTACGGCGTTCGCGAACACGATCCGGCCGATTCTGCCAATTTTCAGGGAAGGGTAGAAGAGTATTTTGTTGAAACGGAAGAGAAAGTATTCGAACGACGTGAACGCTTTATCGACGAATGGTATATTGAACGCGGCGGCGACGGAAAGATCGTCCCCATGAATCCAAGCTGGTCTTACAACATGCTAGGTAAATTGAAAATAAACCTCACACCGTCTCTTGTGCTCAGGATAGAATCGATTTACAACCGAAGCTGGTGGAAACAATATACGCACGATTACAAATACAATCCGGACGGCGATTACCAGTACAATACCAGAAGTTATCACCATGCCGTCAAACTGATGCACTCCCTCTCGCCCAGCACCTATTATGAATTTCGCCTGGCGTATAATCAACGCAAATATGAGCAATACGTTTATAAAAATCCTTACGATCCACGCTATGTGCCCACCGACAAAATTGTTGGCTCTCCGGGAGGAAGAACCTTTGTTTTTGGCGGTACGCGCATGGATCATGTACATCAAAAATCAAAAAGTTATATTAGCAAATTTGATATTACCAGCCAGGTCAACAACAGACATCAGGTGAAAACCGGATTTGAGTGGCGGCTGCATCGTTTGCAGAACGAGACCTTTACCATTTTGTACGATCGCATTAATTACAACAGTCCTACGGTTCTGGGACTTGATTCGCCCACTCACGATTATTACGATCGTTGGCCTGAAGAGTTTTCCGCTTACATCCAGGATAAGATAGAATACGAAAGCATGATTATTAACGTTGGCGTGCGCTACGACTACTTTAACGCCAAATCCAAATATGCCAAAGATCTGTTGCATCCGGACGGCGAGCTGGCTGAAGCCACACCCAAACACATGGTCTCGCCGCGATTGGGCGTCTCTTTCCCCATCACGGCTAAAGGGATTATTCATTTTTCTTATGGCCATTTTTCGCAAATGCCCGCTTTTAGCGCATTGTATGTGAATCCTGATTTTGAACTCCCTAAAAGCGGCGTACCCACCTTTGGTAACGCTAATTTACGTCCGCAAAAAACCGTAATGTACGAAATCGGTTTACAACAACAGTTAACCAATGATATAGCGATCAATATTACCGGGTTTTATCGCGATATACGTGATTTGTTGACCAGGCAACGCATTAAGTTTCAGTCCAGAGAAGGCGACCTGCGCGATTATCGTGTTTACGTCAACCAGGATTACGGGAATGTAAAGGGAATTACCCTCTCTTTAAAAAAGAAAATTACCAAACAAACGCCGGTGGGATTCTCTCTGGATTATACCTATCAGGTGGCCGAAGGAAATGACAACGATACGGACGCCTTTTTCTACAATTCTTTAAGCGGTCTGGCCACCATTAAAGAGATCGTGCCGCTGGATTGGGATCAGCCGCACAATTTATATGCTGTGGTAACGGTGGCGCCCTCCGATCGTTTTACAACCAGCATTATTGGTAAAATATCTTCAGGATATCCCTATTCGCCTTTTATTTACAATAAAGATTTTAATTACGATATCAAACCCAATAGCGATCGCAAGCCGCTTCAGCGATATGTGGATATTCAGTCTTCTTATCGTTTTACCGTGGGCGGTTATCACGTTACGTTTTTTACCAAGATTTACAACCTGTTCGACACGCTGAACGAACGCTATGTGTATGACGACACCGGTCGAGCAACCTACACCTTTGCCAATCGCAGTCAGGAAGAAACAGATACATTAATAAAACACTACGGAGAACCCGGGGTGCACGAATGGACGGACTACATTAACCGTCCGCATTACTATACTGCCCCAAGAGAAGTACGTTTAGGCGTAACGGTCGAATTTTAAAAAGTGGAGATAAAAGAACATGAGAAACGGATTGATCTATGCCTTAATCCTTTTGCTTTTCAGTCTTGTCTTTTGTTATGCCGATAATCTGGATGACGAAAAGTTTAAAGACGGTCCCAAAAAAGACTGGACAGAAGAGGAATTTAATGCCTACAATCAATGGATAAACGCCATTTTAGCCAAAAGCGCCGGCGGCACCAAACGGCAAACGGCTATTATGAACGGTAATAAGATTACTGCTCAAATCTTTAACTATGGCTCCATTTCCAGCGCCGGCAATCATATTACCGATATTGTCTGGAATGGATTGGGTTACGCCTACGAATTTGGACCGATGGTCGGCGCCGAAGTCCCGGTGCTGGATGATAAACATCCTGATACAATTGTTCGCTTTGAGAATGGTGAAAGGAAATTTTACGCCCACGTGATCAGCGATGGCTTAACTTCTACCGGCCCTGAGTTGAATCCCGATCGCACCATTCGCTGGGGATTCCAACCGCTGGTCACCAATGATGATGGAACGATCCAGTATCTGAATCCGGCCAGCGATTACATCCCCACCAGTGATGCGCCGGATGAAAATCAGGATGGAAAACCGGACTCCTGGCCTGACGACTGGTACAATGAGGACCTGCGCGAATACGTTTGGCCAGGCGCATTGGGCCAGGGCGCTACCAATGCCGATAAAGAAGCGTTTTATGTGATGGATGATCGGGACAACGCGGAGTTTTCTTATTATCCCTTTATAGATGATACCTCGCGTCGCGGCCTGGGCATTCAGGTGGAGGTACGCATCTACCAGTGGTCCAATCCGCTGGCCGAGGACGCCATCTTTTTAATATACAAAATTGCTAACATGAGCGATAAAGATTTAAACGGCGTTACTTTTGCCATGTGGGGCGATCCGCATATTGGCGGCTGGAGCGATTACAATGACGACTGGGCTTATTTTGATAAAGCCTATAACATGGTCTTCGCTTACGATACCGATGGCAAAAGTATGATTCCCGGACGCGTGCCCGGTTACCTGGGATATAAATTTCTGGAAAGTCCCGGCATTGGTAATGAAATTCTTGATGGCGTGTTCTACCCCGGCGACGGCATCGATAACGACGGCGACGGCATGGTTGATGAAAGCTGGACGGACGGCATCGATAACGACGGCGACTGGGATCCGGAAAAAGACGATGTGGGCATTGACGGGATTCCCAATACCGGCGATTATGGCGAAGGAGATGGGATGCCTACGGCTGGTATTTTGTTTGATATTCAAAATCCGGGTGAACCGAACTTCGAATTTACCGATATTGACGAATCGGATATGCTGGGCTTGACCGGTTTCGAAAACCCCGCTTTTGGCAGCCTTTATCCGCGCGACGATGAGAAGCTTTATTCTCAATATATGGTGCCCAATCGCTTTGACACCACACTGGTGCAGGGCGATCGTATCTTTTTGTATTCGTCCGGTCGTTTTGTGATGCGCGGACTGGAAACCAAACGTTTTTCCATCGCTTTATTGATGGGCGAAGATTTTAACGATCTGGTGTTGAATGCTGAAACGGTGCAGCAAATTTACAATACCGGTTACCAGTTTTCCAAACCGCCGGCAAAACCCCATCTGGTGGTGGTGCCGGGCGATCGCAAAGTGACCCTTTACTGGGACGATGTGGCCGAATCTTCTTACGATCCCATTTCTGAAGAAGTGGACTTTGAAGGTTATGTGATTTATCGCAGCACCAGTCCAGACTTTGCCGATCAACAGGTGATTACGGATATTAACGGAAATAAATTCTTGTTCCAACCGTTGAAAACCGTTACGGGCGTGGATGCGCGTTTTGACCTGGTGAACGAATATCAGGGGCCAAGTAAAACGCCCTACAGGGGACGCGGCGTATCCTATTATCTCGGAAACAATACCGGCCTGGTCCATTCTTTTGTGGACAGCAACAATGTCATTAACGGACAGACCTATTTTTACGCGGTTGTCTCTTATGACCACGGCAGCGACTCGCTGCAAATTCCGCCGACGGAATGTTCGAAAATAATTACCTTTGATCCCACGACCAATACGTATAAGTTTGACGTTAACACGGCCAGGGTCGTGCCGCGCAGCAGGGCTGCCGGTTATGTGCCGCCAGAAATCGTTAATTACGATCAGGGCGGAGGCGTCGTTCCTGAACCCGGAACGGTGGCCACCGGTAAGTTTACGTTGAAAATTATCGATGAATCCGCGGTGGAAGACAACAATAAGTTTTTGATTTCATTTTCCGATTCAACCGGCCAAAAGACGTACAGCGTGGAAGACTTGAAGCCTAAAGAAGAGATATTTACCTCGTTCTATGGGCAGTATGTGGCGTTGCAATACAAACATTTAAATCCCGAAAACGCCGTGGTCTCTACGGTGGACGGATCGCAAACCTTTAGCGACAGCATCGATTACATTTTGGATGGCGTGAATGGGCGGATTTTAGTGCTCGATCCGGCTGAACATCCGGGCGCCCGCATGCAGGACAATGTGAACTACAAAATCACCTACACCAATTATCCAATCTATCACAGTACAGCCCTTAAGGGCGAATTAACCAATCCCTTTTTTGACGGAATTCATTTAAGCGTGTACGAAACGCCCTTTAAATTACGCAATGAAAATACCGGTTGGAGCGCCTCCAGTCAAACCAACCTGGAATATGAATTAGTGCCCAATGATGCGGAGGTCGAAGCGGCGGATTATCTGATCAAATTTTACGATACCATCGTCGATACCAGTTTGCCGCTGGGTAATATGCCGGGAATTCGAACCAACTTTACGATTACCAATGTGGATTTAAATAAACCCGCGCGCTACATCATTCTGGAATCGACCCAACGCGATACCATGTGGAATCCCGGTGAAACTATTTTCATCCTGCTGGGCGACGAAGGGCTTGATAAATCCTGGTCGGTGAAATTTGTCGAACCGCAAAACGAAGACTACATTCCGCCGGGCGAGGGAGATGAATTCTACATCTCGGTTTTCAAGCCGTTCAAACTGACAGACCGGTTTTCGTTTGTCACAAAAGCGGCCCATGTGGATCCGGTAAAGGCCAAAAACGAACTGGATAAAGTGCGTGTTGTTCCCAATCCGTATGTGGCGACCAATGTTATTGAACCAAAGAATTTTGTGGATCGCGCATCTCGTGGTTATCGGCGGCTCTATTTCGATAAATTGCCGCGCAAATGCACCATTAAAATCTTTACAACGGCCGGAGAACTGGTGCGCGTCCTTGAACACGACAGCACCATCGACGATGGAAAAGAATACTGGGATTTACTAACCAAAGATAATATTGAAGTTTCTTATGGATTGTATTTTTATCATATATCGGCTCCTGGAATAGGAGAAAAAGTTGGTAAATTTGTCATTATTAAATAATGCGGAGGCATTAAATGTTCACTCGAAAAATAATTAATATCTTTTTTGTGATAGGTTTGACGGCTTCCGTCGGCTTTGCACAATTGACAAGTTCATCCACCATGTCTAAAGTGGGCACAACCGTGGCCCAGTTTTTAAAGATCGGGCCCAGCGCCAGAGCTCTGGGAATGGGCGGCGCTTTTACTGCCATAGATGATGATATTAGTTTATTGCACTGGAATCCGGCCGGCCTGGCGCGCATGACGGCCAATGAAGCGCTGTTTACGCATACCAGCTGGATCGCCGGCACCAATTATGATTATATGGCGGTGGGTATTAAAATTTACAACGTGGGCACCATCGCTCTGGTGGTTTCCTCTTTCGGCTCCGGCGATATGGATGTGAGAACCGTGGACATGCCGGATGGAACCGGTGAAAAATTTAATACCAGCGATTTGATGATCGGTTTAGGGTTTGCGCGCAATCTGACCGATCGATTTTCAATCGGCGGCACGGTTAAGTATATCCATCAAAGGTTGTGGCATATGACGGCCTCTACGGTGGCGCTGGATATCGGCACCCTTTTTACCACGCCGTTTTATGGCATTCGGTTGGGCGCCAGTATGTCTAACTTTGGCCCCAAAATGCGCCTGGACGGACGCGATATCAAGTTTGCTCAGGATCCGGATCCGCTCCATGAAGGGAACGTGGAATTCGTAAACGCCCAGTATGAAATGCTTTACTATTCCATTCCTTTGAATTTTCAGCTGGGAATTGCCAAAGATTTTAAATTTGGCGAAAAAAATCGCATAACCCTGGCCATGGATGCCGTGCATCCCAATGATAATTACGAGGCGGTAAATGTGGGAACGGAAATCGCTTTGCAGAATATGTTTTTCTTGCGGGCCGGTTACAAGTCTCTTTTCCAGACCGATAGCGAAGAAGGGATGACCCTGGGCGCCGGTTTGAATTACCGACTCTATTCCACCGTTATTTTAAAGATCGATTACGCTTATGAGGATTTTGGCGTTTTGAACAATGTGCAGCGGTTTAGCGTGGCGCTAAGATTTTAATTCTGAGGGTGTCTCAAAAGCGACATTAAATGTATATTTATTAATATATGCGGTAAATCTTACATTAGCCCTCACCCCCTGCCCCCCGAAAATCGGGAGAGGGGGAATTAAAGGGGGTGAGGGAAAGAAAAACTTTATAAAAATACATTTTCTTTGGCTTTTGGGACAGCCCCGTATAAAAGCCGGTCTGTCCCCCCCAGATCGGCTTTGTCGTTTGGAAGTACAGGAGAGTAAAACGTGAAAAACATGCTCGTCGGATTGCTGATCATTATTGTTCTTTTTGGCTGCCAGAAAAAAGAGGAATTACCGGTTGTAGCCAGAGTGGATGGTAAAGAAATTACCCTGCAGGAATTTGAACTGTCCTATCAGTTTAATCCTTTTTTATCGCGCATCAAGCAGCCCGACTCTGCCAAAAAAGCTCTGTTAAAGTCACTGATAGCCGAAAAGCTGATTGCGCTCAAAGGGCAGACCGAGCAAAAACAAATTGCGGATCTTTTAGAAGCGTACAAAAGAGAAGCGATTATCGAAGCCTTCTGGAAAGAGGTAATCGAGCCCCGCGTTAAAATCGACGAAAAAGAGTTGCGTGAGGCCTATTTCCGCTCCAAAACCAAAAAGATTGTGCAATACCTGCTTTTTACCGATGCCCAAGAAGCTGAACGCGCGGCCAAATTACTGAATGAGGGCATGTCGTTTGAAGAATTGGCGCAGCTGCGAGGCTTTGATTCACAGACTATTTTAAGCGATACGATTGAATTCAACGGAACGTTGCCGGCCATTGAAGACCAGGTTTTTAAGATGAAACCGGGCGAGATTAGCCAGCCGGTGCAAGAAGGATTTTATTACTTTATTTTAAAAGTAACAGGAGAGAGAATAGATCTCTTTACTTCTGAAAATGATTTCAATGCCCGCCTGTACTCATTACGCAAAAAACTAAAAAGAAGAAAAATGCAGGAAGCCATGGCAGAGTATCTGGCCCACAATGTGCCTTCTCCGCCTTATCAGATTTCAAAAGAAAAGATAAAAAAAACATTGCAGATGGTGGAAAACGCCATCATGGCGGAACAGGATAAGCTTCAAAAAAATGAAGGCCTTACGGCAGATATTTACAATTCCCTACAGCGCATGGAATCTTCACTGCTTAACGAACCCATTGTCACCTTTTATGATGGTCAAACCTGGACCATCCGGCAGCTGTTAAAACGAATGGCCTTTGCTTCTTATCCGTTGCGTATGGAGAACAGGGGATTGTTCCGCAAAAGCTTTTTGCTGGCCCTGCGCAATGTACTGGATGATCAGGTCATTTTAAATGAAGCAAAAAAACGAAATTTACAGAATTCTCTCTATGTAAAACAGCAGGTTGCCATGTGGCGAGATTACCTGTTGTTTAAAAAAGGACTGGCTCAGATTTTGAGAGGCAAAAGCCTGTTCGATCCCCAGCCTGTTTATCAATATTTGAACCAAACGGCGTCTCAATATACAATCCAGGTGAATACAACACTGTTAGAAACTTTAAAAATTAAAAAAACCGACATGGCCGTTTTAAAGCAGCACTTTCCGGGACGCATTGCCGTGCCGGTTTTTCCGTTGCTAACAAAATATCGCCTGACCTATGAACGGATGGATTAAAATAGGTAGGTGGACTCCCCGCGCTTATCCAAATGCCAGATTGTGCTTTTTAAATCAAACTCCTTCATCATTCATCAATCATCAATCATGCCCCAGGCATCCCGCTCTGTATTTGATAAACTATGGTCTCTTTCTTTGATATTTATTTGAATTCCTCATAAAATACTTATAATTTCTAAAGATTTTTTAATCAAGAATAAACAAAGGGATTTGGATGGCTGAAAAAATTAAATTGTTGTTTAGAATTGGGTATGCTTACCACAAGGCAGCCTTTGATCCGGTCATTGAATATTTAATGAATGACCCTAAATACGACGTTTATTTTTCGCTGGATGCGGAAAAAAAACGTTATTTTTGGGTGCTCGACATCCCGTACCAGCAGCCAATTATTGATGAATGGAAAAAACTGGGATATCGCTTCACTAAAGAAAAGAAAGGTTTTGATATCGTAATTACGGGCGATACGCTAAGAGACGCTCCAGAATACGGAAAAACATTGCTCTGTTTTTTGAATCACGGTACGGGTATAAAAAATATTCTTTACCGCAACCTGGCTAAGTTCCCGGATCATCGTTATCAGATTTTTGTGGAAGGCCCGCACCGCGTAAAATCGTTGCTCAGTTCTCCCGCATTGGGTAAAAACGAGGTGCATCTGGTCGGTTTGCCTAAACTGGACTTTTATTTTCAGGGACGCTTTAATGATCGGGAAGGCATTCTTCGACGCTGGGGATTGGATCCAAACAAGAAGACTGTTTTGTACGCCCCGACCTACAAGCCGACTTCCCTTTACGACATTAAGGACGATATCTTTGAACAGACAAAGGATTTTAATCTGATTATTAAATTGCATCCCTATAGCTGGATGGGCAAGTATGCTCCGCACCGCCAGCATCGAATTTTTGAAAAACGCGTAAAGAAATACAATCATGCCGTTTTATTGCCCTTTGAAGCCTACAATATCGTTCCTTTTTACGCCGTGGCCGATACGATCATTAGCGAGGCTTCCAGCACGGTGTTCGATTTTTTAGCGCTCGGTAAATTTGGCATTGTTTATGACCTGCCCTGCGATGATTTAAAACATTCCGATGGCGAGCCGTTACTGGAAATTGACAACCGCGAATTTTTAAAAGGCGCTTTTGTTCATATCCAAAACGGAAAACAAATTTACCAGGCGGTGGAACAGGCGCTGAATCCTACACAAGAGATGAAAGAAAAAGCCGAAGTGTATCGCAACGAACTTTTTTACAAGCTGGACGGTAAAGCCACGGAACGCTTTGTAAAAAAAATGGAGGAATTATATTACGAAGGCGGCCACGAAAATGTGCCAGAACAGTGAAAGATTTAATAGCAATTACAAATTACGAATTACGAATTACGAATTACGGATTGCGAATTGGTCGGTTGAGATGGCAGGGAAGTGTAAACGGATTGCGTGGTGGAATCGTAGGAATGAGTAAATGGTGGTTGCCAAAAGCTTTAAACCTTCAGCACCAGAAATGGTAAAGAGGTAGGACTGGTAGCGCCTGTTCTCTGGCAGGGCTTCACTAGAGGAGCTGAATTTAATTAATAACGAATCGGAAAGGAAATAAAATAGATGAAAGCTGTTATTGTTGCCGCAGGACGCGGCAGTCGCCTGATGAATCACAAACCTAAAACGTTGACCGAAATTGGTGGGAAAACGATATTTCAATACATTCTGAAAAACTTAACCGCGGCCGGCGTCCGGCAGTTTGTGGTCGTGGTGGGCTACCAGGCGCCAATTTTGCAAGATTTTTTGGTGCAACACGATTATTTTGGGCTGGATATCCAGACGGTGTACAACGATGAATGGCAACGGGGCAACGGAATTTCTGTCCTCAAGTCCGAAAGCCTTGTTGGCAACCAGCCTTTTATTCTTTCCATGAGCGATCACATCGTCAGTCCGGCCGCTTTGCAACGAATCATTGAGGCCGAGGACTCGCGCAATCTTTTGCTGGTCGATCCGGATGTGGAGCGCATTTTTGACATCGATGACGCCACCAAAGTGCAGTTAAAAAATGAAGTAATTCTGGACATCGGAAAAGAACTGGACGCTTACAATGGCATTGATTGCGGTATTTTTAGATTGAAACCTGATTTTTATCAGGCCATGCGCCAACAACTCCAGGAGGGTAAAGAATCGATCAGCGCCGCCATTCAAAAATTGATTAACAACAACGACATGGCCGCTGTATTCATGCAAAATGATGAATGGTGGATCGATATCGATACGCCGGAAAGCCTGGCCTACGCCCAAAAGCGGATTCGTGATCTCACTTATCAGGAACTTTCTATTTAATCGCATTGTCCATCAAGAGCAAGGCCGGCTTTTAAATTCACCGCCTTGCACAGCCTGCTTTTAAATTGGGCGCCTAATTGAATGATACTTTGCGGTGAGCTCCCGCTACAAATTGTAGTTTTTTCCTTAAAGGAAGAAGGCGACTTTTAACACGCAGCCTGATGCGGTACAGGTTATCTTCAATTGTTCCGGGGACAAGTAACCTTTTGAATTTTGAATGGAGGCGCCAGTAATACGTTTCTATGAGCGACGGTTTTGTAAAATGCGAAAAGATCAATGGATAATGATAAGCAGTCAATTCCCGGTGAGCAACACGCTCAAATCGATAAATTTGACTTTTGGAAAGCGCGGTATGCCACTTGTTAAAATTCCCGCGCTTTAAATCGGAGACAATGTTTTTGGCAATGAAACGGATTAAGCTCTTATCCTGATCATCTATTCCAAGAAAATCAATCAGTTGTTGAAAGATTAAAACAGGATTTTGTAAGAGATCTTCATACCGCAACTCAAATTTTTGATCGTCTTTTAATGTAGCAAAGAAATTTTGTGCTAAGTTAATTCTTTTCTTCCATTCTTCGGCCGCGCAGTGGATGTTTTTGGGGCCAAAATGCGTTTTGAATTCCGACAGAGCAACGTCGCGTCCATCGCGTACAATGTGAATGAACTGAGCGTCTGGAAACAGCCGCAGAATTTTATCCAGGCCGAAAATGTATTCCGGTGTTTTGTCTCCCCAGCGTTCCATGCCATGATATTGTGCAAATTGTAAAAAAATGGCCTGAAGAAGCCCGGAATAAGAAGGGAATTTTAACGATGATAATACCTTTTCTTTATCGAGATCAAAGTTAAACCTTTTCTTTATTCGTTTAAAATAACGCTCCTGAACGATATCTTCCAGCAGATTGATCAAATTTTCCCGGCGATTAAGATCACCGTATTGCTCTAATGCGTCATAATAACGGAGGATGAACTGGCTTTCCGTGCCAAAGTTAATCTTCAAATACTTGCGAATCAGTTTGATTAAAATAGAGGTGCCCGACCGCCCATGACCAATAACAAAGACTGGATTCAACTTTCGATGTTTTACCTGCAGCTCTGGCAATAGTTCTTGAACCATGCGCCCATCCTTTTTTATTCATTAAAATAAAAGTTAATGTTCGAAGAGTATTAAAATTCCATTTATTTTTTATGAAAAAGTTTTAAACTTAAAGCGTACGCTATTTTCAAGCAAGGACTGCTTTCGCCTGTGGCTTTTTCCCTACGGTGTAATGGATACCTGTGTTCTAATGAATGATACGTCTTTGTGTCAGGAATTTTCTGGGTAGGCCTCTTAGCTTACAAAGAGTGGAATGAGGAATGACATTTCGGCGTCCATTCAACCAATCAGCGGGGTAAAAATTTTTGCATCCCACCCCGGAGGCTGTTGCAAATTCAGTTTGAGTAAAATTCAAAAAATTTGTAAATTCTGGGCGACAGATAAAACAAGTAATAACAAAGGAATTCCATGAGTTTTATTACTTATAATCGCTCACAAATGAATCTCTTTGGCTATAGTGTGGAAGATTTTGCCAGAGACGATCCAAAGAGTCGATTTGTAGTGGAGTTGGTTTCGCGCCTTGATTTAAGTGCACTTTATTCCCGTTATAGTTCACAAGGCGGTGATTCTTATGCCCCAGACATGATGCTTGCCTTATGGTTTTATGCTTATAGTAACGGCATTACCAGCACCCGTAAGCTGGAGGAATTGTGTAAATATGATACGCGCTACATTTATATCACTGGGAATCAGCATCCGGATCATAGTACATTAAGTCGTTTTCGCAAGGCACATTTGGATTTATTAGACCAATATTTTGTAGAGATACTTTTAATTGCCCAGGCCGAAGGCATAAGTAGTTTCAACCAGATAGCCATAGATGGCACGAAAATCAAAGCGCACAGCAGTAAGCGTCATGGCTACACTGAGGATCAATTAGACAAACGTATAGAGAAGTTAAGAGCAGAGATCAAGCAATACATGCAGCGCTGTAATTTTGTAGAACAGGGGGCCACGGATGAATTAGATTTAGAAACTCTTCGAGCGGAGAAAGAACGGCTTGAGCGCTTAGAGAAAGAGATATTAGAACGTAAAGCCCAATTGAAAGAGCGTAAGAAACAGCTCAAATCAGAACATCGTTCAAGACATCAAATAAATGTAAAAGAGCCGGATGCCCGCATGATGCCTTCGGTGGATGGGCCGGGTTATAACGCACAATTAGGCGTAGATATGTCGAGTCATTTAATTGTAGCCCATGAAGTGGTAAGCCAGCCCAACGACCAGGGTCAATTCATACCGATCCAAGAACAAGTAGAGAAGAATCTTGGTTCAGATGATAAGCGATCTTACACAGCCGATTCCGGTTATCACAATAGCGCAGACCTAAAAGAATTGGAAGAAAAGCAGATCGATGCCGTAATAGCCGATCCCCAGTTATCCAATCGTTCGATAAAGGAGACACCGACCTCCAAGGAAGAATTGCAAAAAGAAGAAAGAAAACTAAAACGAAGTGATTTTGTGTATCATGAACAGGGAGATTACTATGAATGTCCGGCGGGTAAGAAGCTTTTTCCAGTTGAGAGGAATAGCGAACGGATCGTATATCGTTCCAATGATTGTCAGGACTGTCCCTTAATTAATTTATGCATTTCCAGTAAAAAGAAAGTTAAGCAAATCCATCGTTCAGTTAATGAGAGTTATTGCGAACGTATGGCGAAAAAGTTACAAACTTCAGCGGCGCAGGAACGACTAAAGAAGCGTTCGGTGACAGTTGAACCTGTTTTTGGTAATTTGAAGCATAATTTAGGCTATCGTGGATTTTCCTTATCTGGTCTTAATAATGTTCGTAGTGAATTTACGTTAATGTGTATTGGGCATAATATTAATGTTCTATTTAAAAATATGTTAGGGAAACGTTTAGCAGCGTTTATAAAAGCATCACAAGAAAAAGATGATCTATTAATTTTATTTTCAAAGAATATTTTGGCATTTTTAATTCTATATTTTGCCCAACGTTTAAGAATGAGAAAAAATTATCAATATCGGAGAATATAAACATTAATTCCTCCCCCCCCCCCATGCAACAGCCTCCCCGGTGGGACAGATGCTACGAAGGAAGTTTTCTAAAAAATAAAAAAAGCCGGCCATTGCTGACCGACTTTTAGGGTCTCAGGGAAGGGCATGTTTAGATAGTAAAACTAAAAAGTTTGTCTCTTTATTTCCGCAGAGCTAAAATATTTTTCCAGACCTGTTCCCAGTTGACGATATTCCACCATGCTTCGATGTAAGCGGCCCGTTTGTTTTCGTACTGTAGATAATAGGCATGTTCCCAAACGTCGATACCCATCACCGGAGTGCTGCCCCAGGGCGAGAGTTTCTGTTGATTTTCGGCCTGTAGAACAATCAACCGATCGTCCTGCGGGCGGTAATGGAGTAGCCCCCAGCCGCTGCCTTCAACCGCTTTGGCCGCTGCGGAAAATTGCGCTTTAAAGGCTTCAAAGCTACCAAAGTCGCGTTCAATCATCTTAAGCAGTTCGCCTTTCGGTTTACCGCCACCGCCTTTGCCAGCCGGCGCCATCACTTTCCAGAACATGGAGTGTAAAAAGTGTCCGCCGCCGTTAAAGGCAGCTTTACGCGACCAGTACTGAATTAAACCGAAATCGCCGGTTGCCCGCGCTCTGGCCAGTTCTTTTTCCGCCTTGTTTAATCCTTTTACATAACCGGCATGATGCTTACTGTGGTGTAATTCCATAATTCTCCTGTTAATGTATGGTTCCAGCGCATCATACGCGTAGGGTAACGGCGGTAATTTGTGTTCGGTTAGTTGGCCGCTGAGGTCCGCAGATTGTTCTGCATTGGCCGCCATAATATGAGGCGCTAAAATACCGCCAGCCATTACCAGGCCGCTTGCTTTTAAAAAGTTTCTACGATTGGACATGTTTTCCTCCTGAAATTATTTTGAAATTAGAATATTGTAACCGTTAAAGATAAAAAAAAATTCCGCGACTAAGATGGTTTTGTTAAAATTAAAAAATCATTTAAGATAAGCAGAGCGCTGTTCTTTTTCAGGAATCGATGAACATGCTTTCTGGCAGCCGTAAAAAGCTAATGGTCATGCCAATGGTGACAGGCATAATGAAGCAAAAGGCCAGAAGGTTGTCCTGGTCAAAGGAAGGTAAAATAAGTTTTAAAAGAATTAACAAACCGGCGCCTGCCAGTTGTAAAATCCACAAAAACTTTAACGATTTATAAGCCCACGCTTTTTCGCGGGCCAGAAAAATGGCAAAAACGGCGATTAACAAGGTAAGCGGATTGGCCAAAAGAATATTTTCGTTACCGTAGGTCACGTCGTGTTCGGTAAAAAACATCACAAAAAATAACACCAGGCCAGGAATTCCTAAAACCAATCCCAGTAAAAAGTTGTAAAGACTGAAAATCAGCGTAAACCAGCGAAAGGGTCTTCGTTTTTGGATCAGAACTAAAAGAAGAGCCAGGCCTCCGATGAATAAACCGAAAAACAAGACCGGCCATTCGTGTCGAGGGACGTTTTTCGGTGTGGGCGAACGGTTGGCCTTAAACCAGATTACCGGAGAGTCGGCAAGGGCGTGTTGTTGCCCTGTGCTGTCTGTGTAGCTAAAAGCCAGCACGTGTCGTTCCAGTTCATCGGGTAAAAACATTTCGTCCCATTTTGTAATGGGTTGATCGATGCGGTCGCTCATCAAGAACATGAGCAGCCATTCCAGGGCGGGATTTCGGGCCACATAACGTCTGGTGTGTTGACGCAAGGTCATGGATGCCGGCGCTTGCATGGCCTGTTTAAACTGACCGTCAACCGCCTGATCCAGCAGGTCTCGCAAACGAGTGGAACAGTTATCGTAATAATGATGGTAGAGGTATTTTTTGTTTTGTGGTAAAATATTCCATTCTACAAAGCGGGCAAGCTTTAATCGGCTTTTTAAGGGGATGTTCAGATGGGTCAGCCGAATTTCACGGTTTTCGCGACGGTAGTAGTTAAAATAACCGCTAACGGAAGCGCGGCCTACTTCAAATATTAGCCGTCCCATAACAAAACGGAAAATCATATCATTGTCAAATGAATAGAGTCCGTAGTTGTAGATGGCCGATTGCTGCAGCACGGTGTCTTCCACAATCAATGCCACATGGCCCCAATAAGAAGGAATGTCGTCTCCCGGTCCAAAAGTTACCAGGTAAAAGGTCAAATTTTCTGCTTTGCTCTGGCCGGTTGCCCAGGGCATGGGAGCGGAAAAGAGTAAGCGTACCGTTAAAAGCGCAAGTAAGATGAATTTAATGTGTTTCATTGTTCAACTCTATCTGAAATTAAAAGGCAAAGTTAAAAGGCAAAAGCATACGGCGCAACTTTTAGAAGAAGAGAAATGGATGTGTTTTATGGTTAGAACGTTGAATGTTTTTTAATCAATTCTTCTGCTGGGGAAATCACATCTATTGAGGCGGTGTATGTATTGATTGGAATGATGATCAACTTAATCAATTACTTTCAAATGCCTTCAGATTTGAACAATGATTTAAATTTGCAAAATAGATGCAGATGTTTTTAGTTTTTTTTAAATTCTATTCTCATTATGAGTTGAAAATGAAATCAGGTACGAAGGGGATGGAATCATTAGCATAGACGGGTAAAGACGGTAGCTTAGAAGAATACGCATAGCAGTAAATTATGGCGCTTTTAAAGACAAATATTGCCGGGCGGTGCGCGAAAAAGCCCGGCCAGGTATTTTTGAATACTTTACAGGGGCGCTAAACCTGAAGTTAAACATGTAGGAGTCTATAAACATTAAAAAGGAGTTAAAACATTATGAAAACGACAAATCGAGTTTTGGTGTGGGACCTTCCTACACGTATATTCCACTGGCTATTTGCAGGAGGATTTTTTGTTGCGGCTATCTTCGCTTTTGGGTTTGGCGAACATAGCCCGTTTTTTTCCTATCACGCCATATTCGGCCTGATAATCTTTTTGATCGTTGTTTTACGAGTCCTCTGGGGATTTATAGGCACGCGCTATGCTCGTTTTGACTCGTTCACTTTTAGTCCTAAAAGTGTGTTTGAGTATTTAAAAGGAGCGCTTCGGGGTGATGGAAATAAGTATGTCGGACACAATCCGGGATCGGCGTATGCAATTTTCGCCATGCTTATAATGATGATTGGACTTGGCATTACAGGTATTATGCTCGGAACAGGTAACGAATGGGTTGAGGAGTTACATGAGATCCTTGCTTATGCTATGATCTCAGTTGTTGTGTTACATATCATGGGCGTGCTGTTGCATATCATCCGCCACAGGGAAAATATTATTGCAAGTATGATTCATGGCAAAAAAGAAGTAGAAGCTCATCAGGCCATCTCTTCATCACGTCCGATTATTGGAGTTATTTTTCTTGTTCTTACAGGAGCGTGGGCCTGGGGGCTTTATGCGAACTACGACGCATCAATACAATCTACACGGCTGCCGCTTATTGGGACTCAGCTACAAATTGGCGAAATAGAGAATGAAGATGAACCTGACCAAACTGAAGACCACGGCTATAAAGACGACCACGATGAATATCACGAAGATGAAGAATGTGATGATTAATGTCCGGCTAACGATTATTACGAGCAAGGAATTTAGAAAGTGAGAATGTTTCATGGAACGCCAGTCTGGTGGGAGAGTGTGCATCGTTTTTATTGGGGACAGATGTAAACAATTTTTTAGCTTCCGGAAAAAAATAAACGCGTCGACCTGACTATACTTGGGCCTACCTGGTTACTATATTTTTGTAAACAAAGCTTATTTCATTTAAATTGAAATAAGCAGCTAAGGCGGCAATGCCGTAATCCAAAAACGCCAGGATATTTTTAATTATCCGCGGGAAAAAATGCGACTTAAAATATCTTGCGGTTAATTAAATCAAGGATTTTGGGGTTGCGGCAATGCCGTCCAAGATTTGAGAATCACTAAAAATGAGAGGTAAGCTTAGAAAACCAGAAGAATAATGTAAGAAAATACCCTTACTTCCTTTACTTTAAGGAAGAGTTGGAGATATCGCGTTATCAATATAAAATTATCAGTATTGAGGAGGCACATTAAGTATAAAATGGATTTACTTAATTCTTTTCTGCATATTCTTTTGCGAATGAGTTTTCTAATTTAATAAATTTGTAGCCAGTGGGCGTCTTATGTCAGAATAGCGAAAAATCTTTTCTTTCTTTTTCTTATGGGAATAGAACGGAGGAGTAGTACAAATACTTATTTATCCAGCAAGGTAATAAATAATTGAGTGGTGGTTTGAAAAAACATGGATTTACGCTACTTTAGTAGAGTTGAACTAAAATTATCAAAATAATTGGATGAAATTAACTGTTCAGACAGACCAAGAACTGTGGAACGCCTTTCGACAGGGAAATCCTGAAGCATTGGCTGAGATTTTTACAATGAATTATGCCGCATTGTACAACTTTGCTTTTACTATTTGCCATAACGACGAGCTATCTAAAGATTCCATTCAAGAATTATTTACCTATCTCTGGGAAAAACGAGACAAATTGGCTGAAGTCAAATCTATACGATTATATCTGTTCACTTCTTTGCAGCGGTTACTAATAAAAGAACTAAAAAAAAGCAAAAGTAAAGAAGAAAAAAATAAGATATATCAGGATGAATTTCCTGATCATGCCTTTTCTGCACAAGATCTCTGCATATTCGAAGAGATCAACGAACACCTCAAACAAAAGTTAAAATCTGCTTTAGATGAAATACCACAACGGATGCGCGAAGCCTTATATCTCAAAACTTATAACAACTTTTCTTATAAAGAGATCAGTCAAATTATGAACATCTCTTCTCAAGTAGCCCGCAATTATGTTTCTGAGGCCCTGCATCGATTGAGAAAAATTCTTTCTTAAAAATTAAAAATTTTTCTTTTTGAACATTACAAAATCAAAACTTCTGTCTCTATAATAATAAAAGTAAACAAAGGAATGTTCATTTTATTATAGCAGGTAACGTAATGAAATACAAAACCAATGAAAAATTAGTAGACGCATTACTTAGCGATGAAAGTTTTCAAAGGTGGCTTTCTGGCAACGGAAGCGAAGAAGATAACGAAAAATGGTCCAGATGGCTTGGCGAAGGTCCTCAAAATGAAGCGATGTATCGCCAGGCATTAGAACTTTGGCAAGCGGCGCAATTCAAAAAATATCCGTTACCCAACGTACATAGCGAATTAAATAAACTTTTTAACCGACTAAATATGCAGAACGATCAATGTAAGCCTAAATGCAGCAAGTCTCGTCCCACTATTTTAACTATGAATAGACAACTTTTCTGGAAACTGGGGGCGGCTGCTATTTCTGCTGCCGCTGTTCTTCTCATCGTATTTCATTTAAATTTCTCCATTCTAAACTTTTCTTTTGGTGATGAATTTACCACTGTTACCACAAAATATGGACAGCGAATTACGCTTCATTTAGAAGATGGTTCAAAAATAATTCTTAATAGCAATTCTATCTTAAAGTATCCAAAAAATTTGACGCCAGAGACCAAAAGAGAACTATATCTACATGGTGAAGCGTATTTTGAGGTTACCCGGAAACCGGCTGGGCCTCAACACGATTTTACTGTGGTTACCGATGAAGGCTTAATTTCTGTCATTGGTACCAGCTTTACAGTTAGTTCCAGAAAACATCAAACAAAGGTTGCTTTGCTTAAAGGCATAGTTAAAGTAATGGCCAGAGATAAATCGGATAATTTTAAAATTTCTACCAGTATAATAATGAAGGCCGGTCAGTGTTTGCGCTTTACACAAAAAGCCAAAGTACTGAAACCGCAAAACAATATTAGCTCTTTGCAGGCATCTTGGTGGAAGGACCAGCTCATATTAAATAATACTTCATTGGAAGAGATCGTTGCTCGTCTTAAAGAAACGTATGGCGTTGAGGTTGAATTAAAAGACCAGCAGTTATTAAAGAAAACCATCACCGGATCAATTGAAAACAACAGTCTGGATTTCATTATAAAAACCTTATCCAGTGTATTACAGGTTCCGGTTAGCGTGGAAGGGAATAAGGTAATCTTTGAAAAATCAAATATTTAATTTAATAAAATAGTGCGTTTATACAATATGCGTCTTTTAATAACAACGATACTTTGCGGTAAACTTTTGTTTGTTCTGGCAATTTCTCAGGAAATTTCTAAAAACAAACCTTTCATTAAAAGTATGGATGATTCCATAGAGTATCAGATTCCTCTGGAAAAAGTTTTTCGGATGTTAGAGAAAAAATATGACGTTTATTTTGTTTATGAAAATCAAATCGTAAATGGTTTAAAGACGCCGCTAATCAAAGAATTTTCCGGAAATATCTTTAAGGATCTGCAAAATATTTTAAAAAAACATCATCTGCAATACAAGCTTGTGGGTAAAAAAACCTTTGTAATCATAAAGAAAGCGTTCAGTAAAACGAGCTTTGGTAAGATAAGAGGATTTGTAACAGACAGTGATGGAAATCCCTTACCAGGTGCCGAGGTCATACTGGTAAATGTTAAGCTGATGGACATTGCCGATAATAAAGGCGCCTATATTTTTGATGAACTTAAAAAAGGCGAATACCTTGTTTCAGCGCAAATGATTGGGTACAAAGCAAAATCTTTTCTTGTTAAAGTGCCAGCGGGTGGAATTGTAGATAAAAACTTCTTCCTTGAGCCGGATATACTCGATATGGAAGAAATTGTAACCGTGGCCTGCCGAAATCCTTTTATGAAATTGGAATCCAGTGTGGCCATAACCACGGCCAATAGCAAACAGATAGCTGAGCGCGCGCCTCAAAGTACGGCTGAATTGTTGAAAGTTATTCCAGGGTTTTATGTGGAAAGTTCCGGAGGCGAAGTATCCAACAATTTATTTCCTCGTGGAATTCCCCAGGATGGCTCCTATCGTTATGTGGCCATGTATGAAGACGGCTTGCCAATTTTTGAAGCTCCGGAATTAGCATTTGCCAATATCGATATTATGATGCGCCTGGATGAAAGTGTGAAAAGCATGGAAGGCGTACGCGGTGGAACAAGTTCCATTTACGCCAGCAATGCCCCGGGCGGTGTCATTAATTTTATTAGCAAAACCGGCGGCAACAGGCGCGAAGTAATCATTAAATTATCGGCCGGTACGCACGATTTTAAACGCCTGGATTTTAATTATGGCGGGCCCCTGTCAGAAAATTTTAAGTTTAACGTGGGCGGTTTTTTCCGGCACAGCCAGGGCGTCCGCTCGGCTCATTTTACGGGCAACAGCGGCGGGCAAATAAAATTAAATATAACCCGCCTTTTTAAAAAAGGCTATTTTAGAGTCTATGGAAAATACCTGAACGATAGGAACATCTTCTATTTACCTATTCCTTTGCAAAATCCGAATGACCCCGAATCAATACCCGGCTTAAATGCTAATTACGGAACTATGACCAGTGTCCATGCTGCTAAAACTTCCTTCCCCAGCCCTTTTGGGAATATCTACCAGCGTGATATCCGAGATGGTATCCATCCCGAATTGATGTCCTTTACCCTTGAATATGTGTACGATTTTGGAAAAGGCTGGAGCATTCAGAACAATTTTCGTGTTATGAAAACAGATATTGATTTTAATGCTATTTTCCCTCTGGAAACGCCATTTAACGCCTCATTTTTTGCAGACTCTATTAAACATCTATCTGATAAGCCTGAAATCGCACGTTGGGAGTATCGGTTTGTCGATAATGGCGCACCGATTAAAAACATATCCAGCTTAAATAACAACGGATTAGTTGCTTTAAATGGATGGTGGACGATCTCGAAACCATTAAAAAATTTTGTAAACAATTTGCAAATCAATAAAAAATTTGGCGAACACAAAATTAGTTTAGCGGGATATTTCAGTAAATATAGCGCCGGAGATTTTTGGTACTGGCATAATATCTTAACCGAAGTTAAAGACGCCCCTCGCCTTTTGGACCTGGTCGGGCTAAATGCTGATGGCGAGGTGGTTTATCAAGTAACGGACAACGGTTTTGAACAGTATGGTAGCTTTTATGTTAATGCTATGAGCCATGCCACTGTTTATTCAACCTATTTTACAGACGAATGGCAGGCTACAAAAAAACTGCGGCTTGATATGGGCGTACGCCTGGAATCACATCTTTTTAAGGGAAAAGTAGAAAATACCAGAGACGATTATATTATCGGCGATGGCGAAACTGAGGCCGAGCGAAACGTTATTTTTGGCGATAGCACTTTCCGCTATTATCAGCATAAATTTAATGAATGGGCTTTTTCATTTGGTGGAAATTACAGCATTAATCACCATTTGGCTTTATATGGACGGCTTAGTCGCGGCTTTAGAACGCCCGATTTTGAACAGTGGATTTTTTCCGAAAACAGGGGGAAATCGCAATATATTTATCAGATAGAAGGCGGTTTAAAAGTTGCCAGCCCACAATTTTCTTTGTTTAGTTCGGTTTTCTTTAGTCATATAAATAATATCCCCTTTATTGACGAAGTTTTTAAAAATGGTCGCATCGTCCATGAAAAGCGCTTTGCAAAAAGCCGAACCATTGGCCTTGAATTTGAAGCCGTATTTATCCCTGCAAGCGGTTTACATTTAAATTTAATTGGCACAATCCAAGATCCCCGATTGCTGGAATTAATAAGCAACAAAATTGATCCCGAAACCGGAGCGGTTACTTATAAAAATTTAAGCGGCAATCGGGTACGTCGTATTCCGCAATTTATAATTGACTTCAGGCCATCTTATAGCTACAAGGGGTTTAATATTTTTTACAGTTGGCAGTTCATCGGCGAACGTTTTGTTGACGATGCCAACACGGCGGTCTTGCCCGGTTATAATCTAATTTCGGCCGGCGCTTCTTATAAGTTTTTTGAAAACAAAATTCGATTGGGAGTCAATATCTCGAATTTAACCAACACTCTTGGCTTAACCGAAGGCAATCCACGAATTGAGCAGGAATTTGCCAACCGCCGCCAAAATGTGTTCATGGCAAGACCCATCCTGGGGCGTTTTGTCAATTTAAGTTTAACTTTAACTTTATAATTAATGTAAGTTTAACTAAAAAAGGAGGGGCTATCATCAATGTTTATCTTAAGTTATGCGTTTCGAAATGATTATGTACAACCAAACTGAGGAGGAGATGAAGCCAAGAATAGTTTTTCAATATTATTGTTTCCTAACAAAGCAAAAATAATGTTTGATTCGATTGATAGGCTATTTAACTCGAATCAGGATAAACGACGTCGCCTGACGTTCCGAAAAGATAAGAAATCATGTTCCCGCCAAAGAACGTGAGATTTCTTATCCGTCTTCCGCCAGGCGGGTCGCTTATCTCTTGGATTGACAACAAGACAACATTTTTTCAAAACGTGACTTGTCATCAACCACAGGAGGAAAATATGAAGTTTTTTTATCAATTTCTAATTATTTTATTGGCATCGGCAACTTTGACCAACGCTCAGGGCACAGGAAAAATCGCCGGTTCGGTAACCAGCGAAAAAGGTCCGATGGTAGGAGTAAATGTTTATCTCGAAAACACCACCATCGGCGCCGCTACTGACGCCAACGGAATGTATTTTATCGATCGTGTTCCTGCCGGGGATTATACTCTGGTAGCCAGTTCTGTAGGGTATAAAACGGTTAAAATTAAAATAACCGTAAAAGAAAATGAAACCGTGAAACAAGATATCAAAATGGTGGAAGACCCCTTACTATTGGACGCGGTAGTTGTTATTGGTACGCCCGGCGGAATAGGGATACGTAAAAAGGACGCCAGCTTTGCCATAAACACTATTGATGCCACACAAATTAACCGGTTGTCTCCCAGTAGCACGGCAAGTCTTTTAGACGCAATCCCGGGCGTCTGGTCCGAAAGCTCCGGCGGCGTTGCTGGTGCCAACATTTTTGTGCGTGGTTTGCCGTCTTCTGGCGATGCGCCCTTTGTGACCATCTCTATTAACGGAGGTCCCACATACGGAGTGGAAACCCTATCCTTTTTTGAACAAAGCTCAATTTTTCGGATCGATGAAACGGTAGCACTAACAGAGGTTACGCGCGGCGGTCCGAATGCCGTTTTTTCTAATGCTGAACCGGGCATGACCGTAAATTTCAATTTAAGAAAAGGCGGCGAGAAAACCGAAGGACGGTTGAAATATGAAACATCCGACTATTATCTGCAACGTTTTGGCGGCTACATGAGCGGTAAAATTGCGAAAAATCTTTATTATATGGTTGGCGGTTATGTTAAAACATCTCCCGGAATTAGAAACACACAGTTTAATTCGGAAAATGGCCGACAACTGACCGTTCAATTAACCAAACTGTTTAAAAGAGGCGCTTTGAATGTTTTTACGCGTTTAACGAATGATTATGGTCAATGGGTATTACCAATGGCGCTTAATACAGGAAATGATCTGGGCACATTTTCACCATTGGGGAATGCCACCCGTTTCCGCACTCTTCAGATTAACGCTCAGGGCGATAGCGCTACGTTTGATTTTGCTAATGGTCGTGGCTGGAACGGCAGCATAAGTGGACTGAACGCCAACTTTGATCTCGGTGGTGGCTGGACGATCACCGATGTTTTGACCTACACCTCAGGCGATGCCAATACATTTGGTTTTGTGCCTAATGGTAACCCCATACCCGTTTCTGCGCTGGGTTTGGCTACAGTAAAAACCAGAAGCGGAAAAGTACTGAAAGGAACGGATTATGTGCAAAATTACGGCCATTGGGTAGTTCTCAAAAATATTCAGTCTATTACAAACGATCTAAGTATTAATAAAGAATGGAAAAATCATAATATAACTTTCGGAGTGTATCAGGCGCGCTGGACGGCAAAGGATTTTTGGACTCTGGGTAATCATATACCCGTTGAAAATATCGCCAATGGCGATATCTTAGACGGTATTCCCGCTGATTCCATTGCAGCGCATGGCGGCGGCGGACCGTGGAATTATGGCTTAAATTCCGCAGGCGATGCCAGAGTATTTGCTGGCTATCTGGCTGATTCGTGGAAAGTTATGCCGGCCCTGCGAGTGGACATCGGCGCTCGTTACGAATGGATAGACCTGGAGTACACGCTCGATCATGGCAGTATTCCCGATGGCATCATCGATAAAACTGTTTCGACTAAAGGGAAAGACTATGCATTTACGGCTGCGGTTAATTACGATCTTTCTCCCGTGCTCGGAACCTTTGTACGGTATTCCGACAGTTATCAATTCCCCCATTTTGATATGCTTCGAGAAGGCAAATACAGTATTGATAATAACGGTGATGTTGAAGCCAATGATTTTAAACAATACGAACTTGGTTTAAAATATGATTCACAACTTTTCAGCCTGTTTGCCACGGGTTTTATGAATCAGGTTTACGTTTTTGACGGAGATGTGGGCGCAAAAAGAGAAGCTGCTTTACTTAATACCAGAACGATTGGAATTGAGCTCGACGGTGTGTTTTCAGTGCAAAATTTTATGCTACGCGCTATCGCCACCTATCAAAAAGGAGAGATCACCGAGGCTGATGTTGCTCCAGAAGTTGTCGGAAACTCCATCTGGCGTCAACCAGACTGGCAGTTCAGAATTGCGCCAAGCTATAATCTGGCTTTAGGTAAGCTCAATGCAACTATTTACGGCGCTATTCGCTCGGTTGGAAAACGCTGGGATTCCAGAGATAATGTCTTTCAATTGGATGGATACACTAAAATTGATGCAGGTGTAATTGTTTCTACGCCTGGCAATATTTCTTTTCAGGTCTATATCGATAATTTGAACAATTCCGAAGGCTTGACCGAAGGCGATCCGCGGGATCCGATGGCAGCCAACGGGCGGCCCATATTTGGCCGTTCAATTCGATTTTCGGTCATTCATGATTTTTAAATCAAAAAACGTAAAACATACTCCTGCCAGGCATGAGTAATTATGCAAGCGTATAAACCAGGCAGGTGTTTGTAAATGTTATTAAAAAACACTGGGATGCTGGGGTCGTTTTACGGCCCCGGTATCTTTGATTCAAATAATAATAAAAGGCTGTTTGATTAAAATTAAAAAAACTTCGCTACCATTTTTACCTAATTAAATCCATAATTGAAGGAAGTTTATGATTGATTTACTAATTGTATTAGCATTTGTAATCTATTCAATTTCATCGGGATTTATAGCAAAAAAGAAAGCTTCTCAAAACCTAAACGAGTATTTTTTAGCGGGCAGGACGATAAGCGGATGGCGGGCTGGATTTAGCATGGCAGCAACACAATTTGCTGCGGATACGCCTTTACTGGTTACCGGTTTAATTGCCACCAGCGGCATTTTTATGCTCTGGCGACTGTGGATATATGGGATTGCCTTTTTGATGTTGGGATTCATTTTTTCCATTGGTTGGCGCCGCGCAGGGGTTTTAACAGATGCCGAATTAACAGAGGTTCGGTACAGCGGAAAAGGCGTTTTACCGTTAAGAGTGGTAAAAGCAATCTACTACGGGACAGTGATCAATTGTGTGGTAATGGCCATGGTGTTAGTAGCCGCTGTCCGGATTGCAGAAGTTTTTTTACCCTGGCATTTGTGGCTTCCATCAGGAATTTACAATTTTTTCTTGAACATTACTACGGCATCGGGCATTTCGTTGGGGAGCAGCGTTGCAAAGCTGGATCCTATTGTTGCCACCACCAATAACATTATTAGTATTTTAGTAATCGTCGGTTTTACCACGCTTTACTCAACTACGGGGGGCTTGCGCAGCGTGATCTCTACCGATGTCGTGCAGTTTAGCCTGGCAATGGTCGGAACTTTAATATACGCCATCGAGGTTGTACGACATATTGGTGGAATTGGCGCCATTGTAGATAAAGTGGTTGCCCTTTATGGCGTTGACATGGCTGATAAAATGCTATCTTTTGCGCCAACCGGCGGCGAGATGTTGCTTCCTTTTTTAATAATAATCGGTTTACAGTGGTTTTTTCAGATGAATAGCGACGGAACCGGTTACCTGGCGCAGCGTTCAATGGCTTGTTCCACAGACCGCGACGCACGCATTGCGGCGCTGGTTTTTTCGTGGATGCAAATTTTTTTAAGAAGTTTAATCTGGCTTATCATCGGCGTAAGTTTACTCGTCTTTTATCCGTTTACACCTGCAGATGCGGCCGGAAGTAATTTTGCCGCCACTCGCGAAATTCTTTTTGTTACCGGAATTAATGACATCCTTCCCATTGGTATTAGAGGCATTATGCTTACCGCCATGTTGGCCGCGCTGGCTTCTACCATTGATACCCATTTAAATTGGGGTGCCAGTTATTGGAGCAACGATATTTACCAGCGCCTGATTTGTAACAAATGGCTTAAACGGCAGCCGAAAAACAGCGAACTGGTCTTTGCCGCCCGCTTGTCTAATATTTTTATTTTGCTCATTGCGCTTACTATTATGGCAAACTTGAGCTCTATTCAAACGGCCTGGTTTATTTCTCTGCTTTTCGGTGCGGGAATGGGATCGGTATTGGTACTACGATGGCTGTGGGAGCGCATTAATCTGTTCTCCGAACTGGCCGCCATTATAGTTTCTTTAATTGTGGCGCCGATTCTCCTTGTGGTAACAGACGTTGAGTGGATTCGGCTGGGAACCATGGCTCTGGTTTCCACCACAACGGCCATACTGGTAACTTTCTTTACGCCCAAAACCGATCCATCTGTTTTAGTGGCTTTTTACAAAAAAACACGCCCCGTGGGGTTCTGGCGTAAAACGGCTGTACTGGTGGGCGACAATGCCACAGTGCCTGTTAAAAAGTTATTTAAAGAAATTAAAATAACTTTTTTTGCCGCCGCCTCATTATTTTTGATGTTAATCGGAGTCGGAAAATTGCTGATTCCCACGCCAGATACGTCGCTATTTTTCCCTTTACTCTATGTGGTTATCGCGCTGGCTCTTACGCCCATCTGGTGGCGTGAAGCGACAAGTGACCCTGCGGATACCATCAAAAAAGAAGAAAATGTGTAAATAATGGCTTTTGACTTGAACTTTAGTCTGGAGGTAGTGCATCCATGCCCGAATTTAAATTTGATGCCGTTGTTTTTGATCTTGACGGTGTTATTACACAAACCGCTTCTGTGCATAGCGCCGCATGGAAGCAAATGTTTGACGAATTTCTAAGAGAGTATGCGGAACAAAGCGGTGAGCCGTTCCGTGAATTTACCCATAACAACGATTATTTACCTTTTGTTGACGGTAAACCGCGCTTTGATGGCGTCGCTGCTTTTCTAAAATCACGCAATATCGATTTGCCCTTTGGCGATCCGCAAGATGATCCCGGGAAAAATACCATATGCGGCCTGGGGAATCGCAAAAACGAAATTTTTAATCGGCTGATTGACGAAGGCAATCTGGTAATTTTTGATTCAACCGTAGATTTTATTAAAGAACTATTAAAAAACGGCGTTAAAGTCGGCGTGGCTTCATCAAGCAAAAATTGTGAAAAGATATTAAAAGCCGCCGGACTAATTGACTTTTTTGAAACCATTGTGGACGGATTGGTGTCAGCCCGGCTCGGTCTAAAAGGCAAACCGCATCCAGATATCTTTAAAAAGGCCTGCGATAATATGGGCGTTGATTACCACAAAGCCATTATTGTTGAAGATGCTGTATCGGGCGTGCAAGCCGGGCAAAACGGACAATTTGGTCTGGTTGTGGGCGTGGCCCGCGAAAATAATGAAATGGAATTAAGATTAAATGGCGCCGATATTGTAGTGAGCGATTTGGCGGAAATCTCTTTAAACGATTTAAATAACTGGTTTACCACTGGCTTACAAAACGATCAATGGACGCTTACGTACTTCAACTACGATCCTGAGAAAGAAGGCACACGCGAAGCTTTACATACTGTTGGCAATGGTTATATGGGCACTCGCGGCGCGCTGGAAGAAACGAAAGCCAATGGCATAAACTACCCGGGAACTTATCTGGCCGGTTTATATAATCGCTTAACCTCCATAGTAAGCGGCAGAGAAGTGCAGAATGAAGATTTTGTGAATTGTCCTAACTGGTTGCCGCTTACTTTTAAAATCGCCAATGGCCAGTGGCTCGATTTAAACAAAGTTGAAATTATAGTATTTGAACGACGACTGGATTTTCGCGACGGTTCGCTTTACCGAAAAGTGATTGTAAAAGACAACAAAGGACGAGAAACCCTGATCCAGTCAGTGCGTTTTATCAGCATGGCTAAACCGCACCTCGCTGCGCTAAAATACACCATCACTCCTCTTAATTACAATTCCGATATTACCATCCGCTCCGAACTGGACGGGCAGGTGATTAACGGCGGCGTAAAACGATATAGTCAGTTAAATTCAAAACATTGGGAAACGATTGATCAGGGAGGGGAGAAGGAAAAGAGTTTTTTGGTTGTACGCACCAATCAATCCAAAATAAAATTGGCTGTTGCCGCGCGCCTTTTCATTAAAATCAATGGACAACCAGTTAACTCACCAGTTGAAATTACAACCGATCCTGGCTCTGTAAAATCGACCCTACAGATTAAAGGCAAAAAAAATACGCCTCTTACCGTAGAGAAAATTGTTGCCATTTATACCAGTAAAGAAGAAGATCATCCAAAATTGTCTGCGGAAAATGAAATCAATCAGGTAAATAGCTTTGAGGAACTTTACAATGAAAGTAAAAAAGCCTGGTCAAAAATATGGAAAAAAATCGATATCCAATTAGAAGGGCAGCGACTGACCCAGAAATTGGTCAGATTGAATCTTTATCATTTAATGATTACGGCCTCTCCACATAATGCTCAAATAGACGCCGGCATACCCGCCCGGGGATTACACGGTGAAGCCTACCGTGGGCACATTTTTTGGGACGAGCTTTTTATTTTGCCCATCTATTTTATGCACTTCCCGCGAACTGCCAGATCGGTATTAATGTACCGATATCGGCGACTGGATCAGGCACGCGCTTACGCCGCAGAGCATGGTTATCAAGGGGCCATGTTCCCCTGGCAAAGCGGTAGCGATGGCAGAGAAGAAACACAGACATTGCATCTTAATCCTTTATCCGGAAAATGGGATGATGATTACAGCCGTCTGCAGCGTCATGTTTCTCTCGCAATTGCCTATAATATTTTCAATTATTATCAATTTACGGGCGATCTTAAATTCTTAAGCGACTACGGCGCAGAAATGTTTCTTGAAATCTGCCGGTTCTGGGCAAGCAAAGCAGATTTCGAATCAAAATCTGGACGTTACAACATTGACGGAGTTATGGGGCCTGATGAATATCACGAAGCATATCCCGGCGCAAACTCGGGCGGCCTTAAGAACAATAGTTACACCAATATTATGGTACTATGGGCTATTGATCGGGCCTTTAATATTCTTGATTTGCTGCCGACTGAAGATAAAATGAAACTGTTCAAAAAGATTGACCTGAATGAAAAAGAGTTGGATGAGTGGCGTAACATTAAAAATCATTTATCCATTCCTCTTTCTCGCGAAAATATTTTAGAACAATTTGAGGGATTTTTTGACCTTAAAGAAATAGATCTAAAGGAATACGCCAGAAAATACCGTAATATCAGCCGTATGGATCGCATTCTTAAGGCCGAAGGGAAAAATCCTAATGACTATAAAGTAATTAAACAGGCCGATACGTTAATGACGTTTTATAATTTACACGAAAACGAAATTCATCGTTTACTTATCCAGGCCGGGTTTATGCCATCTGAGCAGCTGTTGAAAAAGAATTTCGACTATTACATTAAGTACACTTCGCATGGCTCTACACTGAGTAAATTGGTGCATTCTCGAATTGCATTCCAGGCGGGATATGAATCTTTAAGCTACAATTATTTTATGGAATCACTGAAAAGTGATTTTCACGATGTACAGGGGGGCACCACCAAAGAAGGTATTCATACCGGCGTTATGGCTGGGTCGGTTTTGCTGATCCTGAAAAATTACGCCGGTCTGCATTTTAAAGATGATAAAATTTATCTTGAGCCGAATTTACCTGCAGGTTGGCGCGGCATTAGCTTTTGGGTACGCTATCAAAAGCAAGAGTACCATATTAAGATAACACATAAAAAATTGAAAATCACAAAAACATCTCCGGAAACCAAAATTGGCGCAGTTTATATAAAGAAAAATAAAATTCACTTTGGTGACAATAAGTATGTTGAAATTGAACTGTAGAGGAGAAAACGTAAATGTTAGAAGACGTTTTGTTGTTAAAGGACATGCACTATAAGGCGGCAGAGCAAATACTGCAAAGACTATTACCTTTAAACTCCAATCGAACTGTGATTGGTATTAGCGGTGAATCAGGAGCAGGCAAATCCGAATTGGCACACGTTCTGGGACGAAAAATTAGACAACACGGCAAATTAGCCAAAATTTTACATATTGATAATTATTATAAAATCCCTCCACAAGAAAAGACGGCCTGGCGTAAAAAACATGGAGTGGATAAGATTGGTCTTAATGAAATCAATTGGGAATTGATCAATAAAAATATTCGTGAATTTAAAGAAGGTAAAAAGGCGAAAATGCCCTGTGTTGATTTACTGACAGACCTAACCGATGAACTAATCACCGATTTTAAACCTATCGATTACTTGATTGTTGAAGGGCTTTACTCTTTAAAAGCTGACGTCGATTTGCGTATTTTTATTACCTTAACCTATCACGACACCAAAAAGGCGCAATTATTACGAGGAAAGGAACCGCAAGACGAGTTTCGACTTCAGGTATTGGAACAAGAGCACAAAGTGGTTCAATCGCTGCGCCCGCTGGCTGATTTAATTGTAACGAATGACTACACGGTGATCGAAGCAAAACAAGAATGATTTAAAACTTCTGCAAAATTAAATTATGGTTGTCAATCTGATAATTCCGCTCTGGCAAGAGTCGAATAACCTAAGGTATTTATAGTAGTTACAAGATTGTTAGATCCTGCCGGGGCGGATTTAAAATGACAAGTGCCCATATTAAAATACTTCCCACAAAAGATTATTCCACCATTGCGGGATGAGGCATCCCTTACACTATTCAAATACTCGGTCTGTAATTCCGATTGCGGGTTTATTGGTTAAGGGCAAGTCCGGGGAAGGATTTTCATCAGGATTTTCTCATTGTCCATCTTTTCTTTGTACAACGATTCTTTCTTTTTAAACACGACCCAAAAAAAATGATAAATCGGCCGGTTATGTTTGACTTTCTTTTTGTTATTTGTAAATTAATATCGATTTACAGTGGTTAAATTACTTTATTCCTGCAGTTCCAGTTTATCGACTTTAATTTACCAGTTTTATTTTCAATTACTTATTTTGTGGATTAGAAAAAATAAAATTTCGTAAATTTGCGGTTAGCCTTTGCAATAAAGGAAGATTGATCGAAACTTTAAAGAACGAATACAAAGGAATAATGACAGGAGAAAAAATTATGAGAATGCTAACTGTAACACCGCCTTTATGCCCTGTGTAACCTTTAATTTAGGCCATTTTACCAAACAAAAGGAGATCGAAAAATGAACAAAAAAGAATTGCTAATGTACTTTGTAACCACATTTGCCGTGACTCTGGTGGTAACTGCAATAGTGACTTTTTTGTACAGTCTCATCGTTCATGGAACAGGAACCGTGGATTGGGAAACATCATTCCGTTTTGCCATTATTTTGGGCATCGTATTATCATGGACGAAGGCGCGGGAAAGCAAACCAAAAGAACGATAGAACCGCTCTATGAGGGAGATTTTACACCAATCCTTTAATTGACGCCCTGTCGCAAAGTTTATGTAAAATACACAAGCTTTTTTCCGTTAATCATTGATGATTATTCAAAAGCTTGCGGATGAATGTTTCGTTTTTAGCTCCGACAACAAAGGACTGAATTTTATTGTCTTTTACCAGCACCAGCGATGGGGTGCCCATGATGCCAAATTTTTTACCGATTTCCAGATCGCTGGCCAGATTTATTTTTAAGATATTTTTAAATTCTGTCTGCAAACGATCGATTACTGGCGTCATCACCTTGCAGGCCGAGCAGGTGGGCGTGTAAAAATAGAGCAGAGTGGTGGCGTTTTGTGCCAGCGCGTTGCCAATTTTCCCGTCGATTGGAGGAATCTCTTTGCCTCGCTTCATCAGACCCTGTACGCGGGCATAAATTTGAATGAACACAATAAAACCTACAAATACCATTACAATGTAAAACAAAACATCCATTATTTATTTTCTTCCTTGTCGTCTTTTTTTGTTTTTTTGTTGTCCCAGCCTAAAACCAGGCCTGCGCCCAGTCCGTAACCGGTCATTAAATAGGGATTGCTGGTAATTGGGCAGCTATTGCCAGCGCAACCAATGAAATAATAATAAGCGTAGCCGGCCGCCATACCCAAAAAGGCAAAGATGAGCAACTTCTTCCATTTTAAATTTTTAAACACAATCTGTCCTTTCTATTTATCTTGAGTTTGACAGTTGTATGGAACATAATTCCTTTATTATTATTAAGTTAGTTTAATTTCATTTTCGTTAAGTTGTCACTACAAAGATAAAAGCGTTGGCTTGCTGCTGCCTATCTCCTGAAATATTTCCAATTGTTCGCCATGCACTCTGGATAATCCTTTACGACGTCTCCCTTCATTTTCCCATTCTACAACCACGACTCGACGCAGGCTCTCCATAGCACGCTGCCAACTTAATTTTATGCCACTCAAACGCTTCTCAAACAATACCGCCATCTGGAATGCAAGAAAACATACCATCACATGAGCCCTGATACGCTTCTCTGTCCAATGAAAATTGGGACGTAAATTCAAACTATGCTTTAATTCGTAAAAACCATGCTCCACATATTTTAAATCTTTATAGCGCGCTATGAGTTCTGATTTACTCAGGTCATGAGCATTGCTTATCACTATAAACCAACCGTCGCTCTTTTCTTCTTCTGATAATACCTCATCTTGCTTATGAATCTCTATCGTATCTTCTGTTAATTCAACATTAAAGAAACGACTTAAACGTTTTCTTGATAATACACTCTTTATTTGATGATATTTATCTTCTGTGTTTATTCCCTTTTTCTTAATCTCTTCTGACAGCTCTAAAAATTCATTAATACGATTGATGCGATTTTTATAGCGCTTTAATGCCGTAGCGGCATTGTAACTGGCCACATAACGAAGTTTTATCTTTTCCTTTTTACCATCTTTTGACTTGATTTCACGCTCCGTTAGGCGCTCATAGATCGTCTCACCAGTCGCCTCTTTATGCGCATTGGCTTCTTTTATAACCGATTTGGCATCCTTGCTCTGACGAACACTCTCTCCAAGAATAAACTCATAACCTTGTTGGATTAAATGCCAGAGATTGTCATTGCTTAATAAACCTTTGTCTGCCACCAGCTGGATATCTTTTACCTTAAATCGCCTGCGAATATCATTGAGCATCTCTTGCAAGGTAGAGCGATCAGCCTTATTGCCAGGGAAGACGTAATGGGCTATAGGAATACCATCTCCGGTCATCACTACGCCAATTACGATCTGTTCTCTATCCCCGCGGTGGTCACGACTATAACCAAACTGACGAATATCGCCTTCTACCAATGAGTTTTCGGCTTCAAAGTAGCTTGATGTTAAATCATAAAAACAAACCTTTAGATCCTGATTAAACAGATCTAGTAAACGATTAGCAAGTTGGGTTTCAATCTTTTCTTTATGAGCTATTAGAAAATCCATCGCTCTTAAAAGATACTCATAACGAATGTCGTCTTTGTTGATACCCGGAATATAAACGGTTTCTAACCAGGTGAGTAGTTTTAGTTTGGAAGAAGGATCATCCAGGCGGTTAAATATCAGACTTTTTAAATGAGCTTCAAGATCAAACTTTATTCCGCTTTTTTCCTTTTGCCTGGCAATAATCTGGCTCATTTTAAGCTCTTTCCATAAATGGACAAGCGCCCAGATTTGACCGAAGGCCTTGACATTATCAATATTGCTATCTAAGTCCTGTAAAGTTAACCCCTTAGCCCTTAAAAGTCCGTTGATAAGCGTGTCTACGTCTTTTTTGATGAATTTGTCGGTAGGGCCTAAATGCAGCAAGATTCGATGGCGTACTTTTCCATTTGAGTCTCTGTAGGACTCAGCGATTTGTAAAGTCTCATGGACTTTGTTATTTCTTTTGGATCGACTTACCTTAACAAACATAGAATGAATATAATAATAAAACGATTTGATAGCAAATAAAAAAAGCACGCCTGCATAGACTACAAAGAAATTGAAACAGAGAAACTTAATTATATGTTTTTTTTGATTTGGCTTTGAAAAATTTGGCGTTAACTGTCAAACTGGGGATTTATTTTTTGTCTAATAACGAATTTAATTGAGTAATAATTTCAGTCATTTTGTTCTGCATGCCTTTTTCAACGATGCGATCTTTTAAAGTTCCCCAAACCGGTTCGCCGCAAACCATGCACTGGATGCCCATTTCCTGCATGGGCTTGATCAATTCCGGATACTCTTCAACGATTTCTTCGATGGTCATGTCCGCTTCAATTTTAGCCATGATGTCACACTCCTTTTTAAGCTTTTTACAATTTGCCTTATTAGATGCACAAAACAGCCTCTGAGGGGCAGAGATTAAGTAAATTTAGTAAAACAAATGTATTTTGTTGAATTGTAATGAGCATTACTGTAACACTCATTACAATAAAATAAATAGAGAGTGCACAATGAAGTTTTACAATCGTGCCACGAAATTAAAACAATTAAATGAAACCTTTGAAATATTAATTTTTCCAAGGCAGCACAGCCGCACTCAAAAACATTTCAAAAGGGATTTTAGCAACCCCTAAGAGCGCGGAGAATTCTTAAAGGGCGCAAAGAATGTTTTAAATTAAAAATAGTTTCAATTGCCCCACGCCCTGCACTCACCCTCCCAAAATAAAAGTCCGGGTGAGGGGAACGCTGAACTTGGACAGTTGCCATTCAACCTTTTTCGCGGCATAAAAATTCTGGAATCCCGTCATATGGCGCGGTAAATTTCCATTGCAAAGCACGCAAAGGAGGCGATTTTTTAAACAAAAAAGGGGATGCCGCGTTGACATCCCCTTTTAGATCATGCCGCTGAGTTTTAGGCAGCGACGCGTTTTTTGCTAAATTGCAAACCGTGCTCGTTGGCCGAAATGACCACCGTGTCGCCGGGCGCCAGGTTTCCTGCAATGACTTCTTTGGCCAGTTCGTTGACCAGCTCTTTCTGCATTAAGCGTTTGAGCGGCCGTGCGCCAAAGGCCGGATCGTAGCCTTTGTTCACCAGATATTCGACGGCCGATTCGTCCAGCTCAGCCGACAGATCCTGCTGTTCAAGCATCTTTTTAATGCGCTCGAACTGCAGACGGACAATTTGCTTCATATCCTCTTTATTCAACGGTCTGAACACGATGATGTCGTCAATTCGATTCAGGAATTCCGGACGCAAACTCTGTTTCAAAAATTCAATCACGTTCTTGCGAATCTCTTCGTAAGTTTCTTCCAGCTTTTCCTGGGTGATGTTTTCCGATTTTTCACGGATGTATCCGGCGCCCAGGTTAGAAGTCATGATGATGATCGTATTTTTGAAATCTACCGTGCGTCCCTTGTTGTCCGTCAGTCGACCATCTTCCAGCACCTGCAACAGGATGTTAAAGACTTCCGGATGCGCCTTTTCGATTTCATCAAGCAGCACCACGGAATACGGTTTGCGGCGTACCTGTTCGGTTAGCTGTCCGCCTTCTTCGTAGCCCACGTAGCCCGGAGGCGAACCGATCAGGCGCGAAACCGAATGGCGTTCCATGTACTCCGACATGTCGATGCGAATCATGGCATTTTCGTCGTCGAACAGAAACTCGGCCAGGGCTTTGGCCAGCTCGGTTTTACCCACGCCGGTCGAGCCGAGAAAGATGAACGAACCAATCGGCCTGTTCTGATCGGCCAGTCCGGCGCGAGACCGGCGAACAGCGTCTGCAACAGCGCGAATGGCTTCTTCCTGACCAACCACTCGTTTACGCAGCCGATCTTCCATTTTTAGCAATTTCTCTTTTTCGCTTTCCAGCATGCGTTGTACCGGAATGCCCGTCCAGCGCGAAACGATTTCGGCGATGTCTTCTTCTTCCACTTCCTCTTTCAGCATTGGCCGTTCTTTCTGTATTTCGGCCAGTTTGGCGTTGAGTTGTTCGATCTCTTTTTCGGCCTGTGGAATCAGGCTGTAGCGAATTTCTGCCACGCGATCTAATTGGCCCTCGCGTTCGGCAATTTCCATTTGAGTTTTGTACTCTTCAATTTTGGATTTTAGTTCGCGGATTTGTTGAATGGTCTCTTTTTCTGCCTTCCACTGCGCCCGCAGTTGTTTGGCTTTTTCTTCCAGATTGGCTTTTTCTTCCTTGATCAATTCCAGACGTTTTTTAGACGCCTCATCGTTTTCTTTTTTCAAAGCCATCATCTCGATTTCTAATTGTTTTAAGCGACGTTCCACGTCATCCAGTTCTTCCGGCATGGAATCGATTTCGATGCGCAACTTGGAAGCCGCCTCATCGATCAGGTCGATGGCTTTGTCCGGTAAAAAGCGATCGTTGATGTAGCGCTTGGAAAGCACGGCTGCGGCCACCAGGGCGGAATCCTTAATCCTTACGCCATGGTGCACTTCGTATTTTTCTTTTAGGCCGCGTAAAATAGAAATGGTGTCTTCCACCGATGGCTCGTCAATCAGCACGGGCTGAAAACGACGTTCCAGGGCCGCGTCTTTTTCAATGTATTTGCGATATTCGTCCAGCGTTGTAGCGCCAATGGTGTGTAATTCGCCGCGCGCCAGTGCCGGTTTGATCATGTTCGAGGCGTCAACAGCGCCTTCGGCTGCTCCTGCGCCCACAATGGTGTGTAACTCGTCGATGAACAGAATGATCTTACCTTCTGCCTCGGTGATTTCTTTAATGACCGCTTTTAAACGCTCTTCAAATTCGCCGCGAAATTTGGCGCCTGCAATCAACGACCCAATATCTAAGGCGACCAGACGTTTGTCTTTCAGGTTTTCGGGAACGTCTCCATTTACAATGCGGTGTGCAATACCTTCGACGATGGCCGTTTTTCCAACGCCCGGATCGCCAATAAGGACCGGGTTGTTTTTGGTGCGGCGCGAAAGCACCTGCAGAACACGGCGAATTTCTTCGTCGCGACCGATTACCGGATCGAGCTTGCCTTTACGCGCCAGCTCGGTTAAGTCGCGCGCGTATCGTTCCAGCGCCTGGTATTTGGCTTCGGGATTCTGATCGGTTACGCGCTGGTTGCCGCGAATTTCCATCAACGCCCGTAAAATCATCTCGCGCGTTAAACCGAACGAAGCTAAAATCCGTCCGGCCTCGCCGTCTTTTTCTTCGCTGATGGCTAATAGCAGATGTTCGGTGCTCACAAATTCGTCTTTAAGCGCTCGGGCTTCGTTAAAGGCGTTGTTTAAAATTTCGTTTGCCCGGCGGCTCAGATAAACCTGCCCGCCGCCCGAAACGCGCGGAAATTTATCGATGGCCTGTTCCAGCTTTTGATCCAGTTGAGGCAGGGGAACGCCATATTTTTTCACAATGGCCTGGGCCACTCCTTCGCTATCAGAAAGCAAAGCTTTTAAGATGTGCTCGGGTTCGATCTGTTGTTGCCCGTATTCTGTAACCAGACGTTGGGCCTCAGCCAGAGCCTCCTGAGCTTTTATGGTAAATTTTTCAAGATTCATCGTTACCTCCTTCAGATTTTTTTATTTTTGCCCGGAGTAATGCAAAAGGAGTGCCAGAAAAATATCAGGTAAATATACTTGATGTGTGGAAACACATTTTTTGGCGTCTTGTCAATATGGCAAACAGTCGAACGATATGTCAGTTCTTGTCTTCCTTTTCTTCAGCGTCTTCGATTCCTTTTTTGAAAGACTGCAGGCTGCTGCCCAGGCTGCGCGCCAGTTGTGGAATTTTTTTGCCTCCGAAAAGCAGGAGAACGATGAAGGCAATGATCAGAATTTCGGTAAAACCAAAGTTCATGGTGTTTCCTTTCGTTTCAATAACAAATTTTAAAATTTTCTATTTTGCAGCGGCGTAGTAAAAACAAGGATGAAGTTGTACCTCATTTCATAGTTCGTCAAGGGATCGACGCAAAACGTTTGCTCTCTGTAAGCGGAACAGTTTTTTAACATTAACCTTCCTGAAGATTGTTTACAACTCTTTTAATACCATTTTTTAGTAATGTAACGTTAAAATTAATCAAGATTTCCAATCGACAATTGGGCAGTTTTGACCTAAGGCTCTATGTACTTTAAAAGCTGCATCTAATATAAATCCGGAGATTTCATTTTCTGTCATATTAGACGCTCCTTGAAGATGTTAACATTGTTAATTTTATATTAACCACATCGATCGCAACGAACATACTCGTGGCGCACTTAGCGCCGTCGTAGCGATCTTGGCGGCTTAAAATAACCGCGCGGTACGCAAAGCATTCGCCATGTATGCAACAAATTTATTCGTAGCGTCCAGTAAAATTTTAGCCCTCCAATAAATATTTGATACACATTTATTCTATTAAATCCTGCAGTTTCCGCCGCCTTTCAACTTTGCACTGCACATTTAAATGAATTTTCTGTTTAGAATCGGGCGCAACCACGCGTCTGAAACCCAGTTTGTCCGCTTCTCTGATGCGTTCCACAATTTGATTCACCGGGCGCAATTCAGCGTTTAGCCCCACCTCGCCAATGTAAACCGCTTCGCGAGGCAGAGGGTTTTCGTCCATGGAAGAGACCAGCGCCATGCAAATACCTAAATCGGCCGCCGGATCGGTTACGCGAATGCCGCCCGCTGTTTTGATGAACACATCGTAAAAGCTAAACGGCTTACCGCACTTTTTCTCCAGAACGGCCAAAAGCAAATTCATCCTTCTGTGGTCAATGCCCATGGCCGTACGCTGCGGCACGCCAAATTGCGTTTTGCTAACCAGCGCCTGCACTTCAATCAAAACCGGACGGTTGCCCTCCATAATCGCCACCACCGCCGTACCCATGCGATCTTCAACGTCCAGATTCAAAAACAGTTCGGAAGGATTATCCACCGCCATCAGCCCATAGCTTTCCATACGGAACAGGGCGATCTCGTTCACCGGTCCGTAACGATTTTTTACGCTGCGTAAAATGCGAAAATCGGCCTTGTTGTCGCCTTCAAAGTAGAGCACGGTGTCCACTAAATGCTCAAGAACTTTTGGCCCGGCCAGGCTACCTTCTTTGGTCACATGACCGATGATAAACAAAGAGATGTTCAACTCCTTGGCCAGACGCACCAGATGGGCCGTGGTGTAGCGCAACTGACTGATGTTGCCGGGCAGTCCGTCAATCTTTTCGCTAAGAATGGTTTGAATGGAATCGATGACCGCCACGCCAGGCAATTCATGACGTAAGGCCTGTTCTATTTGCTCCAGGTTGGTGACATTAGAGTAGTACACATTTTGTCCGCTAATTTTCAAACGTTGCGCGCGATTTTGAATCTGGTGGAGTGATTCTTCGCCGGAGATGAATAATTTCTTCTTCTGGCTTTTGTAAGAATCCAACATTTGCAGCAACAAGGTCGATTTTCCAATGCCCGGATCGCCCCCGACCAGCGTTACCGATCCTAAAACATTTCCTCCGCCCAGCACATGGTCAAGTTCGCTGATGCCCGTGGAAAGGCGATGTTCGGGGGCCACCTCGGCGGTCATCAAGGGTAAAAGTTCAGCCGCCGGGCCGCGTGTCTTGTTTTGCGCGGCCGGAAAAAATTCTTCCATGGTGTTCCAGCTATCGCATTGCGGACAGCGCCCCAGCCATCCTTCCGAGCGGTAACCGCAGGCGCTGCATACATAATAGGGCTTGTTTTTTCTGGCCATCTCCATCCCATTTTCGTATTTTGATGTTTCAATTTAAACGCTTTAAGCAAAAAAGACAAAATTTTACAAATGATTTTGATCTAATCGACAGAAATTTTAGATTATGTCAAAATAAATAAAGAAAGGATATAACGATGGCCGACGTGATTGACTATCGCATTTTGGGCGACGAGATGCAAATTGTTGAGATTGAGTTAGACCCGGGAGAAGGGGTGCGGGCTGAAGCGGGCGCCATGTTGTACATGGAAGATGGCATTGAAATGCAGACCGGCACTGGAGGCGGAATTTTTAAAGGCTTTAAACGCATGATTACCGGCGAAAGCTTTTTTATTACCACTTTTCTCTACCGTGGACAGGGCAAAGGACTCGTAAGTTTTGCAGCGCCGTATCCCGGTAAAATTATTCCGGTAGATTTAACTCAATTTGGCGGAAGAATTTTATGCCAGAAAGACGCTTTTTTGTGCGCGGCGGCCGGCATTGAAATCGAAGTGGCTTTTACCAAACGTCTGGGCGCCGGCCTGTTTGGCGGCGAAGGCTTTATTTTACAGGAACTGCGCGGCGATGGCATGGCCTTCATCCACGCCGGCGGTACGGTGATTGAAAAAAATCTGGCTGCGGGCGAACGCCTGCGCGTGGACACCGGCTGCCTGGTTGCCTTGGCCCCCACCGTGGATTACGACATCCAATTTATTGGCGGATTTAAAAACGCCCTGTTCGGCGGCGAAGGATTGTTCCTGGCCGTGCTGCGCGGGCCGGGCACGGTCTATTTGCAAAGTCTGCCTTTTTCTCGTCTGGCCGACCGCATCTCTGCCGCGGCGCGTTTCCAGCAAAAGGGCGAGCAAAAAGGTATCGGCGGCTCCGGCATTCTGGGCGGTTTGATCAGCGGCGATTAGCAAGAAGCGGCAGCAGATTGAAGTTTTAGAAGAATTTTAAAAAGGTTTGAAGTCTGCCATGAGGGAAAGAATAATACTCATGGCGTGGACACAAATCTAAGGCAGCATAGTCGCAACCAAAATCAACCGCAACGCGCACAGAGTAATCTTCTCGTAGATTACGCCAATAATCGCAGAAAATGATTAAACAAAGTATTTTAAGCGACCACAGAGAGCGCAGAGAAGTCACAAAGGGCGCAATGAATATTTTAAATTAAATTACCCTTGCTAGCTCGATCCTTACTACCAGACAAAAGATCAGGAATGAACGTACTTGTAAGGGCGAAGGATTTCCAACCCTACTTTATACAGAGCGCTTTTTTGATATGACTAAAGATTAATACTTACCATCGCTGAATTGTTCTTGGAAATCCTTCGCCCCTACATAAACGGTGGCAGGAATTCACCACATTTGCAGAAACAGGTTTGAAATGACAGGCTAACTATTCAACCATTCAACTAATCAACTATTCAACCAATCCATTGACGGGGGATGAGTTTTTAAAACAGCACAAAAATTTTCAAATCCCGCCCGGCGGGATTGATCTTCCAGAGGTAGTATCCTAAATGGGGCAGCTCCGGCGTAGAATCTATTTTTTATGGAAATTAAAAGTAAGAGGAGCGCTCTGCCTCTGGATGGCGGTAATTTTCCAAAAGATTTACTTGCCGTTTACAAAAATGACATCCAGCGGCAGGAAGAGCCATAGCTTGAATTAAAAATAGGGCGCTTACGCAAATTTCGGCCGATTTAAATATTGATAATTGAAAAAAAAGTTATTAAATTAGACTTCTGTAATTTAAAAAGGAGCTGATTAAGGGATATGTACACATTATTGATTATTCTTTTCGTATTGGTTAGTATTGTCATGGTGGTTGTTATTTTGCTACAGTCTGGCAAAGGCCAGGGGCTGGCAGGTTCCATTGGCGGTGGAATGGGCGGAGGGCCGTCTGTTTTTGGAGGCCGTGGAGCGGCGGATTTTTTGAGTAAAGCAACCGCATGGATTGCTACGATCTACTTTGTCCTGGCGATTGTGATTAGCGTACTTTACAAATCTCATGCAGAATCGACGCAAAAGAGTTTAATTGAGAAGAGAATGGAAGAGCAAAAGCAAATACCTGCGCCGCACATTCCGGTGGCCCCTATTGATGGGCAGGAAAACCAACAACCGGCAAATCAGGAGTAATAAAATAAAAGTCGCTGGAGTGGTGGAACTGGCAGACACGCTATCTTGAGGGGGTAGTGGGCGAGATGCCCGTGCGGGTTCAAGTCCCGCCTCCAGCACGTTACAAAGCATCTCCTTGTGAGGTGCTTTTTTTATGCACTTTTCGGGAATTATATGGTAGATTTACTCAATGCGTTAAATCAGTTAGATACCGCTCTTTTCATTTTCTTTAACGTCCATCTGGCAAATCCCGTGTTTGATGTGATCATGCCCTTTGTAACGGACAAGCATACCTGGTATCCGGTCTGGCTTGCCATCATTGTGTTATTAAGCTGGAAAGGCGGAAGCAAAGGACGTTGGGTGGTGTTCATTGCCATTGTGGCGGTTGGTACGGCTGATCTTGGCGTTAACCGCATTTTAAAGCCTTTCTTTCAGCGCGTGCGTCCCTGCAATGTGGTCGAAAATGCCCATCTTTTACTCGGAAAAAAATCGTCGTTTTCCATGCCCTCTTCTCATGCGGCCAATTTTTTTACGCTGGCCATGGTTTTCAGCTACTTTTACCGAAAGTACCAGCTCATCTTCTGGTTTCTGGCGGCGCTGGTTGCCTATTCGCGTATTGCGGTTGGCGTGCATTATCCGTTTGATGTTCTGCTGGGCGCCCTGGTCGGAGTAGCCATTGCCTGGAGCTGGATTGAGCTATTTAAAAGGCTACTGGCCTCTAAAAAATATCCCTGGTTAAAATAAATCATTCATAAAATCTGGATTAGGCTAATCGGCCGCTTGCAAAAAGGATTGCTGGATTTGCAAAAACAAAAAACGATTTCTGCCGAGGCGCGCAGATCGATCTGAACGAAAATCATGAAACACCAGTACGGAGGAAAAACACTTGAATACAGTAATCGATCTTTCCCATCCGATTGTAGAAGGCATGCCGCTTTTTCCGGGAACTCTGCCAATCAAAATTAAACAACTGCATGTGGTCGAAAAAGATGGCTTCGCTGAAAAACAGGTGACGATTACAACGCATGTGGGCACGCATCTTGACGCGCCGGCGCACATGGAAAAAAACGGTAAAACGGTGGACCAGCTCCCCGTACTGCAATTCTGGGGCAGCGCACAGGTGGTTGACGTACGGCCCTTTGTCAACGAGCCGATTCCAGCGGATTTGATTGAAAATGCGCTCAATGATGATCCGCCGGACTTTTTATTGTTTTACACCGCTTTTGCGGAAAAATGGGGCACTGCGGAATACTTTGGGCGCTTCCCCGTACTCAGTCTTCAGGCAACGGATTTGATCTGTAATAGCCGTCTTAAAGGGATTGGGCTGGATGCGCCTTCGGTGGATGCCATGGATGCGGAGGTGTATCGCGTGCACCACAAGTTATTTGCCGCCGAAAAGATAATCGTTGAAAATCTCACCAATCTGCATGCGCTGCCGCCAGCAAAGTTCTGGTTCGGCGTTTTTCCCTTAAAAGTAAAGGGCGCCGATGGAATGCCGGTCAGAGCGGTGGCAATCTTAAACGGGGAGTAATCAGCCATGAACAAAAAACGTTGCGACTGGGTTCCGCAAAACGATCTCCTGTACATGGCCTATCACGATGAAGAGTGGGGCGTGCCCGTTTATGACGATCAAAAACTGTTTGAGTTTTTAATTCTGGAAGGATTTCAGGCCGGCCTGAGCTGGCGGACGGTTTTACACAAACGGGAAAATTTCCGCCGGGCTTTTGACTGGTTTGATGCGCAAAAGATCGCCGCTTATGATGAACGCAAGATCGAACAACTGATGCAAAATGCGGACATCATTCGTAATCGCTCGAAAATTCTGGCCTGTGTGAACAACGCGCGATGTTTTTTAGAGACGCAGGAAAAATTCGGCAGCTTTTCAGATTTTATCTGGCGCTTTACCGATGGCCGGCCGATCGTAAATCACTGGCAAAGTTTAGCCGAAGTTCCCGCCCGAACCGAACTTTCCGATCTGATCAGCAAGGAATTAAAACAAATGGGCTTCAAGTTTGTTGGCTCTACCATCGTTTATGCGCACATGCAGGCCACAGGAATGGTCAATGATCATCTGGTTTATTGCTTTCGGCATGGCGAATTATCGCTTTTAAATTTTTGAATGGCGAGAAAATTTTTAAAATAGTTGAGTTCAGTATAAAAACCACGAATTTCATGAATGGACACGAATATATTTTGTAATTTAAATAAAAACAATAGGCCCATTTAAATGAAATTCGATATTAATACCTTTTTAGAGTGGACTCATAGTTGCAAAAGCAGCGAATCCGCAAGAACTATTTCAATAACAACTTTAAATAGTTCTTGAATTTTAATTGTATTTTAACTGACCTCCTGCTCATAGTTAACTTCTGTATTTTCAATTTCCTGATTCCCACTCAATTTTCCAGAGAGATGGGAAAAAGGGGGGGAGTTTTCTAAGTTTTTAACCAATTGTACGTTAATCTGCGCGATCAGTGAGAAACGAATTTTATTCTTGGTGTCGAGGTTTTTTACTGCACGCAGATTCCGCGGATGAACGCAGAAAAATAGCAAATAGAAAATAACAAATAACAGATTCCACCTTAAACTCATCCGTTTTCCCCTTTCTGACGTAAATGGGATTTCCCGGCTGGCCCTTTCACCCGAGCCCACCGATCGTTGTGACAAAGGAAAATAAGAATTTTTTGAAATTAAAGTGTACATTGACTACATTTTAAAAGATTCTCAGGCGGTAAGCTGTAAACAGCGCTAAAAAAAATCAGAAATTTAGGTAAGCAAAAAAACGGGACAGGTAAAATAGTTTTAAACGACCGCCTAAAAAATCATTAACGCTTTAGGCAGCCTTCAAACCTTGAGGCACGCATGAAAATTATCATTACCGGAGCTACCGGATTTATCGGCCGTTACCTGGTTCTTTTCTTTTCCGAGAGAAAATTTCCGGTGGTCGCATTAAGTCGCAATCCGCAAAAAGCAAAAAACATCTTTCCTCCTCATGTAACCTGTTTACCCTGGAAGAATATGGACGCCGCTTCCTGGCTGGACGAGCTGGATGGACCGGCGGCGGTCATTAATTTAATTGGCGAGAATATTGCCGGCGCTTTGTGGACCAGGTCGTACAAACAAAAACTGCGCGATAGTCGCCTTAACTCCGTTGAAACCATCGTACAGGCTTTTCAACAGGCGCCAGGAAGAGATCATATACTCATTCAGGCTTCGGCGGTTGGTTATTACGGCAATGTACATCACAAGGTGGATGAAACGTCTCCTGCGGGCAGCGATTTTTTGGCGCGTCTGGTAGTTGAGTGGGAAAACGCCAGTAAAACGCTGGAAGCCGTGGGCGTGCGCAGAGTACTTGCTCGTCTGGGCGTGGTGCTGGGCAGGGAGGGCGCGCTGCGCAAAATGATTTTACCGTATAAACTTTTTGCCGGCGGGCCGTTGGGCAGCGGAAAACAGGGTTTTCCGTGGATCCACATTGCAGATGTAGCGCGGGCCATGCTGCTTATGATTGAACATGACGAGCTATATGGTGTTTTTAATTTTGTGGCGCCGCAAACGGTAACGCAAAAGGAATTCAGTCGCGCCCTGGGAAAGGTTTTACATCGTCCGGCGTGGCTGCCCGCGCCCGCTCCTCTTTTAAAACTTTTACTGGGCGAAATGGCGCGCTCTGCCTTGCTAAGCGGGCAGTTTGTGGAACCTAAAAAATTACTTGCCGCCGGATTCCGCTTTCAATTCCCTGAATTAAAGAAAGCTCTGGAAGATATTCTGAAATAATCGCTAAAGGTTTAAAAGATGATTTCTAAAGTGTACTCGGCCGCCTTAATGGGCATCGATGCATATCTGGTAGAAGTGGAAACTCATCTGGAAAAAGGTATGCCCTATTTTGGCATTGTAGGTCTGCCAGACAACGCGGTTAAGGAAAGTCGGGAGCGCGTGGCGGCAGCCATTAAAAATTCTGGCATCTATTTTGTAGCGCAACAACGCATCACCATTAATCTGGCTCCGGCCGACATCAAAAAGGAAGGCTCTTCGTACGATTTGCCCATTGCCATCGGTATTTTGACGGCTCAGGGCAAGATCGATGCGCAGGCAGTGGAAGATTATCTGATTCTGGGAGAGCTGGCTCTGGATGGCAGCATCCGTCCCATTCACGGTAGTCTGTCCATTGCCATTAAAGCGCGTGAAGGCCATTTCAAAGGTTTAATCGTTCCGCAAGAAAACGCCCGCGAGGCGGCCATGGGCAGCGGTTCGGTAAAGGTCTATCCCATGGGCCATTTGCTGGATGTGGTCAACTTTTTGAATGGCAATGCCGATTTTGATCCGCTGGTGGTGGATGTGCAGCGTATTTTCTCCGAAGAGAGTCAATCACCGCTGGATTTACGGGACGTAAAAGGGCAGGAGCATGTTAAGAGGGCTATGGAGGTCGCCGCGGCCGGTGGACACAACATCATCATGATCGGGCCGCCGGGATCGGGCAAGACCATGCTGGCCAGACGATTTCCCACCATTTTGCCGCTCATGTCCCTGGAAGAAGCCATCGAAACCACCAAAATTCATTCTGTAGCTGGCCTGTTGCCGCCCGATCACGGTTTGATTGGCGTGCGTCCCTTTCGTTCGCCGCATCACACCATTTCGGATGTGGCGCTGGTGGGGGGCGGACGTTTTCCGCGTCCCGGCGAAGTCAGTCTGGCGCACCATGGCGTTCTTTTCCTGGATGAATTGCCCGAATTCAAAAAAAATGTGCTGGAAGTGCTGCGTCAACCCATGGAAGACGGCAAAGTGTCCATTGCGCGCGCAGCCTTTTCTTTAACCTATCCGGCCAAATTCATGCTGGTGGCGGCCATGAATCCCTGCCCCTGCGGCTATTATGGCGATCCTACCCACTCCTGCACCTGCACCCTCCCGCAAATTCAGAAGTACCGCTCGAGAATCTCCGGCCCTCTGCTGGATCGCATCGATTTGCATGTGGAGGTGCCCGCCGTCAACTTTAAGCAGCTAACCTCTGAACGTTCTGGCGAGCCGTCGGCCGTGGTTAGAGAGCGCGTTCAACGGGCAAGAGAAGTACAGCTCAAACGATTTGTAAACGAAAAAAACATTTACTGTAACGCGCACATGGAGAGCAACCAGATTCGTAAATATTGTAAAATTGACGAGCAGGGCAAGGAGCTGATGAGCAACGCCATTAAAAACGTGGGCCTGTCTGCACGCGCTTACGATCGTGTCCTGAAAGTGGCCAGAACCATCGCCGATCTGGAAGAAAGCGAACAGATTTTAGCGCATCATTTAAGCGAGGCTATTCAGTACCGCAGCCTGGATCGGGAAATGCCGTGATTGGTAGCACGATTGATTAGTTTGAACACGGTGTTTTCCTCTAAAGAATGTAGTTTAGAAAATTTGAGCATTTAGAAATTAGAATGTGTTTGTAATTTCGAATTTTGAATTTAAAAACTATTGTGGTGAAATATGACAGAAGCAGAAATCATTATTGTCGGTGGGGGACCGGCCGGCGCCAGCTGCGCCGCTGAATTGCACCGTGCCGGGCGCGACGCGCTGATTCTGGACAAAAAGACCTTTCCGCGCACCAAGCTTTGCGCAGGTTGGGTCACGCCGCGCGTTTGGAAGATGCTGGGCGTAAAACCGCAGGAATATCCGCACAGCATCATTCTGTTTAAAAAGCTTCACTACATTTTTGGCAAAAAGCGACTGACCGTTCCCACGCGCCAATATTCCATTCGTCGCTATGAATTTGACCACTGGCTGCTGCAACGTTCCGGGGCGCGTTTTATCCGGCACCAGGTTCAAAATATTCGTCGGCATGAAGATCATTTCATCATCGACGATCAATTTCGCTGCAAAATACTGGTGGGCGCCGGCGGCACAAATTGTCCGGTTTACCGTACCTTTTTTGCCAGACACAAACCACGCCAGCCGGAAAAACGCATCGCCACCATGGAACTGGAGTTTCCCTTTGCCTGGCGAGATAGCCATTGTTACCTGTGGTTTTTTGATAATGACCTCGCCGGCTATTCCTGGTACGTGCCCAAAGGCAACGGTCATTTGAATATCGGCATTGGCGGCAAATTTGCCATTTTGCAGAAAAAAAAGCAAACCATTCAACAGCACTGGCAATTTTTCGTCAACAAATTAATGCAAAAACAGTTGATCGATTCAGAACCGCAGGCGGTAAAAGGCTACCAATATTTTTTGCGCCAGGATGATCAGGTGCAAATGAAAGACATCTATTTAATTGGCGACGCGGCCGGCCTGGCTACTATTGACATGGGCGAAGGAATCGGCCCGGCCATACAAAGCGGATTGCTGGCGGCAGAGGCCATCCTCACCGGGCAGCCCTATTCCATTGCCAGAATACCGAAGTTTAGTTTATGGGACATTCTCTTCTGGTGGAGATGAGTTATTATGAATTACGAATTACGAATTACGAATTATTAATTACGAATTACGAATTATTAATTACGAATTATGAATTATGAATTATGAATTATGAATTACGAATTATCGCGGGGAGTGGTAGGCGTGGGGCATGGTTGGGGATTGATGATTGTTGATTGATGAATAGGGGGGATTTTACATGGAGAATGATGATTGAGCAGGTGGGGATTTTTTCATCATCTTGCGTATGAGGGAAGAATTAAAAAAATAATTTTCCGCGCTTTTTAATAGGGAATAGGCGCTCTGTAATTTAAGTATTCACGCATTTACATTTGAAACAATCTTTAATTGTTGTTATTTTCACGAAACGCAAAACTAAAGGATGTATGATGCACGAAATGTCCATTGCCATGAATATCGTGGATATTGCCGTACAAACGGCTCAAAAAAACGGGGCGCACAAGATCAACTCCATTACCGTCGAAATCGGCGCGCTATCCGGCGTGGTACCCGAGGCGCTTGAATTTTGCTTCGAAGCGGCTACAAAAGAGACCATGGCCGAAGGATGTCGTCTGGAAATCGTCTATTTAAAAGCGCAGGCCGAGTGCTCCGCTTGTGGCTTTAAATTTGAAACCGATCAATTTTTGAATCTCTGCCCGCAGTGTGGAGAGCAGGTCTTTGCCGCGGGCGGACAGCAACTGCAGGTGAAGGCCATCAATGTGGATTGACAGGGAGAGTCCTGAGCGTGTAAGGGAATATTAAACTTAAGGGTTGAATGGCCACAGCGGCGCTTTAACCCTTTTATTTGAAGGCGCGTTAAGCGCAAAGTTTTTAGACGTAAAATAAACAAAAGGAGATAAAAAATGTGCGATACATGCGGATGCGGAGAACCGGGAAGTCAGGTTACCTATCAAAAACCGGGCGAAACCAAACACAGCCATTCACATGGCGATCACATGCATGAACACGATCATGGGCATGCACACCATCATGATCACGGGCATGCCCATCCACACGACCACAGCCATGCACACGCCCATCCCCACGACCATGACCATGGCAAAACCATTCAGATCGAAACCGATGTGATGCAAAAAAATAACCTGCTGGCCGAACGCAATCGCGGTTTTTTTGAGGCGCGTAATATTTTCGTATTAAATCTGGTCAGCTCGCCGGGCTCCGGAAAAACCACCCTTTTAGAAAAGACCATCGAAAAGTTAAAGAACGAAATTCCGTTTTACGTGATCGAAGGCGATCAGCAAACCTTACGAGACGCCGAACGGATCGACCGCGTCGGTGCGCCGGTCATTCAGGTTAATACGGGCAACGGCTGCCATCTGGACGCGCAGATGATCAACCATGCCGTTAAAGAACTCGATCCTGCGCCCCATTCTGTTTTACTTATCGAGAACGTGGGCAATCTGGTTTGTCCTTCTCTGTTTGATCTGGGCGAAGCGCACAAAGTGGTCATCATCTCGGTTACCGAAGGTGACGATAAACCGCTAAAATATCCGACCATGTTCCAGCATTCCGATATTTGTATCATTAATAAGATAGATCTTTTACCGTATGTGGAATTTGATCTGGAATTATGTAAAAAATACGCCTTGCAGGTCAACCATCACCTGAAGTTCTTTGAACTGTCGGCCACACAGGGCGAGGGCATGGACGCCTGGCTGAACTGGTTAAAAGAACATGTTGAGGCTCATGATAAGGGATAGACCTGCAGAGCGCACCAAAATAATACGCCAGCGGATTCTGGTTAATGGTATCGTTCAGGGCGTTGGTTTTCGTCCTTTTGTTTTTAATCTGGCCAGGCAGTTGCAGCTTTCCGGTTTTGTCACCAATACCAGCCAAGGCGTGGTGATTGAACTGCAGGGGCAGCGGACTTTAATCGATGAATTTGTGCAGCGCTTGCAAAAGGACAAACCGCCCCTGTCTGAAATTATTTCGTTGCAAAGAACAGATATTCCTTTACAAGATGATGGCAATTTTCGCATCATTGCTTCTGTTGATTCGGCGGATAATCAAACCCTGATCTCTCCGGACATTGCCATTTGTGATGACTGTCTGCGTGAAATGCGCGATCCATCCGATCGACGTTACCGCTATCCGTTCATCAACTGCACCAATTGCGGGCCGCGTTTCACCATTATTAAACGTATTCCTTACGACCGCCCCAATACCTCTATGGCCGAGTTTGCCATGTGTGAGGCGTGTCAGGCAGAATACGAGGATCCGACCAATCGGCGTTTTCATGCTCAACCAAACGCCTGCGCGCGCTGCGGGCCGCACGTCTGGCTGGAGACGGTTGGCGACAATAAAGAGCTTGCTCGCGAACAGGCGGCCATCGAGCTGCTGGCGCGCTATCTATTGGACGGTAAAATTGTGGCCATCAAGGGACTGGGCGGTTTTCATCTGGCGGTGGATGCCACCAATGAACAGGCTGTGCAACGCCTGCGTCGGCGCAAAAACCGCGAACAAAAACCGCTGGCCGTCATGGCGCCTGACCTGGCAGTCGTTAAAAAGCTGGTCTTCCTCGATGCTGCCGAACAGGAACTGCTCACCGCGCCACAAAGACCCATTGTTCTGTTAAAAAAGAAACCGCATCTGCCTGTGGCGGAAGCCGTGGCGCCTGCCAACCAGAGGTTGGGTGTGATGCTGCCTTACACGCCCCTGCACTACCTGATTTTTGATGAACTGCAAAGCAGATTGCCCGAAAATAAAGTACCGCTACTGGTAATGACCAGCGCCAATCGCAGCGAAGAACCAATTGTCATCGATAATGAAGAAGCGCGAAAAAGGCTTTTCGATATTGCGGATTATTTGCTGCTGCACAACCGGGCAATTTTAATTCGCGCAGACGACTCGGTTGTGGCGCGTTTTGCCGGACAAACCGTATTTATCCGCCGCAGCCGGGGCTACGTACCGCGGCCGGTGTTTTTGAACACGCAAAGCAAAGCGTCGGTGCTGGCCGTGGGCGGCGAGTTAAAAAATACCGTCTGCTTTTCCAAAGGCGGGCGCGCTTTTTTAAGTCAGCACATTGGCGATCTGGAAAATTTGCTGGCCAACCAATTTTTTGAAGAAACCATTGAGCATTTTGCAGATATTTTACAAACCACGCCGCAGCGAATCATCTGCGACCTGCATCCCGCGTATTTTTCAACACAGTGGGCAGAAAGTCAAAATTACGCGCCGCTCGTAAAGGTGCAGCATCATCACGCGCACATGGCGGCCTGTATGGCTGAATGGCAGTGGGACGAGCCGGCGATTGGCGTGATTCTGGACGGCACCGGTTACGGGTATGACGGCACGATCTGGGGCGGTGAGATTCTGGCGGGTGATTTTACCACGCTTGAACGTCTGGCCTGTTTTAAGCCGCTGCCCATTCCAGGCGGGGAAGCGGCCATCAAAGAGCCCTGGCGCATGGCCGTTAGTTACCTGCTGGCCGCCTTTGGCGAAGCGCTGCCTGAACTTCCGTTTTTAAAAGATAAGCCCATTGCTTTGATCCGGCAATTACTTGAAAAAAAGCTGAACAGTCCATTAACCAGCAGTTGTGGTCGTTTGTTTGATGCCGCGGCTGTAATCAGCGGCGGGAGGCAGCATATTTACTACGAAGCGCAGGCGACTATTGAATTTACGCAGGCCGTTCGTACGATCGACGTTGCGCCATTGCAATTCGAAGCCGATTTACCTTATATTCCTTTTGAGCCCATTATCAGAAACCTGGCTGAGCTGGCTGTGGAAGGGACGCCTATTGCGCTGCTGGCCGCCAGATTTCATGTTACCATGGCGAGTTTACTGGAAGCGGTTACTTTGAAAGCCGTTCAAAAAACGGGACTTAAAACCGTTGTTTTAAGCGGCGGCGTCTTTCAAAATGAGATTTTGCTTAAGTTGTTAAACGCTTTTTTACAAAAGCACAATTTAAAAGTGTTAACGCACCGCCAGACGCCGCCCAATGACGGTGGAATTTCTCTGGGACAATGCGCTATTGGATTGAAACTGCTGCTAGCCGGAAAAGAAGAAGTCTCGTTTTTGGATCGAGTAAGCGGCGAAGTTTAAAATAAAATAGCAAAGAGGTTTTGCCGATGGACGCCCTGCAAAAAGATGCGGAATATCTTTCATTATTGAAAGAAATTAAGCAAAAAGTACGTAAGGCTCAGCTCCAGGCGCTGCGCAAGGTGAATCGATCGTTAATTCAACTTTACTGGGAGATCGGGAAAAAAATCGTGGAAAAGCAAGAAACTATGGGCTGGGGAAAAGCAGTGGTGGAAAATCTGGCCAGTGATTTACAGCTGGAGTTCCCGGGTATTAAGGGTTTTTCTGCCCGGAATCTATGGAATATGCGTAATTTCTTTTTGGCCTATCGTGAAGATAAAAATCTGCAGACACTGTCTGCAGAAATTTCCTGGTCGCATAATGTCGCCATTCTGGAAAAATGCGCGAGCAATTCAGAAAGACGGTTTTACATGGAGATGGCAAAAAAATTTGGCTGGTCTTACCGCGTGCTGGTCAATCAAATCGAAAATCAGGCGTTTCAGAAATATTTATCCAGCCAAACCAATTTCAGTAAAACCATTCAGAAAAAGTATCGTCATCAGGCCCATATGGCGGTTAAAGACGAGTACGTATTTGATTTTCTTGAAGTGGGCGAGGAACATTCCGAAAGGGAACTGGAAAGAAATTTGCTGGAACATGTGCGTCAATTCCTGATAGAAATGGGCGGATACTTTGCATTTATTGGCAATCAGTTTCGCCTGGAAATCGATGATGAAGAATTTTTTATTGATCTATTACTCTATCATCGGGCGTTGCGTTGTCTGGTGGCGGTGGAATTAAAGATGGGTAAATTCAAGCCGGAATATGCCGGTAAAATGCAGTTTTACCTCTCTGTTCTGGATGATCGTTTTAAATTGGCGGAGGAGAATCCATCCATTGGCATCATCATCTGTCAAAATAAAAATCGCACCATCGTTGAATACACATTAAAAGATGTGGGCAAACCCATCGGTGTTTCCACTTACAAAGTGCACAAAAGGCTGCCGGAAAAAATGAGCAAGTATTTTCCGACCGCCGAGGAATTTGCCGAAAAACTAAAAGGTCTTTTCCCTGAGAAAAGTTAAATTAAAGAGGAGAAAACTATGTGTTTAGCCATTCCCGGTAAGGTGATAGAAATTTTTGATGAAGGCGGACTTAAAATGGGCAAAATCGATTACAGCGGTACAATCAATAAAGCCTGCCTGGCTTATGTTCCGGAAGTTGAGGATGGACAGTACGTTATTGTGCATGCAGGCTTTGCCATTTCGGTGATGGACGAAGACGAAGCGGAAGAGGTGTTTCAGACCTTTGATGAAATGACCGACGCGCTAAAGAAAGAGGGCTATCGTGTGGAAAATGAGCCTCTTTCCAAAAAGAAAAAAGATGAAAAAAAGAAGTCTTCATAATAGGGGGAGGGAAATTGAAGTACATTGATGAATTTCGCGATCCGGAACTGGTAAAATCGCTGGTAGATCAAATACATCAGGTGGTTACAAAGCCCTGGGTAATTATGGAAATTTGCGGAGGGCAAACGCACTCTATTTTAAAGTTTGGCATCGATCAAATGCTGCCCGGAGAAATTGAATTGGTGCACGGGCCGGGTTGTCCGGTGTGCGTTACGCCCCTGGAGATGATCGATCAGGCCATTGCCATCGCCAAAATGGAGCATGTGATTTTTACTTCTTTTGGAGATATGCTGCGCGTGCCTGGTAGCCATTCGGATTTGTTCCAGGCGCGTTCCGAAGGAGCTGATGTACGCATGGTGTATTCGCCTCTTGAGGCTTTAAAACTGGCCAGAGAAAATCCAGATAAAGAAGTAGTCTTTTTTGCTGTTGGCTTTGAAACCACGGCGCCGGGCAATGCCATGGCTATTTTACAGGCAAAACGCGAAGGATTGACCAACTTTAGCGAGCTGGTAAGCCATGTGCTGGTGCCGCCGGCCATGGAGGCTTTGCTCAATTCACCGCACAATCGCGTTAATGCCTATCTGGCTGCCGGTCATGTGTGTACGGTTATGGGGTGGTGGGAGTATGAACCCATTGCCGAAAAATACCGCGTACCAATTGTGCCCACGGGTTTTGAGCCGGTTGATCTGTTGAAAGGCATTTTAGCCGCTGTGAAGCAGCTGGAAAAGGGCGAAGCGCGCGTTGAAAATCAATATGGACGCGCGGTAAAAAGAGAAGGCAATAAAGCGGCTCAGGCTGTCATTAATCAGGTGTTTGAAATAACGGATCGCAAATGGCGCGGAATCGGCACCATACCCAAAAGCGGTTACGCCATCCGTCCGGAATTTAAAGCCCATGACGCGGCCTTAAAATTTGACGTTGGACATCTACAAACCGAGGAACCGGAAATCTGCATCAGCGGTTTGGTGCTACAGGGCATGAAAAAACCGCATGAGTGTCCGGCTTTTGGCAAAGAGTGTACGCCGCAAACCCCGCTGGGCGCCACCATGGTTTCAAGCGAGGGCGCTTGCGCCGCCTATTACCGTTACCACAAAGCTCATAACGAATAAGGAGATCAAACGAATGGCCGAGTACGATTTCAGCCAATTTTCCTGTCCGTTGCCCAAAACGGATTACCAGACCATTCAAATGGCGCATGGAGCAGGGGGCAGACTTTCTGCCGACCTCATCGATAAAGTTTTTTTGCCTGTTTTTGGCAACCCGATGCTTAACGATCTGGAAGATCAGGCGCGCTTACAGTTTAACGGCCAGCGGCTGGCCTTTACAACCGATTCTTTCGTGGTGAGTCCCATCTTTTTCCCCGGAGGAAATATCGGCGAGCTGGCGGTCAACGGCACCGTCAACGACATCTGTATGAGCGGGGCCCTTCCAAAAGTTTTAAGCGTTGGCTTTATTCTGGAAGAAGGACTGCCCATCGCCGATCTGCACGAAATTCTCGTTGCCATGCGGCGGGCGCTGGACAAGGCCGGCGTGCAGATTGTAACCGGAGACACCAAGGTGGTGAATAAAGGTTCGTGCGATAAAATCTTTATCAATACCAGCGGGGTGGGCGTGATTCCGGATGGCGTCAACATCAGCGCCAAAAATATCAGACCCGGTGATAAAATCATTCTATCCGGCACGATTGCCGATCACGGCATGGCCATCCTTTCTGTGCGCGAAGGTCTGTCCTTCGAATCGACTATTGAAAGCGACACCGCTTCGTTAAACCGTCTGGTGGAAGCCATGCTGAAGGTAAGCAAACAAATTCGTGCCATGCGCGATCCCACGCGCGGCGGCCTTGCCACCACGCTTAATGAACTGGCCAGATCTTCGGGGGTTGGTTTTAAACTGGAAGAACAGCAAATCCCCATTAAACAGGATGTACGCTCGGCCTGCGAGATTTTGGGAATTGATCCGCTTTATGTGGCCAATGAGGGAAAGTTGGTGGCCGTTGTTCCGGATGAAGTCGCTGAATCCATGTTAGAGGCTATGCATCGCGTGCCGGAGGGAAAAGACGCCGTGATCATCGGGCAGGCCGTGGAAGAGCATGCCGGCAGAGTGGTGATGAAAAATGTTTACGGCGTGGAGCGCATCATCGACATGCCGGTGGGCGAACAATTGCCCAGAATTTGTTAAAAGAGCCGGCGCAGCCTGCCAATTCGATGGTTGGTTGCGCCCAAAAAATAGGTTGAGTTCGCTCCAAGGCAGCAAAGCCGCAACCAAAATCAGCCTCAATGCGCGTAAAGTAATTTTCTCGCAGATTACGCCAATCATCGCAGAAAATTATTTAACATTTAAGACGAAAGCTAAGCAAATCGGCACTCTACTATTCGGGCACAGCCTCCCGCTCCGCGTGATAATTCGTAATTCGTAATTTGTAATTTTTAATTTTAGTACAGCATAGCCACAACCAAAAAAAATCACGCGGGAATTTAAGCGACCACAGGGAGCGCAGAGAAGTCACAAAGGGCACAAAGAATATTTTAAATTAAAAAAAGTTTCAATTGCCCTGATTCCCTTCTCCCAGAATAAAAGTCTGGGAGGGCAGATTGCACCCAGTGCAAGCATCCAGTGCAGGCATCCAGTGCAAGCACCCAGTGCAGGCATCCAGTGCAAGCGCTCTTTATTTAACGCTGTAAGGCCTGAGAGTTTTTGTTGAATATTCAACCATTCAACCATTTTTGCGGCGCGAAAAATTGAAGACTTTCCTTGCGTGGAATTTTTGAATAAGCTACATTTAATTCAATTCAAATAGCGAGGAAAGAAATTTGACAAAGAGGCGACCGACCATTGTTATTCTGACCATTTCCGATCTTTTTTACGAAGCCAATTTGCATCGTAAGGTAAGAACATTGGCGGGGCAGGGCTATGATGTGCGTCTCTTCTGCGCTTACCATCCTCAATTAAACGAAAAGTTGTGGCAGGGCGTGGAGCTGACGCGCGTCAGATTGTGGAATGGACCGACCTTTTTGCGTTTTTTCCAGTTCTGGTTCACAGCCGCCTGCTGGCTGATGCGGCAAAAAGCAGATCTGTACATTGCCTACGATTTTTTACCCCTTGTTCCGCTGCGTATTAAATCTTTTTTTCAGGATTGCAATTACATTTACGATAGTGTGGAACTGGTGAGCGGGCTGAATTCGCTGGTCAAAAAGCCGCTGCGGCGTTTTTTCTTTCGCATGATCGAACGCTTTGGCGTTAGCCGGGCCCGCGCCGCTTTTACAGTATGTGAATCCGACGCCATTGCTTTGCAAAAAAACTATCCCCGCTTGAATGTGGTCGGTTTTGTGCGCAACATTCCTTACCGGCAGGAACATGTACCAGGTAATTTTTTAAGAGAAAAATACGCACTCCCTGCGCAGCAAAAAATCGGCATCTACCAGGGCATGGTGTTTGAAGGTCGCGGTTTGCGTGAAATTATTGAAGCATGTGCGGCAATTGATGATGTGGCGCTTTTTATCGTTGGAGACGGACCATTAAAAAGCGAGCTGGAAAAATTGGCAAAAGAACGGCACATGTCCGATCGTGTAATATTTACCGGAATGGTGCCCTTTGATCAACTGGCTCATTACACGTATTCCGCTGATTTTGGTTTTACTGTCATCTCCGGAAAGGGATTGAGTTACTACCACGCTTTGCCCAATAAATTGTTCGAATACATTCAGGCAGAAATTCCGGTCATTGGTAGTAATTATCCGGAGATTAAAAAAATTATAGAAAGCGAAGGCGTGGGGCTGACTGTTGATCCGCAAAACATCCGCGAAATCGAACAGGCCGTTCGCAAAATATTACGTCCCAAATTTTATCTGCGTTTAAAGAAAAATCTAAAAAAAGCGTCACGCAGGTATTCCTGGCAGGAGGAATCGAAAACGTATTTACAGATCATAAGAACGCTACTTTGAAAAGGACAAAAGAATCTTGCTCAGTGGATTGCGCATGAATTCTAATAGCCCCATGAACCAAAAAAGCGTAAACCAGACCAGAGGCTGATTGTAAACAAACAACAGGAAAAATGGCGCTGTGAAAAGCGCGGTTTTTAGGACGGTGACGCTCAGCGCTTTTTTATTGAGAAAACGTCCAAGATAAATAATAATGGCCAGCCAGATCAGCAAAAAACTGAAAGCGGTAATCGTGGCCGCCGCCAGAATACCAAATTTCGGAATAAACAGCGCGTTGAAAATCAGGTTAAAAGCTAAGGCCACGGCCGAAATGCCCACCAGAATGTTGCTTTTGTTTTTTAAAATGAGCCAGCCGTCGATCATTTGCGCCTGCCCGTAGATCATATAACCCAGGCCGACAATCAGAAGGACGGTTTTACTGACCTCGAAGCCTGCCGGCAGCAGTAAGGACGGGAAGTAATGAAACAGCAGCAGTAAAATCCACAAAATCCCAGCGCAGCTAAGGGCAATCAAAGCGGCATAGGCGCCCACATGCTGCCTGAAAAAGTCTTCTCCGCGGGCGTAAATGCGCGGAAACCACACATTATTGCTTTGCACCACAAAAATCAAAAGCATGGAGGCAAAACGGTAGCCGTAATTGTAAATGCCGGTTTGCTCAACACCCAGATAAAATTTAATGAGATAATGATCGCTCTGGTAAAGCAGGTAGGTCAATAAAAGAACGAGCATCAACGGAAAGCCTGTTTTAAGTAATCTCTTTAATATTGGCCAGTCGAAAGAAAGGCGCCGCAAAGACTTTAAAAGATCGATATTAAAGAACAAAAGCAGAAGATTGGCCGCAATAAAAGAGATGAAAAAGGCCTTAAGTTGCCAGCCCAGAAAAAGACCGGATAAAAACAGAGTAAAAAATGTTCCCTGCACAAGCAAATTGCCCAGCAAGTATTTTCTACTTTCCTGACAGGCGCTGAAGAAAGTCAAAATAAGCACGCTCAGGGCGTTGACCAGTATCAGCAGGGGAATGAACAGGAAAGGAAAAGAAATATTCGGATCGAGGAAAAAGCGGTTGAGGGGCTTCTGCCAGGGCCAGCTCAGAACGGTTAAAAAGATAAAAAAAATAAGTATAAAAGAAAGGGCCGCCCGCAGATAGCGCAGTCGTTCATGCGCATGCAGCCCCGGAATAAGACGAAATAAACCCTGTTCAACGCCCAGAAGTAAGATGACTGATCCCAGCGCGGTGTAAAGACGGTAGAGGGAAAAAAAACCAAAATTCTCCGGAGTTAGAACCTTTGCAACGTAGGGCAGCAACAAAAAAGGTAATATCCGGGCCAGACCGCCGGCAATCATATAGTTGAAAAAATCTTGCAGGCTTTTGGAAAATCTGAAGTTCATGGACAACTCATGGATTTTGTGGAGACCACATCAGCAGCTCGAACGAATCCCGAAAAAGCCCGCGTGCGCCAAAGTTCTCTTTAAATTTTCCCAGGCCCCAGTTGGGGTCCATGTTCACTGTAAAAATACCGAAATCGTAAAATTGAAAACCTTCTTGAACCGCCCATTGAAAGATGTGGTAAAAAAGGTTGTTAACCGAACGGTATTGCTGGAATTCCTTGTTGTCGCTGATGTAAAATGCCAGCACAACGCGCGGCGTGCAGATAAAATTAACCACTCCGGCAATCATCTGTTCGCCCAGATAGGCCGCCCACAGATGAATACGGTCGGGAAAGAGCTGCGCCAGTTTCTTTAATTCCGGCAGGGTATGGGTGGGCGTAACGTTGTGCCGCAGTTTCAGATTTTGCTTCAAGATTTCGTAGTAAGTGTCATAGTCATCGGACAGACGTATTTCAATGCCGGATTTAATGGATTTACGCGTGGCCGTGCGCGCTTCGCTTTTAAACAGGCTCAACACCTGATCCGGATGGGAGGGCAATTGCACGACGCTGGAAATTTCCCGTTTTAAATAACGGAAGCCGTTCTGCAGCATGGCGAAATCGATGTAGTTGGAATAACGGTTCATGTAAACAAGGGGAGGGAGGGTGATTAAAATGCGCGTAAAGCCGTTTTCTCGCGCGTATTTTTTCAAAGCCTCCACCACTTCAAACGCTTCGGCAATGCCCATGTCGCGGTAAACGAATCCGCCGTAAGAGGCGCCCCGATGCGAGTACAGCACCCGGTCTTTGTCCATTTCCATTTCAATGGCCGGCAAAACGGCGCGGATGGAATTTTTTCTTTTAAAGATCAGCGAATGGTCAACAAAACGGCCTTGCGGATGGTAGCTCAAAAAACGTCGCGTGTGGAAGATCGTACCATTGTCTGCCTGCCAGATGTAGTCGTCCCACCAGCTTTCATCTTCTTTTGTAAAACGCGAAATCGTTAAACTCATGCTTTTTCCCCTTCTTGTTCGCACATCTCTTTTAGGGCCTGATTCATCTTTTTCATGCCTGCCATGTAACTGTACTCCAGACGATCAAAAAACCACCAGGCCAACAATCCGCTAAAATGCTGGCGATATTCCAGCGTTGTTTCGTTTTCTGAAGAAAAGTTTAAAGTAATCAAATGTTCCACATTATAAAAACCGGGCAACAGGCTTTTTTTTAGCCAGCGCACCTCTTTGTTCTCTTCTATTTTTTTAAAAATGGATTTGAAAAATTTCGGTTTTTCACCGGGAGCCTTGAGAATAAAAGAAAATTTTTTGCCGACCGCAAACTCGCCCCTGCCGTAAATGATGAACGGATTCCAGAAGGTGTAGGTATTAATATCCCTTAAAATTTGCCAGACCTTACGCGGACTGGCTTTAATGACGATCGTGGCTTTAATTGTTTTCATTTTTTTAAGTCCCGATTAAATTTAAGATTAAATTAATGGATTGGCGCATGCAATTCAAATGGATTTGGAGGGGCGTTAAAAGGTTTAGCGGATAAAAAGGCCAAGACCGCAAAGCCGCTGCCAAAAACTTTATTAGAGGCGGTTTTGGCCGTAAAAAAATCAACCGCAAAGGGCGCAAAGTAATTTTCTCGCAGATTCCGCAAATAATCGCAGAAAAAGATTAATCAAATTATTCTGGGGACGGGGGATGAGTTTTTAAAACAGAACAAAAATTTTCGCACGCTAAGGCATTAGATCTTTCGAAGGAAGTATCATAAACCCACCTGCGTGGGAAATTAGCGGTTTGGATTCGACGACTTGACATAAGTATTTAAAACTCATTTCAAACCGGTATTTGTCGCCTGAGATTTTAATCAAAGGCAAAAAGATTTAAAAAAGGGAGAAGATGGCATCATCAGGCAAGTTGCTCCCTTCGAAATAACTCAGGGATTTGTTTTTCCCCTGGAGTGCCGAGCCGTCGAAGCCACCGCAGGTTACACTGTTTTGCAGAAAAAAGGCCGTTCTCCCCGCAGCCAAAAAATCCTTTGAAAATTACCATCGTTGTCGTTACATTCAATGCTTGCAAGTAAATGCGGTAGATATTTAATTTATGAAAATATTCTTTTTGCTGTTTCCATTCTATTTTTTCCCAGCCTTTGGCGCTGAACTGCAGGGCGTGGTTAAAAATGCTGCCGGAAAGCCCATTGCCGATGTGTATGTGTGGCTCGAACCGGGAGAAAAGACGGCCATCTCCCAGCACAATGGACAATTTAAATTTAAAGGCCTTAGATCGGGCGCCTATTTTTTAGAATTCAATCACATTTCCTATCAACCGTTACGCATCGGACCGATTGTGGTGACCGATTCATTGCTGGTATTGAACCCGATCATTTTAAAGGAAAATTTACATGCCCAGCAGCCATTAGTCGTTACTGCCACGCGCATTCAAACGCCTTTGCCCCTGTTGCCTATGGCGGTCGACCGGCTGGATCGCGAGCAGCTTATGAATACGCTGGCAAACACCAGCGCCGGCGCGTTAAAAAACGAGCCGGGCGTCTTTATCCAGAAAACAAGTCATGGCGGCGGCTCGGCTATTATCAGAGGTTTAAGTTCCAGTCGTATTTTGATCTTATTAGATGGAATTCGACTGAACAACAGCCTTTACCGCACCGGCAATCACCAGTACCTGAACACAGTCGATCTATTTAGTTTACAGGCTGTGGAGATTGTGTATGGCCCTGCTTCGGTTCAATATGGCAGCGACGCGCTGGGCGGCGTAATTAATTTAATCAGCCGGGATTTTAGCGACACGGCGGCAGGATATGGCGTGGGGATAATCGGCCGTTTTGCCTCGGCCGATCGTTCGTCCATGTTTCATGGCCAGGCGCGCTGGCAGGGAAAAACAATTGCCCTGCAAGCCGGTTACAGTTATAAGGATTTTGGCGATTTACGCTACGGGCAGGAAAAATTGCCCGACGCATTGCGAAATTCCTTTCCCGGTACGGTTCAAAAGCCTACCGCTTATCTGGCCAGGGACTATCAATTTAAACTACAGTGGAAAGCAACGTCATTTACGAACCTGGTGTTTGCCTGGCAAAAATCATTGCAAACCCACGTGCCCCGTTTCGACAAATACGCTTACAATCAGTACAATCGATGGCTTTATCATCCCCAGGCGCGTTCTCTTTTTTACACACGCCTGGTGCAAAAAACAAATCATCCATTGCTTAATGAAATAAGCGCGACGTTTTCATATCAGGTTCAGCAAGAAGGCAGGGAAATTCAGAAAGAGGCGATAACCTCTTTAACGATAGAAAACGATCAGGCGACCACAAAAGGCATTACTCTGCAAATAAACGGCGGATATGCCTCCCATAAAATAAGTTATGGAGTGGATTTTTACCACGATTTGATCGGCAGTAGCCGTTGGGTGTACGATTCTTTAACGGATCGGAAAGAGAAAAAAACGATTGCCCGCTATCCGGACGGCGCTGTTTACCAGTCGCTGGGAATTTTTGTGCAGGATAAGTTTACCGTGTCGGAACGCCTGTCCATTTTGTGGGGTGGAAGGTGCGCGCGTCATGCAACGGAATTTGCCTTAAACGATTCGCTGTTTGGCGATCAACGTTTGACCTTTAAGGCCCTGACATTTAATGCGGGCCTGAACTATCGATTTAGCCAGGCCTTGCATGGCTATGTTAATATCGGTCAAGGTTTTCGTGCGCCAAACCTGAGCGATCTGTCCAAATTCGGACAGTCCAAAGGGCAGATTATTGAAATCCCCAACCCCGATTTAAAGCCGGAGCGCTTGATATCTTACATGGCGGGGCTGAAATTCAGAACCAGCCACACGCGCTTTACCATGAACGGTTACTACAATCTAATTTCGGGATTAATCGAAAGCGCGCCGGATATTTACCAGGCATCCGACGTTTTGATTATTGATGGCTATTCCTACGAAGTTCGCAGCAAGCAAAATATCGGCCGCGGGTACATTTACGGTATGGAGCTTGCCCTGCAACGCCAGGTTATAGATAGATGGACTGCGGGATTTCAACTGACTTACACCCGCGGTCAGAACCAAACGCGTAACGAGCCCATCGGAGGAATTCCGCCGCCTTTCGCAAAGTTTTTCGTCCGCTATGAACTTGCGGCTTTAATGCTGGAAATGAACCTTAAAGCAGCTCAAAGACAGACGCGTCTAAGCGAGGACGACCGGCAGGACCCGCGAATTCCCGCGGAAGGAACGCCTGCCTGGAACACCGTTAATTTTCAACTTCAGCGAAAGGTGGGAAAGTGGCTGCAAGTTCAGGTTGCCATTGAAAATATTTTCGATGTGGGCTATCGGATTCATGGCTCGGGCGTCAACGCGCCCGGCAGGAATTTTATCTTCAGCTTGCGACTCATTCAATTCGCCTTTTAGCAAACCATTTAACGCGCGATATTCGTTTTGCCGCAGTGATTCAATAATTTGAATGTCCCCCAAAATTTCAAACAAAGACCTTATAATCGATTGATATTTAAGGAAATACAATAGCTGAATGTATGAAAAACTCACCTCATTCCCCCGCCTTGCTCTGTGAGTCTTTTTGCAAAGAGAGGGGGATAAGAGCATGTCTAACGTGTTAGTAATTTTGTAATTAGGGGGTGAGTTATAAAAATGATTTTAGAAAAAATATTGTAATCTTAAAAAATTTGGGGGACATTCAGAGTGATTCAATAATTTCTTGACGATATTTTTTTTTAGAGAAGCATCCACCAAATTAATATAAGCGCTTTATTTGCAAATGAATAGAAAAATATTAAAAAAGTATTTGATAATCCTGAAATTTGTTTTTAATTTTTGTGTTTACAAATATGCAAGGATGTAAATGAAAGCGAACGATTATTACGTACTTTTTGAAGATTCCTTTCGCTCATGGAAAGAATCTTCTGGCTCGGAAGTTGGCGCGCTGATCAAATATGGTGACGACAAATGGATAATGGTTTTTCCGCAAAGCGCCAGAAAAACGATTAGCGTTACGCTTTCTGATGTTGCCTTACAACAATTGGCTGAAAAGAAAATCCTTCCTTTATCTTCGCTTCCCCCTGAACTCCGGCAGCTATTAGAGACTTACCGATTCGAATGGGTCCTATCGGTAGGTCAAAAAGACTTTTTGATTCTCGGCAAAAACTCTATCAATGAGATCGCTTTTCTTTTGCTGGAACTGTGTACGCGTGTATTTGAACTGCTGATCCGCAACAAAAAATTGGAAGAAGATCTCAAACGCAAATCGCGGGAGATGGAAGACCTGCTGGAAAAAACGAGCGCTCTGCACGAAATCAGCCGCTCCATCGAATCCCTGACCTCTCTGGACAATTTGTTGCAGGATATCGTTCAAAAGGCCATGCACTTAATGAATGCGGAATCGGGTTCTTTGCTGCTGTTTACAGAGGAAGGCGACGAACTGGAATTTAAAGTGGCGCTCGGTCCCAAATCCGGCACGGTTAAACCCTTTCGCATTAAGCTGGGGCAGGGAATTTCCGGTTGGGTTGCCGAACACGGCGAACCGATTCTGATTAAAGATGCCTACAGCGATCCGCGGTTTGATCCCAGCTTTGACAAACGCAGCGGCTACCGCACGCGTTCGTTTTTATGCGTGCCTTTACGCTACAAAGAACGCATTCTGGGCGTCATTACCATTCTGAATCGCCTGAATATGGAGCCATTTTCGGAAAAAGACCTGGAGCTTTTACTGACCTTTAGCACCCAGGCTGCGCTGGCCATTGAGAATACGCGTCTTTTGCAGGAAGCCATCGAAAAAGAACGTTTAAAAGCCGATATCAAGATAGCCTCAGAAATACAAAAACTTTTGATTCCCACCGAATTGCCTTCCGTGGCCGGCCTGGAAGTTGACGCTACATATATTCCATGCAAGGAGATGAGCGGAGATTTTTACGATGTCATTTCCATCAAAGGCGGGAAATGGGCCTTTTTGATGGCCGATGTTTCCGGAAAGAGCATTCCGGCCGCCATGCTCATGTCCAATTTTCAGGCCTCGGTGCGTACCATTTTCCAGTTTTCGGATGACCTGGCCTGGATCATGGAAAACTTGAATCGCATGATTATGCGTCAAACGACGTCGGATCGTTACATTACGGTTTTTGCCGCCATTTACGATCCGGCGACAGGCACGCTGGATTATGTTAACGCCGGTCATAATCCGCCATTTATCCTTTCTGAATCCGGTGAAATCGTCCTTTTAAATAAGGGCGGAATCTTTCTGGGCGTGCTGCCATGGGAGTATGAAAAGATCCGTTTGCAATTAAAAACAAATGACTTAATCATTATTTACACCGATGGCCTGGTAGAAGCCATGAACGAAAAAGAGGAAGAGTTCGAATTGAAGAATTTGCAAAAACTGGTGCGGGCCAATCGAAAGCAAACGCTAAAGGAATTAAAAGAAACCATTATCCATGCCGTAAGAGCGCACGTGGGCAGCCAGCTGCTCGACGACGACTTTACCCTGATGCTGCTTAGAAAAACAGATGCAAACCTTTAATCTGCTCATTTCCAAATACTGTGCGCAAACGGCGCAAAGATTGAACCTGGGAGAAAATGCGTTCCGGGCGCAAAATTAATCTTGAAAACGAATATAAAAAAGACTGGCCGCCGGAGTCATCTTCATGGCAAATCTAAATCGAAGCTTCGGCTTAACTGCACAATTTCTTTTGCCGTTCATTGGCTTTTTGAGCGGCTTTGTCTTAAACGGATAAGAGCCTGATGTTTGAATATAATTTTTAAAAAAGTTAAATTACAGACGATTATTAAACCAGAAACCATAGAGGACAGTGATATGAATTTTCCAACCCAATTTATGTTGAATGGCGAAGTTGTGGTGATTGATATCCCACGTCGTTTGACCTCGGAAATTTCCGGAGAGTTAAAAAAGTTGATGAAGGAATTGCTTGCGCAGGAGAAATATAAAATTGTAATGAACCTGGAAAAGACGCGATACATGGACTCCAGCGGTTTGGGAGCCATTGTTTCAAAAATTGCGGCAACCCGTACGCATGGCGGCGATATCCGTCTGGCGGCTCCGCAGCAAACGATTATTGATTTACTGGAACTCACGCATATCAATCAAATAGTAAAAATATTTGATTCGGTTGAGGAAGCCGTAAAAAGTTTTGAGGAGTAGTCCTTGATGAGATGTCAGGAAGACAGGATTGACAGAAGGAAATTCCACTATAGCGAGCCGGACTATACCAGACCTGTGTTAAATATTTCAGACTATTTCGCGCAGCGTTTTAAAAACAAGTTGACCTTTTTGTACGGTAAAGCGAGGGTCGAAAATATTTATCCGGAACTGGAGCGCATTCTTAAAGTTTACTATGCGCATAAAACGCCAATGATGTTAGAGTGGGAGAAAAACTTTGACCCCGAAAACCGTTTTACCGAATGCGACGCGATTTTGATCACCTATGGCGATTTGATCAAAACGCCCAATCAAAAGCCCCTGCGCACCTTATCACAACTTTCGGAAACCTATTTAAGAAACGTCATTAATACCCTGCATATTCTGCCGTTTTTTCCTTCTTCATCCGATCGGGGTTTTGCGGTTATGGACTTTGAAGAGGTCGATCCCAATCTTGGCACCTGGGACGATATTCTGGAGTTAAAAAAAGACTTCAAGTTGATGTTCGACGGGGTATTTAATCACGTTTCTTCCAAAAGCCGATGGTTCCAGGAATTTTTAAATCAGAATCCGCAGTTTCTGGATTTTTTTGTGGTCTTTTCCACCAAACAACAACTTTCGCCGGACCAATTACGTTTAATCGTGCGGCCGCGCACCACCCCTATTTTGACCGAGTTCAATACGTTGAACGGAAAACGGCTGGTGTGGACCACCTTCAGTCAGGATCAAATCGATCTGAATTACCACAATCCGCACGTTCTCTTAAAAATGATAGAAATTTTACTCACCTATGTGAGGAGGGGCGCCGATATCATCCGCCTGGACGCGGTAACGTACCTCTGGGAAGAATTGGGCACCTCTTGTGTGCATCTGGAGCAGACGCACACCATCATTAAATTATTCAGAGATATTTTAAACGCTGTGGCGCCGCATGTGGCCATTATCACAGAAACCAATGTGCCGCATCAGGAAAATATTCGTTATTTTGGGAATGGAAGAGACGAGGCGCAGATGGTGTACAATTTTGCTCTGCCGCCGCTTGTGCTTCATTCTTTCCAAACAGAGAACGCTAAAAAGTTAACCGAATGGGCGGCTACTTTAAAGAAACCTTCCGATGAAGCGACTTTTTTTAATTTTCTGGATTCTCACGACGGCGTTGGCGTTATGGCCGTTCAGGGAATTCTCACACAAGAAGAAATTGATCTGATGGCCTTGCGCGTGGTAGAACACGGCGGATATATCTCGTACAAAGCCAACCCTGACGGTTCGTTGAGCCCGTACGAATTGAATATTACCTGGTTCAGCGCCATCAATAATGAAGATAGCGACGAACCCATGGAAATTCAGGTTAGTCGCTATATCGCCTCGCGCGCCATTGCGCTGGTGTTGATGGGCGTTCCGGGAATTTACCTGCACGGTTTTCTCGGCTCTAAAAATGATGCAGACCTGGTGATCGAAGAAAAATCGACGCGCAGCATTAACCGTAAAACACTTAACAAAAAGGAGTTGTTACGCTCTCTGGAAAATCCGCAAACAACCACCTACCACGTTACCAGAAAATTGGTGCGTTTAATTGAGATTCGCAAAAGACAACGCGCCTTTCATCCAAATTCTCCGCAAAAAATCCTGAAGATTGCAGACGAGGTTTTTTGTGTCATACGTTATACGCAAGATCATAAAGAAATTATTTTGACATTAACCAATGTGTCTTCCAAAAGAATAGCATTAAACATCAAGCTGGAAGAGTGGGGCATTTTGGGTAACCATCACTGGCGCGACCTTTTAAGTAAACGGGCGTTCAAAACAGAAGCCAATCACCTGTCTTTGGTTATTAATCCTTACGAAATTCTCTGGCTTAAAGCGCTGAACGGGAAATTCAGAATTTTGGATTAGGCTGCACCCAACTAATCCTCAATGGGGGTCGATATCGATTGAAGGATATCGATCCCTTTTTCTTAATTGCGCCAAAAGTAAATAATACGTATCTTCCACACCATAACTGTTTGAACGAATTAGAGGTTAGAATGAAAGAATTATTGATTCGTGTTGCCGTGGCCATCGTTGGTATTCCGCTGTTATTATTTGTTATTTTAAAGGGCGGATTGTTTTTTTATTTGTTTTCGGTAATCGTAACCATTATCGGTCAATGGGAAATGTACAATTTGCTCAAGCAGAAGGGCGGCCGTCCGATGCCTGTGGCGGGGATGCTGAGCGGTCAGGCGCTTCTGGCCATTTTGTATTCGGGATTTTCGCCTTTGCTGTGTTTGGCGGTCGTGGGACTTGTTTTGTACATTTTTGGATATGAAATGTTTAAGAATGACGGTTCCGCCCTGTTAAACACCTCTTCTACAATTATGGGCGTGATTTATCCCACGATGTTCTGGGGCGCTCTGTTGTTTTTACGTCAGAATGCGCATCATGTTTTTCAGGCCGATTATAATTTTAGCGGAATATTTATCCTGATCATGTTTGTGGCCATCTGGATTTGCGACACGTTTGCCTATTTCTTCGGCATGAAATTCGGAAAACACCGTTTATTTGCGCGCGTATCACCTAAAAAAAGCTGGGAAGGCGCCGTTGCCGGCCTGGCCGGAGCCTTGCTGGTCTATTTAATAGTTTACTTTCAGAAAATTATTCCGATAAGTTTAGAAGTGGCCATTGTCAGCGGTTTGATTGTCGGCGTGGTCGGGCAGTTTGGCGACCTGGTGGAGTCGTGGTTTAAGCGCGACGCAGGCGTAAAGGATTCTTCTGCTTTACTGCCGGGGCACGGCGGGGTTCTCGATCGCTTTGACAGCGTTTTGTTTAGTTCAATGGCTTTTTTGATCTTTTATTTTATTTTACAGTTGAGGTGAAAAGCAAAAAATGAATGGTAAGCGTGTTTTAATTGTGGACGATGAAGAAGATTTAACATGGTCCATATCCAAACATCTTTCTCGCGATAAAGATAAGTTCGAACTGATCGCCGTTAACAGCGGGATGGCGGCGCTGGACGTGCTGGCTCAGGTGCCGGTGGACCTGGTCATCACCGATATCAGAATGCCGGAAATTTCCGGGCTGGATTTATTGCTTAAAATCAGAGAGAATTATCCGCAGACTAAAGTGGTGATTATGACCGCTTATGGTTCATCCGAAATTCAGGACGAGGCGAATCGCCGCGGTTGTTTTAAGTATATTGAAAAACCATTTGAAATACAGGAGCTACGCAAGCTCATCCTCGATGTGCTGCAGGAGAAGAAAGGTTTTGAAGGGAAAATTTCCGACTTTCAGTTGACCGATCTCATTCAATTACTCTGCCTGGGGCGGCAAACCAACAGCCTTCACTTTGAAAAAGACCATCAACACGGCGTCATTTATTTTGATGATGGCAATATCGTCCATGCCACGGTTGGAGATCTGGAAGGCGAAGACGCTTTTTATGAAATATTAACCTGGGAAGGCGGCACCTTTAATCTAAAAAAAGGCGACAGGGCGCCCAAAGAGACCATTTTTAAAAACTGGCAAAATCTGCTGCTGGAAGGACTGAGGCGTCTGGATGAACTACGCGCCAGAGTGTCTCATGTAGATGACCGTAGCACGGATGTTCAGCGGCGAATTATTCTTTTATTGGAAAATGCGCTCAGCATGCGCGGAATACGACTTTGGGCCATAGTGGATGAAAGCGGATTTATAGTCGCTTCGGCCGTGGCGCCGGAACAAAAAGAAAATCTCGATCTGGCAGAGATCATTCCCATCATTTCTAAATTTATCAGTACGGCACAGGACAATGGCAAAGAATTCGAATTTGGTCATACGGAGGAAATCTTTGCCCAGTTTGAAAAAGGATTGATCCGTTTGGCGCGCATTCCGGCTCAGAACTACTATCTGGTTACGCTGGGCGATGAATTTGCCAACGGCAGTTTAATACGCCTGGAAAGCAAAAAGCTCATCAAACAACTGGAGCCCCTGCTGCCGCAGTTGTGATGGAAGAAGAACGGCTTCCCCTACGAGCGATGGCCAGAGAGTTGAAGGTTGCCGCGCGGGATGCACGAAACAGGCATTCTATTCTCACCTGCCGCTTTGCGTAGTCTGCCAGAGACCTTATGAGACAACTCAGTTCAAAATTCCTGATTATTACTTTTGCTTAACATCAATATTTTGTAAATTAGGGCGTTATATTTTTAAAATAATTTACCATTTCAATGAAAGTTAATGGGGGAGTTTTTTATGGATTCTAAATCATTCAAACGCTGGCAGCAGGAAGTTGCCTCCGCTAAACTAAGGGACGCCAAGTTCATCACCGCTTCAGGCGATCCGGTAGAAATGCTCGGCACGCCGGAAATGATAAAAGACCTGGATTACGATCGCGACCTGGGGATGCCGGGACAGTATCCTTACACGCGCGGCGTTCATGCCACCATGTACCGCGGCCGCCTGTGGACCATGCGGCAGTTTGCCGGATTTGGTTCGCCGGAAGACACCAATCAGCGTTTTAAATATCTGCTGGAAAACGGGCAAACCGGACTTTCGGTGGCCTTTGACCTGCCCACCTTGATGGGCCGCGATGCCGACGATCCCTGGAGCGAGGGGGAAGTGGGCGTGTGCGGCGTGTCGGTTAGCTCCCTGCGCGATATGGAGATCTTGTTCGACGGCATTCCGCTGGACAAGGTCTCCACTTCGATGACCATTAATTCCCCGGCCATTATTCTTTTGGCCTTTTACATTGCCGTGGCCGAAAAACAGGGCGTAAAACCGGAACAGCTGCGCGGTACCATTCAAAACGATATCTTAAAGGAGTACATTGCCCAGAAAGAATACATCTTTCCGCCGTCCCCTTCCATGCGCATTATTGTGGACATGATCGAATACTGTACGGAAAGCATGCCTCAATGGAACACCATCAGCATCAGCGGCTACCACATCCGTGAAGCCGGCTCAACCGCCCTGCAGGAGCTGGCGTTTACCCTGGCCGACGGCTTTGCTTACATTGAAGCGGCCATGGAGCGTGGGCTGGACATCGACGCCTTTGCCCCGCGACTGTCTTTCTTTTTTAACGCGCACAACGATTTTTTTGAAGAGATCGCCAAATATCGTGCGGCGCGACGCATTTACGCCCGGCGCATGAAAGAAAAATACGGCGCTAAAAAGGAACGTTCGTGGATGCTGCGCTTCCACACGCAGACCGCCGGCTGCACTTTAACCGCGCAGCAGCCGGAAAACAATATCGTTCGTGTGGCTTATCAGGCGCTGGCCGCCGTACTGGGCGGGACTCAAAGCTTACACACCAACTCCATGGATGAAACGCTGGCCCTGCCTTCGGAAAAGGCTGTGAAAATTGCCCTGCGTACGCAACAAATTCTGGCCTACGAAAGCGGCGTACCGCATACCATCGATCCGCTGGCCGGTAGTTATTTTATGGAAGATTTAACCAATAAAATGGAGCAGGGCGCCGAAGAGTATTTTAAAAAGATCGAAGAGTTGGGCGGCGTTATTCCGGCCATTGAAAAGGGCTTTTTTCAGCGCGAAATTGCCGAAGCGGCCTACCGTTACCAGTTAGAAATTGAAAATAACGATCGCTACATCGTGGGCGTAAACGCCTTTCAGGACAAAGACGAAAAGATCGAAATACCGCTTTTGCAGATTTCGCCCGAAGTGGAAAAAGAGCAGGTCAGACGTTTACAGGAATTAAAGCGTGAAAGAGACAACAACAAAGTGCAGTCTTTGTTAAAGGAGTTAAAACAGGCCGCCATTGAAAATAAAAATCTGATGCCGGTGATAATCGAAGCGGCCAAAGCTTACGCTACCGTTGGCGAAATGATCAACACGCTTAAAGATGTGTTTGGAGAATATCAGGAATCTACCGATTTTTAGTTGAACCCTTTGGCGAGGAGAGTAATGGAAAAGAAGATACGTATTTTAGTGGCCAAGGCCGGCCTGGATGGGCATGACCGCGGCGCAAAGGTCGTGGCCTCGTTTTTTCGCGACGCCGGCTTTGAAGTGATTTACAGTGGACTGCGACAAACGCCACAAATGATTGTACAAACCGCCCTGCAAGAAGATGTGGATGTGATTGCCATCAGTATGTTGTCTGGCGCGCACATGACGGTTTTTCCCAGGGTTTTGCAGCTGATGAAAGAAAACAATATGAACGATGTGCTGCTTACTGGCGGTGGTATCATGAGCGATGAGGACATCCAGAAGCTGCAGGAAATGGGCGTCGGCCGTCTATTCGGGCCGGGAAGCTCCCTGCATGAAGCCGTGGCCTATGTTCGGGAATGGTACGAGAAAACGAAAGGCGCCAAACCGGAAAAGGAGAACCACGATTAAAAGGATTGAAGGATTAACATGATTTTCTATGAAGAGAGTTCGGCTCAAAATTTTAAGGGAGACAGTTGAAATAAGACAACCTTAATCCCGGTAATCTCGAAATCCTGTAAATCCTTTTCATTTTTGAACCATGATTGTCAGGATTACAGGATTAACCAGATTTTTCATCAGGAGATTTCGACTCAAAATTTTAAGGGAGACTGTTAAGAGAGGACAACCTTAATCCCGGTAATCTCGAAATCCTGTAAATCCTTTTCATTTTTGAACCATGATTGTCAGGATTACAGGATTAACCAGATTTTTCATCAGGAGATTTCGGCTCAAAATTTTAAGGAAGACTGTTAAGAGAGGATAACCTTAATCCCGGTAATTTTGAAATCCTTTAAATCTTGTTCATTTTTGAACCATGATTGTCAGGATTACAGGATTAACCAGATTTTTCATCAGGAGATTTCGACTCAAAATTTTAAGGGAGACTGTTAAGAGAGGACAACCTTAATCCCGGTAATCTCGAAATCCTGTAAATCCTTTTCATTTTTGAACCATGATTGTCAGGATTACAGGATTAACCAGATTTTTCATCGGGAGAGTTCAGCTCAAAATTTTAAGGGAGACTGTTAAGATAGGATAACCTTAATCCTGGTAATCTCGAAATCCTGTAAATCCTGGTTCAAAACTTAAAGGGAGATTGTTGAAAGAAGATAACCCTAATCCTAAAATTCTGAAATCTTGCAAGTCAAGGTTCAGAGACAATTGGTTAACTAAAATAAATCAAGGTCTCAATGATGAAGTACGAAGACCTTACGCATAAAATAATCGGTTGTGCGATGGAGGTGCACAGAATATTGGGTAATGGATTTCAGGAAGTTATTTATCAGCGCGCTTTAGCTATTGAAATGCGGGCGCAAGATCTGGACTTTGAACGAGAAAAAGAGATGCCAATCTTTTATCACGGATATGAAATTGGCACACGACGGATTGACTTTTTTGTAGAAAATAAAATCATGGTCGAAGTAAAAGCAATTAAGCAATTAGAAGATGTCCATCTTGCACAAGCATTGAATTACCTGGAAGCATATAATATGGAAGTTGGATTACTAATCAATTTTGGAGCAACCAGCCTGGAATTTAAACGCGTGCATAATAAAAAGATTAAGCATGATTAATAAGATTAAAGAATTTCCTTGATTTTAAGGGAAAATGTTGAAAGGAGAAGAACGTAATCCTGTTCATTTTTGAACCATGATTGTCAGGATTACAGGATTAACCAGATTTTTCATCAGGAGATTTCGGCTCAAAATTTTAAGGGAGACTGTTAAGATAGGATAACCTTAATCCCGGTAATTTTGAAATCCTTTAAATCTTGTTCATTTTTGAACCATGATTGCAAGGATTACAGGATTAACAAGATTTTTCATCAGGAGATTTCGACTCAAAATTTTAAGGGAGACTGTTAAGAGAGGACAACCTTAATCCCGGTAATCTCGAAATCCTGTAAATCCTGGTTCAAAACTTAAAGGGAGATTGTTGAAAGAAGATACCCCTAATCCTAAAATTCTGAAATCTTGCAAGTCAAGGTTCAGAAACGAAAAGGATCATAAACCGGGTAATCCTAAACCATTCGTGAATTAAAGTCGGGGGTAAGATGAACCGCATCAATGAACCGCAGCATTTCCGGGCGCGCATCACCGACTGGCCGCTGGAAGAACGGCCGCGTGAAAAACTGATGCGCTTTGGGGCCGATTCGGTCAGCAACGCCGAGTTGATCGCCATTCTGCTGGGGCAGGGCACCACCCGCCTCAACGCCGTGGAGTTAGCAAAAAAAATGCTGCGCGCTTTCGGTTCCCTGGAAGCCCTGAGTAATGCATCGTTAAAAGAGATGCAGCAGGTTAAAGGCATTGGCCCGGCCAAAGCGGTGACTATGTTGGCCGCTTTTCAACTGTATCGCAACCTGCAAAAGGAAGTGGCCGAACGCGAAATTGTGGCCTTCAGAGAACCGGCAAAAGTGGCCAGAGCCTACCAGCCCATTCTGGGGCACCTGAAGCAAGAGGTCTTTTATGTAATCTTGCTCAATAATAATCTGGAACGCATTCAGGATTTTCGGATCACTCAGGGTACGCTAGACGCCTCTCTGGTGCATCCGCGCGAGGTGTTTAATCCGGCCATCCGTTACCTGGCCAAGGGAATTATTGTTCTGCACAATCATCCTTCCGGACAAAAACGACCGTCTCAAGCCGATATCGACATTACGCGTAAACTTGTGGAGAGCGGTAAAATTTTGGATATTCCTGTTTATGATCATGTAATCATCACGCAAGATGATTATTTTAGTTTTAAAGAAAATGGCTTAATGGATAATTTTTAGGGGGAGCACATGTCTTACAAGGAAAATGTGAAGTTGTTGAAACAAATGCGCAAATTGGCCTTGCTGGGCGGCGGGGAAGAAAAAATCAAAAAACAACACGAAAAAGGAAAGTTAACCGCTCGTGAACGCATCAAACTTTTGCTGGACGAAGGAAGTTTCGTCGAAATGGATATGCTGGTTAAGCACCGCACGCGTGATTTTGGTCTTGACAAACAGCGCGTGCCGGGCGACGGCGTGGTGACCGGCTATGGCTATATTGACGGTAGGCTGGTGTTTGTCTTTTCGCAGGATTTTACTGTTTTTGGCGGTAGTCTTTCCGAAACCTTTGCTTTAAAAATCACCAAAATTATGGATCAGGCGCTAAAAGTAGGCGCGCCGGTTATCGGAATAAACGATTCAGGCGGGGCCAGAATTCAGGAAGGCGTGCGCAGCCTGGCCGGCTATGCGGAGATTTTTTTGCGCAATACTCTGGCCTCTGGCGTGGTGCCGCAAATTTCGGCTGTGATGGGCCCCTGCGCCGGCGGCGCGGTCTATTCTCCGGCTATTACCGATTTTATTTTTATGGTGAAAAATACCAGTTACATGTTTGTCACCGGCCCCAATGTGGTTAAAACCGTGACGCATGAAGAAGTTAGCTACGAAGAGCTGGGAGGCGCCGAAACACATGCCAGCAAAAGCGGCGTAAACCATGTAACCTGCGAAAATGACGCGGAATGTTTACAACAAATACGCAAGCTTCTATCATATTTGCCCTCCAACTACCTGGAAGATCCCCCGAAAATCGAGAGCACAGACGATCCCAACCGCATTGACGATGAGCTGGATGAATTTATTCCGGAAAATCCCAACCAACCTTACGACATGCATCAGATCATTAAGCGGGTGATCGATAAGGACAGTTTCTTTGAAATTCATGCCGATTATGCCAAAAACCTCATCGTTGGTTTTGCCCGAATGGATGGCTTTTCCGTGGGAATTGTCGCCAACCAGCCGGAGCACCTGGCCGGCGTGCTGGATATCGACGCCTCGGTTAAAGGGGCGCGTTTTGTGCGTTTTTGCGACGCGTTCAATATTCCCATTATTACCTTTGAAGATGTGCCCGGATTTTTACCAGGCACCAATCAAGAGTGGGGCGGCATTATCCGGCATGGCGCCAAGTTGCTTTACGCCTTTTCGGAAGCGACCGTTCCCAAAATCACCGTCATTGTGCGCAAGGCTTACGGCGGCGCTTACGATGTGATGAGTTCCAAGCATATTCGCGGCGATGTGAACCTGGCCTGGCCCAGCGCCGAAATCGCGGTGATGGGGCCCAAGGGCGCCGCCGAAATCATCTTTAAAAAAGAAATCAGCAACGCCGAAGACCCGGAGCAAATGCTCGCTAAAAAGGAAGAAGAATATCGCGAAAAATTTGCCAATCCATTTCTTGCCGCCGAACTGGGCTATGTGGATGAAATTATTGAACCCAGATTTACGCGACAGCGTATAATTCAGGCACTGCACATGCTGCAAAATAAAGTGGATTCCAATCCGGCAAAAAAACATGGAAATATTCCCCTGTAATTTGTAATATTGCGTTGCCGGATGGAATGAGCTAAAAAGATTGCATCCGGCGCGCTGAAATTAATGTTTTAATAGAATTAGATAAATTGGAGTTTAAAACGGTCTTGGAAGCGCTAACATATTACGAAGGAAAATTACGTGTAGCGGATAAGGCCACGATTATTTATCAGCTGTTCATTTTAACCGTTATTTTCTTTAATTATCCCCGGATTCCCAATGGATTTTGGTTGATTTTAATCCATCTTGCCATCATTGCCTTTCTGTTATGGCTTCCGAATCTTGGCGGGGGGAAAATATTAAACTGGATCCGACTCTGGAATTTGGTGCCCATTATTTTGTTCAATTTTTCTGAACTGCACTTTATTGTGCACAATGTTCGTCCTCAGGACATGGATACGCTTTTGATCCAGATCGATAAAAATTTATTCGGCGTTCATCCAACCATCTGGCTGGAAAAATTTCATCATCCAATTTTAACAGAATACTTACAATTGGTTTACACAAGTTTCTATTTTTTACCGCTAATTCTGGCTGTTTTACTTTATCGGAAAAATCGGATGGAAGAGTTCGATTACTTTGCCTTTATCATAGTTTATGGTTTTTACCTGTCTTACCTGGGATATTTTATGGTGCCGGCAATTGGGCCGCGCTTTACACTGGATCATCTGCAAAGTTTTCCCCTGCACGGTTTATGGCTGTCCGATCATTTGCAGCATCTGCTGAACAGATTGGAAAACATTCAACGCGATGTCTTCCCCAGCGGGCACACAAAAATTACGGTGCTAACCATGTATTTTGCCGCCAGATATCATCGTAAATATTTTTACGTGCTTCTGATCATTGGCCCCAGTTTAATTTTTTCGACCGTCTATCTGCGCTACCATTACGTTATCGATGTAATCGCCGGTTTTGCCTTTGCCGCTTTTGTGATTGTTACGGCGCCGGCCTTTTATCGTTTGCTGAGCTGGCTGCAGTTTGTCCCATTAAGGAGTAGTGAGGAATGTGGTTAAAATCCGGAAACATTCTCCTTAAAAGAGAATTTGATTTCCAGAAAATAGCGGAGGCCAGGAAAACTCTTCCCGAATGGCAAAATTTGAGCGAGCGCATCTGGCATCCGGCGGGCATGCCCGATAAATTGGCCTTTACCATTGAATATGAAGGGAAGTTCGCAGGCTGTGTGGAGTTGGTGAATATTCGCTGGTTTAACCGTAAAGCGGAAATTACCATCTGGATTTTACCGGAATTCAGAGGCAAAGCGCTTGCTAAAGATGCGCTCGAAGGAATCGTAAAGCTGGCTTTTGAACAGTTCAATTTCCATCGTCTGGAGGCGGAAGTTTACGAATTTAATGAAAAGGCCAGGAACTTATTCACCAGCGCGGGGTTTGTAATCGAGGGAAAATTACGCGAAGCCAAGTACAGAGATGGTCGTTATTATGACATTATTCGATTTGGGTTGTTAAAAAAAGAATGGGAAACGAACTAAATTTTCTATGGATGGATTTTGACTCATGATTGAAACGCTCTTTGCTTTAATGGTTATTGGCTTTGTGGTCGGTTTTGTGTTTTCCATGCCTACCGCCGGGCCGATTAGTATTCTGGTGGTTTCTAACACGCTACATGACCAGCGTAAAAGAGCCATGTTTATTGCCATTGGCGGCGCCATTGTTGATTTTATTTACATCTTTATCATGGTTTTTGGGTTTACCAGATTGCTGACCAGCCATCAATGGATCATCAGCTACATTTTATTAATTGGCGCCATATTTATTTTTATTCAGGCCGTTAAGTTGCTGCGTTATCATGTTAAAATTAGTAACGGCAATGGTTCGGATAGTGTGGTTGATACGGCGCTAATCAAAAAGATCAGACACCATCACGGCCTTTACACCGGTTTTTTTGTGAACCTGTTGAATCCAACCATCATTTTCGGCTGGATGATTTCTTCGCTGGTGATTTTGTCTTTTGCCGCTTCGAACGGCGTTAATGTGGGCGGGATGGAATACGTATTTCTAAACAACGTGGAAGAGATAAAGGATCAGGCGGTTTTCAAAAACAGCGAACCTGAGAATTTAGTCGAGCAAATGGAAAAGAAAAAACATGAACCGCAGCCGCACACCTTTCACCAGGTCATTAACAGTCTGGATTATGCGCTTTCGGTGGCCTTTGGCACCGTTGTCTGGTTTTATTTGCTTACCGGGCTTCTGAAAAGGCACAAAGACAAAATACCGGAGCAATTTTTCAACTATCTGGTGCACGGCCTGGCGGTCTTTTTATTTTTAATCTCGGGCTATCTTTTGTTCGATAGTTTAAAACTGTTCCACATCATTTGAAGGGGGGCTTAAAACATGAAGGCTGTTAACCCTGCCAACAATCGGCTGATCAAAGAATATCCTGAACATGAAATGGCGGAAGTAAAACATATTATTAACCTGGCGCAGGAGGAGTATCATGCCTGGCGTCGGGTTTCGTTTGTTCAAAGAGCGGCCTTAATGAAAAATGCGGCTCATGTTTTGCGCAAGAACAAGGAAAAATTGGCGTTTTTGATTACGCAAGAGATGGGCAAAATTATCCGCGAATCGCGTGCCGAAGTGGAGAAGTGCGCCTGGGTTTGCGATTATTACGCTGAAAATGCCGAACGCTTTTTGACGGCAGAAATCATTGAAACCGATGCCGGCGAAAGCTACGTCTCTTTTGAACCGCTGGGCATTGTGCTGGCTGTAATGCCCTGGAACTTTCCATTCTGGCAGGTATTTCGCTTTGCCGCCCCGGCTTTAATGGCCGGAAATGCCGGTCTTCTGAAGCATGCCTCCAATGTGCCCGGCTGTGCGCTGGCCATTGAAAAAATTTTTAAAGAGGCCGGCTTTCCAGAAAATATTTTTCGCACCCTGCTGATTAAACCCAATTTGATTCCTGATGTTATCGGCGACCGTCATGTGCAGGCCGCCACCTTAACCGGCAGCGAACCGGCCGGAGCGGCCGTTGCAGCCCTGGCCGGCCGGGAGATTAAGAAAACCGTTCTCGAATTGGGCGGTTCTGATCCTTTTATTGTTTTACGGGACGCAGATCTGGACAAAGCGGTTCAAACAGCCGTACAGGCCAGGATGATCAATGCCGGTCAAAGCTGCATTGCGGCCAAACGATTTATTGTGGTTGAGGATTTGCTGCCTGCTTTTAAACAAAAAATGGCCGAAAAAATGCGCGCTTTAAAGGTGGGTGATCCGCAGGATGAATCGACCGACGTGGGGCCCTTAGCCAGGCCGGATCTGGTAAGAGACCTTGAACGGCAGGTGGAAAAATCCATTGAGCAGGGCGCCAGATTGCTGCTTGGCGGTAAGGCCATCGAAGGCCCCGGGAATTTTTATCAGCCAACAGTCCTTACAGATGTGAAAAAAGGCATGCCCGTTTACGAAGAAGAAACCTTTGGTCCGGTGGCGGCGATTATTCCGGTGCAGGATGAGGACGAGGCAATTGCGGTGGCCAATGATTCGCCATTCGGCCTGGGAGCAAGTTTGTGGACAAAAAATATTGAAAAAGGAAAAACTCTGGCCAGAGAAATCCGGGCCGGGGCCGTTTTCATCAACGGCATGGTTAAATCGGACCCCCGCCTGCCCTTTGGAGGTATTAAAAAATCGGGCTACGGACGTGAACTTTCTCATTATGGTATTAAAGAATTTGTAAACATTAAAACGGTATGGGTTGCTGAATGAAGAATTTAAGCGATTATTTTGAAAAGGCATTGCCCCTTAAAACCTACCTTTCGTATTTGGGCGATCAACGCGCCCTGCATGAACTCCATTACCGAAGAGCGCAGGTCGATGAGTTTTTGCCCGTTTCTTTACCGGAATTAAAAATTCTGGTCATTACCGAACCGTGGTGCGGCGATTCAACGGCTATTTTACCCGTTCTGCAAAAATTTTTTGAAAATAAACCGGCGGAAATCCGTATTGCCTTAAGAGATGAGCAGCCGGATTTAATGGATTTATTTTTAACCAACGGCGCAAGGGCCATCCCGATTGTGGCGGTTCTGGACAAAGAAGGCCGCTACCTGTTCCGTTTTGGTCCGCGCCCCGAAGCGGCGCGCCAGATATTCGAAAATTATCGTCCGTTGATTAACGAGGGGAAGATCGAAAAAGTTGAAGTTTTGAAAAAAATTCGCCAATTTTATGCAAAAGATCGAGGAAGGGCAATCTTAACAGAATTGGTGGAAAAATTGACGGCCGCCGATCATAAGAATGAAACAATTGAGGACGTATGAGAGATCAAAAAGAAATCGATTTTAGCGCAAAATTTATTAACATTGCGTTGAGCTTGATTGTGGTTTTTTTGGTCGTCTGGGTGCTGTACATCGGACGCTCGATTATTCTGCCCTTCTTAATCGCCCTGTTTCTGGGGTTTATTCTTGACCCCATTGTACAGTTCTTTACGCGACATAAAATCCCTTTGTTTTTGGCCGTGCTTATTACGCTTATTCTGTCCTTTGTTATTCTGTATCTGCTGGGATTGCTGGTTTATGCCAATGTGCAAATGTTTGTCGATCAGTTTCCCCGCTACCAGGAGCGGATGATTCAATCCATCGATAATTTTTTGATGAACTTTAATCAATTGTTAAGCCAATCAAAATATCAGGTGTACCTTGATCGATCAACCTGGAAACAGATCGACTGGATTTCGGCCATTAAAAATTTGAATATTACGGAAGGCGTTTTAAACAGCGTGGGTACGTTTTTAACATTTCTGTTTAAAACGGTTATTGTGATTATCTTTTTAGCCTATTTTTTAATGGGCAAGCGAAACATCGACGTAAAGATCAGGTTGGCCTTTGATCATACACAGGCCGAACGCATTATTTCCATCCTCAATAGCGTGACTACGCAGGTTCAGCGTTACCTTGGGGCAAAAACCGTTGTCAGTTTTTTAACTGGCGGTATCAGTATCCTCATCTTTCTGGCCTTTGGTCTGGATTTTGCCATCTTCTGGGGGTTTTTAATCTTTCTTTTTAACTATATTCCGAATATCGGTTCCATCATTGCCTCTCTTTTGCCGGTTATCTTTAGCCTGGTTCAATTCGGCTCGTTTTCCAAAGCCTTCTGGATGCTGCTGGCTTTAGCCGTGTTGCAAACCACGATGGGCAACCTGGTGGAACCGCGTTTAATGGGCCGCACGCTCAACCTCAGTCCGTTGATGGTGATTATTTCTTTGATCTTCTGGGGCTATTTGTGGGGCGTGGCCGGCATGATTCTGGCCGTTCCCATTTTAGCCACGTTGACCATTATCTTTGAAAATGTGCCGGAATTGCGTTTTTTAAGCGTCTTTTTAAGAGGCAAACCAAAATAAAAGGTTGTTACAGCCACTTCCACTTTTCCAGCGTGTTTTTGGCCCGCAGCAGGCCAATAATCGACATGGCGTCCTTGATGATCCCTTTTTCTACCATTGTCCAGGCTTCCGCAAATTTTACCTTACGCAGTTCCAGTTGCTCGGTATGATCGGGACTGGTTTTGCCTGCGGTCAAATCCCAGGCCAGGTAAAGGTAGGCCACTTCGTTGGTAAAGGAATTGGAAGTGTAAGCGCTGCCTAAATAGGCCCATTTAGATGCTGTGAAGCCGGTTTCTTCTAAAAGTTCACGTTGAGCGCCCTGAAAAATTGATTCTTTCGCTTGTCCGCCGCCTTCGGGAATTTCCCAGCTGTAGATGTTCAATGTGTAGCGGTATTGTCCAATCAAATAGGTAAAACCGTCGTTGGTAATGGGAACCACACCGATGGCCGGGTAGGGTTCAACCACGCCGTAAATTCCTTTTGTGCCGGTGGGCGTAATCACCTGATCTTCACGCAGACGAATCCAGGAGTTCTGGTAAACGAGTCGGCTGGAAATTTTCTGCCATGGATTTTTTGCGTATTTCATGTTCGCTCCGTTCACGCTTTCAGAATTTACTCGCACTGTGCGATTAATTTAAAAAATGTGGCATTCAGCGCAACCGAAAGTGATGAACGCTTAGCCGCTTTGAACAATCTGACGATTCCGTTGCCCCATTTTTGTTTTTGCAAACGCAACTAAGGATTCCTTTTCTTTTATGTCGGGATTCTTCATCCGATAAATAGGGTTCAGCATGACAATTGGCGTAGCATATCTTGCAAATTAATGGATGAAAGGTTATATTCAAATGAATATTTAATCCTGTCATTTAATCTTCTTTTTTGGCAAAAGTCGATTTTAGATAAAAGGAGTTATCATGACTCTCCGAATGATCTTACCTCTGATTTTATTGATTTTTTTTAAAATATTATTGGCCCAGGACAAGCAAGCCATTATCCGTTCGGGAAAATACTATTACGGTAGCGGAGGGCCAAAATCGCATTCCGTTGGTGCCATCATCGGATCGTTTCGATCGGCGGTAACCAACCGTATTAACAAATATCGTCAAACGCCCGGCGCCAAATTGTGGCAACGCAATTATTGGGAACACATCATCCGCGACGAAAACGAATTAAACCGTATTCGGCAATACATCAAAAATAACCCATTGAAATGGACGGATGATGATTATTTTGAAACGGTGTGAATGGTTTGGGGTGATGGACGTGGGGGCGACGCATTCGGTGGTGGGCGACGCCATCAATTGGGGTGGTGGATGATTGTGACGACGCATTTGGTAGGGGCGACGCATGCGTCGCCCCTACGATAACGACAACGACAACAATCACCACAACACGGTGGGATGAATGCGTCGCCCTTACGGTAACGACAACGACACCAATAAACAACAATAAATACAACAATAATGGACATTGTATCATGACCCATTACGATCCGCAAAAACACCACCGCCGGTCCATCCGGTTGAAGGGGTGGGATTACCGCTGTCCCGGTTATTATTTTGTAACCATGGTGGTACACAACCGGGAATGTTTGTTTGGTCGGGTGGTAAACGGGGAAATGGTGTTGAATGCATTTGGCGAAATTTGTAACCAATGTTGGTTGGCCATTCCCGATCATTTTGACAACGTAACATTGGACGAATGTCAAATCATGCCCAACCACGTGCATGGGATTATTGTGATTACGAAATGGATTGATGGTGTTGATACGGTGGATGGCGACGTAGGGGCGACGAATTCGGTAGGGGCGACGCATGCGTCGCCCCTACAACAATCACAACAAAATCCACACAACGGTGCACCGCGCGGGCCAAAATCGCATTCCGTGGGGGCCATTGTCGGTTCGTTTCGATCGGCGGTGACCAACCGCATTAACAAATATCGCCAAACACCCGGCGCCAAATTGTGGCAACGCAATTATTGGGAACACATCATCCGCGACGAAAACGAATTAAACCGTATTCGGCAATACATCAAAAATAACCCATTGAAATGGACGGATGATGATTATTTTGAAACGGTGTGATTGGTTTGGGGGGATTGGTGTAGGGGCGACGCATGCGTCGCCCCTACGACAACGGCAACAATCACCACAAAACGGTGGGATGAATGCGCCGCACATACCGAATGCGTCCCCCGACATTTTTTTTTGCATTTAAAAAAAATATTTGTTACTATTCATAGAAACAAAATGATGGGTCAAAAATATGGGAAAAATGGATTACAGCAGACCAAAAAAATTGTGGTGGAATTGGTTTAAAATTAAATAGGGTTCAGTCTTTTAATTTTAATGTAAAACTGGGCCCACTCTGAACGAGTGGGTTTTTTATTGGAGCAATGTTACTATGAATAGAAACATAGAGCAATCCGAAGTTGATTACTATTGTCAAAAAGCGACCTTTGACGAGGTGGCCAAAAGCGCCGTTAAAGGCCATCGCATCCCTGTTTATCAAATTTTGCATGCCGATTTTTTGACGCCGACCATGGTTTATGTCCGCTTGCGCCAGAAAAGTCCCTTTTCCTTTTTGCTGGAAAGTGTGATTAAGGGGGAGCAAATGGGCCGCTATTCGTTCATCGGCGCGCAACCAACCGATTTTCTAATCGAAAACGATGCGTCGATTTTTCAAAAGGATGGCCCCTTTTTTGAAAAATTAAACCAGCGGCTGACTCAAAAACCGGCCATACATTTGCCTGGTTTACCGCGCTTTAGCGGCGGCGCGGTGGGCTACATCGGCTATGATATGATCCGTCAGATTGAAAATATCCCGTCGCCCGGTGCGGATGCCCTTCCAATTCCGGACGCCGTACTCGGCTTTTTTGATGAATTGATCGCCTTCGATCATGTGAAAAATCAGGTCTTTTTAATTCGTTTGATCGATCCGGAGGCCGGCGATCTGAAAATCCTTTTTAAACAGGCCATGCAACGACTGGAAGCCCTGAAAGAAATGGTTGTGGCCGACCATTCCTTTTCGTTGCAGCCTTTCAACGTCAAAGATTACCGCATCCGCAGTAATTTTCAACCGGCCAATTATAAAAAAGCCGTGCACAAGGCTATCGAGCATATTTACGCAGGCGATATTTTTCAGGTCGTGCTTTCTCAGCGTTTTGCGCTTGATTTTACAGGCGATGTGTTTCAGGTTTACCGCGCTTTGCGCACCATTAATCCTTCTCCTTACATGTTTTTCATGGATTTCAAAGATTTTCAATTACTGGGCGCTTCGCCGGAGCCGTTGATTCGCCTTGAGGACGGCGAACTGGAGATTATTCCCATTGCCGGTACGCGTCCGCGCGGCGCCAGTGAAAAAGAAGATGGCCTGCTGGCCGATGAACTGTTGCAGGATCCCAAAGAACGCGCCGAACACATCATGCTGGTCGATCTGGCGCGCAACGATCTGGGCCGTGTTTCCAAACCAGGCACCGTACGCGTTGAAGACCTGTTAACCATCGAGCGCTATTCCCACGTCATGCACATCATCAGTCATGTTTTTGGGCGAATTAAGACCGGGGCAACCGCGGTGGATGCCTTTAAAGCCGCTTTTCCCGCAGGCACGGTTTCCGGCGCGCCAAAGATCAGAGCCATGGAATTGATCAATGAGTTGGAACCGTCCAAACGGGGCTTTTATGCCGGCGCCGTCGGTTATTTTGATTACGGAGGTAATATGGATACCTGTATTGCCATACGTACCCTGCTGGCTAAAAACGGCACACTGTACTGGCAGGCCGGCGCAGGCATTGTAGCCGATAGCATTCCCGAAAACGAATATCAGGAAACCTTGAATAAGGGAAAGGCCCTCTTTAAGGCCATTCAAAAAGCCGCAGGAGGAAACTGATGTTACTCTTTATCGATAATTATGATTCTTTTACGTACAATCTGGTGGACTATTTCGGGCAACTGGCGGATGAGATACGAGTGTTTCGCAATGACGCCATCTCCTTTGAAGAAATCGAAGCGTTGCAACCAGAGGGAATTGTGATTTCGCCCGGGCCCGGAACGCCGGAGCAATCGGGCGTCAGTCTTGAAGTTGTGAAACGATTGGGAGAAAAAATCCCCGTGCTCGGCATTTGTCTGGGGCATCAGGTCATTGGTCAGATTTACGGGGCAAAGGTCATTCGGGCAGATGAGCCAGTGCATGGGAAGGTTTCAGAAATATTGCACAAAGGTGATCTTTTGTTTACAGGAATCCCTTCTCCTTTCCCGGCGACGCGTTACCATTCTTTAGTAGTTGAATGGGATTCGTTGCCTGAAGAATTAGAGGTGATTGCTCACACCTCTGATCAGATCATCATGGCCATGCGCCATCGGCGCTTTTCGGTCGTTGGGATTCAATTCCACCCCGAATCCATTTTAACCAGAGATGGGATGAAAATGTTAAGCAACTGGTATCGTAGTATCAAAAAAGTCGAGGAAGCAATATGAAACAACTATTGGAGAAAATAGCCGACGGGCAGAATTTAACGCGCGCCGAAGCAAGAGAAGCCCTGCAAGCGGTGATTGACGAGCGTATTACCGCAGCTCAGGCTGGCGCTCTTTTGATGGGCTTGCGGCAAAAAGGGGAGAGCGTGGATGAGATCAATGGCTTTTTGGATGTGTTAAACGAACACAAAGTACAGGTTTTTCTGAAAGACGCGCAGGCAGTAGATGTTTGCGGAACAGGCGGAGATGGCAAGGGCACGTTCAATATTTCCACAGCCGTGGGATTTGTACTGGCGGCCGGCGGAGTGACCGTTGCCAAGCACGGCAATCGATCCATTTCCAGTAAAGCCGGCTCGGCAGACGTGCTGGAAGCTCTGGGCGTCAACATTAATCTGACGCCGGAACAGGCCAAACAATGCGCCGACGAAATTCAGATTACTTTCTTCTTTGCGCCGGCCTATCATCCGGCCATGAAAAAAATCGCTCCGCATCGTAAGAGTTTAAGCATTCGTACGGTTTTTAACATGCTGGGCCCATTGCTAAATCCGGCTAACGTTCGTCGACAATTGATTGGCGCTTTTAATCCGCAGGCCGCGGAGATGATGGCGCAGGTTCTACTGGAGCGCGGCCATGAACACGCTTACGTGGTACATGCCCGGGATGGGCTGGATGAGGTTTCGCCTTTTAGCAAAACCATCATTCACGAGGTCAAGCAGGGCGCGCGTCAGATTAAACGTTTTGAATTCAACGGCTTCGACGCCTCCGGTCCCTTTTCCGATATTGCCGGGCAAAGCGCGGAAGAGAATGCGGAAAAGATTTTACAAATCTTTAACGGGAAAAGGGGCGCCGACCGGGATGTTGTGGTTTTGAACAGCGCGTTTGCCTTTAAAGCGGCCGGCAGGGTTAGCGACATTGACGAAGGGATAGCGCTGGCCAGAGAGACGATCGATTCCGGCCAGGTGATCAAAAAATTAGCGCAGTTTGTAGAGATGAGTCACTCTTTTAACTAAAACGGAGTTCAGAAGTTAATGAAAATTCTGGAAAAGATCGTCCGCCAAAAACAAAAAGAAGTCGCTTCGCTAAAACGCAGGATTCCTTTAAAGGATTTAAAGCAGAAGTGGGCGATCTCCGCTGCAAAAAAATTTTCACTGATTGAAAAAATGAAAAACAGCGCCGAATTACGGTTCATTTGCGAGGTGAAAAGAGCCTCTCCATCCGCCGGATGGATTAAACAGGAGGTCGATCCTGCAGACCAGGCGAAGGCCTATGCCGCGGGCGGCGCGGCGGCCATATCAGTACTGACCGATAAACACTTTTTCAACGGGCGGCAGGAAGACCTCACGCAAATTAGACATGCGATTGATCTGCCGTTGTTGCGCAAAGATTTCATTATTGACGAATACCAGGTCTGGGAGAGCGCTCTGATGGGAGCCGATCTCATCCTTTTAATCGTTCGAATTCTGGATACGGATCAACTGGAACGCTTGTTAAGGTTAGCCAGCGAACTTGGCCTGGAAGTCCTGGTTGAGTTGCACGGTAAAAAGGATATTGAAAAATTGCCGGCGCATATTGAAACGCTCCCAGTAATTCTGGGCGTCAACAATCGAAATCTGGACACTTTTGAAGTGGATCTCAACCATTCTCTTAAAATGATCGGTTACCTGCCGCACGGCCTGCCCGCAATCAGCGAAAGCGGAGTAAAATCGGCGGATGATTGCGTACAACTCAAAACGCACGGTTTTAAAGGCGTTTTGATCGGCGAAGCCCTGATGCGTCAGCAAGATCCCAGTAAATTTTTAAGACATCTGATAGAGGCGACCGGGCATGTTTACACATCTTAAAATTTGCGGCATCACCCGATTAGAGGAAGCGCAGAAGATCGCAGAGCTGGGCGTAAGTTTTTTAGGATTTAACTTTTACGAACGGAGCCCGCGCTTCGTTACGACTGGCCGGGCGCGGGAGATCATCCGCCAATTGCCGGCCTGGGTGAACACGGTGGGTATTCTGGTCCGGCCAACGCTGCGGGAGTGCCTGCAAATCCTAAAACACACGGAAATTAAATTTTTGCAGATTTACGATCCGCTTGATTTTACAGATTTTAACCGCCTGCCGGCGCCGGTCATTGCCGCCTTTCGTTTAAAAGATGGCGTTGAATTTAGCTACCAGAGGCGCGGCGAGCAGTACGTGTTACTGGATGCCTTTCATTCCGGCGTCTATGGCGGAACTGGAAGGACATTAAACTGGCTTCAACTGCCCGCAGAAGTTCCGCGCGAACGATTGTTTCTGGCGGGCGGCATTAATCCTGATAATATTCTAAAAGCCTTAACAGCCGTCAACCCGGCGGTTATTGACGTAGCCAGTGGAGCGGAACGCGCGCCCGGAGTTAAGGATCTGGAAAAGGTTCGGGCGATGCAGATGACCGTGCTGTCGTTTAATCTTGCAAAGATCGATCGGGCAAAACAGAACGGAAACAATTAACACTGCCTTTGATGGAAATTCTGGTTGTTGGGCGCGCAATAGGCCCTCAATACCATTCTTCTTTTCCCGGAGATTGGAAGGGGAGCATGGCGATGAGACCGTGTAATTTGAAAAGAATACTCAAACTAACAATAGGAGAGTTATTCAGGTGTCGAATGAAACGTTAAATAAAAAACTCACTTACTTACCCGATGAGCGCGGCTACTTCGGGCGCTTTGGCGGGCAATATGTGCCTGAGATTTTAAAGCCGGCGCTGGATGAATTACTGGCGGCCTATCAGGCGTTAAAAAACGAGCCGCAATTTTTCAGAGAATTTGAAGAGGAGTTAAAAAACTACGCAGGGCGCCCCACGCCGTTGTATTTTGCGCAAAATCTTACCCAATATTATCAAAAAGCCAGAATTTATTTAAAACGCGAAGACCTGGCGCACACCGGCGCGCACAAAATTAACAACACCATCGGTCAAATTTTGCTGGCGAAACGGATGGGCAAAAAACGAATCATCGCCGAAACCGGCGCCGGCCAGCATGGCGTGGCCACGGCCACGGTGGCGGCAAAGGCCGGCCTGGAGTGCTGCATTTACATGGGCGAGCAAGATGTGGAACGACAAAAGCCCAATGTTCAGCGCATGAAAATGCTGGGCGCCGAGGTACGCCCCGTGTTTTCCGGCACGCAAACTTTGAAAGACGCGACCAACGAGGCCATGCGCGACTGGCTTTCCAATGTGCAAAACACACATTACATCATCGGTTCGGTGGTGGGGCCGCACCCTTTTCCCATGATGGTGCGTGATTTTCAAAGTGTGATTGGGCGTGAAACGAAGGAACAGATTCAGGAAAAGGAAAAACGCCTGCCCGATTACCTGGTAGCCTGTGTGGGCGGCGGAAGCAACGCTATCGGTCTCTTTTATCCGTTTTTAGATTTTAAAAGCGTTAAATTAATTGGCGTGGAGGCTGCCGGATTGGGATTGCAAAGCGGCAAACATGCGGCTTCGTTAACCTCCGGAAAGCCGGGCATTTTTCATGGCATGCTGACCTATCTTCTGCAAAACGAGGACGGGCAGGTGCAGCTGCCTCATTCCATTTCGGCCGGGCTGGATTACCCGGGCGTTGGCGTGGAGCACAGTTTTTTGAAGGAAGACGGCCGCGCCGTTTACACTTCCGTTACGGATGAAGAAGCCCTGAAGGCTGCCTTTTTACTCAGTAAATTGGAAGGCATCATTCCAGCTCTGGAAAGCGCCCATGCGCTGGCTTATCTGGAAAAATTGATGCCCGAAACTTCTCCTCAACAAGTGGTGGTTGTCAATGTAAGCGGCAGAGGCGATAAAGACATGGAAACCTATCTTAAGTATCTGGAATAGGCGGCAGCGCCTTTTAGCCAGTTTGTAAAACAAAGTAAGAAAGGTAAACGGTTAAAATGAGCAAACGTCTGCGTGAACTAATAGAGCGCAACACTAAAAGCGGAAAAAAGATGCTTTCGCTTTATGTAATGGCCGGTTTTCCCGATATCGATTCAACATCAGACATTGTTCTTGCCTGCGAACAAGCCGGCGTGGATTTTATTGAACTGGGCATGCCCTTTTCCGATCCCATCGCCGACGGGCCGGTTATTCAAAAAGCGGCGGACAGAGCGCTGAGACAGGGCGTTAATTTACACACAATCTTTGAAATCGTAAAAAAAATTCGTACACAAAGTCAGATTCCCATAATTTTAATGGGTTACCTGAATCCCGTTTTTCAATTTGGTCTGAAGAACTTTTTTGCCGAATGCGCCAGAATCGGCGTGGATGGTTTGATTTTACCGGATTGGCCGGTGGAAGAAAGCGAGCCCTATCTTTCTCTGCTGGAGTCTTACGATCTGGATTTGATTTACCTGATTGCGCCCAACACGCGCATGGAGCGCATACGGTACATTGATCGTTTAAGCCGGGCATTCATTTATTGTACAGCTTATACCGGCGTAACCGGCAGGAATAATCGCCCTCTGCCGCAAATGGAAAAATTTTTAGGCGATTTAAAAACATCGCTGCGCCATCCATTCTTTATCGGTTTTGGCGTAAAGTCTGCGCAGGATTTTAATTTTTACAATCGCTATTCGGCAGGCGTTATTATTGGCAGCGCATTTATTCGTTTGCTGGATTCCTGTGAGCGACGCAGTCTAAAAAAAGAAATCAGCCGTTTTGTAACACAGATTCGAGGAAATTAGCCCTCGCCCTCATGATTCCCCTTTCCCAAAATAAAAGGCTGGGTGAAGGAGATGCTCAGCTTGGGCGGTTAATCATGAAGATGGCCGGGGCGGAATGATAGTCCGGTGAGCATCTTAAAATATCTCCTTTAGAATACTTCCCTTGAAAGATTCGGTCCGACATGGCGGGATGGGAAAATTTTTGTGCTGCTGGATTGGTTGAATAGTTAATTAGTTGATTAGTTGAATGGTTGAATGGTTGAATAGTCGCTAGCCTGTCATTCTGAACGGAGCGCCAGCGGAGTGAAGAATCTATACCGTTGAATGGTTAAATAGAAATTATCCGGCGTTGGCGCCCAGCACACCGTCGGAGAAAATTCTCAACAGCAAATATTCCCCTTATCCCCAATTTTTATTGTGATAGAAGGGAATCGAGGCGTAAGGGCAATTGAAACTATTTTTAATTTAAAATATTCATTGCGCCCTTTGTGACTTCTCTGAGCTCTCTGTGGTCGCTTAAATTCCTGCGGGAATTTTTTTAGTTGTGGCTATGCTGTACTAGAATTAAAAATTAAAAATTAAAAATTAAAAATTAAAAATTACGAATTACGAATTACGAATTACGAATTACGAATTATCACGCGGAGCGGGAGGCTGTGCCCGAATAGTAGAGTGCCGATTTGCTTAGCTTTCGTCTTAAATGTTAAATAATTTCCTGCGATTATTGGCGTAATCTGCGAGAAAATTACTTTGCGCGCGTTGCGGTTGATTTTTTTACTGCCAAAACCGTCTATAATAAAATTTTTGACTGGGGCCATGATGCCTTAGTGTTTTGAACCGTGATTTTCTTGATCTATGGATGAGTTCAGTATAAAAACCACGAATTTCACGAATGGACACGAATATATTTTATGTAATTTAAATAAAAACAATAGGCCCATTTAAATGAATTTGGATAACAATACCTTTTTAGAGTGGACTCATGGATTACCATAAATTTTTTTTATACTGTAAAAATTCTCCTTAAATATGGGCAGTAAACTTTCTCAATAGAATTTTTTGATTTTGGCCATGCGGCCTTCCGAAAAACTTGAACTATATCGAATTTTTTGTAGCTTTTGGTTTTTAAGTTAAAAAGAGTGTAAAACCAATTGGAGGAGTACCATGCCATTTAAGTCGTTCCATCGTTTAATCTTGTTAATGTTTATCATTTTGTTTTTTAGCCATTCATTCGCTGTTGCTGAGAGCGATGAACGGTTGTTAACTCCGCAGGAGCTTTTGCAGCTTAAGATGGTTGCTACTGCTCAGGTTAGCCCTGACGGCAACTATATCGCTTATACCGTGCGCGTGCCGCGTGCTGCGGACGATGAGCCGGGCAGCGCCTATTCAGAGCTTTATGTTATGGCGCTAAAAACGCGTCAAATCACGCCCTTTATTACTGGTAAGGTGAGGGTTGTCGGCGTGCAATGGCGGCCGGACAGCAAGGCCATTACCTTTCTTGACAAACGGGAGGGCGATGAGTTCAGGCAGGTTTACGAAATTCGGCTGGATGGAGGGGAAGCCTATCCTATTACCGATGTCCAAAAAAATATTTCCCGCTACCAATGGCATCCTTCCGGTAAGATGTTGGTCTTTAGCGCCACGGAGCCGCCATCTGAAAAGGAAAAGTTTTTACGTAAAAAAGGCTACGACTTCATCTTTTACGAAGAAGAGTGGAAACACATCAATCTGTACGCTTATGATCTAACCACCAAAGAGGAACGTCAGATTACGCGCGACATTACGGTTCTGGATTTTATCTTTGATCCGCAGGGCGGTCAACTGTTTGCCAGAATGACCGAAAAAAATCTGATTGATTATCACTACATGTTCACGCACTGGTACAAAGTAAATCTCAAAGATGGCAGCTATCAGAAGGTAAGCCAGAACAAGGGTAAATTAGGCAATGCCAGCGTCAGTCCGGATGGCAGGTGGCTGGCTTACAACGCGGGGCTGAACGAACACGATAGCGACTTCAGCCAGGCTTTTTTAATTTCTCTGGATGAACCGCAAAAGGAAGCAGTGAATATTACGCCGCCCAAATACCGGGGACACATCACCTGGGTGGGCTGGCTTTCCAATAATAAAATGTTGTATCTGGCGGCCGAAGGCGTGGAAAATGTTTTGTATGAATACAACGTAAAAAACGGCAAACGAAAAAAAATACTGCACTCTGCCCAGCAGGGCGTCATTTTTGACGTGCCTTCCATGTCCAGAGACAGAAAGGTCTTTGTGTTTACCGGACATTCTGCCACTTTTCCGCGTGAAGTCTTTTTATGGAAAAAACGCAAACGTTTAACGCGTCTGACGACTTTAAACCCCTGGCTGGCCGATAAAACACTGGGCGAGCAAAAAGTGATTCATTATGCGGCGCGGGATGGCCTGCAAATTGAGGGATTGCTTATTTACCCGGTAGATTACCAGCAAGGTAAAAAATATCCGCTGGTGGTGCAGGTGCACGGCGGCCCTGAATCGCACTATTCCAACGGCTGGATCAGTCGGTACGCAACGCCCGGCCAGACGCTGGCTGCGCGCGGTTATTTTGTGTTTTACCCCAACTACCGGGCCAGTACCGGCTACGGCGTCGAGTTTGCCATGCAGGGCTTTGGCGATCCGGCCGGCAAAGAATTTGACGATATTGCGGACGGCATTAAATATTTGATTGATCAGGGGTTGGTTGATCCGCAGCGCGTGGGACTTGGCGGAGGCTCTTATGGCGGTTATGCCGCAGCCTGGTTTGCCACCTATTACACCGATCTGGTTAAAGCGGCCTGTATGTTCGTCGGTGTCAGCGACATGATCAGTAAAAAAGGTACTACGGATATACCCTATGAGGAATTACTGGTTCATGCCGGTAAAAAAATCGAAGAAGAATGGCAAAAAATTCTGGAACGCAGCCCCATTTACTGGGCGCATCAATCCCGCACGGCATTATTGATTTTTGGCGGGACGGCGGATACGCGCGTCCATCCTTCCCAGAGCCTGGAGCTTTACCGGCGCTTTAAGATGAATGATAAAACCGTGCGCCTGGTTCAGTATCCGGGCGAAGGCCACGGAAACGCCCGCCAGCCCGGGCAAATTGATGTGCTCTATCGGGTGCTGGACTGGTATGATTGGTATTTAAAGGAAAATCATCCGGTTGATGGCCCCATGCCACCGCTGGACATCAGCGAAAAGTATGGTCTGAGCCTACCGGAGTAAGGAACAAGCAATACCACGGCGGTGAGTACAAGCGGACTTACCGCCGTTTTTTATTTTCGCCTGCCATGGAGTATGAGCGTGAAGGTGAAAGTCTTCTTCGTCCCAGGCAAGGAGAACTTCCGTTGGTCGACAGGAGTGTCCATCGTGAACAGGATGACTAATGCGCCGACTCGGCTATCGAAGACGCGAGTTCTTTTACTCGCCCGGGAAATCATTTAAATGACCTCGCTTTTTTGTTGAATCGCCTGCCCATTCTTCAGCAAATGGAACATCGAAATATTCTAAAAAAAACGGAGTGGCAAAAAAAGCGCGCTTCTCAAAAATTTTTGAATTTGCCTAAAAAATTAGATTGATTTGATTGTGGTTATAAGATTTCTCTCTTCGGTCGAAATGACAAATCATACTTAATAGAGCGAACTTATTTTCAAAAATGTTTGAAAATTTACGCAAGGCATCTTACTTTACTTAAAACTCTTTTTGGTTTAAGCGGAAGAAGAGTGCCGGGGAAATTCCGGACAGATTGTGGCCAATCAAACAAGGCGAAAGGACGTGACCATGAGGAGGTTTATTATAGCCATCCTGCTGTGGGGACAGTTTTTCGTTGTACAAAAGTATGCAGCCGCCGGTGAAATTCCTCCGTTTCGCTGGCAGGTCGGCGAGCGGCTTACGTGGAAAGTAAGCTGGTCATTCATTCGCCTGGGGACTCTGCAGATGATCGTGGAAGATACGGTCAGAATAAAAAACCAGAAGTTGTACCGCATCAAATTGTTAATGGATTCCAATCCGGTTTTAATTTTTGTCAATATTCACAATCAATACGAGTGTTTGATCGACTCCCTGTTCCGTCCGGTCATTTACCTGGTTAATGAAAATGAGTCGGGGAATAAGAACATATTGCTTTATCAATTTGACTACGATAAAAGACAGGCGTTGATGCAGGTACTGGATGTAAATGATTCCACCCATGTGCTGGATGAAAAAATTATCAATTTAGAGCACAATTTGTACGATGGGATTTCTTTGACATTTTTTGCACGGGGCAATGCTTCGCCCAATAAAACATTTGAATTGTACACTTTTATTAATGATCGAACGGGCCCGCTGGATATGCGTTTTGGCAGCGAGGTAGAGGAAGTGAAGATTCGTTCGGTTGGAAAAGAGCTCCTGACGATCCGGGTGGAAGGAACGTTCCATATTAAAGGCATCGCCGGTGTTACCGGCGATTACAAGGGTTGGTTCACGCGAGATGAGCGCCGAGTGCCGTTAAAAGCGCTGCTTAAAGTGTTTGTTGGTAATGTGGTTGTGGAGCTGGAATCCTGGAAAAACTGGCATTATGAATAAGGCGTCCCTTAGGAGGCGGACGCCTTGTTGGTCTTTTTTTCTTCGTGCTGATTGTTTTGCTGGTTGTTTTTGGGCGGCTTGCGATGGGCCGGAATCCTTGACTTGGGGAAAATGACCTCATGCGGTGCGATCATGGCCCCCGGGCCGATTTCAACGTCGCCCATGACGGTCGATTTCATTCCGATTGTAACTCCGTCTCCAATTTTCACTTTGCCCAGTACAAGATAGCCTTTTTGCCCGTAATGGGCGATGATGGTGGCAGAGCCGCCGATGGTTACGTAGTTGCCAATCTCAATCAAACCCGGATCTGAAATATTGGTGGTGTTAATATGCACGCCTTTTCCCACTTTCATGCCCATCATTTTGTAAAAAAGAACATTTAGCGGCGTGGGCGTAACAAATTCTAAAAATGTGTAGCGCACGATATAGGTCAGCGCATTATGAATGTACCATGGCACGCTGTGATAAGAAAAATAGTTGCCGCGGAACGGTTTGATTTTAAATGGTATTAAAAAATTAAAAAAAGGAATGACAAAAATCAGACAAAAACCATAAATAAAATAGGCTAAAACGGCAGCCGTACTGATCATAAAATAGTGAAAAATCGGATCCCAGGCAGCCGTAGCACTTTTAATCCAGAAGAAAAAATAGACGCCCGGTGTGGCTGATATTCCCATGGCAATAATTCCAACAAAATAGAGCGGCAGCAAAGCTAACAAAAACATACCGGTTCGGAATTTACGGAGTAAGGTTTCGAATACGCCGGCCAAACCGCTGAGATTGGATTTCGTCGTTAAGATATTCTCTTTGTACGCCTTTTTCTTCTCTTCCATAACGAATCATCCCTGTTTTAATTTTCCTGTTCTCTGTAAATTAAAACGAACTTTCTTTTCATTTTTGTTGAATAGCACAAAAATTATATTAATTTCAGTTCTGTTATGAATGTTTAAATCGGCGTTTGACTTAAAATATTGAGTTAAACACAAAGAAAAATTAAATTCTTATTAATTTTATGCGTTTGCTCAAAGTTTGGTCAACTTTAAAAATTATCTTATATTAAGAAAAACAATTTTTAACAAAATCTATGAAAAGGTGAAAAATGTTGGACACAAAAAAAGAGATGGAACGGCTCGAAAAAGAGAAGCATCGCCAAATTGTTAAACTGGTTACCCATTCTTTTTACAAAGAGCTAATTAATTATGGCGTAAACCAAAGCGATATTATCAATGTCTCTACACAGTTGTTGGATCATGTACTGCAGAAGAAGCCTATCAATAACAATGGCACTTACAGTAAGGAGTTGCAATTATCCGAAGTAGATGACCGCTGGCACATCGAGAAAAAAATCATTTTAGGCGAGGTCCACATTGAACCTTTGGCCGAGGTATGTATCCCCACTATTTGTGAATGGTTGAAACAACACGAAATTAGTCAGACCTTTATTCGCTTTTTCCCGCAGGATAAGGAAAAACTGGAAGAATATTTGCTTCACGCGCCAAACAAGCAGTATTTTGCCGTTAAATATTTAAAAGAGCATCTGGTGGGCATCATTGGAGCTGAAAACATTGATGAGGTCAATAAAAAACTGGAAATGAAAAAATTTATCGGCGCTACGGAGTACAGGAACCGCGGCATCGGTAAATTAGCGACCTTCCTCTTTTTGTACTATGTTTTTGAGATTCTTAATTTCCAGAAAATTTACATCCATTCGCTGGACACCAATATTAAGAATATTAATCTAAACAGCAAGTTTGGTTTTGAACTGGAAGGGATTTTGTATTCTGAAGTTTTGATCGACGGCAAGTCGTACGATGTTTTGCGCATGAGCCTGCTGCGTGAGAAATGGCAAAGACTGTTCGGGCAGACAATGTAGAGAAAAAAGCCGCCTTTCGAATAAAGTGAGATGTTCGCTCTGAGGCAAAATAGCCGCAACTAAAATTACCCGCAACGCGCGCAAAGTAATTTTCTCGCAGATTACGCCAATCATCGCAGAAAGAGAATAAACAAATTATTCTGAGACCAAAGTTAAGCGAATCGGCACTCTACTATTCGTAATTCGGGCACAGCCTCCCGCTCCGCGTGATAATTCGTAATTCGTAATTTTTAATTTTTAATTCAAGTACAGCATAGCCACAACCAAAAACATTCCCGCAGGAATTTAAGCAACCACAGGGAGCGCAGAGAAGTCACAAAGGGCATAAAGAATGTTTAAAATTAAAAATCATTTCAATTGCCCTTACCCCCTCGATTTCTCTCTCCCAGAATAAAAGTCTGGGAGAGCAGATTGCACCCAGTGCAACCACACAGTGCAAGCACAAAGTGCAAGCACACAGTGCAAGCAGTCTTTATTTAACGCTGTAAGGCATGAGAGTTTTTGTTGAATATTCAACCATTCAACTAATCAACCATTCAACCAATTCAGCCATGGCGGGACAGATGCTACGAAGGAAGTATTCTTAAAAGGCGGCGCAATAATTTTTACCAGTTAAATATGTAAAATGGGTAATGATATTTTTAAGGTATCTTTACTTCCACTACTTAGAAATAAAATCCTGCGTTTTACAGTTTACAAACATAGAAGATTTCAATTTATTTAAGGGAAAAATGATACAGGCAATAGATTATTTAGATCACATACATTCAGGCTATCTGGAAAGTTTATATGAACAGTTCAAAAAGGATCCTTCAACGCTTGACGAGAGCTGGCAGCGTTTTTTCGAGGGCTTTGAGTTAGGGCAAAAAACAGGCGTCTCTGCGGACGGCGAACAGCTGGCAAAGGAATTCAAGGTCATAGAATTGATCAATGCCTACCGAACCAGAGGACATCTGTTCACCAGAACAAATCCCGTAAGACAGAGAAGGAAATATCGTCCCACTCTGGATATCGAAAATTTCTGTTTGAGCAAACAAGACCTTAAAACGGTGTTTCATGCCGGCGAGTTGATTGGTATCGGTGCGGCGACGCTTGAAGAGATACTGCAGCATTTAAACCATACCTATTGCCGTTCGGTTGGCGCGGAGTTCATGTTTATTCGGGTGCCGGAGCGTGTGCAGTGGCTGCGCGAGCGCATGGAATCCACCAGAAACGAGCCCCATTTGTCTATTGAGGATAAAAAACGGATTTTGCAGAAGTTGAACGAAGCGCTGGTATTTGAAACTTTTTTGCACAAGCGCTATCTGGGGCAAAAGCGATTTTCGTTGCAAGGCAGCGAAACGTTGATTCCCGGCCTTGATTTTTTAATCGAGCACGGCGCAGAATTGGGAGTGGAAGAGTTCGTGATTGGTATGGCGCATCGCGGACGACTCAACGTGCTGGCTAATATTCTTGAAAAGACCTACGAAGAAATTTTTGCTGAATTCGAGGATTTCCCGCTTGATGAAGGTTCCTTCTCGGGCGATGTGAAATACCACCTGGGCTATACCAGTCTGTTGAAAACCAAACGTGGAAAACAGGTAAAAGTGAGCCTCTCTCCCAATCCTTCTCATCTTGAGGCGGTTGACCCGGTTATTGAAGGTATGGCGCGGGCGGGTATTGACGAGCAGTACAATGGGGACGTTAATAAAATTGTGCCCATTCTCATTCATGGCGATGCAGCCATCGCCGGTCAGGGCGTGGTGTACGAGGTGATTCAAATGTCTTTGTTAGAAGGCTACGCAACCGGTGGAACCATCCATCTGGTAATTAATAACCAGTTGGGTTTTACCACCAGCTATCTGGAAGGTCGTTCCAGCACCTACTGCACCGATGTGGCTAAAGTGACGCTTTCGCCGGTTTTTCATGTAAATGCCGATGACGCCGAGGCGGTGGTGCACGTTATTCGTCTGGCCATGGAATACCGTCAGAAGTTTCATACCGATGTGTTTATTGATTTGTTAGGTTATCGGCGCTATGGTCATAACGAGGGCGACGAACCGCGTTTTACCCAGCCTAAATTGTACCAGGCCATTGCCAATCACCCCGATCCGCGTACGATTTACTATCAAAAGTTGCTCAAAAGCAGCGAGGTGGAACGCGGCCTGGCCGAAAAGATGGAGCGCGAATTTCAGGTGCAATTGCAGGAAAAGTTAAACTGGGTGCGCGATAAAAAAGCTCCCATTTCCACTCTCCAAAAACAGAAGTCCAATGGCAGGCAGTCCCGCTCCTCTCTGCCGAAAACCGGTGTTCCGTTGGATGAATTAAAAACGACGGCGGAGCGCATTTTCCGCATTCCGGAGCAGTTAAATCCTCTGCCAAAAATTCTTAAAATTTATGATGAGCGGCAGAGACGGTTTGCGGAGGGAAAGAATATCGATTGGGGCATGGCCGAAGCGCTGGCCTTTGGCACGCTGGTGCATGAAAAAATTCCGGTCAGACTCAGCGGGCAGGACAGCGTGCGCGGCACTTTTGCGCACCGCCATGCGGCCATTTTGTCGCAGGATGATGAAGAGCAGTACATCCCGCTGCAGCATGTGTCCGAAGATCAGGCGCCGTTTTACATTTACAACTCGCCGTTGTCGGAATATGCCGTGATGGGCTTTGAATTCGGTTATTCTTGCGCCAGGCCCAATGCGCTTACGATCTGGGAAGCCCAGTACGGCGATTTTGCCAATGGCGCGCAAATCGTTATTGATGAGTTTATCGCCAGTTCTGCGGAAAAGTGGAACAAGGACAATGGGCTGGTTCTCTTCCTGCCGCACGGTTATGAGGGTCACGGGCCCGATCATTCGTCAGCCCGCATTGAACGCTTTTTACTGCTGGCCGCCAATCAGAACATGCGTATTGTTAACTGCACAACGCCGGCCAATTTTTTTCATTTATTGAGATCGCAGGTAAAATTGGACGTCAGATCGCCTTTGATCGTCTTTACGCCTAAAAGTCTGCTGCGCCATCCCCAATGCGTCAGTTCATTAAAGGAATTTACAACCGGAACGTTTAAAACGATTATCGATGACGCTGTTGTGGATCGAAAAAAGGTGACGAGGGCCGTGCTTTGCTCCGGCAAATTCTATTATGATATTAACCAGCGCAGACAGGAGGTAGGCGACCGGAGCACGGCCGTGATCCGCCTGGAGCAAATTTATCCCTTTCCGAAAGAAGAATTAGAGCGGATTCTGAAAAGGTATTCCAATTTAAAAGAAGTGTGGTGGGCGCAGGAGGAACCGGAGAATGCCGGAGCCCTGTGGTTCATGGAAAGAGAACTGAGTACAATGCAGGTAAAAACGGTCAGCCGTCCGGCCAGCGCTGCGCCGGCCACGGGATCGCATTTAAAACATGTACAGGAACAAAACGCATTACTGGAAAAAATTTTTAATAAAGAAGAGTAGAAGAGAAAATGAGAATAGAAATCAAAGCGCCGGAAGTCGGTGAATCGATTAACGAGGTAACCATTGGCAAATGGTTGAAAAAAGACGGGGATTTTGTGGAGCAGGATGAAATCATCTGTGAAGTGGAATCAGAAAAGGCCACTTTAGAAGTCGTATCGGAAAATAGCGGTCAGATTAAAATATTGGTGAAGGAAGGAGAAACCGTACCCATTGGCACGCCTATCGCCACCATCGAAACAGATGCTGCCCGGCCTCAAAAAGATTCGAAGGTTTCCGATGAGTCGGTTGTGGAAAAAACGGTTGACATAGCGACGAAAACCGCAGAAGAGCACAAACTGAAAATTACACCGGTCGCCCGTAAGATCATCCAGGAAAAAAAGATCGACGAAAAGTTACTGGCCAGGTTTTCTGCCGATGAGCGGATCACCAAAGCCAGGCTGGAAGAGCTATTAAAAGACCAGCAGAACGACGCGCTCGCCGCCCAGGCCGCAGAGTTTAAAGAGGATGAAGAGCGGACAAAAAGCGCGCAACCATCCGGCATTGGACGAAAAGAGCGCCGCGAGCGAATGTCCACTCTGCGGCAGACCATTGCCCGCCATCTTGTGCAGGCCAAGCAGTCCACGGCCATGCTCACCACTTTTAATGAAGTGGATATGAGCGAAATCATTAAGCTCAGGCAGGAATACAAAGAGGAATTTTTGCAGAAAAAGGGCGTTAAGCTGGGCTTCATGTCTTTTTTTATCAAGGCGACGGCGCAGGCTTTACAGGAGTTCCCTGTGGTCAATGCAAGAATCGACGGTGAGGACATTGTTTACCATGAATACGTGGATATTGGTGTCGCCGTTTCTACCGATCGCGGTCTGGTGGTGCCTGTAATCAGAGATGTGCAGAATCTGAGTCTCGCTGAAATTGAAAGGGAAGTGGCCCGGCTGGCCGCGGCGGCGCGAGACAAAAAATTATCGATTGAGGAGTTGAAAGGCGGCACATTTTCCATTACCAACGGCGGTGTGTTTGGCTCTTTGCTTTCCACGCCCATCATAAATATTCCGCAAACCGCCATATTGGGGATGCACAACATCCAGGAGCGTCCCGTGGCCATTGAGGGACAGGTGGTCATTCGTCCCATGATGTATCTGGCGCTGTCCTACGATCACCGCGTCATTGACGGCAAAGAGTCGGTTCAATTTTTGGTACGCGTTAAGGAATTAATTGAGCGTCCTATCCGTTTGTTGCTTGATGTGTAAAGCCTAAGGCAGAGTATTTCCGCAGGGATTTAAGCAACCACAGAGCGCGCAGCGCACAGCGCACAGAGAAGTCAGTAGAGTAGAAAATTACTTTGCGCACGTTGCGCTTGATTTTGGTTGCGGCTACGCTGCCTTGAAAACTCCCCCCTGTTTTTCCCTCTGTTAAATAAAAAGAAAGTGCTGCCTGAAGTAAGTTTCAACTTCTGGGGCAGCCCTCTGAAAAAGTGGTCCAGGTTTGATGCGCGCCAAAGTCAAACGGGCGCCTCTGGCGACTGCATTGGGTGTATGGTGGCTGATTTAAACGGCGCTGTGAGGTTGTTCATGATCAGTTCATTTTACGGGGAGGGGAGTGAAGCAGCGCTCTGTCAGAGCGCTGCTTGCTGCGGTGAAGAAATCAGCCCGGGGCAACGCCCCGGGCTACCATCCCTTGACCAAAACCTCTTCACCAACGCATCACCCGTGCCGGATGGAATTGGACGATCCTGATGCGTTCCTATGACTTTTAAATCGCGGCTGGCACACTAACACCTTAACGTTTTATCACCATTCCAGACCATGAACACATCCTGCCCATTGTCCTTTTTAAGTTTGCAAATGGCCCCCTAAATCCCGGCAGGATGATGATTTAACACATGGAAGCCCGGCACGGGCGAGCCCCCTTTAGCGATCTGCCCGATAAAATGCCGAGTACTTCCCGTTCAACCTTTTTTAAGATTTGTCCGTATTTTTTTTGAATTTCTTTGCTCAGCCCTTCTTCGATCTGCAGCCCTTCATTCACGGTTATGCCGATTAACCACAGCTCTTTGGGCATGTTCAGATGCAAACGATTTCCCAGGGCAATCATGGAATGAATGCCGATGTAGTGCGGAGAACTGCCGTAAACCGTGGCGGCGGATTTTTTTAAAGCAATGCATTGAACCTGGCCTGCAACTTCACGTGCGCAGGAGATGGTATCAATAAAAATAACACATTGATAACCGATTAGCAGGTCAAGCAAATAAAGCCCGGACTGGCTGGAAAAAAAAAAAGAGGCTTTTTGCCGCAGCTGGCTGTTTTTCTGCAAATCCTCAACCAGTAAAAGCCCCAGACGATCGTCGCCCAAAAGCGGATTACCCAGCCCCAGAATTAGGGTGTTTTTTTTCTCACCGCCCATGGTTTGTCCCGCGCACAATCTCCCACAGTTTTTCGCCTTTTAAATTGAAAAATTGATAAATGACGGGCATTTCGCCCGGGAACGAGTGGGTGGCGCAGGCGTGACAGGGATCGTAGGCGCGAAAGGCCATTTCAATCTGATTCAAAATGCCGTCGTCGTAGTGCCCGTCATTGATCAGATTACGTGCGGCTTTATCCACCGACATGGCAATGCGCGCCGCATTATTTTGCGTGGCGACAATTAAATTGGCCTTTTGGATGACGCCCTGCTCGTCGGTCTGATAGTGATGAAAGAGCGTGCCGCGCGGCGCTTCCACCACGCCTATTCCCACCGTCGGTGTTTCTGTGGGGACATTGCGGATGTTATCGCTTAAAATTTCCGGATCGTTTGCCAGCTCTGCCATGCGTTCCGCGGCGTACAGTAGTTCGATTAAGCGCGCCCAGTGGTTGGCCAGCGTAAAATGCACGGGTTTGCCGCCCAGCGTTTCAAAAAATTTCAAATAGAACTCCTGCGCCCTGGGCGTGGCCATGCCCTCGGCGGCGTTCAGCCGGGCCAGCGGCGCCACGCTGTAGATGCCCGATTTTTTGCCTTCCGAAAATCCATTCCAGCCCACCTTTTTTAAGAACGGAAATTTTACGTAAGTCCAGGGCTCCACGTGTTCGGCGATCCAGTCTAAATATTCCTGAACCTTGAAGCGGGCGAACTCTTTACCATCCGGCGCAACCACGCGAATCCAGCCGTCATAAAAATTAACGTGATTGTTATCGTCAACCAGACCCATGTAATAGGTTTTGTGCGTGTACGCCGGCGATGTGATAATGTCCACGTACGCCGAATTATTCAAAACAACGTCTTCGAACAACTGCAAGCTAAACAGCGCAAACTCCACCGCCTGGTTGGCAACGTCAACAAAGCGTTCCTGTATTTCTTTGGTCATTTTTTTGGAAACGCCGCCAGGCAACCCTAACACAGGATGAATGACCTTGCCGCCCATTTCGGTGATCAGTTCTCTCAGTTGCCGACGCATGCCAATCACTTTCAGCCCCGTTTCGGTGCCCACTTTCTGCAAAACGCCCAGAATATTGCGACTTGCTTTGGGCGCATCCGGGCCCACCACAAAATCGGGTCCGCCTAAAAAGAAAAAGTGTAAGGCGTGATCTTCGACCATGAATGTGCTGTACACCAGCTCCCGGATCTTTCTGGCGGTTGCAGGCGGTTCTATTTTGTAAAGATCGTCCAGCGCTTTGGTCGAGGCCATGTGGTGCGCGGTCGGGCAAACGCCGCAAATACGCGAGGTAATCTGAGGCATATCTTCCGCAGGGCGTCCTTCGGCAAACTTTTCAAAACCGCGTAGCTCAGGTATCTGAAAGTAAGCGCGATCCACATTGCCGCTGTCGTTTAAAAAAATGGCGATTTTGCCATGGCCTTCAAGCCTGGTAATTGGATCTATGGTAATTTTTTGTCCCATAATCACGCTCCATAGGTTTTGGTTTTATTTTTCGAAAATTCCGCTGCTTTATGAGGCCGTTTCCTTTTTTAAATGAGCCATGTTTCTGCGCTGTAACAGGGAAGCCGGTAAACTGTAGCGATAGAACGTTCCGACCGGATCGACGATCTTATTCATCACCTGTTGAATGTCGTTCTCGTCATTGTAATCAATGATGGAAGCAATGGCCGAAAGCGCCTTGGCCCCCTGGTCGAGCACCTTTGAAGTCGGTCCGAAACAACCGGTGCAGGGCATATTGCCGTTAACGCAAAGCGCTTCGCAGCCGGCGCGCGTTGCAGGCCCCATGCAGATAATTCCCTGAGCCAGCAAGCATTTCTCAGAATCGATATGAATTTGATGGGGACGTTTGATATCGGTCATTAACAATTTTTCCGGCTTGCTTTCGTTCCGCGGACATTCTTCGCACAGCGCTTTGTCCGGCGCCAGCACCGATCCGGGCGGCGGCAGTTCCCCTTTTAAAATGGCCTGCACCGCCTGCAGCAGCAATTTAGGCGTGGGTGGACAGCCAGGTAGATAGTAATCCACCTCAACCACCTGGTTTAAGGTGCGTACCGTGTCGAAAAATTCGGGCAGTTCCAGGTCTCCTTCGGGCGCTTTAAAGTGCGTCATGGGATGTTTGCCGTTCTGTTCTTCCATGGACGGCACTTCATGGTAGGCGCGCTGAAAAATCTCATCCCGATTCCACAGATTGCCCAGTCCCGGAATCCCGCCCAGGTGTGAACAACTGCCAAAAGCGATCATTAATTTGGACTTTTGACGAAGGAGTTTGGCCATCTCTTCCTGTTCTTGCAAACGGATGGCGCCGTTGAGAAAGGTAACGTCAATCTCCCTGTCTTCCATTTGTTCCACGTCCTGCCGTTTAAAGTCCAGAGCGACCGGCCAGAAAACGATATCCACCGCCGCCACCACATCCAGGATGTTTTCGGCCAGGTCAACAACAGCTTCTTCGCAGCCGCCGCAACTGGCGCACCAGTAAAAGGCTACTTTAGGTTTGCTCATTTTCAATTCCTCACCAAATTGATTTTTTTATTCTTAAGAAATTGAAGCGGCCCGCACGGGCGTTTCTTCCGCTTTTTCCATGATGGTGAGCGGCCCCAGTTTCCGAAGCGTTTCCGTCATCTCGTCGATCACCTGTTTTACTTTATCGCCTTCAGAGGCGGAAATCCATTCCAGTCGCAGGCGTTCTTTTTCAATGCCCATCTGTTTGAGTAATTGTTGCAGTAAATGGTAACGACGCAGTGCCTTGTAGTTGCCTTCCTGGTAGTGACAGTCGCCCGGATGACAGCCGCCTAACAACACACCGTCGGCTCCCTTGCGAAAGGCGTCCAGCACAAATTGGGGATCGATGCGTCCGGAACACATGACGCGTATGACACGCGCATTAGGCGCGTATTGCATGCGCGCCGTGCCGGCTAAATCGGCCGCCGTGTAAGTGCACCAGGTACAGAAAAACGCAACAATTTTAGGTTCAAACATGGAATTCTCCTTTTAAATGCTTATTGCTAATTTTATTGGCTTTTTTAAAATTCTACTCCCTAATTTAGTGCCAATTACACCATTAACACGCCGTCGATTTCGGCAAATATTTGTTCGTCCAGGTACAGATGTTGCATGGCGGCGCCGCTGGGGCAGGCGGCCACACAGGTGCCGCAGCCCTTACATAGCACTTCGTTAACCACCGAGATATGTTTTTCAGGATCAAAACTAATAGCCGAGAAGGGGCAGAGCGCCACGCAGGTCTGGCAGCCGGAGCAGGCTTCTTCGTTAATCCAGGCTGTGTTTGGTTCCAGTTCTACCACGCCTTTGTCAATCAATGCCAGGGCCTCGGCAGCTGCCGCGCCGGCCTGAGCCACCGCATCGGGAATGTCCTTCGGCCCCTGACAGGCGCCGGCCAGAAAAACGCCATCGGTAAAGGTTGAAACGGGCGCCAGCTTCGGGTGCCGTTCCAGGAAAAAGCCTTCGGTGCTGCAAGAAATGTTAAATAAGCGGCGGATCATATCGGCGTCCGGCTGCGCTTCCAATCCCACCGAAAGAATGACCATGTCCACCGGAATGCGGCGCACCATGCCAATCATGGTATCTTCCACACGGATCACCAGCTTGCCTTTTTCGGATGGATCCAGTGCCACGTCCGTAACCTCGGCCACGCGTCCGCGAATTAAGTGTGCGCCTTCTTTTAAAATACGATCGTAAAACTCTTCGTAGCCCTTGCCAAAGGCGCGCATGTCGATGTAAAAATTGTACACTTCGGCATCCAGACGTTCGCGCAGCAGGTGGGCAAACTTCAGCGAATACATACAGCAAACGCGTGAGCAGTAGGCGTGATGATGCACATCGCGCGATCCCACACAGTGAATGATGCCCACGCTTTTTGGCTGCTGTCCGTTCTGTAAAATAATTTCTCCGCCGGTTGGCCCGGCCGAGTTAATGAGCCGTTCGATTTCCAGACTGGTAAACACATTATGGTAGCGGCCGTAACCATAATTTGGCATCTTTTTGGCGTCGAAGGTTTTAAAGCCGGTGGCTAAAATAATCGTTCCCACATCAATTTCTTTGATTTCGTCTTTTTGATTGTAATCGATGGCTTTGGCCTCGCAAACGGTAGAGCAAAGCTGACAATCGCAGCATATGCCGCAGGCCAGGCAGCGGATCGCTTCTTCCATGGCCATCTCTGGCGTGTAGCCAAGATGTACCTCTTCAAACGTACGCCTTTTTTCAATATCAATGGCCGGCATTTCCACGCGCCATTTGACTGGCACGCCTTCAGTATCCAGATCAAAGGTCGGTTCAAACGGCCCCTCCAATTCGCGTCCTTCGGAAAGGTCCTGATTGTTTAAGTAGCGATCGATGGAAATGGCTGCTTTTCGACCGGCGAACATGGCGTTGACCACCACGTCCGGGCCGGTTACGCAGTCGCCGCCGGCAAAAACGCCGGGGATGTTGGTTTCCAGAGTAAGCGGATCGGCTGCAAATGTGTTGAATTTGGTGACGGCCAGCCCCAACCGGTCGCGCAAAGCTTCCACATCAGGTTTCTGGCCGATAGTAACAATGGCGCCGTCGCAGGGCAGGGTAAACTCCGAATTGGGGATAGGCACCGGTCGGCGACGTCCCGTCTCGTCGGGATGGCCTAACTTGGTGCGAATGAATTCCATGGCTGTCACGCGTCCGTTATTTCCGATAAAGCGCAGGGGCGAAGCCATAAAGTAGAAGCGAATGCCTTCTTTTTCCGCCTCTTCTACTTCCAGCTGATCGGCGGGCATTTCGTTGCGGCTGCGGCGATAGACGATGGTTACTTCTTCTGCGCCGCTTCGTAAAGCGGTACGGGCAGCGTCAATGGCCGAATTTCCGCCGCCAATCACCAGCACGCGTTTGCCGGGCGTAACGTGCATGCCCAGATTAATGCGCCGTAAAAAGTCGATACCGCCCCAGATGCCGCGTAAATCCTCTCCCGGAATGTTTAACTTCCGTTCAACGCCCGCGCCGATGGCTAAATAAACGGCCGCGTATTTTTTCTTTAATTCTTTCAAAGAAATATCGAGTCCGACGTGCGTGTTCAATTTTATGTGGATACCAATGCGTTCCAGACGTTCAATTTCTTTATTGATGATGCCGCGCGGCAGGCGGAAGGCCGGAATGCCCTGAATGAGCATTCCTCCCGGTTGAGAGGCGGATTCGAAGATGGTTACCTTATAGCCGCGTTGACGCAGCTCGTAGGCGCACATCAGACCCGAAGGCCCGGAACCGACAATGGCGATATGCTCCTTACGCTCTAATGCAGGATCGGGCTTGGGCAGTTCGTAATCGGCAAATTGGTCGGTGACAAAGCGTTTTAAACCGGGAATGTTAACCGGCTCGTCCACCTTGTTCCTGGAACAGAGCGACATGCATGGATGGGAACAAACGCGCCCGCAAATGGAGGGCAGAGGATTGTCCAGCAGAATGATTTCCAGCGCTTTTTCAAATTCGCCTTTGGCGATTAACTGAATGTAGGCCTGCGCTTTTTGATGCAGACTGCAGGTGGCCTGGCAGGGCGGAATGCCGCGCCGCGAAATGGTGTAGGTGTTGGGCACCGACTGCGGAAAAGGTCGATAAATGGCCTTGCGCGAGCCCAGCCCTTCGTCAAATTCTGAAGGCACGGTGATGGGGCAGATTTTTGTGCATTCGCCGCAGCCAGTACACAGGTCTTCGATCACGTAGCGCGCCTTTTTGCGCACCTGCACCTTAAAATTGCCCACGTAGCCTTCCACGGCATCCACTTCGGCGTAAGTCATTAATTCAATATTGGGATGCGAGGCCACCTGTGTCATTTTGGGCGTTAAAATACAGGAGGCGCAATCCAGCGTGGGAAAGGTTTTGTCAAATTTTGCCATGTGCCCGCCAATGGAGGGCTCGCGTTCTACCAGATAAACCTTTTTGCCGGCGTTGGCAATGGTCAGTGCGGATTGAATACCGGCAATACCGCCGCCGACAATCAGCACGTTGTCATTAACCGGCACGGAATTTTTTTCAAGTTCTTCGTGATAGAACACGCGTTTAACCGCCGCGGCAATCAATGCTTTGGCCTTGTGCGTGGCCTGCTGAACATCTTCGGTTACCCACGAATCGTGTTCGCGGATATTGGCCATGTGGAAAAAGTAAGGATTGCTGCCGCCTTCTTCCACGGCGCGGCGAAACGTTGTTTCGTGCATCAGCGGAGAACAGGAAGCGACTACCACGCGATTGATGCCAAATTCTTGAATGTCCTGTTTAATCAATTCCTGCCCGGGATCCGAACACATGAATTTGTATTCGCGCGCCACGGTTACAAAAGGCAGCGTGGAAGCGAACTCAACCACTTCGGGAACATTGACTTTTGCGGCGATATTCGTGCCGCAGTGGCACACATACACACCGATTTTTACTTTTCCATTCTCTTTCATAAATAAACCCCAATCAATTTGTCAAACCATTGGTTGGACATGGTGTAAACTTTGCACCAGCTCTTGCGCTGAAACGATATGTTGTTTTAAGCCAAGATCTTTGGCTTCGATGCCGAAAGCGAGCCCTAAAAGTTGTGTGAAATACAGAATGGGAATTTCAGCCAGCTCTTTATGCTGCTTTATGATTTTTTTCTGATAAACTTCCAGATTAAACTGACACAGGGGGCACACCGTGGCAATGCAGTTTGCGCCGCGCTCCAGCGCTTCTTTTAAAAGAATGTAGTTCAAACGTAAGCCCACATCGGCAATGGTGCCGGTCAATGAGCCGCCGCAGCAGCGCGTTTTTACCGGATAGTCGATCACTTCGGCTCCCAGAACATGAAACAAATGATCCATGGTCTCGGGGTAGGTCGCGTCGTCAAATTCCTGAAAAGGGCGGACGATCTGACAGCCATAATAGGGGGCCACTTTAAAGGCGCGCAGCGGCAATCGTGTCCGATTGCGGATGGCCTCAAGTCCCACATCGTTGTACAAAACTTCCAGAGGATGACGCACGCGAACCGTCCCTGAATACGTTAAGTTGGCGGCCGTAAGGGCGGCGTCCACTTTTTCTCTGATTTCCGGATATTTCTGGATGTAATCTTTGGTTTTGAGTAAAGTTAAATAACACGCGCTGCAGGGCGTTACAATATCACGTCCCAGAGTTTCGGACAGCGCCAGATTTCTTGAAGAGAGCACAAAGGAGGTTATCTCGTCCACGGACATGTAAAAGGTGGCGCCGCAACAATTCCAGTCGGGAAGCTCTTCCAGCTTTAATTCAAGGGCTTCAAAAACCTGCAAAAGGGAAGCTTCATACGATTTTGCCGTGCCTTTAATGGAACAGCCCGGGTAATAGGTGTATGTTTTCATGATTATGCCTCCACAGCCTTGAGCATGGTTTTAATTTGTTCTTTGTTTTGCACCTGTTCCTTCTTTAATGAAAGCCTGCCGGCGCGCATTAAGCTCCAGCCAAGCGGCGCCATGCGCAGCAAATGAAGCAAGCCGATTTTTAAAGCCAGCGTCATCACCAGCCGACTTTCGGTGATGCGGCCGTTCTTTTTGACCATGTTGACAAAGGAACGCGCCAGAATGGGAATGGCAAAACGGCGCCTGGGCAAAACTTTTTCTTCAATGGCGCGCCGCTTTAAACCGTACATGATGTCGGTAATTTTGATGTCCTTCGGGCAATTGACCGTGCAGGCATAGCACGAGGCGCATAACCAGATGGTAAAGCTCTGCAGCACGTCGTCCTTAAAACCGGAATCGGCCATGGCCATTAAACGGCGGGGCGTGATGTCCATGTAAATGCTAACCGGACAGATACTGCTGCAGGTGCCGCACTGCATGCATTCTCGCACCCGTTCTCCTCCCGGAATGGTGCTCAGCCAGGAGGTAAATTCGGGATTTAATTCGTTTTCGTACTTAACTTTTCGCAAAATTTGCATGGTTCTCTCCAACGAATTCTGGTTTTACCTGTTAATACTAAATTCAAATATGGTGCCAGAAAGATGAAGAAATGGCCAACTCACTGAAAAATAAAATCTTACATGAGAATGGTAGCTGCATGGCAAAAAACGAAAAAAAGCAAAAACGTTTCCTTAAGATGCGCAGGCGGGTAAAAAGGAAACGGTTGCCGCAAAAACAGTAGGGGAGAGTAATTGGTTTATATCGGTAAAAGTTAAAATAACAGTGAAATAGCCCATCAGGTAAAAACCGCATTCGGGGTGTTACGATTTTTACATTTTTTATTGCACAATATTGTATTTTTTTTACATATTATATTTGGCGGCTTGAGCGCTGAAAATGTATGGCGCCGGTGAGTTAATAACTGTTAAAACAATTAGTTAGGCGGCTTTAATGCTTTTCGTTCAAAGATGAGTTTAAAAGTTATTGAAAACATGTAATCGTAAGTTGGATTAAATCAGGGAACCCGTAATGCCAAATTTACAAACCAAACAAACTAAAGAAAAAAAAGAGAAAATCTCACTATTCAATAGGATCCTGGAATGGGTGGAAATTGGCGGAAATGCTCTTCCGCATCCGGCTACATTATTTGCTTTGTTTGCCGTGGCCACTCTTATCCTTTCCGCCGTAACTCACTATATGGGGTTAGAGGCCATCCATCCGGGAACCCAGGAAATGATCAAACCGGTTAATCTTATATCGATAGAAGGGCTTCATCGAATCATCCTGGAGATGGTGGAAAATTATACCAGTTTTGCGCCTCTGGGCATTGTGATGGTCGCCATGCTGGGGATTGGGATGGCCGAAAGCAGCGGTATGATCAATGCGCTGATCCGTCTGCTGGTTTTATCTGCTCCCAAGCATTTGCTGACTTTTATTATTGTTTTTTCCGGAATCCTTTCCAATGTGGCCAGCGATATTGGCTATGTGTTGCTCATCCCTCTGGCCGGCGTAATTTTTATGGCTGTGGGCAGGCATCCGATAGCGGGAATGGCTGCGGCATTTGCCGGCGTATCCGGCGGTTTTAGCGCCAACCTTTTTATTGGCACCATTGACCCGCTGCTTGCCGGTTTGTCCGAAGAGGCGGCGCGCATCATCGATCCGGATTATCTGGTCAATCCTACTGCTAATTATTATTTCATGGCCTTTTCAACCATCGTCATTTCTCTGGCGGGTACATGGGTTACGGAAAAGATTGTTGAGCCGCGACTCGGAAAGTACAAAGGCGACGTGCCCATCGAGAAAATTGAAACGTTGTCTCCCGATGAGAAGAGAGGATTAATTTATTGTACGATTACCTCCGTTTTTATTTTAGGGGTGATTTTACTTGGCATATTACCGGCTAACGGATTTTTAAGAGGACCTGACGGCAGCATGCTTAATTCCCCACTGATTAAAGGCGTGGTGGCCATGCTCTTTGTCGTGGCTGGAACGTTAGGGCTTGTTTACGGTTTTGCTTCCGGAAAATTTAAGAATGATACCGACGTGGTCAACGGGATGAGTAAGGCCATGCAAACGCTCGGTCTTTATCTGGTGCTGGTCTTTTTTGCCGCACAGTTTGTGGCCTATTTTAAATGGTCGAATTTAGGCGTTATTTTTGCCGTACAAGGCGCTGATCTTTTAAAATCTTCCGGTTTGGGGGTTATTCCGCTGATGATTATTTTTATTATTCTCTCGGCTTCCATAAATATGTTAATGGGCAGCGCTTCGGCAAAATGGGCTTTGATGGCGCCTATATTTATTCCCATGTTTATGCTGCTGGGCTACTCGCCGGAGTTAACTCAGGTCGTTTACAGGATTGGCGACAGCGTTTCTAATATTGTTTCTCCCATGATGAGTTTTTTTGCGCTGATTATTGCCTATTTCCAGAAGTATGAAAGTAATACAGGAATTGGCACCATTATCGCCACCATGCTGCCATACTCCATTGCCTTTTTCTTTGTGTGGACAGCCCTGCTGATCGTGTGGTTAGTTTTTGGTTTGCCTTTAGGGCCCGGAGCGGAACTGCACTACACGCTATAGAAAAAGGGAGAATGGCCCTGTCAGGTAAAAAGTACAGACATTGACTTCCGGGGAGGCTTTATGTCAGGCTAAGTAACTCGTGCGTGCTTCCAATGTCAATTTGAAGTCCAATCAGCACATTTAAAAAACCTTACGGGGGCAGGGAAGCCCTCGTAAGGTTTTTAATATGGAGAAAAATCAGGTACCCATTTCCCAGGAAGAGAGGTACTGTTTTTGTTCTTCGGTTAGCTCGTCGATCTGGATGCCCATGGTTTCCAGCTTGGCGAGGGAAATCCAATTTTCGATTTCCGCCGGCACGTCGTGAACGGCCACGGGTAGATCGTTTTTAAGCGCGTACTCGGTGGTTAAGGCCTGGGTGGCAAAACTCATGTCCATCACGCTTGCCGGATGACCTTCGGCAGCGGCCAGATTAATCAAACGGCCCTGCGCCAGCAGAAAGATGCGCCTTCCGTCCTGCAGCACGTACTCATCCACATTGTTGCGCACGTTTTCATGTTTTTCTTTGGCCAGCGCTTCCAGATCATCGATGTTAATTTCCACGTTAAAATGACCGCTGTTGGCCACAATAGCTCCGTCCTTCATCCGTTCAAAATGTTCTTTACGAATCACATGAATGTCGCCGGTAATGGTTACGAACAGGTCGCCGATTTTAGCGGCTTCGCTCATGGGCATTACCCAAAAGCCGTCCATGGCCGCCTCCAGAGCCCTGATGGGATGGACTTCGGTAACGATCACGTTGGCGCCCATGCCTTTCATGCGCATGGCAAAGCCCTTGCCGCACCAGCCGTAGCCGGCGACCACCACTTTTTTGCCGGCCACCAGAAAATCCGTGGCGCGAATGATGCCATCTACCGTGGATTGTCCCGTGCCGTAGCGGTTGTCAAACAGGTATTTGGTCTCTGCGTCATTGACGGCAAATACGGGGATTTTTAACGCGCCGTCGCGATGCATGGCGCGTAGACGAATGATGCCGGTGGTGGTCTCTTCCATGGAGCCTTTGACGTTTTTTAATTTGTCCGGATATTCGGCGTGCAGCGTGGAAACCAGGTCGGCTCCGTCGTCCATGGTAATTTGCGGATTGTGTTCAATGGCTGTACGAATGTGTTCGTAATAAGTTTTGTGATCTTCGCCGCGGATGGCAAAAACAGAAATATCGTAATCTTTTACCAGCGAGGCCGCCACATCATCCTGTGTGCTGAGCGGATTGGAGGCCACCAACACCAGATCGGCGCCGCCGGCTTTAAGCGTGCGTGCCAGATTGGCCGTTTCGGCGGTTACATGCAAACAGGCAGACATGCGCATGCCGGCCAGCGGCTGGTCTTTTTCGAAACGCTCTCGGATTTTGCGCAAAACGGGCATGTCGTTATCCGCCCATTCGATCCGTTTTTTTCCCTGCGGCGCAAGGTTAAGGTCTTTAACATGATGTTTAACCATGAGTCATCCTTTCTTGTTAATTTATGTTAATTATTTTGAATCTCATTTAAAACGTAGGTTTATTTGCGTAAAAAAAATGCCTTTGCCCGCAAACGGCGGCTTTGCCGAGTTTACGGGGCGTGTGCAGGACTAAAATGTGCCGTCTTACCGTTTTTCAAACAGATACCTGCGAACCGCCAGGCCTGCTCTGGAATGCCATTGCTGGCTTGCCGCTAATTTCATTTGATTGTCTTTTGCCCAGCGTTCGACGGCGGCGGGCGCAAAGCCCAGCCAGATGTCGTGCATGGTGTCGGCCAGTTGCCTGTTGTTGTGCCGCTCAAAATCGACGATTACCAGATGGCCTTTTGCTTTAAGCAGCATGGCTGCTGTTTCGAACCATCCCGGCGGATGCGGTAAGTGATGCAGAACCAGGGTGGCAAAGATCAGATCTACAGATTGCGGACGCAGGGGAATTGTTCTCAGGTCAGCGCGGACGACCCAAAGATTTTGCAAACCGAGCGTACGCTGAATATGGCGCAAATATCTTACAAATCGTCGGTTTATATCAACGGCAATCACCTGCCGGGCTTTTAAGGCGCAATTAATGGCCACCATTCCGGTCGCGCTTCCGGCGTCCAGCACGGTTTTGTTCTCCAGTTCTGGCAGCTCTGAAAAGATTTGATGCAGGTGATCTAATGTAAAGAACTGTTCGCGTACCAGATCCCATTGTTGCCTGATGTTCGAAAAGTAGCGCTGACTCTGCTCAAAAATATTTCTCAGGATCGGCTGATCGGTGACCTCCGGTTTGACAAAGCGCAATACATCTTCCAGCGGGAGTTGCCGGGCGGCGCGCTTTAACCAATCGGGCAAAAAGAACAGTTGATATTGTTTTTTAAAATTGTTGCGCGCACGACTCAGCAATGAAGTGACCGCCGCTTCGCTCAAACGGAACTCACTCGCCAGCTGCCGGTAATCCAGTTCTTCAATTTCGCGCAACAAAAAGATTTTTCGCTGTCGTTCGGGAAGCGCCTGTAGAGCAAATTGAATGGCTTCGTCGTCGGTTTTTGCGTGCGGGGCGTCAAGCGTCTGGTGATGCGCCTCCAGTGGTTGGGCGGCCCGTCTATTTTGATCGCGATAGTAATTGATCACCTTGTTGCGAGCTACCGTGTAAAGCCAATTTTTCAAAGAACGATCGGGATTGAGTCTATCTAAATTTACCAGCGCCTGGTAATAAACTTCCTGAAATAAATCTCTGGCTACTTCGCCGTCTTCCACGGCGCGTTTCAGATAGCCTAAAATTTCTCCCTCATAGCTGTGCAGTACCTGCCAGATTTTGCGATACTTCTTATTCATATACACCCGAACGTTCAATTTCTTTCGCTGTAATTTAAAATTTTTTGTCAATTAGAAAAATAAAAAAGAAAGGTGTGCATGCAGCTCCAGATTATCAGATTAAAACAGAACGTGTTGATGGAAAATACGATGACGGTTTTTTATTCTTGAATTTCTGATTGTAAAACCTTTACGCGTTCCATTTTATTTTGGCCTGCGTAGAACTGAATTAGCATTTTGAGCAGTTTCTTTTTGCGCACGCCTTTTTGATAGGCCCTCTCGAACTGTTGCACTGCTTCGTGTGCGTTGCCAATAGCCTGATAGTACAGCCCACGGTAATAGTAGAGCAAAGCTTCGGGAAAATGGCGATTTTTGCGCACGCCGGCCAACAAATCGAAGTAGGCCTCCAGGTTTTGCGTTTTTAACAGGGTTTCAAAGGCCCATTCCGCCTGTTCTTTTGAAAGGCATTCCCCGCAATGACTGCGCGCATAAAAGCGGGCGGCGCTAAGAGAATCGCCTTTGGACATGGCCAGGTCTGCCCTGATAACAAAAAAGAGGGGCGAAACAGGACGCTCCTTTCTTTTTTGTGTGAGACGATATTCGTCCAGAAGATTCTCGGCCTGCCTGATTTCATTTTGTTGAAGACGAATCTGGGCCAATTTTAAAAGAAAATCCACACTGTCCGGAGCCTCGATGTAAGCCTTACGAAAGTAATAAGCCGCCTCATTAGGCCTTTGGGCCTGTAGCGCCAGTTCGCCCAGTCGTTTTAAAATCTCAGGCGCATGGGAGCGTAACGTAAGAGACTTTTTGTAATAAAACACAGCAGAATCGCTCACCTGCATGGAATCGAAAATTTGCGCCTTAAAAACATAAAACAGGGAAATCTTGTGGTTCAGGCGAATGGCGCGATTGATTTGTTCCAGCGCTTTAGGCGTATCGCCCCGAATTTTGCTCTGGACGGCCATCTGATAAAAATAAAAAGCGGAGGGTTGCTGCGCCCTTACGGGCGGATCCATATTGTAACACGACCAGAGGAGAAAAATCGAAAAAACGGAAACCAAAAAGTTCTTGCTGATGCTATTCATTTTAAAAACTTAAATTCCGTTTCCAGCCATTCCTGCATGCGCATATATTTCTGTTTTCGTTCCACAGAATCCACGGAATTCGATGCCTGGCGGATTATCTCCTGATAGATCAGTTGAACGTAAGAGGCGTCGTCTTCCCGCAACCAGTCACAAATTAATTGTTTAATCTGTTCATTCCATTTAGTCAGCGATGATAAGCGGGCTAAAATTATGGCGGAAACCTGTTTCATCAATGGATCGGTGGATTTACGGTAATGTTCCAGTATGGGCAGCACATTGTGTAAATTGTTCTGGGCATGGTACTCCAGCGATTGAAGAGTGAACTGGCGCAGGTTTTTATCCGGATCGTTTAACAACTGTTGCAAAACCGACTGCAAACCGTCAATAGGTCCAAAGCGCCCGATCATTTCGGCTAATGTTCCTTTGTCGTGAACGGCCTTTTGCGTCGTTTTCTGAAAAAAACGGTCCAGCGCCGCAGGAAGCTCTAATAAACGTTCCTCGTCGATTTCATCAGGCGCATTAACATCAAGCGCCTGACAGGCATGGATTAAAAGGTTGGTGGCGTTCCGCAATTTCCATTTGGTCGGATTGGTATTCAAATAAAAATCAAACAACTCCTGTAAATTAGCCATTAATTCTCCGTTAAACCTGGATTAAATAAATTGATTAAAACTTGTAACCGATTTTGCGCAAAAACTCTTTTCGAACTTTAATATCCTCATCGGTTTCAATGCCTTTAGTCTTAACACCGTCAACCACGCCAAGGATGGCCCGCCCCATTTCGGTTTCGGCAATAATGACTTCCGTTGGATTGGCGGTCGCGCAAAAAATTCTGGTGACTTCGGGCACCATTTTTATGGCATTCAGAATGTTGATGGGGAAGGCATTGCCCAGAAAAATGATGAAACTGTGGCCGGCGGAAAGATTCATGGCGTTCTTTTTAGCCAGCTCGATCAATTCCTGATCATTGCCGGAATAACGCACCAGAGCCTGCTGTGAAGCCTCGCAAAAGGCCAGGCCGAACTTGATCCCCGGATTGACGTTGACAATGGCTTCGTGCAAATCTTCAACGGTTTTAATGAAATGGGAATGGCCTAAAATAAAGTTCATCTCTTCCGGCTTTTCGATTTTGACGACTTTAAGTTCCATCTTTGCCCTCCTATTCTTTTTATTGCTTAATTTAACAGATTTTTTGAAATAAGCAATAAACAAGTAACGCGGAAAATCATTGCCCGCGATTCTCCGGGCCGGCCTTTACTTACATAATGCCGGAATTGGAATTAAAGGTCAGAGTTATTCATCAAATTTAGCATCCTGCGCAGCCCCCTTTCCATTTCCGGAAAATATTCACAAAATGTCAAAGAAATCTTTGTTATTATTTTATAAAAATATTAAATTCCCTATCTTGAATAGCAAAATAAACCGCTAAATAAAAACAAAGGTAACAGGATATGAGCTACTGGTCTAATTCCGAACAAGATATCAAAGCTATGCTGAAAACCATTGGCGTAAAAAATTTTGAAGAGTTAATTGCCAATATTCCCGAAGATCTTAGATTCAAAGGACAATATCAAATTCCCGACGGGCTTTCTGAGATGGAGGCGCAGAAATTATTAGAAGAGCTTGCCGCCGAAAATCTGCCATTGATTCCTTTTGCTGGCGCCGGCGCTTACGACCACTACATACCGGCCATTGTAGATGAAATTGCATCTCGCCCCGAATTTTACACCTCCTACACGCCCTATCAGCCGGAGGTAAGTCAGGGCAATTTGCAGGTCATGTACGAATTTCAGTCGTTAATTTGCGAATTAACGCAGATGGATGTTACCAACGCTTCCATGTACGAGGCCGGTTCGGCATTGGCAGAAGCCATTTTGCTGGCTTTAAGCCACACGCGCAAACAAACGGTATTGTTGCCTGCCACTCTGAACCTGCGTTATAAAAAAGTGATTGAAACCTATTTGCGCCACATGGACGTGCAGATCGTTGAGATTCCGCAGAAACATTTTACGCTTGATCTGGAATTTTTAAGACAAAATATTGACGATAACACCGCCTGCATTGTGGTGCAAAATCCGAATTATTTCGGCTTTCTGGAAGATGTGGAAGCCATCAATCAATTACGCGCCGCTCACAAGGCCCTGCTGATTTATGCCTACGATCCGATATCGCTGGGCATTTTAAAAACGCCGGGAGAGTATGAAGCGGATATTGCCGTGGCCGAAGGGCAGGCATTGGGTAATCCGCTAAATTACGGCGGCCCGTTTGTGGGGTTGTTTTCGGCCAGAGAAACGTTATTGCGCAAAATGCCGGGGCGCATTGCCGGCGAAACAAAAGACGTTGACGGAAAAAGAGGCTACGTTTTAACCCTGCAAACGCGCGAGCAACATATTCGTCGCGAAAAGGCAACTTCCAATATCTGCACCAATTCGGGCCTTTTAACCGTTCGGGCGGCGATTTATCTTTCGGCTTTAGGAAAGAAGGGCATGCAGCAGGTTGCCAGCCTGTGTCTGAATAAGGCGCATTATCTGGCAGAGGGCTTAACCAAATTAGCGGGAATTAGCCTGGCCGTCGAAGCGCCGTTCTTTAAAGAATTTACTATTAAATTGCCAGTAAATGCCGATACTGTGATTCAGCAATTTGCACAGAAGGGCGTGCTGGCCGGCGTCAGTTTGCAACATCTTGGCCTAAAAGACCACTTACTGGTGGCCGTCACCGAGAAAAGAACCAGGCAGGAGCTGGATCATTACATCGAAATCATGAAATCAATTTTAGATTGAGGGAGTGTATGCCGTCCATTTTGATTGCCGATGACAATCCGGAGATGTTAGAGACTCTGGAACGCATTTTTGCTCTATATGAGTTTGACGTGCACAAGGCCGAAAACGGAAAACAGGCCGTTGAAATCGCTGAAAAGGAATTGCCCGATCTGGTCATTCTCGATGCGAAAATGCCGGTCATGGATGGCTTTGAAGCGTGCAGGATTTTAAAGAACAGTCGTAGCACGCGCGATATTCCGGTCGTCTTTTTAACGGCCAACTACATTCAGCCCAATGATCGCGTCACCGGTTTGCAATTGGGCGCAGACGATTATTTGCTAAAACCGTTTAACTCCAAGGAGCTGGTGGCCAGAGTCAAGAGCATCATCAAACGTAATGAAATATTACGCATGCTCAAAGATGAAAATCATCGACTGGCAGAAACCACCAAAAAGATCAAAAGAGAACTGAAGGCCTTTTTGGAACATAATCAGGCGGTCAGTGAAAATCCCATGATTGACCATTTAACCGGTCTTTACAATTTCAATTTCTTTAAGATTCGTCTAAAAGAAGAAATTCAAATTTCGGCTCGTTACAAAGCGGAGTTTGGTCTGGCCGTTGTTTTGATCGAAAATTTTGATCAGATTAACGAAGTTCTCGGTCATCAACTGGGCAACTACATTTTAATGAAAATGGCCAATTTTTTGCTGACCAAAACGCGTAAGGCCGATGTTCTGGCGCGTTCCGGCGAAGGTCTGTTCTACATTTTGATGCCGCACACCGATGCCGAAGGCGCTTACATCGAATCGGAGCGAATTCGGGTGGTGCTCTCGACCACGGACTATTTAGACGAAGAAATTCTGGAAACCCTGCATCCCGGAAAGAGAAAGATCAGTGAATTGCAGAATCTGGTGGTGAAAGTAGGCGTTGTTGCAGCTACCACCGAACAATTGCAAAAAGAAACCGTTGATTCTCTTTTACAACGTTTGAGTCGTTGTCTGGATATTGCCAGAGAGAAAAACTACAGTGTGACCATTGCCGAAAACAAGATCGAAGAGGAGTAAGTAAGCATGTACCGAAAATTGATTTTTGAATTGAGTAAAGAAGGACGCGAAGGGCACACGTTGCCCCGCTGCGATGTTCCCGTAAAAAAGAATGAAGATTTGATTCCTGATAAATATTTGCGTCATAAAGCGGCCAATTTACCACAGGTGGCAGAAAACGAAGTTGTTCGACATTTTGTAATGCTTTCCACTTTGAATCATCATGTGGACAAAGCTTTTTATCCGCTGGGTTCCTGCACCATGAAATACAACCCCAAAATAAATGAGCGGCTGGCCGGTTTGCCCGGATTTATGAATTTGCATCCCGAGCAGCCAGCAGAAAAGGTACAGGGCGCTTTACGGTTGATGTACGAGCTGGGCGAGCTGCTTAAAGAAATTACCGGCTTCAGCGCCATTACGCTTCAGCCCGCAGCCGGCGCCCAGGGAGAACTGACCGGTTTGCTGCTGATTAAAAAATATCACCAGATGAAGGGACGTCAACGCACGGTTATTCTGGTGCCCGATTCGGCGCACGGCACCAATCCCGCATCCGCCGCCATTTGCGGTTTTCGGATTAAAACCGTTCGCTCCACAGAGCAGGGATTGGTGGATATGGAAGATTTAAAAGCAAAAACCGATGAGAATGTGGCGGGCATCATGCTCACCAATCCCAGTACGCTGGGTATTTTTGAGACGCAGCTAAAAGAGATTCGCGCCGTGATGGACGAAGTGGATGCCCTGATGTACATGGATGGCGCAAATTTAAACGCCCTGTTCGGCATTGTTCGTCCGGGAGAAACCGGCTTTGACGTCATGCACATCAATTTGCACAAATCATTTTCCACGCCCCATGGCGGCGGCGGGCCGGGCTCGGGACCGGTGGCCGTAAACGACAAACTAAAAGATTATCTGCCCGCGCCGATTATCATTGAAAAGAACGGACGTTATTTGCTGGAATACAATTTGCCAGAGAGCATTGGCAGCGTTCATACGTTTTACGGCAATTTTGCCATTTTTGTGCGGGCCTACGCCTACATCCGTATTCTGGGCAAAAGCGGCTTGCCCCAGGTGACGCGCCATGCGATCATTAACGCCAATTATCTCAAAGCGCAGTTAAAAGAGCTGTTTGAATTGGAATATCCCGCGCCAACCATGCACGAATTTGTCCTTTCGGCCGAAAAACAGAAAAAACGCGGCGCTAAGGCTCTGGACATTGCCAAACGGTTATTGGATTATGGCGTGCATCCGCCCACAGTTTATTTTCCTTTGATCGTTAAAGAGGCGATGATGATCGAACCGACCGAAAGCGAAAGCAAAGAGATGCTCGACGTATTTGTGCAGAGCTTAAAACAGATTGATCGTGAAATTGACGAAAATCTGGAAACGGTTTTACAGGCGCCGCACAATACGCCGGTTCGGCGGCTGGATGAGGCTGGCGCGGTTAAAAATCTGAATATTAATTATTTTAAGAATAAAGTTTAAGAGAGCTCGGAGCTGGGATGGGAGCCAAAATTCTGATTGTCGATGACAATCCTAATGTATTAAGATTATTGAAAATTTCGCTAACCAAAGCCGGTAAGGATTACGAGATCATCGAAGCAGAAAACGGTGAGCGCGCTTTTGAAATCGCCAATAAAGAAAAACCGGACCTCATTATATCGGATGTGATGATGCCCCAGATGGATGGCATCGAGCTGTGCTGGATGATCAGAGAAAATTCTCAAATTCCGCTGGTGCCGTTTATCTTTCTCACTTCTTTTGATGATCCGGAAATGGAAATTAGAGGTTTCAGAGCCGGCGCCGACGAATATTTGAGCAAGCCGATCGACCGCAAGCTGTTACTGCGCCGCGTTGAGGAACTTTTAGCTCGTTCGCAAAATGTAAAAAAGATTGAAGATCGCAGCGAAAAACAGCAGGGCTTTGCCGGTGATTTGCGCGATCTTTCGCTGGTAGAGGTGCTGCAGATGCTCAATCTGAATAAAAAGAGCGGTCTGCTAACCGTTAAAGGAAAAGTTTCCGGAACCATCTATTTTAAAGAGGGCCAGGTCTGGCATGCTAAAAGCGATAATCAGGAAGGCGAAGCCGCCATGTACGAGCTTGTGCCCCTGGAAGAAGGCACCTTTCAATTTAGATCGCAACCGATCAATGTGCAGCGCAATGTGCATAATTCGACCATGAATGTAATTATGGAAGCATGCAGAATAATGGATGAAGCCCGGCATCGCGAAGAGTCGGACTCTTAAAAAAGGCGCTTTTTTAATCATTTTAAAAGATTAGTCAAGGCTGATGGGGGGAGCGACGTCCGCCCGGTTAAAATTTGTGAAAAGCAAGACATATTCCTGAAATGTAAGGCCGTTTAAAACGTGTAAACAAAAGGAGAATGTCATACAGAAAATGAAGAAGATAAATAAAGAGATCATCATCATCGGCGGCGGCCCTGCGGGATTAAAAGCAGCCGAAATCGCCAGACAAAAAAAGATCGATTACGTGATTCTGGAGCGCGGTAAGCCAGGCCAGTCCTGGTCGGAAATTCGTCCGGATATGCTGATGCTTTCTCCCTGTTTGCCGCAGCGCGATTGGACCAGCCTTTCCAGCAAACTGCCCATCTGGAAAATGGATGTTTTGCGTCCCTATTGCACGGCCGCGCAATTTGCCCGCTATCTGGAAGCCTACTGCGACTTTTTTCAGCTTGATGTGCAAACGCACCAGCCTGTGCTTTCAGTGGATCGCGATGCCACCGGCTATGTGGTTAAAACCAAAACGCACGAATACACGGCTCCCATTTTGCTGGTAGGCACCGGGATTTTTGGCAATCCCTATTTCCCGGAAATCCCGGGCATTAAAGACAATCCTTATGTGATGCATTCTCATTTTTACAAAGACAAAATGGATTTTAAAAACCAGCGGATTCTGGTGGTTGGCGGCGGTAATAGCGCAGCGGAAACGGCGATTGATCTTGTGGGGTATTCGCTGGTTTACCTGGTTACGCGCGATGAATTGCAATTCTTCTCGGACACCAGAAAACTGTACCACATTCGCGGCGTGTACGAAAGTTATTTAAAGGAACTGATCAGCATGGAGATCATTCGCTACAAGGCCTATCAGAAAATTACACATGTTGATCAGAATGTGGTCTATTTTAAAAACTGGCAGTTAGAGGTCGATAAGGTTATCTTTGCCACGGGCTATCATGGTGATTTGAAGGTGCTTAAAAACTTTAAAATAGGCGTGAACAGAAAGAACTATCCTGATGTTACCGAAAGCGGAGAGAGCATTCAGTATCCACGCCTGTTCTTTATCGGCCCCTTATTTTTTCTGGGCTTTTCTACCAATGTCATTCATGGTTTCGTAAAACAGATTCCGAAATCTCTGGATAAGATCGAACAGCTCTTAAGGGAGCTTTAATGGGGGATTGAACTTACTTGACTTCCATCGGTTAAAAAAATAAATTAGTCGGTTAAAAAAATCAGAAATTGCTAAAAGAGAGGTGTGAAATGTTTTTAGACAATAAAGATTTTAAGGTAAAAGTGGGCCTGGCAGAGATGTTGAAAGGCGGTGTGATAATGGATGTTACCAACGCCGAGCAGGCTAAAATTGCCGAAGACGCCGGCGCGGTGGCGGTAATGGCTCTGGAGCGCATCCCTGCCGATATTCGCGCTCAGGGCGGCGTGGCGCGTATGTCCAATCCTAAAATGATTAAGGAAATTATGGAAGCCGTGTCCATTCCGGTAATGGCCAAGTGCCGCATCGGTCATTTTGCCGAGGCCCAGGTTTTACAATCCATTGGCGTCGATTTTGTGGATGAAAGTGAAGTGCTAACGCCGGCAGACGATAAAAATCACATCTGGAAGCACGATTTTAAAGTGCCCTTTGTTTGCGGCTGCCGCGATTTAGGCGAAGCCCTGCGCCGCATAGCCGAAGGCGCGGCTATGATTCGCACCAAAGGCGAGGCTGGCTCCGGGAATATTGTGGAAGCGGTTCGACACATGCGTTCTGTCGTTGGCGAAATGCGTCGCATTACCAATATGAATTACGATGAACTGACCAGCTACGCCAAAAATTTAGGCGCTCCGCTGGAACTGGTTCTGTACATTAAAGAAAACGGAAAACTTCCCGTGCCCAATTTTTCGGCCGGCGGCATTGCCACTCCTGCCGACGCCGCCTTAATGATGCAATTAGGCGCCGAATCGGTTTTTGTCGGCTCCGGTATTTTTAAATCTGAAGATCCCGAAGCGCGAGCAAAAGCCATCGTATTGGCCACCACACATTACGACGATCCGGATGTGGTCGCCAGAGCCAGCGAGGGACTGGGCGAGGCCATGCCCGGACTGGAAATGAGTCAGATTCCGGAAGAGGAGCAGTTAAATAAGAGAGGCTGGTAATTGAAACAGAAAATTGGTATTCTTTCTTTACAGGGCGACTTTTTAAAACACAAGCAGGCCATTGAACAGTGCGGACACGAGGCGCTTTATGTGCGAGATGCCGAAACGCTGCAAAAATGCGACAAACTGATTATTCCCGGCGGCGAATCCACCACCATGCTTTTACTAATCGACAAGCTGAATTTGCGTGAAGCGCTGGTGGATTTCGGGCAGACTAAAGCCATCATGGGCACCTGCGCCGGTTTAATTGTTCTGGCCACAACGCGCGAGCATCTGCCATCGGATCCATTAAAGTTGATTGACATCAAAGTTAAACGCAATGCTTACGGTCGCCAGGTCGATTCATTTATTGACACGGTACGGCTTGAATTTGAAGGAAAAGAAACCACCTTTGAAGGCGTGTTCATCCGCGCGCCCAAAATTGTGGAACTGGGAGCCGACGTAAAACCGCTGGCCTATCATGGACAGGATGTGGTAATGGCGCGCAACCAGCGGATTATGGTGGCCACCTTCCATCCGGAACTCACCGACGACTCGACCATTCATCGTTACTTTATTGAGAATTTTGGATAAGCAAACAAAAAAGGAAATAAATAGCCACGAATGTACGAATTAAAATCAAAAAAAAATTAGTGCATTCGTGGCAAAAATATCTAAAGAACCGACAGACTGCGGTCAAGCTTTTCTAAAAAATAATTAACTTCCCCTTCGCTGATGACAGTGGGCGGTAAAAAGCGGATGAAGCTTCCGGTGGAAAGCGATGCCTTTACTCCGTTTTCACGCAGCGCTGTTTGAACTCTTTCCACATTTTGCGCGCTGCCTAAATCAAAAGCAACCATCAATCCTCGCCCGCGAATCTCGCCCACTACGGGATGCTTTTGCTGCAGTTCCTTCAGGCCTTCTAATAACTGCTGACTGCGCTCGATGACATTTTGCGTAATGTTTTTGGCGCGCATCTGGCGCGTGGCGATTAATGCGGCGACCATGGCCATGGGATTGCCGCCAAAGGTGGAACCGTCGTAACCGTGCTGCATGGCTTCGGCAATCTCCTTGCGCGTAACCACCGCCGTAACCGGGTAGCCCCCGCCAAATGATTTACCAATAACCATGATATCCGGAGTCACATTGTAGCTCATGCAGGCAAACCAGTCGCCGGATTTTACGGCGGTTCGACCAAAGCCGGCCTGCACCTCGTCGTCGATTATCAGGGCATTGTGTTTTTTAGCCAGCGCCCACAAACCGTCGATAAATTCCGGCGTGGCAGGCAGGTTTCCGGCTTCTTCGCCCTGCACCATTTCAAGAATGATGATTTTAGCGCCGGTTTGTTTTAGCAAATCCTCCACGCTTTTCAGATTGTTAAATTCGGCAAAGTGCACCCAATCCAGCTGATGCAACCCAAACGGTTTGCGGTATTTCTCGTTCCAGGTCACCGCCACGGCGCCGTGCGTGCGCCCATGGAATCCGCCTTTAAAGGCAATAACATTAGTAGTACCGGTAAAAGCCTTGGCTATTTTCAACGCCTTGTCCACCGCCTCGCCGCCGGAATTTTGCCAGTAGAACTGATTCAGCCCTTCCGGCATCATGGTATGAATTTCTTTTAAAAAGCGGCTGCGGGCAATTTGAATGCGATCTTCCTTCATGGAAATTAAAGTTGAAGCCTGATTGTACAAGCCACGGGCAATTTGTTCGTTGGCCATGCCCAGATTGGTGGCGCTGTAGTTGCTGTCCATATCCAGGTACCATTTGCCTTTGGTGTCCATAATCCAGCAGCCCTTGCCCAGCACGGGAATGATATCTTCCTCCGGACGCGAAACGGGAATTTTGAACTGGCTGTGCAGCTCGATGGCTTCGGCGGTGGATATTTCGCTTAGCTGAAGCTGAAAGGTGACGCCGTCGATTTGCTCGCGAGTCAAACCGCTTTTGTCGAAATAAGCGATGATACGATCAGCGGTTTGTTCGTTTATTGGCGACCTTAAATCTTTGATCTGCAGTAAATTGTTTAAATTATTAATGTGCTGCGAGGCATCGGCGCCCAGCACATTTTCAAGAACTTCAAAGATTCTTTCCACCGTGGCGTTGGTGCGTTCCGGATTTTTAGTCGGATTGTAGATGAGAGCATTTCTTAATTCGTCCATGATGTCCTCCTTTACTTGTTAGGTAAAAAAAATTGCAATAGTGTAGCCAAAAATTCCCTTCAATAGTGTGATAATATCCACTAAAATTAATAAAATTACATAAACGCTTTTCCCTTATGCTTTTTTGAATCCTGTCGAAAAGGAAAGTGACCTTAAAAATAACAATGTGCTTGCATCGATTGCCATAAATTTGTAATCTTTAGCGGTTTATAATTTGACTGCATTAAAATGGAAGTTGGGAGTATGGAAATCGTTGTTTTTTGCACAACACCTGATACAAAGACAGCCGAGGCAATCGCGCAAAAGCTCGTGGAAAACGGGCTGGCGGCCTGCTGTAATTTAATTCCCGGCTTGACTTCGATTTACACCTGGAAGGGAAAGGTTCAAAAGGATGCCGAAGTTTTGATGATGATCAAGACCGATGATCGTCAATACCAAAAGCTTGAACAAACCATAAAAGAACTGCATCCTTACGAAGTGCCCGAGGTTATTGCCCTGGATATTAAAAGAGGCAGTAAAGATTATTTAAAATGGATTCAAGAGGTTGTTAGTTTATGAATAAAATAAAAATACAGGCCTCCAGGTGTCCGGATGCGTATGCTTTGCTTTTTAGCTATTACGATTCTTTTCTTTCCAGATTAAAAAAAGTCTCTGATCCGGATGGCGTGAATTGCGAGGCTTTTTACGAGGAAATGCATGAACAGGCCAAACAACTCATAAAAACACATCCGAACAAGGCGCTGATTCGCAGAAGCACAACCAATGTGTTAAATCATTGCAAAAGGAGCCTGACCTCTCAAAAAGGCAATGCCCATATTCTGGAAAGCTTTAAAACCAAGATATCCGCAGTATTGGAAGAGATTGAAAAGAATGTGCAAAAAATAGCCACCTATGGCGCGCGTGCCATTGCCCAGGGCAACCGTATTTTAACCATGAGCAATGATTATCTGGTGGTGCGCACCCTGTTTGAAGCCGAACGTCAGAAACGCCGCTTTGAGGTATTTGTTTTGAAAACAGACCCGCCGGGCGAAGGGCTGGAACTGGCTGAGCTGCTGGCCAAAAAAAAGATCAGAGTAACGGTTATTCCCGATAGCCAGATGGGAATTTGTTTACCCGACGTAAATCTGGTATTAATCGGTCCAGAACGTCTTTACGAAAGCGGTTTTATCCACCGGGCGGGCTCTTTGCCTCTGGCTTTAACGGCAAAAAAGCTGAACATCCCCGTTTATCTTCTGGCGGATACGCAAACCATTTTGTTTGAACGTGAACGATCCATTAAATTTTATCCTTCTGATGAGAAAGAAGTCTATAAATCGAGGAATAAGAACATTCATGTAATGAATTATTATTATGAAAAGGTAATGTACGAGCCGATTTACAAAGTTATTTGTGAGGACGGGATTTTTGAAATGAAAGAGTTTAACAACTGGTTTTTAACGGAGTAATTATGTTAACAGGCACTTTTATTGCACAATTAAAGGAAAAAAATCGTATTGAAATCCCGGCGGAAATTTTAACAAAGCTTGATCTGAAAGAAGGCGATAAAATCGAAGTGTCGCTAAAACGCATTCGTCCCGGTAAGTTAGGGATTCGTATTGCCAGAAATCCTTTGTCGAAATTGCTGGAATTAGCGCGGGAGCGTGAAAAACGATGAAAATAATGACCACGTTTATTGATTCTTCTGCCTGGATTGCCATCATTGATGTGGACGATCCCCATCATCAAAAGGCAACGGAATTTTTCGAATATTTGCTGGAGCGCGACGCCAAACTGGTGACCAATAACCTTATGATCGATGAAACGCTGGATCGGCTGAAAAATCTTGCCAATGTGGAGCTGGCCGCCCAGTTTATGCGAATTATTGACGAAGCCTTACTGACCATCAGCCTGCGCATGGATTGGATTTCCAGGCGCGTTCGACGCAACGCCATCAACAATTTCTTGCGCTCGACCAACCCGGCTTTGCACATGCGCCATTTTTTCATTAAAGAAACCTTAAAGCGCAAAAAAGTGGATATGATCTTCTCTTTTGATCCGTCGCTAAAAGAGTTCAACTTGCCAATAATGCCCCAGGTAGAGTTGAAATGAATCAGCTATTTTACAACCAGTTCGGAGTGGCGGAGTTGAAATTTATTTTTCTTTGCGGCGATGTTTCGCGCGAGATGGTGTGTAACATCCTGGCCAGAGAAATTGCCGGTCAAAACTTGAAAGCCATTGTCTTTTCTAATGGACCTTTAAAATATCCCATGGAAGGCCAGATTCTGGTTGACATTGATGCCGAATTATTCCTCGATGAGTTAAAAACGGCTGAGGCAAACACCATCTATCTGTGCAGCGCCATCGAAAACGATTTGCTGCTGCCGCCTTCGGAAAAATTGCTGAATACCATTTTACAAATGGAAATTCCTGGGGCGCGCTTTCTCATTCAATCTCAGGGACCTGTTGAAGAAAGTCTGTTAAAACGAATGACTAAAGAACAACACGCAGCAGCCTGCATGATTACATCTTTAAATTTTAGTAATCTGGAAGAGAAATTAGAACGTTTTTTAAGCGCTTTTAAATCGGAGCACCTGTTTTCCGACGATTTAATTGAACACTGGCAAAACATCATTAAACCGTATTGCGTGCGGCAATTTACCACAAAAAACGAAAACGGTTTAAAAACGATTCTGTTCATCAATCAGGTAAAATCTCTAATCGATGAAAATACGATGATGGGCCTTTTCAGAAATTTAAGGCATCTGTACCACAAAATTTACCTGGGAAATATTAACGACTTTAAGATAAAGGAAATTTAATGAACTGGCCTGTAGTGGCAATCACCGGAAGTGGGGACGAGGCGACGGCTGTGGCCATCCGCCTGTTCAGAGCAGGATTTAAGATTATTTTAGTCACGCAGCTAAAAACGGTTGATTTGCATTTCCATCGAAATTTTACGCGCGTAATTTACGCAGGGCAGGGGAAGGTTGAAGGCGTTTCGGCTTTGACTTTTAGCCAGGCCTTTCAACAAAATTTAATCACTGAAGAACAGAACCTGTTTGATTTTATGCGTTTTGCCCTGAATGACCGCCAGATTCCCGTTATTTTTCTGGAAGAATTAAAGCGCGGTCAAACTTTACCGGCCGATTATCTCGTTAAAATCAGTAATCCAATTTACGAGAAGTTAAAACCCTTTTTAAAGGAAAAGACGCGGATTATCGGATTCGAAAAAAAGCAGGAAAACGATTTGTGGGTGAGCAGGGAGACGGCCCTGTTGGGACAGGTTCAGTACCCCTTTTTGGATGAAAAGGAAGCGGCTGCAAGAGCGGAAAAACCCCGACTGCAAAAGGTGATCGAAACGCCGCTTGAAGGGGTTTTTATCGCCACCAAAGATATTAATGAGCGCGTTCGGGAAAGAGAAGAAATCGCGAAAATTAACGATATTCCCATTTTATCGCCTTACAATGGCGTGATTAGCGGTATGATTAACAGCGGAGCGATGGTGGCGCGACATACGCCCATCGTAGAAATAACGACGGGCAGAGTTGAAATTAACGCCCGCTGGCTACCGACGGAGGCTTTTGCCCTGGCCGGCGGCGTGCTGGAGGCAATTATGTTTGACTGGAAAAATACATTGACTTAATGGAAAAGGTTCAGGAGACTGCTTAAAAATGGCTGAACAATTACTTCAATTTTTTACGCAGGCCAGAGATTTTGTGTGGGGCGTGCCTCTGCTAATTTTACTGGTTGGTACGGGAATTTATTTGACCATCATCTTAAAGGGCCTGCAAATCCGAAAGCTGTTTTACTCTCTTTATCTTGGGCTGGTTAAACGCAAAGAAAAAGGGGATCATCCTGGCGATATAAGCCATTTTCAGGCGTTAATGACCGCGCTTTCGGCTACCGTGGGAACCGGAAATATTGCGGGCGTGGCCACGGCCATTACGGTGGGCGGTCCCGGCGCCCTGTTCTGGATGTGGATTACGGGATTGTTTGGCATGGCCACCAAATACAGCGAAGCCGTGTTAGCCGTTAAATACCGGCAGGTAGATGAAAACGGCACCATGAGCGGCGGCCCTATGTACTACATTCAGAATGGTTTAAAATTACGCTGGCTGGGTATTTTGTTTGCCATTTTTGCCGCTGTTGCCGCTTTTGGAATCGGTAATATGGTGCAATCCAACTCCGTGGCCGAAGCCCTCAGTTTGAGCTTCAACATTCCGCACACCTACACCGGCCTGGTATTGATGATTTTAACCGTGCTGGTTATTGTGGGCGGCATTAAGAGCATCGGCAAGGTGACCGGACTGCTGGTGCCGGTGATGATTATCTTTTATTTTAGCAGCGCATTGCTCATTTTGCTACTGCATCTCGACCAGTTGCCGGCGATTTTTGTGCTCATTTTTAAGAGCGCGTTTAGCGGTCATGCCGCCGCCGGCGGATTTTTAGGCGCAACAGTGATGTTGACCATCAGGCAGGGAGTCAGTCGCGGTGTGTTTTCCAATGAATCAGGACTGGGTAGTTCGCCCATCGCCGCCGCTGCCGCCATTACCAAGCATCCTGTTTCGCAGGCGCTGGTTTCTATGACGCAGACCTTTATTGACACGCTGGTGATCTGTACCATGACCGGCCTGGTCATTTTGCTTTCTGGCATGTGGACCGCCGGACCGGATTTAACTGGCGCTAAACTCACGTCCAGCGCATTCTCTGATACGCTGCCTGCGGTAAGCTGGCTGCCGCAAAATTACGGAGGACTGATCGTTTCCATCGGCCTGGTGCTGTTTGCCTATTCCACCATTCTGGGCTGGAGCTACTACGGCGAAAAAGCGCTGGAATATTTGACCGAAATTGGCCCGGCCGTCAGAAAATTTATTACCTATTTATTGGTTGCCATAACCTTAATGCCGTTCTATATTGTTCAGCATGTGCAAAACGGCAAAATGCTGTTGAGCAGTGTTTTGATTTTAATTTACATCTGGGTCTATGTACGAATCAGAAGACATCTTTTAGAGCCAGATTTAAAAACGATCGTCATATTGTATCGGGCGGCTTTCGGTACTTATGTGCTGGTAGGGACCGTGGCGCAGCTGGAATTGGTGTGGATCATGGCCGACGTATTCAACGGATTAATGGCCTTTCCCAACCTGATTGGCTTGCTGGGACTCTCCGGCGTGGTGGTGAAAGTAACCAACGATTATTTCCGTAAAAAAAATGAAAATTTGATTTGACATAATTTTGATAAATGATTATATTTGGTATCTTGTAACAAAATGATGAGCCAGTAGCTCAGCCGGTAGAGCAGCGGCCTTTTAAGCCGTTGGTCCGGAGTTCGAATCTCCGCTGGCTCACCTCCAAAGCCTGCCTTGCGCAGGCTTTTTTCGTTTAAAGAAGGAGGCCAAATTTTTTGTGTGCTTGCACTGGTGCTTGCACTGTGTGCCTGCACTGTGTTTTTAATATTTAATCTGGCGAAATATTTTACATCATTCGTTGTAAAATATTGAATTGGTTCAGAATTTTTAATCGCCAGAGAAATCCCGCTGCAGCGGGCGAATCTCCGCTGGCGCTCTTTTAATCTGTAAGCTTTTATCTGCTCAAAATTTTCCCTAATCGCATAAAATCTGTCCGATTCATCGGGTGCGCAGCAGGCACCGCGCAACCGATGGAAAGGAAAGCTTCTTAGGCAAAAACGGCCTCAGCCCCGAAAAACTTAATTGAAGCAACCGCAAAGAACGGCCTTACTTATTTCGCATCCACTCTTTTATCTCGTTCAGGTCTTTTTTAATTTCGTCAAGCTTAGCAGATATATCCTGTAATTCCTTTTGCGTTGGGCCATTAGCTGTATCTTTGTTACCGCTGGCAATGAGTTTCAATAAAACAATTACGAACAGCAGCAACATTACGCCAAAAATTATCTGAAAAAAATACCCGTTCCACATGATGGGCATGCCCGCACGACCGGGCATGCACCCGGAAAGGAGAAATAGCAATATTGATGTCGTTAAAATTTTTGCCATCGTTTTCATCTTTTTAATCTCCCTTTAAATTTGACCATTCATATTTTCCGCTTTTTGTCAAAAAAAGTTTAACATTCCTTTGTGTTAAAATCTAACGCTGCGCAGCCCCAGCCCCAAAAAAATCTTTGATTGAATCATGCGCAAAGCAATTGCCAGGGCACGATTCGGAATGACAGGCCGGTTGTTAGTTTAGTGTTATGAACCGGGATATGCTTTTTCCGTTTAAAAATTTTGCCATTAAATTGAACATGAAATTTCTCATTCGAAGAAAAATCGTGGAAATCCTGTAATCCCATTAATCAAGTTTTAAAAACCAACTCTAAACCCCTAAGCCTCTAAACCTCTAAACCTCTAAACCTCTAAACTCGTATACTTTCCTTCCTCTGCTCATAATGTAATACCGAATAATCATCATTTTTCTTTCACTTTTTTAAAGAACTCGAATTGTCATTCACGCGCTCCGTCCGTTCTGGCGAAAAGAGGGGATTAATAAACTTTTTTAAGACAATTTTTGTTTACAACCATCTTGCATTTTATCAAGTGTTTTTTAATTCAAAAAGAAGGCCTGAGGCAGGCAACCTCGTTTTGCATGATTGGTTTAGGGTAGCCCTATATTTTACAAAATATTAAACGCGCCTTCCCAGGAATGGGAGAAAGCGCGTTAAGTGTTTTTTAAAAATCAAAAACCCATTCAAAATGAACGTTTAGCGGATTAAAACCATGCGCTTTGTCATGCTGCGCTCGGGTGTTTTCAGGCGATAAATGTAAATGCCGCTTGGCGCCACCTGACCCTGTTCGTTGCGCCCATCCCAGACAAAACGATGGTTGCCCGCCGAAAGTTCGTCATTAACCAGCGTTCGAACAACCTGGCCTAAAATATTATAAATTTCCAACCTCACTCGCTCGTGCTGCGGCAAAGAAAACTCAATCGTCGTTTGAGGATTAAAGGGATTGGGGTAGTTTTGTTTAAGCTGAAACGTTAATGGAATGGCTAAACTCGTGTTAATATCGGTGGCGCTGGCTACCACTAAAATGGTGTCGGTCGGCGTAAAGACTTTTTTTGTGATAAAGCGAATAATTGTTCCTGCTTCCGGCAATGTGCCTGCGCCGCCAAAATCACAGATGGTGATCCTGGCTAATACTTCCAAACTATTATCCCACCAGCTGTAATTCAAAGTATTTGAAGTAACATCATTGACAAAAGCCGAATAGGCACCCTGGGCATTAAGAGGTTTGCGGGCATAAATCCAGTCTGTGGCAGGAAAGTTAGAATAAGGATCGGAATAACCAAAATCAAAATCGCCGGGCGTTGCGCCGCCGGAATAGCCGCCGGTTAACAGGCGCACATCATCTGTGTAATCGTCATACGTAATGCCCACATCCCAGAATTCAAAAGGTACATAAGCCCATTGATTATCATCATACCACCATAAAAACACACTGGTGTCCTGATCGGTGAAGCGGAGCTCAAAATCATGATTATTGGCGTTTAAAATACTGCGTTCGATTCGATACAGATCGCCGTTTGCGCCGCCGGCGCTGATATAAAAACGATTGGCGTCATTGGGTGAGCTCAAGCTGTGCCAGACATTATTGCCGCCGTACGGAGCGCCATAACCATCAAATTCGTCCGGTGTCAAAGGCCCCTGGGCATCGGAAACCTGAACAATGGCCTCCAGTCCCGGAGGAGGAGAATAGACCACCCATTGAATGCCGTCAATGACGGGATTGGTCGTCTGTTGTTCTTCTGGAACAGGTTGATCAACCAATTTATCTTCGTCCGTGGTCAGGTCTTTTAAATTCCACCGTAAATCGGTTTGATTGACGGAATCCTGATAATGGAATGAAAGCTGATACTGGTGATCATTGAGTAGTGAGGGATCGGCAACAATCGGAAAGACATTTTTGGCCAATCCGGATATATTGGATATCTCCAGAGTATCGCCCCACAGGGAGGTGGGTTCCCACGTTTCCAGCGCAAGGGTAAGCGTATCCAGCGCGTAGTTGCCATCATAAGTGATGGCGATGATATCCTGGTAAACGTGGCCGGTATCGGGCGCCGTTACGATCAAATATAAAGAAGTCGAATCGCTCTGTCCGGCGGGCACCTGTGTTTCGAAAGCTTGTTGAAAATTATTCATACGTAAAGTGATGGCATCAATATCAAAGATGATATCTTTATTCACCAGAGTAAAGGCGATTTTAGCCGTTTCGCCGTGATTCAACTTTTGATCCTGTTTTCCGTTCTCCCATACGATACGAAAATGTTGAAGTTCCGGCGCCGGCCTCAAAGAAAGCCCTTCAATAATCCCCGGAAACAGAACTTCATCGCCGGCATTAATTTGCAATTTCAGGTCAATACTAACGGGGTATTTTTGTGTCTGGATAAATCCGGCGAAACTCCAGATGCTGTCGCCGGCAATTTCATCTCCATTGGTGCCGTCATTATACAAAGCCCGTTCGAAGGGATTGGAATCTTTAGAATTAAAAATCAGGGAAGCAGAGGCAACGCCCGATGAGGGATCGTCTATTTTAAATTGGAAATTGATTTGAGCTACAGCGCTATTGTCATCGATTTGCACCTGATTTTTAACAAGCTGAACACTGTGCGGTTTTTGAAGCTCATTTCGGACGGCGCTGGCCAGCTCTTTTAAGCGCGTTACCGAATTTATATTGGTTTGTCCCATTTTACCCAGGATGGCAAAGGTAAACTCTACCTCATCGCCGGGATCCATCTCAAAAGCGGGCAGCGTAACAACTAATCTCCGATCGCCGGGGTTCATATTCTGGCCCATGCCATCGATATCGCCCTGCATTGCGTTGGGATCCATTTCAGGATCGCCATCTAAGGGAAAAAACGTTGACTGACCGGAATAAGGCCCTGAGTTATACTTAAAGGGGGTGGGGGAGTCGATATTTGTGGTGGGCAGGTAGCCTCTTAATAAATTGAACCAGCTTAAAGTGCCATCATAAACACCCAACATAGGGTCGTACCATGCTCCGCCTGCAGAAAAATACCCGAAAGAGTGGAGTTGCTGTACATTCGGGTTAGTGGATAGTTCGGGCACAAACATAAAACCAGCGGCGGGCGGGGGAACGGAGAAAGGCGCAAATAATTCATCTGTGGGATTGGCGGAATATGTGTAACCAAGATTCAGCTGTGGATCGCAACCAACCAGATCGTCGCTGTAATCTCCAATATCAAAGTCTCCCCAGTAGCCAATGCGCATTTCATTGACATGGGCCTGGCCATGATATTTTAATCTAAATTTTTTAAAGATTACATCGGCAAAGGGCGCATGATTTAAAGACCACACCGTTATTTGCAACTCGAATCCAATGGGATTTGAGCCGTACAGAGCAACGGTCTTAGAGGCATCGTTGTCATTCATCACATACCAAATGACCTGATTGGCATCCTTAATACCAGGATAATCGCCTTGCGCGGCGTCCGGGTAACCATCTGCATCCAACACCGGATCATATATGCCATTCTCATTTACATCCACATACGGAGCGCCTAAATCGACCGGCCAGTTTTTCCAATCGCTGGCATATCGATCATAAAGCTCCTGGGTCATATCTTGAGTGACGTCTGCCTGACTGATATTGTTGAGAATGGCGGCGTCGTTGATCAGGTCGAAAAAGGTAAGCGTTTTCCAGTCTGGTCGAATGCGATAGATTCTTTGAGAGTTAGGATCGTTATTGATGTTGCCGGGAATCATACCCGTCCGGTAGGTTCTGCCTCCCACGCGAATGGGCATATCGTTCACATCGAGATTGGCGCCAATGACCAGTCCGTCCGCATAAATGACCGGCGCCATATTAATGGGATAGATACCGCCAGCGTCCCCATTAAATGGATTGTGAGCGGAAGTCCCGTCATTGGACTGCCAGTAAAGCCATTTATTGATATTGAAGGCCGTATGGTCGTCTGATATTGTGGCGGAAGTAATTTTACTGGCATCGCTTCCCGTATTAGAGCGCGCCTGCAACTGGATAAATAAAGAAAAACAAATTAATAAAATAAGGGCTTTCATCGATTTCTCCTTAATTTTATTGAACCTGGATTCTTTATTCAAAATAACTTTATGAAACCTTTGAAAAAACAAATAAGAAAGTGTGAATTCCCCAAAATGAGTTACAGCCGGAAAATAAAAATATGGTGAAAAATGTCATAGCGCTTTTAACTATCAAGTCCCACAATTGTTTGTTATTATTGTTTTTCCAAAGGTTTTCCCTTATTTAAAAAAAATTGTTTTTAACCAGAATAAATTATGCTATAAAATATATGAAAAAAATTAAAAAATTCAACTCCCATATTGATTAATTTTATTTTGAGAATTCTCCAGAAGTAGGTGAATATTGTTCCAGCGCAATACCACTGTTCACATAAGATTCACCAGAAAAAAATTTGATTGAATCCACCTAAGGCAGCGCAGCTGCAACCCATGGAGATTTCTCTGCTGACCATTAACCCATAAATTTGAATTTGTTAGGGCAGCCCCGAGCCCCTTAAACTCTTATACTCTTAAACTATTACCACCATTCAACCAATCCCACCATGGCAATATAGATGCTCCGAAGGAAGTACTCTAAAGCCTTCCACCCGCTCTTGCATTGATAACAGACATTCTTTAAGTTGATGAAATATGCTCAATATCCATGAATATCTTTAAAGTTTAATCTGAGTGTGTGGAAAGGGATATTAACGATAATGATCAAAGTGAAACTTGTACTTATTTTTAGTCTGTTTATTCTGGCGACCGCTTGCAAAAAACAGCAGAGCGAAGCAAACTGGCTGGCCAGAGTGAACGATCGGTTGATCACAGTTGATGAATTTCGGCTTTTTTATGAACTGGACCCCAACTTTGGCGTTAATTCTTCTGGGTTGCCGGCGCTGAAGACTGAGCTGGACAGGATGATCGACCAGCACCTGGCGTTGATTTTGGCAAAAGAGAGAGGGCTTTTAAAAGAACCTCCCATTAAAAGAGCCATTCAGTGGGAAAAGCGGCAGGCGGTGCTGCGCGCTTATTATCGAACAAAAATCGGGCAAAACATTCATATTGAGCAGGCGGATTTACGTAAGGCCTATGTTCAGCGCAATGAGCAGGTGTATTTGCGCCATCTGTTTACAAAAGATGAGAAGATGGCTCAGAAATGGTTTAAGGAGCTAAAAAAAGACTCCAGCCTGTTCAGGCGATTTGCCCGGCAGGCTTTTCACGATTCCATATTGGCAAAAAACGGGGGAGTCCTGGGCTGGCTACCGATCGCAGAGCTGGACGAAGCCCTGGCAAAGGGGGTTGACACTCTGCGTCAGGGGCAGATTTCACGCCCCATCCGCACGCGCTGGGGCTACCATATTGTCCAGATTTTAAATCGCAAAAAACCGGCTATTTTTCGCGAAGATGAGTTCTTGAAACAACAGCCCCTGCTGGAAAAATGGTTGCGCCGGAAAAAAGGCCTGGCCCTTTCTCAAAAATTCATTGCCCAAACCATTGGACGCTTGAATCCGCAGCCGGATCCACAGTTGTTTTTAAAAATGTGGCTGGCGATCAAAGGGGACAATAATCTTGAAAAAATGCAATTAACGCGTGAACATGCCCTTACCAGTCCTTTATTGGAAAAAATACGTCGGGCCATGAAAAATGATCTCGCGTCTCCTTTCATCCACTTTAAGGGCGGTTCTGTTTCCCTGGCGGCTTTCCTGGGTCTGCTGCAGGAAATTCCGCTTACCCAGCGTCCGCGTTTTAAAACGCCGCGGGAGCTCTCCTTACAACTGGCCAAAATCTTTCGCGACGATTATCTCTACAGGCAGGCTCTGAAAGAGGGGCTGGATAGCGATCCGCAGGTTTTAGCCGAATTGCAGCGTTTTAAGGAAAATCAACTGTACTATTATTTCGTGAATGAGATTGTGGATACGTTAAAGATTCCTGCGGTGGTGGTACGTTATTTTAAAACGAACGATCAAACAGCGATAGATCAATTTCCGGAGATAACAAAATTTCATACGTTGCAGGAGTGGCAATTTAACAAGGCAGAACAAATTCTGCATCAGCGGCTACGTCGGTCGGCGCCAGAGATTGAAATCGATGTGCAAAAATTGCAAGAAGAAAATAAGCGAATCAATTGGGATCGCCCCATTCGCATGTTCATGATTCGCAAACCGTCCTGAAGCGCCGATTCAAAGCAAAACGTCTGGCTGATGGCGTCCTTTACAGAGCGTGATAAAAGCGCAATTTTTTTCGCTTTGCAGAAAAAAATAAAAAAATAGGTGTGCATCTTGCTGGATTTGCAAGAGATAATTTTTTATGCTCAGGCTGTCCGGTCTTTTGTTGGACACATATTTCGCAGATGATCGTAGAAAGAATAAAAAACCGTGTTCCTCTGCGCGCTCTACGAGAAATCAATTCATGCACCGTTAAAACGGCAGAAAAATCTCAGCCTGTTCCTCATCATCCAACTTTTATACTCTTATACTTTTTTTACCTCATCTGGGCGGGATCGAAATAACAAATCATTCTTTTTTAGAGCGATGTCATTTATAAAAACTGAATGTCCCCCAAATTTTTTAAGATTACAATATTTTTTCTAAAATCATTTTTATAACTCACCCCCTAATTACAAAATTACTAACACGTTAGCCCATCTTGAACACTAAAAAGACTTAAGTTATTTAAAAACAACATGTCGCTCTTTTTTATTACCACTACAATATTCAAACTCTTATCTTTTTACTGCCTAATGGCTTGGGCTTGATCTTCAATGCCTGCGCCATTAAATAATGGATCGCTTCCGGCTCGGTCGTATCTCTTATGACTAATAAATCTCCTTTCTGCGTTTTCATCTCAACGCTTACGCGCTGCTGTACGGAAAGTAATTCACGAATGGTTGACCAGCGATGATAAACGCCGGCATCATGTAATTGTTTTTGAAGACTTATCAATACATGAAAGGCTAAAATCGAAATGAAAATATGCCCCTCAATGCGCTTATCCTTCTGGTGAAAATTAGGCCTTAAGCCTAACTCACTCTTCAACGAGCGAAATCCATCCTCCACATCCGTTAAACTGATGTAGAGTTGCCAGATCTGGCGATCTGTTAAATCCAGACGACTCGTCCGCAAATAATATGTGCCGGAAAATCGATCATCCATCTTTTGCTCGTCTTTTATCTTCCAGCTGATCTCTGTTACGATACCATTATGGTGCTCAACCGTAATATCATAAAAATAGGCCACCTTTGCATGACGTTCCTTTATGCGGCCAATGCGTTCTAAAACCTTGGAATATTTCTTGGTGCCTCGTTTCTTGTGTAAACTTTCCGCCGCATACTTCAACTCCGCCTCAAAGCGCTGCTGATGAAATTGTCGAATGGCTTCCTCTTTCTTTTGCCTTGAGGCGCTGCGACAGTATAAATAAAGCTCCTTATCCTTACGGTAAAGATAGGCTTCCACTTTATGGGGTTGATCGTGATTAATCTGCTTAAAAGCATTTTCTTCGATCTCAATTTCCGGTTTACTGCGTGAGACAACCAGATAGTCGTGTCCACGCTTTGTGATCAGTTTCAAATTCTCTTCTGTGGCAATCCCGGCATCTAAAATAATTAATTTCCTGGCTTTGCCGCCAATCGTATCGAGAATTTTAGACAAAGTCTCGGGCTCTGAAACATTGCCGGAGAAAAGACGACTCTCCTTGGGGAATCCATCCTCATCCAATACCAGGCCTAAAGTCACCAGGGGCATATCGTAACGCTTGTCTTTACTGCGTCCGCGAGCCTTGAGCTCGCTGGTACGGCTGCTCTCAAAATATGTATTGGTTAAATCGTACAGGATGATCTTTTCCTGCAAAGAAAATAACAGTCGTTCTTGCTCTACCAAACCATTTTCGATTTTGTCCTTATGTTCTAATAATTGATCCGTAATTCGATAAAGTTTATTGTGAGAAAGTCTTGAAAGGTCTAAATCTAAAAGCTCATCAATGGCGCTTTGCTTTTTGACCCAGCGTAAGGTCGCCCATTCGCTTGAAGGGTGCACCATACGTCCAACGATCAACAGTTCGGCCAGTTTAATATCCTTCTCATTAAAGCCCAGCTTTTTTAAAATTTCATTGAACTTAAGTTTTCTTAACATCGTCAAACCGATGTATTCGCTTCCTATACTACGAGCATCTCTGAATTTGACAGAAGCCGTAAAAATGGTTTCGGTTTCCGTTGGGCTTTGTTTTTCTTCTATCTTTTTTTGTTTTAGTTTGTTTTGAATTAAAAGTGAGGCATATTGCTGGGCTAATTGTTCAATTTGCTCGTCCACTTCGATCAGCGAAGCCTGTCCGCTTACGATCTCTTCGATGCGATTGGCCAGTGTTTTCCATTGGTCTTTAGGAATGGTAAGTTTGCCCAGGTTGAGCAATTTTCTTTGCCTTGGTCCTTTTTCGGTACGATATGATTCGACGAGTTGATGGTAAACGAAGACCTTGTCGTACCCTTTATTCTTTTTTATGACTTCTTTAACAAACATGTTCAAATATAAGCATAACAGCCAATTAAGTCAATGCCACCAGCCGATATGTATGGGTACTACATCGACACCTCAAAAATTCGTCTCAATAGAAACAACAACTTACAAAAACCGAAGGTCTAAATTTGGTGATTTGGGCTTAAATTTTGTTCAAGATGGGTTAGGTATGCTCTTATCCCCCTCTCTTTGCAAAAAGACTCACAGAGCAAGGCGGGGGAATGAGGTGAGTTTTTTATACATTCAGCTATTGTATTCCCTTAAATATCAATCGATTATAAGGTCTTTGTTTGAAATTTTGGGGGACATTCAAAGTCATTTTTAAAAAAGGTTGATTTCCATGTCTCCTGGCGGTATATTATATTTACATGTCATTGTTTCTGGAGTCCATGAAACGGTTGATAGCATAGCAGGACAAATTACATTTTGATCAGAAAAAAACTGAATAAATTTTATTGGTGTTTTATGTCCCATTTAACGTATGACGCCTGAAGCTTAACGCCGAATAATATGGAACAGGCTTTTAGAAAAACTTTCTGGCGCTAAATGGGATACCTAAGTAAAAAATCTCTGGAGGTGAGGAGATGATTCGGTTCGTAGCGCAATTATTTATCTTTTTCCTGCCGTTATTTTCACTCTTCAGTCAACCCCTTTTAGTTAATGTGGAAAATTCCCCATCCACCTTTCTGCAAACCAATCCTAAAGCATGGAAGGTAAATGGGCAGGAAATTCTCGTAAGCTGGGATGACTACCGTCAGGGTATTATAACCGTTTACGGGCAGTATTTAACAAGTGATTTACAATTTGTTGGAAAAAATACGCCCATCTATGGGAATGATAATATTCTTGCGATTAATGACTCGACCTTTTTAGCGATCGAGCAAATCGAGAAAGAAGTCGATTATGGTGGATTTTATATCACCCATGTGACTTACAGTGGAGCCGTCTATCAAAATCACTTTCCGTTATCCGATCCCAGAATATTATTTGGATATACCGGCGATGCGTGCGGAATGGGCTGGCCGGAATTTTTCTTTACCTTTTTGCCGTTTAATGACCACTTTTTAAAAATTATTTCATCAGACTATTTATCAATTTTTTATTATGATTTTTTAGTCAATACTGTGCGTACCGTTGAATATCCGGACAGTTTTCCCCTCATCGTCGAAATGGAAGGCCAGGCTTTTAAACATACGTACTGGCTGGCGGGATTAAATGATTTCTGGAAAAATTACCAGCAGGATTCCCTTAAACTCAATGTGTTTTTATTTGATGAACGCGATTCATTGCTTAAACAAAGCACATTAGAAAATTTTGGGGCGATTACCGATCTGGGTTCGGATTATAACATTCTGGAATATTCAATCATTCGAACCGTGAAATTAAATGATTCCACCGCGCTGCTGGGATATTGGCTGCCCGAGACCGGAACGATATATCTCTTTACACTGGATGATCGAGCCGCGCTCTTGAAGCGACAAACGATTGAAATCGAAGTGGATGAAAACTTCTACGCCCATGACTTTTCTCTCAAAAAAGGAAACGATGGTTCCATGCTGGCCCATCTTTCCGCCATAAAATATGTTAATTCTCAATACGAAAAATGGAATTATTTTTATTATGGAGACTCACTGGGAAATTTTAACGGCGATTCTTTTAAAACTTCCGCCATTTTTAAAACCTTAAAATCAACGGACTTTATTTACCTGAAAGAAAATGAATTCCTGGCTGTAAAAAATATAAATTATGATATCTATCTAAGCCAATTAGAAGGAGACCGGGAAATCCAGAGTTTCAAGATCAATGACGATTCAACAGGCAGCAATGAGGACGTTTGCGGTATTGTAGTGGATACGGATGAAAATTACCTGGTGATTTACAAAGACGAGGAAAAACGCAGCGGCCGCAAGGTGGTTGACAACCAGGTAACACCCGACCAGCCAGAAGTTACGCTGTACGGCTCGAAAGGAGCTTTTTTTAAAAACGGTGATTTCCTCAATTTTTGGGTTAAGCAACATGCCATTGGTTATACGCTTTTTAATGCCGATTTAAGCGTTATTAAATCGGACACTCTGTTTTATTCAAAAAAATATTCCATTAAATCGGTAAATGGCTTTGTTAAATCCGATTCGAACTTCATCATGGCCTATACCGTCAACACGGATCTGTATCTTAAAGAAATCAATTTGGACGGAGAAATTTTAAAATCTTATCACGGACAATGCGCTTATGAGGATGATCTGCAAATCACTTCCTCAGGTGGAGGAGAATTTTGGGTTTACACATCGTGGTCTGCACAAAAATTTTCTCATGATCTCCAGGCTTTGACGAACAAAATTGATCTTTCCGCCAACCTCTATTTGGTTTCTCCTTCCTCGCACTATTTAGTCAAAGACAAGACGACCTATCTATCCAGAGGCATCATTTTAAAGGAGCAGGATACCATTGCCGTGGAAAAAGAACTGGCTCCTTACGGACGCGCGTTTCAATGTGTTAACATTGATGCCGATCATTTTGCCTCCATTTTTGTCGAAGAATCAAAATTAAAATTCAGACTATTTAATTGGGAAGGACATTTCATCGCAGAAAAGACTGCTCCGGTTGATTCCACCTATTTTAGTCATGTAAAAAAATTCCAGTGCGTCGTGCATGATTCATTGCTTTATCTGGCCTGGAGTAATACCAGTCTGGATGTTACCGGTTACAATGTTTACGCCTACACTATGCCCGTGGATTTCGTAACAGATATTAAAAACAGCGCCGCCATTCCACAAACAACGATACTGGTTAACAATTACCCCAATCCTTTTAATGCTGAAACTACCTTCGAAATTAAACTACCCGGCAATGGTCTTACAACCGTTACCATATTTAATGTTTTAGGAAAAAAGGTAAAAACGCTGATCAAAAATGGATACAGGGAAAGATCGTTTAAACTGCGGTGGAACGGGAAGAATGATCTGGATATGCCCGTTTCTTCCGGGGTTTACATCTGTCAGGTTCAATACAAAGGACAGGTGGCGCACAAAAAATTGATCCTTCTAAAATAGCAGTCGGGGATATTCATGAAGGTTAATAAGGCTAAGGCAGCGAAGCCGCAATCAAAAACGAACCACCAAGGGCGCAAAGAATTCGCAAAGGGCGCAAAAACTATTTTAAATTAAAAATAGTTTCAATTGCCCTCACCCCCTTTCCAAGAAAAAGAGTCTGGGAGAGTGGGAAGAACTGTTCGTTGGAAATTTTTCTCCAATGATGTTCAATATTTGCGTATTTGTAAGTTTCTATTCAACCATTCAACTAATTAACTATTCAACCAATCCAGCAGCACAAAAATTTTCAAATCCCGCCCGGGAGGCTGTTGCATGGGGGGGAGGAATTAATGCTTATATTCTCCGATATTGATAATTTTTTCTCATTCTTAAGCGTTGGGCAAAATATAGAATTAAAAACGCCAAAATATTCTTTGAAAATAAAATTAATAGATCATCTTTTTCTTGTGATGCTGTTATAAACGCTGCTAAACGTTTCCCTAACATATTTTTAAATAGAACATTAATATTATGCCCAATACACATTAACGTAAATTCACTACGAACATTATTAAGACCAGATAAGGAAAATCCACGATAGCCTAAATTATGCTTCAAGTTACCAAAAACAGGTTCAACTGTCACCGAACGCTTTTTTAGTCGTTCCTGCGCCGCTGAAGTTTGTAACTTTTTCGCCATACGTTCGCAATAACTCTCATTAACTGAACGATGGATTTGCTTAACTTTCTTTTTACTGGAAATGCATAAATTAATTAAGGGACAGTCCTGACAATCATTGGAACGATATACGATCCGTTCGCTATTCCTCTCAACTGGAAAAAGCTTCTTACCCGCCGGACATTCATAGTAATCTCCCTGTTCATGATACACAAAATCACTTCGTTTTAGTTTTCTTTCTTCTTTTTGCAATTCTTCCTTGGAGGTCGGTGTCTCCTTTATCGAACGATTGGATAACTGGGGATCGGCTATTACGGCATCAATCTGCTTTTCTTCCAATTCTTTTAGGTCTGTGCTATTGTGATAACCGGAATCGGCCGTGTAAGATCGCTTATCATCTGAACCAAGATTCTTCTCTACTTGTTCTTGGATCGGTATGAATTGACCCTGGTCGTTGGGCTGGCTTACCACTTCATGGGCTACAATTAAATGACTGGACATATCTACGCCTAATTGTGCGTTATAACCCGGCCCATCCACCGAAGGCATCATGCGGGCATCCGGCTCTTTTACATTTATTTGATGTCTTGAACGATGTTCTGATTTGAGCTGTTTCTTACGCTCTTTCAATTGGGCTTTACGTTCTAATATCTCTTTCTCTAAGCGCTCAAGCCGTTCTTTCTCCGCTCGAAGAGTTTCTAAATCTAATTCATCCGTGGCCCCCTGTTCTACAAAATTACAGCGCTGCATGTATTGCTTGATCTCTGCTCTTAACTTCTCTATACGTTTGTCTAATTGATCCTCAGTGTAGCCATGACGCTTACTGCTGTGCGCTTTGATTTTCGTGCCATCTATGGCTATCTGGTTGAAACTACTTATGCCTTCGGCCTGGGCAATTAAAAGTATCTCTACAAAATATTGGTCTAATAAATCCAAATGTGCCTTGCGAAAACGACTTAATGTACTATGATCCGGATGCTGATTCCCAGTGATATAAATGTAGCGCGTATCATATTTACACAATTCCTCCAGCTTACGGGTGCTGGTAATGCCGTTACTATAAGCATAAAACCATAAGGCAAGCATCATGTCTGGGGCATAAGAATCACCGCCTTGCGAACTATAACGGGAATAAAGTGCACTTAAATCAAGGCGCGAAACCAACTCCACTACAAATCGACTCTTTGGATCGTCTCTGGCAAAATCTTCCACACTATAGCCAAAGAGATTCATTTGTGAGCGATTATAAGTAATAAAACTCATGGAATTCCTTTGTTATTACTTGTTTTATCTGTCGCCCAGAATTTACAAATTTTTTGAATTTTACTCAAACTGAATTTGCAACAGCCTCCCGGGTGGGATTGATCTTCCAGAGGAAGTATCCTAAAAAACTCACCTACTGCCTTAAAAAATGCATTATCTTTCCGATTTGCCTCATATTTTGACGCTGCTTATCTTTTTAATGTTCAGGTAATCATCATCTAACCATTTGGAGTTGCCATGAGATTGTTCTCGATCATCTGGCTGGTTATTCATTTAGCCTTAGCGGATTTTGCTTATTCTTCTAATTTTATCTTTCCCAGAACGCCGGCGCCTTCGCCCGATGGCCAACAGATCGCCTTTTCATTTCAGGGCGATATCTGGATCATGCCGGCCGCAGGCGGGCAAGCGCGATGTATAACCGGAAATCCCGGCTACGATTACGCGCCCAAATGGTCGCCAGACGGACGTCGTATTGCCTTTTCTTCCGACCGCTACGGTAATGACGATGTCTTTGTGATCGATTTAGACGGCGGATCTCTCAGGCGTTTGACCTTCTTTACCAATCCGGATGTGGTGCAGCAATGGAGCCCCGACGGACAAAACATTCTCTTCGGTTCGCGCCGAGATTTTTATTACCATCGCAATCCGCTTACCTATCAGGTGCCTGTGGAGGGAGGCACGCCGTTCGAAGTAATCCCGGAATACACGCAGCAGGGAAGACTTTCGCCGGACGGGCAATTTCTGCTTTTTGTGCGCGGCCGGGTTGATGTGTTTCGCAAAGGGTACCGGGGCAGCAGCAACACCGATATTTTTATCTATGATTTTAAAAAACAAACCTATCGTCAATTAACGGAGTTTGAAGGCAACGACTTATTCCCGCTGTGGGGGCTGGATGGCAAGCTCATCTATTTTGTCAGCGAACGGGATGGCGTCATGAATCTGTGGCAGATGAACCCGGACGGTTCGCAAAAAAAACAGCTTACTTTCTTTAAGGAAGACGGCATTCGCTACCCTGAAATTTCGGCCGACGGCGCGTGGATTACCTTTGAACGATTGTTCGATATCTATCGCTTTGATGTGAACAGTGGTCGGGCGCAAAAAATAGAACTGCAACTGCCGGTGGATTATGTGCAGAATCCCTATACCTACCAGAAGTATTCTGGAGAGGCGCGTGAAATGGCCATCAGCGCGGACGGTAAAGAGATCGCCTTTGTCATCCGCGGAGAAATTTTTGTCATCAATAAAGATGGCCGGTTTTTAAATCAGATAACGCAATCTCCCTGGCGAGATGAGGATATTGACTGGTATCCGGGGCGGGATACGCTGGCCTTTGTGTCCGATCGGGCGGGGAACAGGAATATTTATTTAATCTACAGCGATGATCCGCAGCAGCGCGCTTTGAGCAGAGCAACGCGCTTTAAAATGGAACGATTGACCGCATCGCCTCGGGACGAGTTTTCGCCGCGCTTTTCACCGGACGGCAGGTGGCTGGCTTATGTGCGCGGCAAAGGGGATTTGATCGTCAGAGAGATGGAAAGCGGTCGGGAAAAAACAGTGATCTCCGGATGGTCAACGCCCGATTTTAGCTGGTCTCCAGATGGTCAGTGGCTGGCCTATTCTATTGAAGACGAGGAATTTAATCGGGATGTGTATTTGCACCACCTGGAAAGCGGCAAGCGCTACAATATTTCGCAACATCCGGATAATGACTACGCCCCGGCCTGGTCCAAAGACGGCCGGAGGCTGGCCTTTATCTCGCGAAGAATCGCCAACAACACCGATGTGTGGATGGTCTTTTTAAGAAAAGAAGACGATCGCAAAACAAGAGAGGAGTGGGAAGAATATTTTTCGCAGCTGAAAGAGAAAAAGAAGGGCAAAAAACACCGTGTACAGGTAAAGATCGATGAACCGCAAAAACTTTTTAAACGCTTGCGCCGCGTAACGTCGCTGCCTGGTAGCGAAACGGAGTTCTGCTGGTCGCCGGACGGTCAGTTTGTGGCCTTTAAAACCAATTCCGCCGGCAAAAGCGATTTATGGAAGGTGAAATGGGACGGCAGTGATTTACAAGCGTTAACACGCGATGGAACCGCGCCGTTCAATCTCATCTGGCAGGCTAAAAATAAGCGCATCTATTTTCTTAAACGTGGGGGAAAGATCGCCTCTATTTCCCCGGAAGGGAAAGACGCTAAAAGCATCAAATTTTCTGCCCGATTGCGCGTCGAAAAATTTCAGGAGCAGCGACAAAAATTCAATGAAGCCTGGCGCACATTGAACGAACGTTTTTACGATCCTCAGTTTCACGGCGCGGACTGGCAGGCTCTTTACCAGAAATATTTCCCTGCGGCCTGTAATGCGCCCACCTTGCGTGATTTTAATGACATTGTGCGCATGATGCTGGGAGAACTAAACGCTTCGCACCTGGGCATCTCTCCTCCAAAACAGGAGAGATTGATAACCAGCGGCATGTTAGGCGTTCGCTTTGATGCCCATTATGCCGGCCCGGGTTTGAAAATTAAAGAAATCATTCCCAACGGCCCCTGCGACGCCATCGAACATCCGCTGCAGGTTGGCGACGTGATTCTAAAAGTCAGGGGATATCAGGTGGGAACAAAAAACAATTTGTACGCCCATCTGGAAAACAGGGCGGGCAAATTAACAGAATTGACAGTAACAACCACATTGAATGACAATCCCCATGAACGGCGCGTCCTGGTAAAACCCGTCACCTATAGCAAATTTATGGAACTGGAATATGACCGCTGGAGAGAAGAGAAGCGGACGCTGGTGCGCCAACTCAGCCAGGGAAGACTGGGCTACATCCATATCCGAGCCATGGGCCTGAAAAGCCTGGAACAGTTCGAAATGGAATTGTACGCCGAAGGTCATGGAAAAGAAGGGTTGATTATTGACGTGCGCAACAACGGCGGCGGCTGGATTGCCGATTACCTGTTAAATATGCTGGAGATTAAAAATCACGCTGTAACCATTCCGCGCGACGGCGGAAAGGGCTACCCGCAATCACGAAGGCCGCTCTATGCCTGGACCAAACCGATTGCCGTGCTTTGCAATGAATATTCCTACTCCAACGCCGAAATTTTTGCCCATGCTATTAAAACTTTAAAGCGCGGAAAGGTGATCGGCGTGCCGACTGGCGGGCTGGTTATCAGCACGGGCAGCATCAGCCTGATCGATGGTTCGGCGTTTCGCGTTCCGTTCCGCGGTTGGTACGTGATCGACAATATGATGAATATGGAAAATCACGGCGCTGTGCCGGATATCATCGTAAAAGATTTGCCAGGCGATGTGGCGGCTCACAAAGATCGCCAGCTTGAAACAGCGGTGCAGGTTTTGTTAAAAGAATAACCGTTCATCAGCGCGGTTCGAGATAAAAAACGCTTACGTCTGGTTGGCATGCTTTTAATTGTACGCAGATTGTGCAGATATTTGCAGTGGAAATAAAAAAACTGTGTGCATCGGCGTGATCCGCGAAAGACAAACGTTTCTGCCATTGAAACGGCTATAAGATTTCCTACCGACTTTAGCAGCTCAACCATTCAAATGCTAAAGGTGAGTTAAAAATAGTATTTAGAAAGCAAATTTACAATCTACAAATTTGGGAGGACATTTCGCACCTTTTCGTTTGTATTTGTTGTCAAAACCCATAAATTAATAATGAAACCTTTAAATAGGTTTTGCGCGAGTAGTGGTCGATTGCGTTTGGATAACGTTTTCTAAGCAAAAGGCTTCAAATCGTTCAAACATCCTCAGGTATTTTTCAATTGGGAGGCAGAAAAACATGGCACTCTGGCATATCTGGATCATTCTGGGCATCATACTTTTCATTGTAGAAATTTTTACGCCCGGATTTTTGCTGGCCACCTTTGGCATCGGCTGTTTAATTGCCGCCATTCCGGCCGCCCTTGAATTACACTTTTTATGGCAGATTTTAACCTTTTCGGTAGCCACATTTTTATCTTTTCTGGTCGTGCGTCCCCTGTACTTAAAATTAATATTTCCCAAGCAACAACAAATTCCCACCAATGTGGATGCGCTCATCGGAAAGGAGGGGGTGGTAATCCAGCCCATCGACAATCTGCAAAATCAAGGTCGTGTCAAGGTCGGCGGGGAAGACTGGAAGGCGCTCTCCAAAAGCGGAGAAGCGCTGGCTCAAAACACCGTGGTTAAAATCGTAGCTATCGATGGCGTTAAACTAATCGTCGAGCCGCTCCAAAAAAATGGGCAATGAAATATCAAAATCATCGCCGGCAAATAACTGACGCATTCCGTTTAATGAGAGCCAAAATCGTATTAACGTCTATGCCATACCGACTTTATTCGGGAAATTAAACAGAATGACGTTTTAAATTCAGTTGAACTTTGGAAGGGAGAAAAGTGATGGAGTTTGCAACCTTTATTTTGATCGTTTTCGCTATTTTTATCATCGTGTTTGCCATTAAAGGATTGGTGATGGTTCAACAGGCGCAGGTCATTGTCGTAGAACGATTGGGAAAATTTCATCGTTTGTTGGGCAGCGGGATTCATATTATCTGGCCGATTATTGAGCAGGCGCGCAAAATCGAATGGAAGTACGTAAAGGTGCTACCATCCGGCGAGCAGGTGGTGGTGCACAAATCGATTAACCGCATTGATTTACGGGAAACGGTTTACGATTTTCCAAGGCAATCGGTTATTACCAAAGACAATGTAGTGATCGAGATTAATGCCCTGCTTTATTTTCAAATCACCGACCCCAAGAAGGCCGTGTACGAAATCGTCAACCTGCCTGACGCCATCGAAAAACTGACGCAAACCACGCTGCGTAATGTAATAGGCGAACTGGACCTGGATGAAACTCTCTCCTCGCGCGACACCATCAATCAAAAATTGCGCTCGATTTTGGACGAGGCAACCGACAAATGGGGCGTGAAGGTCAATCGCGTGGAATTACAGGACATTAATCCCCCGCGGGACATCAAAGAGGCAATGGAAAAACAGATGCGCGCCGAACGCGATCGCCGGGCCATTATTTTGCAGGCCGAAGGCGAAAAACGTTCACGCATTCTGGAGGCAGAAGGAATCAGAGAAGCGCAGATTCAAAAAGCCAACGGCGAAAAAGAAGCTAAAATTCTTGAAGCGGAAGGCGAAGCCCAGGCTAAAATTAAGGTGGCTCAGGCCGAGGCCAAAGCGATCGAATTGATTACCAATACCATCAAAGAAAGCGGGGGCAATCCCTCGCAGTATTTGATCGCCATTAAATACATCGAAACCTTAAGAGAAATGGTCAGCGGTAAAGACAATAAAGTGGTTTACCTGCCCATCGAGGCAACCGGCGTGTTAAGCTCATTGGGCGGCATTAAGGAGATGTTGACAAAATAGGATGATGCCGGAGGAGTAATTCGTAAAGAGTAATGCGTAACGGGTAAAAAATACTTTGAGCGGAGCATTTTACAAAATAGCTCCCGAAACGAAGAACGCAAAAATTTTCCGCTTTTTTAAATCAGGCGGTCCGGGATGACCGCCTTTTCAACATAAGCCTGAGCAGGTTGAGTGAACCAAGGCAGCACAGCCGCAACTAAAACCAACCGCAACGCGCGCAAAGTAATTTTCTCGCAGATTACGCCAATCATCGCAGAAAAAGAAAAAACAAATTATTTTGAGAGAAAAATTAAGCAAATCGGCGCAATTTACGCCGGGGCTGTCCCAAAAGTCAAAGATAATGTATTTTTATAACTTTCTTCTTTCCCTCACCCCCTTTAATTCCCCCTCTCCCGATTTTCGGGAGAGGGGGACAGGGGGTGAGGGTTAATGTAAGATTTACCATGAATTTAAATAAATATACATTTAATTTCGCTTTTGAGACACCCCCGGGCTGGGGGATGAGTTTTAAAAGCAGCACAAAATTTTTCAAACGCTTTTCGGTTAGATCTTTCAATGGAAGTATTCTAAAAGGCCGCCTGAATCCCAACGGATGGAACATTCCCGAGAGCTATTTTGTGCTGTTTGTGGTTAATTGCAGCACATTCTTGCTTGCGCCCTGGTCGTCTTTGAAAAACATAACATCTTAAAAATAAAAAAAATAGCCGAACACCATTCTGTTTTTTTTACTTTTTCTGAAAAAAAAAGGCCGTATTTTTGTTGCATTTTGCCAAACGGGCATTTATATTATCGATAACTGTTATCGTTAACATCAGGAGAAGAGATGTTATATCGAATGCTTCTTTTTGTCCTTTCCATCCTTTTTTTCTACAACTGCCACCATTTTCAGGCACAGCCCGCTCATCGCCTGACTCTAAAAAATTGGCAACTTAAAGCGGCCGATTCCGTGCAGGCTTCCGGCCAGCGCATGACGCAAGCCGATTTCAATCCGCAAAACTGGTTACCCGTCCGCGTGCCAACCACGGTGATGGGCGCGCTGCTGAAGGCCGGTCGCTACCAAGACATCTTTGTGGGCATGAATCTAAAAAAGGTTCCAACCAAACCCTTTCAAAATGGCTGGTGGTATCGGTGTTCCTTCGATTTACCGGATCTAAAACGTCTGCCTAAAAATGTTTTACGTTTTAACGGATTGAACTACCGGGCTGATGTATTTTTGAACGGCCGTCAAATTGCCAGCAAAGATTCCATTTTCGGCGCTTTCCGTGTCTTTGAAATGGACATCTCTTCTCTGGTCAAAGAAAAAAACAATGTGCTGGCGGTTTGCGTCTATCCTCCGCAGGCAGGCGATTTTACGATTGGCTTTGTGGACTGGAATCCGGCGCCGCCCGATCGAAACATGGGACTATGGCGACCGGTGGAAATTCGGCGCGCCAGAAACGTTCTATTAAAAAATCCTTTTGTCAAAACCGCCTTTGATTCGTCCTTGCAAACGGCCCGCCTGACGGTGCAGGTTACGGCCTGCAATTTGAGCGATCAGCCTGTCAGCGGTGTTCTGGAAGGAACCATTGAAAGTCATTCGTTTAAAAAAGCCTTTCATTTAAAGGCCGGAGAAAGCGCAACCATTACCGTCGATGCTGAGGAGTTTCCGCAGCTTGTTTTTAAACGTCCCCGCTTATGGTGGCCCGTACATTGGGGGAAAGCCAATCTTTACGATTTAGAGCTATTGGCCAAAATAGAAGGGCAGGTATCCGACGCATTGCAAATTCGTTTTGGGATGCGCAAAATTGAAAGTTACTTTACCGACGAAGGACACCGCGCTTTTAAGATCAATGGCCGTAAAATATTGATTCAGGGCGCAGGCTGGACCGATGACCTGTTTTTAGCCCAATCTGCGCAAAATGTACGCAGTCAATTGCGCTATGTGAAAGAAATGGGGCTCAATACGATTCGTCTGGAAGGCTTCTGGGGCAACGATCAAACGTTGTATGATGTATGCGACAGTCTGGGTATTTTAATCATGGCCGGCTTTAGCTGTCAATGGGAGTGGGAAGATTACCTGGGCAAGGCCTGCGACCAATTTGGCGGCGCCCGCAGCGCGCAGGACATGGATTTGCTGTCTGCTTACTGGCGAGATCAAATAACGCTTCTGCGCAATCATCCGTCGATCTTTGTGTGGATGGCGGCCAGCGACATGTTGCCTCGTCCAGCGCTGGAAAAACGCTATTTGCGCATTCTTGAGCAAATCGACGGTACGCGCCCCTACCTGGCGTCAGCCGCCGCACGCGTGAGCCAGGTCAGCGGCCCGACCGGCGTAAAGATGAACGGTCCGTACGATTATGTTCCCCCACGTTACTGGTTCGAGGACAGAAAATATGGCGGCGCGTTCGGCTTTAATACCGAAACCGGGCCCGGCCCACAGCCTCCGCCTTTAAGCAGTCTGCAAAAAATGATTCCCGCCCAGCATCTCTGGCCCATTGATTCGGTTTGGAACTACCATTGCGGTAGGAATGAATTCAATTCTCTCAAACGGTATCAACAGGCTTTAAACAGGCGCTACGGTCAACCTGACCATGTGAACGATTTTGTGCGCATCGCCCAGGCCATGAATTACGAGGCCATGCGCGCCATGTTCGAAGCCTTTGCCGTTAATAAATTTCAGGCCACCGGCATTATCCAGTGGATGTTGAATTCCGCCTGGCCGGAGCTGTACTGGCAGTTGTACGACTACTACCTGATGCCCAACGGTGCGTTTTACGGCGCAAAAAAAGCCTGTGATTCGTTGCAGTTAATGTACGATTATTCTAACCGGACGGTTTTTTTAAACAACAATACACTCAAGGCGTTTTCCGGACTCGTTGCACATATTAAACTTTTCGATTTGCAGTCGAAGCTGGTAGACGAACGGCAAATCCAGACCGCCATTGCCCCCAACGCCGTCAAAGCGGTGACGCGCATTCCGGAATATGAGGCGCCTACCCCTGTTTATTTTCTTGATCTGCGCTTATTCGATGCGCGAGGCCGGCGCTTAGCTGCCAATTTTTACTGGCTTTCGCGCAAACAGGATGTCCTGGATTACTCAAACTCCACCTGGTTTGTAACGCCCATTAAACAATTTGCGGATTTTACCGCTCTCAACGCTTTGCCTGCGGCCACGGTTAAAGTCAAAACCATCCCTGCTGGCGATACCGGCAAGCTGACCGTTCGCCTGCAGAATACTTCGGAACATCTGGCGTTCATGCTTTATCTGGAATTGCAAACGGACAGGGGACAGACCATTACGCCGGTTTTCTGGAGCGACAATTACCTCAGTCTTTTGCCGGGAGAACAACGCGAGCTTACCGTCCGTTTCGCTGGTAAAGAAAAAGCGGTGGTTAAGGTAAACGGCTGGAATACGGACCTCCGCTATGAAAATTAACCGGAGATCGGGTAATCGTAAAAAAGCGTGTAACTAAAAAACGGAGAGATTTTTGTGAAACGGAATTACTTCATTGTCTTGCTCATTTTTCTGGTCTTTTTTGTGATTTCCTTTTTGACCAATATTCTGGGGCCGCTCATTCCGGACATCATTAACAGCTTTCATCTGAGTTTGACCATGGCCGGTTTTCTGCCTTTCGCCTTTTTTATCGCTTACGGCGTTATGTCCATTCCCGCTGGCATGCTGGTGGAACTGTACGGTGAAAAGCCGGTGATGGTGGGCGCGTTTTTACTGGCTTTTGTAGCGGCGTTATTGTTTGCCCTTATTCCCGTATATTCGATGGCTATCTTTTCATTATTTTTTATTGGCGTGGGCATGGCCTTGCTGCAGGTAGCCATTAATCCCTTATTGCGCGTTGCGGGTGGCGAAGAACATTTTGCCTTCAATTCCGTGTTGGCCCAGTTGGTTTTCGGTTCCGCTTCCTTCCTCAGTCCCTATCTCTACTCTTATCTGGTGCGCAATCTGCAAGATGATGCCCTCCACACGAGCTGGCATCTAAAAATATTGGGACGATTAACACCGCCTGAATTACCGTGGGTATCGCTGTACTGGGTTTTTGCGCTGGTTGCGCTGATCATGGTGCTGGTTTTATATGCGGCCCGTTTACCGCGCGTGGAACTTAAAGAAGACGAAAAAGCAGGCGCCTGGCAGACGCACAAAACCTTATTCAAAAATAAAACGGTCATTTTGTTTTTCCTCGGCATTTTTGCTTACGTGGGAACAGAACAGGGTGTGGCCAACTGGATTTCCAAATTCTTGCAAACCTATCACGGCTTTAATCCGCAAACCGTTGGCGCGCACACGGTTTCGCTGTTCTGGGGCCTGCTCACAGCGGGTTGTGTATTGGGCCTGTTATTGCTCAAATTGTTCGATAGTCGGCATATTTTAATTGCCTTTACCGGCGCGGCAATGATTGCTTTGACCTTTGCCCTGTTTGGCCCGGCCAGCGTCGCTTTGTTTGCTTTCCCGGCCGTGGGCTTCTTTGCTTCTGTAATGTGGTCGATTATTTTTTCGCTTGCCCTCAATTCCCTTGAAAAACATCATGGCTCATTTTCAGGCATTTTATGTACGGGGATTATCGGCGGAGCCATTGTGCCCCTGATCATTGGTTGGCTGGGCGATCACTTTGGGTTGCGTACGGGAATGCTCTTTTTATATTTGACCCTGGGGTATATTTTCAGCATCGGCTTCTGGGCCAATCCCTTAATTACCAACAAAACCATCGGCAAAAAATCGGAACCGCAAATGGTTGGATGACTTCGGAGGAGGAGGATGCGTTTTTATTTAGAAATGGTAAATCAGCAAGTGGACACGTTCATCAGGAGGTAACAAACAGACATGCAACATCATACGGTTATTGGTGTGGATTTAGGCGGCACAAATGTCAGAGCGGCGCGCATTACCGGTGAAAAAATCGAAGACTCTTTTGCCATGGAAATTTCTGCCCGGGCTGAGAGTGAAGTTGTTTTACAACAGGTGATCGATTGCATTGCCAAAGTTAAGAATCATGATGTGGAAGCCATTGGCGTTGGCGTTCCCGGACTGGTGGAGATGGAAAGCGGAATGGTTTATGATGTAGTAAATATTCCTTCCTGGAAAAAAATAAACCTGGGCCAGATTTTACAAAATGAATTTAACGTTCCGGTTGCCATTAACAACGATGCCAATTGTTTTGTTCTGGGCGAGGCCTATTTTGGCCTGGCAAAAGGATACGACCATGTGGTGGGAATGACGCTGGGCACCGGACTGGGAAGCGGTCTTGTTTTAAACGGAAAACTCTATTCCGGAGCCAACAGCGGAGCCGGAGAATTTGGCATGTTGCCTTACAAGGATTTTTACTACGAATACTATTGTAGCGGTCAGTTTTTTCAAACATTTTACCAGACCACCGGACAGCAGGCTTACCAGAAGGCAGTACAGGGCGACCAGACAGCGCTTAAGATGTTTGAAGAATTTGGACATCATTTAGGCAACGCTCTTTTAGCCGTGTTTTATGCGCTGGATCCGCAAATAATCGTGCTCGGCGGCGCGGTTAGCAAGGCATTTCTCTTTTTTGAAAAAGCAATGCGCCAGAGCCTGAAAAAAGCGGTTTTTAAAAAATCGGTTAACAATTTACGAATCGAGGTTTCGCGTCAGCCCCATATTGCCCTTTTAGGCGCTGCCGCTCTGGCCATGGATTTTGATCGCTTTGTGGCAAAGGCCGTAATTGATGAAAATGGGCAGGATATCAATTTGTTGGAGGAGCATGGGTAAAGTAAAACAGAGAGCGCTGTTTTTTTTATTGATTATCACCATTGTTTCGTCTGCGCAATCGACGGTTTTTGTAAACCAGGTGGGCTATTTGCCAGATCATTTAAAAATGGCCTATACCGATCATGCCGCCGAAAGTTTTTCGCTGATTGACTTAACCAATAACCGTGCGGTTTTTTCCGGGGAGGTTGTTTTATTAAAAGAAAATGATCCCTCCAGCGGTCTTGATGTTTACTTGCTCGATTTTTCCGGCTTTCAATCGACCGGGCGTTTTAAAATTCGGCTGAACGACGGGGAAGAATCGGTTCCGTTTGAAATTTCCGATAGCGTTTTCTCCAGAGTGGCAGACAGGGCGTTAAAGGGATTGTACTATCAACGGTGTGGCATGACTCTGGAAGAAGCCTTTGCCGGCGTTTTTAATCACGGGACCTGTCATTCGGCTGATGCCATTGGACATTCAACCTGCGAGCATTCCGGCTACCTGAACGTACGCGGCGGCTGGCACGATGCCGGCGATTACGGAAAATACGTGGCGCCGGCGGCCCATGCGCTTTCGTACCTGTTAATGCTTGCCGAATATTTTCCTTCTTTTCTGATCAGCGATCGGTTGGATATTCCTGAAAGTGGAAACGGCATTCCGGATATGCTCGATGAAGCGCGTTACGAACTGCAATGGCTTTTAACCATGCAGGATGCGAACTCGGGCGGCGTGTTCTTTAAAGTGACCACTAAAAATTTTGTCGGTTACGTCATGCCCCACAAAAGTTTTGACGCTCGTTATCTCTATCAAATTTCCAGTACGGCCACGGCCGATTTTGCCGCCATCATGGCGCGGGCCTATCGCGTTTACAAAGATTACGATTCTACCTTTGCCAGCCAATGCCTGAGCGCCGCCCAACACGCCTGGAGCTATCTGGAGGCGCATCCTGCGATTGTTCCGGACGGCGGTTTCCAAAATCCGGCCGATACTAAAACCGGCGAATACGGCGATGCAGACGATGGCGACGAACGGCTGTGGGCGGCGGCCGAATTGTTTGAAGCGACGGCCGCGACGGAATTCAACGATTATTTTTTGAACCACTATCAGGACGAAGAGATCATTCAAGGACCAGCAGGCTGGCAATATGTCAAACCGCTGGCCCTGATTACTTATCTCAAAAGCGCTCAACCAACAGCAGATGAAAACGCCAGAAATATCATCCAAAATGCGCTGGATGATTATTGCCGCAATCAGGTGGCCATTGCCGATGAAGACGGTTTTCATGTGGCTCTGGAGGGTTGGGAATACTACTGGGGTTCCAATTCGGTGGCGTTGAACAAAGCGCTTATTTTGATCTTCATGTTCGAGGAGACGGGAAAAAAAGAATATTTTGCCACGGCCCTGCACCAGTTGAATTACATCCTTGGTTGCAACGCCCACAATATGACCTTTGTGACCGGCCTTGGAACAAATGCGCCGCGCCACATTCATCACAGCCCTTCTATTGCCGATGGCGTGCAAGAACCCGTGCCGGGCTTGATGGCCGGCGGCCCCAATAAATATCTGAACGATCTCGTATTGCAATTGCATTTTAACGCCAACACGCCGCCTGCTTTGTGTTATGTGGATGATCAGGAAAGTTACGCCTCGAATGAAGTAGCTGTCTATTGGAACGCGCCGTTGATCTTTGTCGGCGCTTATTTCAATCAGGGCCGGGGGCCGGTTAGCCTGGACAGCCAACCCGGTAGTAGAGACCTTTCATTGTTTTTAGCGCAAAATTTCCCCAATCCCTTTAACAACCAGACCGCCATTGTTTTTAAGCTGGAAGAGAGGAGCCCTGTTACGCTGGAAGTGTTCGACATGCGGGGGGAAAAAGTGCGCGCCTTGCTTTCCGATGTGCGAGGGCCGGGATATTACCGAATCATCTGGGACGGTAAAAACGGAGCCGGGCAGGTTGTTGCCAGCGGTCTGTATCTCTACCGCTTAAAAACCGATCGTCGAGTGATCGTAAAAAAGATCGTTTTTATCAGGTAAAAAGTGATGTCTGTAAAAAAACTAAATATAATCATTTTGCTGATCATGCTCTGCGCGGCACTCACTTCAGCAAGCTCTTTTAAACTGGGCGGATATTACCGCTCCTGGGCGCAGTACGATTATCCGCCCTCCCGAATTCCGTTCGATCGTTTGACCCATATTTTTCACGCCTTTGCCTGGCCAGAAAGCGACGGGCGATTGGCATACGACGCCGCTTTTTTAAATCCCGAATTGCTGCAAAAAGCGCATCAAGTCAACGTTAAAGTGTTGCTGGCTCTGGGCGGCGCCGTTAATTCCGGCGGCTTTGCGGCCATGGCGGCAAACGACAACGCACGAGCGCGTTTCATCGAAAATGTGGCGCAGTTTTTACAAACCCATCACTATGACGGCGTGGATATCGACTGGGAGTTTCCCCAATCCGCAACCGATCGCCTTAATCTGGTAAAACTGGTAAATGAATTGCGTCAAAAGCTGGACACGCTTTCCGGCGACTTGCTCATTACCATGGCCGTTCCCGTAAACGACTGGTACGGCCGCTGGTTTCAATTTGAAGTTTTAAAAAATATGGTGGACTGGTTCAACGCCATGACCTATGATTTCCATGGAAGCTGGACCGCTCATTCCGGCCACAATGCGCCGCTGTATTCGCCATCGCCTCAGGTGGATGCCTGCGGTTCGGTGGATGACGGCATCCGTTATTTGCTGAATGAACGCGGCCTTCCGCCCGAAAAAATTTTACTGGGTCTGGCGTTTTACGGTAGAGAGTTTAATAGCCATGGTTTGTACCAGTCCGCAACCGGCGGCGATGTCACCTACGGTTACGCCGATATTGTCGCCTTGATAGGGCAGGGGTGGAACTACCGGTGGGACGATGTTTCGAAAGTACCTTACTTAATCAATTCTGCCAGCGCTAAACTGATTACTTATGACGATACGCTATCTATTGCGCTCAAATGTAGATATGCCCTGGACAACCACCTGGCCGGCTGCATGACCTGGGCATTGGGGCATGATCAATTGGGCGATCGGCAACCGTTGCTGCAAAAAGCTTCGGAAATTCTACAGATTTGGACTGATCTTGAAGAATCGCCAGAAAACTTGTTGCCAGCGCAACTGGAATTGCACGTACAGCCCAATCCTTTACAAGCTCATGTTACTTTTAGATTGATTTTGAGAACAAAACAACGAATTAGCTTACGCCTGTGGGATTTAAATGGTCGGTTGGTGGCAACAATAATCCATAATAAAGAATTTAGCGAGGGAGAATATTCCCTGAGATGGCAGGCCGCGGGGCTGGCCGCCGGGGCGTACATCGTGGAATTGCAAAATAATTTTCAAACGATAAATCAGAAATTGGTGTTGCTAAAATGAAAAAACAACGAAAAATAACCATTGCGGATATTGCTCGTGAGGCAGGCGTTTCGGCCATGACCGTTTCGCGGTATTTGAATGGCAAAGGCCCGGTTGCCGCTTCAACGGCCGAGCGCATCAAAGCCATCATTGAACGGCTGCAATACAACCCCAACTGGCTGGCGCGTAGCCTGTCCAGTAAAAAAAGCATGATCATTGGCGTCACCATTCCGCGCATCGAGCATGCTTTACTGGATAATTACATCGCCCAGATTCTATCCGGCGTAACCGATGTAGCCTTACAAAACGATTATCGCATCATGCTGTTGCCGTTTAATCCCGAACACGGAACGGACAACGAATTTAGTAACTGGTACCATAGTAAAATGTTTGACGGACTGATTCTGTTAAAAACCATGCATCGTGATCCGCGTATTAAATCTCTGGCTGAACAAAAAATTCCTTTTGTGCTGGCCAACCACAAGTATTACGCGCCCGATGTCCACTTTATTGATGTTAACAACAAACTGGGCATCCGTCTGGCCGTCGAATATCTGGTGGAAAAAGGTCGTTCCCGAATCGCTTTTGTGGCCGGCGATCTGCGCGAAACCAACGCCCGCGATCGATGGAACGCATTTTGCAAAACCATGCAGGAGCAGAACTTAACCGTAAACAAAGAATGGGTCATGCACGGTCAGTTCAATCAGGAAATTGCCTACCGCGAATCGGAGAAGTTGTTTCGGGCCAAAACGATTCCCGATGCCGTCGTTTGTTCCGACGATTACATGGCCCTCGGTGTGATACGCAGGATAAAAGAAAGGGGCTTGCGCATTCCGGACGATGTGGCCGTCATTGGCTTTGACGACATCGAAATAGCGGCCTACATTCAGCCGGCTCTGACAACCGTGCGTCAGCCCATCGAAAAAATTGGTCGCCTGGCTGCGGAGTCGTTATTGAAATTGTTGAATGGTAAAGCAGACCAACCCATACGGCGTTTATTGAGCGTGCAATTAATCAAACGGGAATCGGCCTGATTTTTGCGGAAATAGACGCAGCCATAAAAAAGACGCTAACTTTTTATTAAAAGGGAGGAGGGGAGCGTTGAACAAATACCGGTTGATTTTAAAGATTTTACTGGTGTTTGTGATGGGCGGCGGCCCCGTTTTCGCGCAACGCCTTATTCATTTTGCCGGGGTGGATTGGTGGGTCAAAAACGGCGGCCCCTATGGTCCCGGCCCTAATTACTGGTCCGACAGCGCGCAAAATGTGTGGATCGATGCGCAGGGGAGATTGCACCTGGCCATTCGAAAAGTAAATGATATCTGGTATTGTTCCGAAGTGTACACCGTCAAGCCTACCACCTTCGGAGAACACCGTTTTCTGGTTGATGGTTACATTGATCGCATGGATAAGAATATCGTGCTGGGCCTGTTTGTTTACGCCGACGATCAGGCGGAGATCGATATTGAATATGCCAAATGGGGCTATCAGAACAAAACGGATGTGGGGAGCTACACCGTACAGCCCTATTCCACGCCCGGCAATCAATATAGTTTTGAAAGCCCCTTAGATAGTTCGAAAAACACGCATTTTTTTGACTGGCAGCCCGAATACGTTCTGTTTGGCAGCATGCGCGGCCATTACTACGGCGCGCCGCCCTCGTCTAACTATTACATCGCTCAGTGGGCTTACAATGGCGCGGACAATCCTTCCGCTTCCCGGCAGCTACACACACACATCAATTTCTGGCTTAATCAGGGACAGGCGCCGCAAGACCTTTCCATACTTGAGGTTATTATTACAGACGTTGTACAACCTTTAAATACCAGCGCCCTGAAAGGTGAAGAAAAATTACCTCTTGCCGTGGAACTCCGGCAAAACTTCCCAAATCCCTTTAATTCCTGGACTACCATTGAATATGCTATCATTCAAGCGACCAGAGTTACCCTGAGCGTGTTCAATATTAACGGAGAAAAAATAAAAGAACTGGTCAACAGGCGGCAAAAGCCGGGCGTTTACCAGCTGCGATTTGACGCACAGAATTTGCCATCGGGAATGTATTTTTATCAACTAAAAACAGAAATCTTTACCGAAAGACGTAAGATGTTAATCATTAAATAAAAAATTGTGTCTTTGAAAAAAGAAATAAGTGTAGCGATCACCAATGTTTAACTAACTTAAGGAGGCTTAAGCCATGATTACGTATTTACGTATCGTTTTTTTACTGATTGCTGTGCCACTAATGCTCAGCGCTCAGTATGTCATCAACAATTTCGACACATTGCCGGATTCCAACTATTTTAGTATTTACGGCAATGAAGGCGTGAACCACACCTATCTCCATCTCTCTCTGGAAACGACAAACGTTTACGAAGGGGCTGGCGCCCTGCGCGTGGATTGGCAGAACGAATGTTACGATATGTGGGGCGGCTGGATAGGCATGACGCACACCCATCCGGATTCGGGGCAGACGTACGATTTTTCGCCATATACGCATTTATCCATATGGTATTATAATGAAGTTCCTCAGTCCAAGTCTGGTGAAGTTGAGTTCAGAATTATTTTGAATGATGCCGGGCCAGGTACGGACGAAGCTTCCGGACAATACGAGATCTGGATTTCGCATCACTGGATTTTAGACAATGCTCCGGGATGGAATCAAATTGAGGTTAAGCTGGAAGATGTGGGAATGATGAGCGACCAGGGATTCTGGAATCCCGGTTGGGGGCAGGCAGCAGAAGGAAATGGCATTCTTGATCTGGATAAGATTAAAGGATGGACGCTGGAGTTTTCTCAGGGCAATGCGTTGTATCAGCAACCGGATGATACCGTTTCCGGTGTGATTATTCTGGATGATTTTAAAGCGACGGGAGTGGCGCCGATGAATCTGGTGTTTTTTAATGGCAAAGCCGTGCCCTCAAATGTGAACATGCACACCGGTTGGAGCGGTTCTGTAGAAGTGACCCAGGAAGACGACGCAGCCAATCAGGGAACGGGCTGCATTAAATGGAATGGGGGCGCTGCCTGGGACGGCGTTAATTTTGATCTGGCGCAGGCCAAAAATTTGATGAACAACTGGGCAACCGATTCGCTGCAATTGAAAATCAAAGCGCCAGCCGGAACCGGCGACCTGACGCTGGTCTTCTGGGATACCGATGAAGACACAGGCAAGGTTGACTACGCCTTTCAGGCCACCTTTTTACTTACGGAAAGCGAGATGGGTTATGACGGCACCTGGAAATCGGTCAAAGTGGCTTTGAGCGATTTTAATCGTTTCGCCGGCGTCTGGGATAACGACCTGGGGCAGATGGTTGACGGCGAATTCGATTCCACCAGAGTGGCCGGTTTTGGCATCTGGAGTAATGGTCAGGATTTAAGCGGAACGACGATTTACCTGGATGATATCTGGACGGGCAATCCGGAATTTGACTTTGTGCCGCCGGCGCAAGTCACGGGCGTTGCCGCGGCGACCGGCGACTATTACAATCTGGTTTACTGGACGGACGTGGAAGGCGAAAACGGCGAAGTTTACAATGTGTACGCCAGCGAAAAACCGATTACCGATCTCAGCGATCCTGCTGTGGAGGTGGTGGCCACGGGGATTGTCGAAGGCGAACAAAATGCCGTACATGAGTTGATCTTTCCCTTAAACGATCATCCGGTAACCTATTACTACGCTGTGGAATGCGTTGACGCTGCCGGTAATGTAGGGCCGGCCGGCATCAGCGACGCCGTGACCAATACGGCCAGAGGCGTGCCGACCATTGCGGATCATGCGCCTCCCAATTTTGCCGCCGACGGCGATTTCTCAGAATGGGAGAATGTTATGCCCTGGGTGTTAATGCCTTCACAAAATAATATTGCGGCCGGCGATTTTACCGGTGATGACGATTTAACCGCTACCGTATGGCTGGCCATGGACAACGATTATTTATACGTGGCTGCCGATGTGGCTGATGAAGTCTTTTCTTATGACGCCAATCTGGTTAATACCTGGTGGACTCAGGATGCCTTTGAATTGTTTATCGGATTATGGGATCAAAACGGAAAACCGGTTCATAATTCCACGCCAGAAAATAGCCGTGGCGAGGAGCCCGATTATAAACTGATCTTCTTGCAAGATCGTTACTACAATGAATACAAAAATACGTACCTGGGGCGGGGAAGCGATCCTGAACTGACCCCGAACGATGCTAACTACTATTTTGAAGAATTTGGCGGAAGAGACTGGGCGCTGGAAGCCAGAATTGCGCTGGATTCTATTGCTTTTGGAAATGACCAGCGTTTTTATCCGCAACGCGGCATGCGCATCATGTTCGATCTCGTGTTTCATGATAATGATGGCAGTGGCTGGGAAGGTAATTTAAGCTGGTCGCCCAATAATCGTGATTTGGCCTATTTAAATCAGCATGAATGGACGCACACCTGGATCGGCGACACCACGCACACGGCAACCGCCATCGAAAAGGACGGCGGCTCTGTGGCCAATTCCTTCAGCTTAAAACAAAATTATCCCAATCCGTTCAATCCGCTTACGACCATCGAATATTCCATTCCCAAAACGGCAGACGTACAGTTAACGGTTTACAACATTCTGGGACAAAAGGTTGCAGAGCTGGTTGATCAAAAACAAAACGCCGGTTTTTATCGCGTAACGTTAAACGGCCACAACCTGCCCTCGGGCGTCTATTTTTATGAATTGAAAGCCGGTTCGTTTGAACAGGTGCGTAAAATGCTTCTTGTAAAATAAATGACAGGAACTCAGGGGCTTTAACCGGCCCCTGAGTTCCTTTTAATAATGACAAACAGGAAAAAAATCCTTTAGATTGTAACAGCCCTAATCTCCTGTCGAAAGTGAAATCGTGTTGCCGTCAATTATTATTAGTATAATTGCTGATTATCAATTTAATAATTAAGCATTCTTTCAATCAAAAAGATGCCTGTCGTAACAGGGAAGAAGTGGCTGGCACACATTATGCAAATAGAGATTAATCTAAAAGAAAATGGCGGGATCACATGACAAAATTTATCGAAATGGCATTAAAAGCAGAGGTTGTAAAAAAAGACGATGGCAGAAATAATATAAATTCAGCTTTTTAAAAGAGGACAAGCATATGAACAGATTTCTACACTTAATCTCAGGACTTTTACTGCTGAGTGTTTCAATGATGTATGCCCAGACAACCGGTAAAATTGCCGGGTTCGTTTTTGACGAGAGAACGTCTGAGCCTTTGCCTGGCGCCAATATTTATCTGGATGGTACGAGCCTGGGCGCTGCTTCGGGACTGGACGGCAGTTTTTACATCATTAATGTTTCTCCCGGCAAATATAATGTGGTAGTGGAAATGGTTGGCTACGAAAAAAAGATCATTAAAGATGTGCGCGTTTCCGTCAACCGCACCACCAACTTAAAAATCACTTTAAAAGAAGCGATCCTCGAAGGCGAAGTGATTGTGGTTGAAGCCGATAAGATGAGCATTAAAAAAGATCAGACCAGCGCCGTGCGCACGGTATCTGCCGATCAGATGGAAGCTCTGCCGGTCGAAAATTTAAATGCGGTCGTCGGCCTTCAGGCCGGGGTTGTGCGCGGACACTTCCGCGGCGGGCGTAGCAATGAAGTCTCGTACATGATCGACGGATTGCAGGTGAACGACGCTTTTGGCGGTGAAGGGCGGCGCGTGGATGTGGAAACCGAGTCCGTGCAAGATGTGGAAATCATTACCGGCACCTTTAACGCCGAGTACGGGCGGGCCATGAGCGGCGTGGTTAATGCCATCATTAAAGACGGAACGGATGATTTCCATTTTTCTTACACCAACTACCTGGCTAACTATGTGACCAATCACGACGACATCTTTATCGGATTAAAAGAGAGCGAAATCACCAGGAACCAGGACTATAAACTACAGCTCAGCGGGCCCATTCTCAAAAGAAAGCTCCACTATTTTACGAACCTCCGTTACCAGGACAACAAAAACCACCTGAACGGCATTCGTCGTTTTCGCGTCAACGATTTCAGTGATTTTACATCCACCAATCCTGAGGAATGGTATTCCGAACACACGGGCGATAATGCTTACGTGCCCATGAACAGTTCAAAAACTCTCTCTTTGCTTGGTAAAATCTCTTACAAAATGACCGATCAAATCAAACTCTCTTTACTGTACACTGGCAACCGGGACGAGTGGAAAAGTTATGATCATGCCTTTAAATACAATCCAGACGGCCAGGCCAGTCACCATCGTCAATCGGATATGTTTGCGCTACTTCTGAATCAGGCTTTTTCCAATAGCGCCTTTTACGAATTAAAACTTTCGTCATTGGATAGTTATTACGGATTCTATTTGTTTAAAGATCCTACCGATTCCGGCTATGTGTACGACGCCTTTTTAGCCAACATCAATGAAACGGGTTTTTACACTGGCGGCCAGATGAAAGATCACACAGAAAACTGGCAAAAAGAGACAAATATAAAATTTGACTTTACCTGGCAAGCCACCTCTCACCATTCGTTAAAGACCGGCTTTTTGTACACGCTGTACGATCTTAAAAATAAATGGACGCCTGTCCGACCCGACACCACTATGAGCGAAGAAGAGCTGGGACTTTTTTACTACGATGAAACCGGTCATCGCGTGTACTACAACTATAAACCGATCGTTTATCCGTCCAACTCCGTTTATTCCGATATCTACCATGTAAAACCGATCGCCTTTTCAGCCTACATTCAGGACAAGATGGAATACGAAGACATGGTCATTAACGCCGGCATTCGTTTCGATTATTTTGATCCAAATACCACCTATCCTTCCAACTGGCGTAATCCGGCCAATCAATTAAATTTTTATTTAAAAGATGAAGACGGCAATTTGATTCTGGATGAAAACGGCAATCCCCTCTTGAATCCCGAGCGCATGTCAACCTATCCAAAGGCAGATATCAAAACGCAAATCAGTCCGCGCCTGGGGCTGGCTTATCAGCTTGGCAAAAAGGCCGTTCTCCACTTTAGTTACGGACACTTTTTTCAGATGCCGCCCATGTACGCTTTGTATCAGAACAATTCGCATCAGATTCCACCCAGCGATTATTCTACAACCCTGGGCAATCCGCAATTAAAAGCCCAGAAAACCGTACAATATGAGGTGGGGTTGTGGCAAGAAGTGGTCGAAAACATGGGGCTGGAAGTTAACCTCTTTTATCGCGATATTTACGACCTGTTGAGCACCAAAATAGTTTCCACTTATAATCAAATCGAATATGGTTTGTACACCAACAAAGATTACGGCAATGCGCGCGGCATTGAATTAAAGTTTGATTTCTACCGCGGTCCGTTGCAGATTTTCGTCAATTACACGTTGCAATACACGCGCGGCAATGCGGATAATCCTGAACAAACCTTTACGCGGGCCGGCGCCAGTATGGATCCCATCCCCACGCTCATTCCCATGAGCTGGGATCAACGGCACACGTTCAATGCCACGGTGGGCTATCACAAGGGCAATGTGGGCGCCACCTTAACCGGCTATTACAATTCCGGCACGCCTTACACCTGGACGCCCATTGTACTTAATCCCGTCTCCCGCGTAAATCTGTTTCCCAACAACGATTACATGCCCAGTTCTTATTCGGTCGATTTCTTTTCTTATTACAAATTCAAACTATTCAAGTCGATTCAGGCTCAAATCGAACTTTCAATCTACAATCTGTTTGATCGTCTTAATCCGGTTTGGGTTTATGGCTCTACCGGACAGCCATACACAGCCGTTATTCAGGAATCCGATCTTTCTAATCATCGCAGCGATTTTAATGATTATGAAGATCGAATTAAAAATCCATCGGCTTACTCAGCGCCGCGTATGGTTAAATTAGGTATTGGTTTTACATTTTAAAAGAGGTGGATCGATGATGAAAATAAAATTGAATGTAGCGTTTTTTGTAATCATGCTCTTTGCCTTGAATATGGCATTAATAGCGCAGGATCATGGTAAAATTTACGAAGGGCCGGATGATCCGGCGGGCGATATTGAAGCCGAACGCGAGGGCTACATGAACGGCAACCGCATCCTGCTTTATTTTCAGAACACGACCGAACTGGCCAAATGGACGCCCACCTACAGAGGCTCGCAGTGGTCGCGCTGGCCCAATACTTACGACGGCGTACGCATGTTAGACGGCATTGCCCTGTTGATCGGCGCCAAAGTGTACATCAAAAACGATTCCATTCCTGTTACCGATTTTGAGGCTATTGCCAATGGCCAGTATGACGATGTGTTGTATTACCTGCAGACCAGCTATCGGGAAGAGATGGATCGTAATCCGACAGGCACGGTGGAATGGGGATTGTACCCGGTTTATGGCTATTTCAACGAACTGAGCGAATATCCGGCCATGAGCAATCACAAGGAATCGTGGCCTCCGGCCGGATGGCCATCCACCGGGCGCTCTTTGAAATGGCCGGGCGAATGGAACGGTCGCTTTGGGCGCGGGGTCATTTATGCCGATCTGGAAACCTATTTTGTAGCCAACGACGCTCAAGACCTGGAATATTTGGGGCCGGACGATCGCGTTAAATACTATCCGAGGCGTAAATACGATGCGCAGGGAAATATTATTCAGGATATTCGCATCGGCGATATTCGACCCGAAGTCAGCATCCAGAAAGGCGAGCCCTGGGGCGGCCTGGGAATTCGCGTGGAACAGCGCGGCTTTCAATGGAACAACCCGCAAGCGCGCGACGCCATCTTCTGGGAATACAATATTGCCAATATTTCCGAATATACCCTGCCGGAAGTGGCTTTTGGTTACTGGGTGGATAACGGCATCGGCGGCGAATCGGACGACGAATTAGGGTATTTTGACACCAAAATCGATATGGCCTATTCCTGGGATAAAGACGGTAAGGGCGAGGCCGGCAAACCCACCGGCACCATGGGATTCGCCTACCTGGAATCGCCGGGCATCCCTTATGACGGCAAAGACAATGATGAGGATGGACTGGTGGACGAAAGGCGGGATAATCCCACGGCCGGCGAATTTGTGGGACCCTATGATGGGATCGATAATCTGGAGAATTTCCTTGATTTTTACAATTTGAAAGAAGAAGACCTGCGCCCACACTGGTCCAGCGATGAAGACCAGGACTGGGAAGACGGCAACGACCTGAACGGCGACGGCGTTTATCAAGCCAATGAGTATGCCGGCGACGATGTGGGACTGGATGGCGTTGGCCCGCAAGAATTAAACTACACCGGTCCCGACGAAGGAGAATGCAACCACATGCCCGATTACAAACAGGGCGTGGGCTGCGAGCCCAACTACAACGCCACCGACGTAAGTGAATCGGATATGGTCGGTCTTACCTCCTTTTACATGTTTCCCGTTCCCCAACATAATCCGCCGTACACGCGCTGGTTTCGCAACGATCAATCGATGTGGGAATTAATCGGTCAGGACAGTCTGGTAGAATATCTGGGCAATATTTCTAATTTAATCGAAACGTTTGCATCCGGGCCGTTTCCCCTTTACCAGGGCAGAGAAGAACGCATCTCTATGTCCGAATTGCACTCGTTTGACGCGCTGGAAGGATTGAACTCCGATGAGCACTCGGCTCCCGCTTTGTACGAGGTTAAACGCATTGTGCAGGTTATTTACGAAAAAGACTACCGATTTGCCCAGCCGCCTAAAATGCCTACTTTAACGGCTACGCCCCTGGACGGCAAAGTCATTTTAACCTGGGACAATGTGGCCGATACCAGAACGCGCGATCCGTTTCTGGGCAACGTTAATGATTTTGAAGGATACAAACTGTTTCGAGCAACCGATAAAAAGATGTCGGACGCGCAGGTCATTACCGATGGATTTGGCAATCCCATTTACCTGAAGCCTATTTTTCAATGCGATTTAAAAGACGGCATTCAGGGCTTTGCCGATTATGGCGCCATTAACGGTATTCAGTACAATCTGGGCTACGACACCGGCATCGTACACCACTTTGTGGACGAAAATGTGCAAAACGGGCGTACCTATTACTATGCCATTGTGGCTTACGATTACGGCGCGCCGCATATTGGCCCGGGCATTGCGCCTTCGGAGAACAATATTGTCATCGAACTGGATGAGGCGGAAGAGATCCGCCGCCTGGAAGACGGTTCGCTGGCCATTGGTCCCAATGTGGCCGTGGTAACGCCGCGTCAGGACGCCGCCGGTTACGTGCCGCCTTCGATCGATCAACAGGATGATCAACCGATTCTGGGCACCGGTAAGATCGAACCAGAAATTTTAGCGCGCAACAGTTTAAAAATCGATCATACTTATAAAGTTAAGTTTCAGATCGACACCTTGCTCGATGTGCCATATTACGATTTTGCCATTCGCTACACGACCAATGGACTGCGCATTTACGATGTAACCGATGGCAATAAACTGGTTTACGAAGAGACGCCGGAAAATTATGCTTACAGCAATCTGGTTTATCGTGACACCCTGGATTACTGGACTTTAAAAACAGGCAAAACCATCAGCACCGATATTTTCGACGGCCTGCGGCTTAACATCACCCAGGAGGTGGAGCTGGCCGAATTTGACGCGCGTAAATCCGGCTGGTTAAACGGCGACGCGCCGCTGATTATCAATCCAGCTTCTGACGATAACCTTGTGATGCCCTGGGACTATGAAATCGTCTTTACGGCAAACGATTCCGCTTATGTGGGGCGCGTAAACAGTCAACACATCAGAGACGAGCAAAATGTTAGAATTAACCGTACCAAATTATTATTCCATCAGAATTTTAATTTCTACGTTTTGAATAAATCTTTCATGGATTCCGCCGGCAATTATTTAAAGATGGACCTGGTGGTGGAAGATCGAAACTATAACCGCCAGTTTGATATCGAAGATCGCATACTGGTTGGCGATCTGAACACGCGCGGCTATTGGGCGGCAACGGCTTTTTCTTTTGAATTTGCGACATCGGATAGCGCCGACCTGCCGCAAGCGGACGATGTGTATCGTGTTTATCATAAACGGCCATTCTGGATTTCCGACTCCGTGACGTTCACAGTTAAGCCGGAGGGCGCGCTGAATGAAACGGTATTAAAATCGACCATGGATGACATAAAAGTGGTGCCCAATCCCTACATTGCCACCAACGCCATGGAACCGGCCGTGGCCAATCCCTTTTTAAACCAACGCCGAAGACTGATGTTTACGCACATCCCGGCGCAGTGCACCATCAAAATTTTTACGGTAAGCGGCGTGCTGGTGGATCAGATTGACGTACAAAACGAACCGAGTAACGGCATTGTGCACTGGGATTTGAAAACAAGAGAAGGATTGGATGTGGCCGCCGGCATGTACATCTATCATGTAAAATCTTTGAAAACCGGCGATGAAAAAATCGGCAAATTTGCCATCATTAAATAGGCAGCGATTTTTAAAGTTTAAAAGTCAAATGGAGTGATAGAATGGAAAAAAGAATTTGCACCATATTTTTGTTCGTGTTCCTGTCGTTTACGTTAAGCTTTGGGCAAAAACCGTATCGTGTGGGAACAACGGCCGCCAACTTTCTGGAAATCGGATACGGTTCCGCAGGCAGCGCCATGGGAGACGCCTGCGTGAGCTCGGTGAGCGATGTTTCTGCGGTTTATTGGAATCCGGCGGCGCTGGCCTTTTTGCAAAAGAACGAGGCGCAGTTTGTCTTTCAACCATGGATTGCCGATATTTCCACGGCTTTTGTGGCCACCAGCGTCAACATCGCCAACATTGGCACCCTGGGCTTTCATCTGATTCATGCTGGTTACGGAAATATCGAGGTGACCAATTTGAACGCGCAGGAGGGCACGGGCGAATTTTACAGCGCCGACGAATATGCTTTTGGCATCACTTACGCCCGACAACTAACCAACTGGTTCTCCTTCGGCGCTACCGGAAAATTCATCGCCTCTAAAATCTGGCACGTTTCGGCCAGCGCGCTGGCCCTGGACCTGGGCGTGGTCGTTCAAACGCCGTTCTTTTCCACAACCGGGCAACGAAAGGATGGCCTGCGCGTGGCCATGAGCATCGCTAATTACGGTTCGCGTATGCGCTACGACGGCCTGGATCTGGTCTATCCCATCGATCCTTTGCCCGACGAAAACGGCAACTATGCCGATGTGCCCGGTCAATACCGCCTCTCTTACTGGGAATTGCCGCTCATCTTTCGCATCGGCGCCTCGCTGGATGTGGTTAAAGCGGAGCATCACACGCTTACCCTGGAAGTGGACGCCCTGCATCCCAACAACAACTCCGAATCGGTGAACATCGGAGGTCAGTACGCTTTTAAAATACCCACCACCGGCGTGTTCTTTTTGCGCGGTGGATTTAAAGGCCTGTTCATGGATGAATCGCAATACGGTTTAACCCTGGGACTGGGAATGATTAAGTATTTGATGAACAATATTAGCCTTAAAGTGGATTACGCCTTTAGAGACGTTGGCATTCTGGGCAACGTACACAGCTATTCAATCGGCATTGTATTTTGAAAGAGCGGAGAGGTGATCAATCGATGAACAGAGTTTCGAAATTTATTTTAATTGTGGCTGGCTTTGCCCTGGCTGGCGTCGCCCTGGCTGGCATCGTCGTTTTTCTCTCGTGCGCCAAAAAAGAGGCCACACACAAAGAGACTCTTGTGGCCCGTGTAAAGGACAGAACCATTTCGGTAAACGAGTTTATTCGTCGAGCGGAATACACCATCCGTCCGGCTTACTGTCGGGGCGACAATTACATCCATCGTAAAATTGTTCTCAATTCGCTCATAGCCGAAAAACTAATGGCTCTGGAAGCCGGCGAAAATAATGAATTGACAAACAATCATGAATTTCAGCAATATCTATTGGGCCGAAAAGAGCAGGCCATGCGTCAGTGGCTGTTTTACGAAGTAGGCATCAGACCGGTAAAATTAGATACCGCAGAAATACGCAGACTTTACAGCGTGGCAGGTCGCGTGTACCGTGTTTCCTTTCTTAACTGTCCCGACCATGAAACCGCCCATGACATTTACCGAAAACTGACCGTGGGCAAGATTTCCTTTGAACAGATGGCCAGAGAGCTCAGCGCAAAGAAAAATGTTCCGCAAAAAGAGATTAAATTCGATGCGCCCGAGCCGGATGTGGTGCACCAGGCCCTTTACGAGCCTTCGATTAAAAAAGGCCAGCTCATTGGACCGTTGGAAGTGGCCCCCGATAGCTACGTGATTTTACGCGTCGATGGCTGGCGCTCTTATCCGGCGTTAACCGACCAGCAGCAAGCCGATCGTTTAAAACAGGTAAAAGATAAGCTCACCGAACGGCAGGCCATTGCCCGCTACGAAAAATTCATCGGCCAATTAATGGGCGATAAAAAACTTCAATTTAATCCAGAAATATTTAAGCGTCTGGTGAATATCCTGGGGCCAGAATATTTTAAGACGGAAAAAGAAAAAAAAGAGATGTTCAACAAAAAATTCTGGAATAAGGATAACGAAATGATGGTGCGCAAAAACGGCCTGGAGCAATTAGGCGAAATGGCCGGCCAGACCTTTTTTACCATTGATGGCCAGGCCTGGACGGTGGAAAGATTCATGGATCATTTGCAACGCCATCCTCTGGTTTTCAGGAGAAAAAAGTTTCCCCAGAACCAATTTGCCCGGCATTTCAGACAGGCAGTGGCCGATATGATTCGCGACTACTATCTTACCCGGGTCGCCTATGAGCGGGGCTACGATAAAATCCCCGAAGTGCAACGCTATGAGCAGATGTGGAAAGATAATTTGCTGGCGCTTTACCACAAAAAACAATACCTGGATCGGCATGACATTAAAGGCAAAAAAGGCATGGCCATCATCAAAGAGGTGCTGGATCCCTATGTTGCGCAGTTGCGTCAAAAATACCAGGATCAAATCGAAATTAATACCGATGCTTTTGAAAAGATTAAACTTACGCGCATCGATATGTTTGCCATTCAACCCAATCAGGCCTTTCCGGTGGTTGTGCCTTCTTTTCCGCAACTAACCACGCACAACATGCTGGACTATGGCAGAAAAATGGATTATCCGGAATCCGGAAAAGATTTGTAAAGGAGATAAATCAGATGAAAAAACTACATCTACTTCTGGCGATCTGGTTGCTTATCTTTTATGCAGCAGGCTCTTTATTTTCTGCGCCAAACGATGAAATTGAAAAGAAGATTCAAACTTTGCTCAGTCAGATGACCTTAAAGGAAAAAGTGGGGCAGATGACGCAAATTACCCTGGAAGTAGTTTCTTTGAAACGGCCGGACGGGTCTTTTGTGAACAGCCTGGATGAGAACAAATTAAGACAGGCGATTGTCGAATATGGTATCGGTTCCATCATAAATACCGGCGGAGCGGCGAATACAGCCCGAAATTGGCTGGAGATGATAACCATCATGCAAAAAATGGCCACCCAGGAAACGCGGCTGGGTATTCCCATACTTTACGGAATCGACGCCATTCACGGGTCGAATTACATCAAAGAAGCTACGCTTTTTCCGCAGAGCATCGCCATGGCGGCTACCTTTAACAGGCAACTTTCACGCAGAGAAGGCGAAATTACGGCGTTGGAGACCAGAGCGGTCGGCATTCCGTGGAATTTTAATCCGGTACTTGGGCTGGGACGGAATCCTCTGTGGCCGCGTTTCTGGGAAACCTATGGCGAGGATGTGTACCTGACTTCAGAAATGGGCAGAGCGTACATTCTGGGCTTGCAGGGCGAAGATGGCGACATCTCCAGGGCGGATCGCGTGGCGGCCTGCATGAAACATTACGCCGGTTATAGCTTTCCTCTTTCCGGGCACGATCGTACGCCGGCTTGGATTCCGGAACGCCTCATGAGGGAGATGTTTCTCACGCCTTTTAAAAGCGCCGTGGATGCCGGGGTTTACACAGTAATGATCAATTCCGGCGAAGTCAACGGCGTTCCGGCCCATTCAAGCGCCTTTTTATTAACGCGCGTTTTAAGAGAAGAATGGGGCTTTAAAGGATTGGCCGTCAGCGACTGGGAAGACGTTAAACGCCTGCACGACCGCGACCATGTGGCTGCCTCGCCCGAAGAAGCCGTGAAAATGGCGGTTATGGCCGGTCTGGATATGAGCATGGTGCCCTTTGATTTCTCCTTTGCCGAATATCTTTATCAGCTCGTTAAAAAGGGCGAAGTTCCCGAAACCCGCATTGACGACGCTGTGGCCAACATTTTACGCGTTAAATTTCAGGCCGGACTCTTTGAAAATCCCTTTCCCGATCCGCAAAGGCTGCAACTGATCGGCAAACCTGAATTTGCGCAGGTTAGCCTGAGCGCCGCCCGCGAAGCCATTACTCTACTGAAAAACGAAAATAACATTTTGCCCCTACAAAAGGATGTTAAAATTCTGGTTACCGGTCCCACAGCCAATTCCAGAGCCTATTTAAATGGCGGCTGGACGTACACCTGGCAGGGGGACGACGAGCGCTATTATCCCGCGCATTATAAAACCATCTTACAGGCCATTACCGAAAAAGCAGGTCAGCGGAACGTGGTTTACGTACAGGGCGCTGACATTGAAACACAAAAGGATATGGGCGAGGCCGTTCAAAAAGCCCGAGATGTGGATGTAATCGTTGCCTGCTTGGGCGAAGCGACCTATTGTGAAACGCCCGGGAATATCAATGATTTGCATTTGCCTGCAGTCCAGCGGGAGCTGATTCATCAACTGGCCAGAACCGGCAAACCCATTGTGCTGGTGCTGGTGGAAGGGCGGCCGCGTGTGATCAACGACATTGTTCCCAAAACAAAAGGCATTTTAATGGCTTATCTGCCCGGACCTTACGGCTCCGAGGCCATCGCCGAAGCGCTGTTCGGAGAGGTAAATCCATCTGGCAAGCTGCCTTTTACCTATCCAAAACACGTTAATGATCTGGTTTGCTACGACCATACCTATCTCAAAGAATTTGACGTCAATCGTTACGATCCGCAATGGCCGTTTGGTTACGGATTGAGTTACAGCGAATTTGAATACCGCAACCTGAAACTCAGCCAATCCAGAATCAAAAAAGGCGAGGCCCTGCAGATCAGCGTTGAGGTTGAGAACAGGGGAGAGCGCGCCGGCAAGGAGAGCGTTTTGCTGTACGTAAGCGATCTGTATCGCTCAGTAACCCCGCCGGTTAAACAACTTAAAGGATTTCAAAAGATAATGTTGCAGCCGGGGGAGAAAAGGGTCGTTACCTTTACTCTAACCGCCGATGATCTGGCCTTTGTGGGAAGGGACAATCAATGGATCGTCGAGCCCGGGGTTTTTAAGGTTCGTATTGGGGATCAAACGGCGCAATTTGAGCTGGTGGAATAGTGGAGAGAAATAGCTGGAAAAATCACCGGTGATGATATTTGCGCGCCGTTCGGAGAAACTGCAGGACAAAGGCCGTGCATATTCCCTGGTAATCTGCCGTTTATTACATGCGGTCGCGGTGCGCTGATGGAAAATTCTGTATTCATTTGGTTCAGCAAGAAAAATCGTTTTTTTGCGCTTGAATTTAAATACTTAACAGGAGGAAATATTTCATTATGAGTGCGATAGGCCTGACATTTATTGATTGGATCGTCATTGCCATTTATTTTGCCTTTGTGCTGGGCATTGGCCTTTACTTAAAACGCTTCACCAAAACACAGGAAGATTTTTTTCTTGCTGGAAGAAAAAACAACTCGTGGGTAGCCGGTCTGGCTTTTCTTTCTGCCAATCTGGGCGCCCTGGAATTGATGGGCATGACCGGCAATACTTTTAAATACGGAATGTTTGTCGCGCATTTTTACTGGATCGGCGCCATCCCGGCCATGCTTTTCCTTGGCATTTACATGATGCCGTTTTACTACAGCAGCCGAATCAGTTCGGTGCCGGGATACTTAAAACTGCGTTTTGACGAGAAAACGCGCGTTTTAAACGCCATCTCGTTTGCCGTGATGACGCTGTTGGTTTCCGGCATTAATCTGTATGCCATGGCCCTTGTTTTACACACCTTTTTGGGCTGGAGCTGGGATGTGAGCATGTGGGCATCGGCTTTAACAGTGGCCATTTACGTCAGTTTGAGCGGTTTGATGTCCGCCATCTTTACGGAAATTATTCAATTCTTTTTGATCTGGTTTGGTCTGTTTTTAGTAACCATTATGGGCATTATTGAAATTGGCAGCGTGGAAGAGATTTTAGCTCGCGTGCCAGAATCTTTTAACACTCTGTGGTCCACCTCTGCCTCTGCTTCGCAAAATGGAATGATGATTACCTGGGGCGGCATTGTTCTGGGGCTTGGTTTTGTGCTCTCATTTGGTTATTGGACGACCGATTTTCTGGTTGTTCAGCGCGCTTTTTCGGCTAAAGATTTACGTAGTGCGCGTATGACGCCGATTCTCGCTTCCTTTTTCAAAATGGCCTTACCTTTCATCGTCATTTTTGGCGGATTAATCGCGTATGTTCTGGCGCATGATCCCCATTCCGGCTTTCAATTACTGCAGGACGGCAATAAAATCAATTACGATTCGGCTTTGCCGTTGTTGATTGCGCGGTATTATCCCACCGGACTGATTGGGCTGGGCGTTACGGCTCTGCTGGCAGGCTTTATGGCCGGACAGGCCGGCAACATAAGCGCCTTTAACACTGTGTGGACTTATGACATTTACCGTTCGGTGATTAATAAGAAGGCGACAGACGAGCAATTGTTATGGATGGGACGGGCGGCGACCATCGGCGGTATTATCCTCAGCGTAGGAACGGCTTACTGGGCAAAGAGCATGCCGACCATTATGGATTACATGCAAGCCATCTTTTCCTGGGTAAACGCGCCTCTTTTTGCTACCATGCTTTTAGGGATGTTTGTGCGCTGGATTACTCCAAACGGAGCCTTCTGGGGCTTACTGGCCGGAATGGTCTCTTCGTTTTCGCTTTTTATTGCCGTAAAATTTGACTGGTTGGCCAAAAATGTTATAACGCTAACCGATGTTTCCAGCGACATGGCTGCCAACTTCTGGCGCGCCTGGTGGGCCTGGTTGATTACTTTTGCCGTTACCGTTTTGGTTAGTTTTCACACAAAGAAAAAGCAAGACGAAGAACTGGTAGGATTGGTGATCGGTTTAACCGAAGAAACAGTGGATCAGCCGGTGCCTCTGCTGAAAAAACCGGAATTCTGGGCTCTTATCTCATTAGTGGTTCTGGTGTTATTAAATATTTACTTCTGGTAAGATGGAGGTGGCAAAATGACGCAAAACGCAAAAATGAAAACGATCTGGTTTTTTGTCGGTCTGTTGATGGTATTGATCGGCGGCATTATTACGCTGACCGGTGTGTATCTTTATTTCAATCCACAGGTTACGCACACGGCCCTGGCCGAAACCCATCCCAACTTGTGGTGGGGCGGCATTATGATCATTTTTGGCATTATTATGCTATTGATTAAAGATAACGGTGAAGAAACGTGAAATTTATTTATCGGATTTACCTTTTCCTGTTTGCTGTCATCTTTTTCGCCATGTGCAACGCTTCGCTTGATAACGAGGAGGAAGCGAAACAGGAAGAGTGGGCCGAGGCGGGCCTCATTAACCAGCGTCTTGGTCGCGGGATCAATCTGGGCAATGCGCTGGAGGCTCCTAAAGAAGGCGACTGGGGCGTTGTGTTGCAAAGCGAATATTTTCAGCTGATTAAGGAAGCGGGATTCAATAGCGTGCGCATCCCGGTAAGATGGTCGGCCCATGCGAAGGTTGATTCGCCTTTTACAATTGATCCCTCTTTTATGGAGCGCGTTAGCTGGGCCGTTAACCAGGCCTTTGCTAATGGCTTACTGGCCGTTATCAATATTCACCATTACGATGAACTGTTTGCCGATCCGCCGGCGCACAAACAGCGCTTTCTGGCACTCTGGAGACAGATCGCCGAACATTTTCAAAAACATTCACAAAATTTGCTTTTTGAAATCCTCAACGAGCCGCATGATCAGTTAACCCCGGCATTGTGGAACGACTATCTGGCCGGGGCGCTGGCTGTGATCAGAAAAACCAATCCCCTGAGAACGGTAATCATCGGTACAGCCAATTGGGGCGGTATTGACGCTCTGGACGAATTGGTTTTACCGGATGATGACCGCCTGATTTTAACCTTCCATTACTACCAGCCCTTTCAATTTACACATCAGGGGGCTGAATGGGTGTCGGGCAGTGATGCCTGGTTGGGTACAAAATGGCTGGGCGCTCCTCAGGAAATACAGGCCATACAAAAGGATTTTGACAGGGTCAGCCAGTGGGCGGCATTGCATAACATAGCGGTTTTTATGGGCGAATTCGGCGCTTACCGTAAAGCCGATTTTGCCTCGCGCGTGCGGTGGACTTCAACCGTGGCGCGGGAGGCGGAAAAACGTAACTTTAGCTGGGCCTACTGGGAGTTTTGCGCCGGATTTGGCATTTACGATACGCAAAGTAGCTCGTGGTTGAACGATTTGCTAAGGGCTCTTATTCCGCGTTAGTTTTGTTTGAAGGAAAGAAAGAGCATTTCCCATTCGGGCAGACCCGGTGGGCAAGCCGGTGATCATTTTACCATTTTGAAGCAGGATTTACTTGATTTTGGGGTTACCAGGAATTGGTCTTCCTGTTTTTAAAAGTTTGCCTTAAAATTATTGCAAGCTCTTCCTGAGCGCACTGAGCCCGGGGCAGCGCATCCGCAACCAAAAACATTCTTGCAGGGATTTAAGTAACCAGTAGAGGACCCAGAGAAGTCACGAAGGGCGCAAAGTATGTTTAAATTAAAAATAGTTTCTTGTTTCCCAAATTAGCCCTCACCCCCTCATTCTCCCTTTCCCAGAATATTGGTCTGAGAAAGGGGAAGCTTCTTTTTTACGGCAGTGTTCGGGATTTCTGGAATAGGCGTTTTAAATGGAAGAAAAGAGCCTATTTATGAAGGATGGCGCTCCATTGTTCATTTGCTTAAACCGTTGAAACGGTTTCGCTTTTTGTCCCCAATGAGAGGATAGGTTCATTAGGTTCTGCCGTTTTTAGGGGCTGTCCCAAAAGTCAAAGACAATGTATTTTTATAAAGTTTTTCTTTCCCTCACTCCCTTTAATTCCCCCTCTCCCGAAAATCGGGAGAGGGAGAAGGGGAGTGAGGGCTATTGTAATCTTTTTTCTATATTTTGCATATATATACATTTGATGTCGCTTTTGAGACACCCTCCTATAATCATGTCATCCCTTCGGGATTGTTAGGTTAACCATTCAACTCAACCAGTCAGCCATTCATGGAAGATTTTATTCCGATGTACATTGCGTAAACCGTTGAAACGGTTTCGCTTTTGTCCTCAACGAGGCGATCAGGCGATTACATTCCGCCGTTTACTCATTTCATCCCTACGCGATTATGAGATTAAGCAGTCAGCCAATCCACTTAATCTCTTAACTTTTGTTTTCTGGCGGCGGTGTTCGATATTTCACGCAGTAGCCCTTACCCCCTCATTCTCCCTTTCCCAGAATTTTGGTCCGGGGGAGTGGGAAGCTTCTTTTTTCACATCAGTGTTCGGGATTTACGCATTTAAAAAACTCTTCGCACCCTAAAGCGCCTTCATCTCTTTTGCTTTTAATCCTGTAAAAAGTTAATTTTAAAAACCATAAAAAATCATACGGGACGTTATGGAACACTTTTTTTTAAAACAAAAAACCCTGGGCGCCCTCCAGTTTGAGCTGGAAGAGCTGACGGTTGTTGCCGTAAATCAACGCGCTTTGCAAATTTTGAACAAACGCCCGGAAAAAGTTAAAGGAAAAAAAATAACGACCTTTCTGGCCGGCATGGATCAAATTAAAGAACGTCTGCACACCAGGAGCCGCGAAATACTGTGGGAAGGTTTTCTGGTTAACTTACGTACGCCGGTATTTGCCTCGGTTCTCCAGGATGGAAAGTGGGGCGTAATTGTCTTTGTCGATTCGCCAGCCCCGGATGCCGACAATTTACAGTTCTTACCTTACTTAAGGCAGATTGTCGGCAGCATCGATTATGATTATCTGGCGCTCGATCTGAACGGCGCGCTTCTGGGAATGACCAGAAATTTATGTCGCGAACTGGGCTATGAAACGCATCAATTATTAGGAAAAAATATTCTGCAAACCATTGTTGCCGAGGAGCAAAACGATATCTGGCGCCTTTTGCTGCAGAACGCCTCCAGCAAAATATCGCACCTGCCCATGATGCAAACGCGCTTTGTGCATCGAAACGGTAAGCGAGTTGATTTTATTCTTTCTGCCAGAATCCTGTATGACGGGCAAAAAAAGCCGGTAGGCATGGCCGCCACCTGCGTTAATTTAGCCGAAATCAGCGAACGCATTTTTCAGCGCAAAAAAACGGGCATGTTAGAAGGAATTATCGCCCGTATCTCCTCCATGTTTGCCCAGAGTCCCTCGTACAAGCTGGACGACTGTATTAACGAAACTTTGAAAATAGTGGGCGAGTATGCCGGCGTCGATCGCAGTTACGTTTTTTTATTCAGGGAAAACCTACAGATTATGGATAATACACACGAATGGTGCGCGCCGGGCATTGAGCCACAAATTCAGAATTTGCAGGGCCTGCCTTCAAAGTTAGTGCCGTGGTGGATGAAGTTTCTGTTGCGTAACGAAATTATTCATATTCCGCAGGTTAGCGCCCTGCCGGAAGAAGCGTCTTCAGAAAAAGAAATTCTTGAAGAACAGGACATTCAGTCATTGATTGTGGTGCCGTTAACCGAAGGCGAAAATTTAATTGGCTTTATCGGTTTTGATTCGGTACGCCGGGCCAAATTCTGGGCGCCAGAAGACATCAATCTGTTAAAAATTGTTTCCAGCGTTTTTGTTAGCTCGTTAATCAGAAAAAACGCCGAACTCTCCCTGGCAGATAGCGAAAGAAGGTACCGTACCCTCTTTAACATCGCGCCCGATTTAATTTTTGTGCTGGATGACGGGGGACAAGTCCTTTCATTGAATCCGGCTTTTAAGAAAATTACCGGCCACGAAATCGAAGAATTTTTAAAAACACCTTTTGTTGAACTCATCGTCGAAGAAGATCGAAGCGTTTTTAAAGAACAACTTGAGATTTGTTTAAGAGGAGAAGCCCCTCCGTCCCATGAATTCCGCATTCGGGGATACGACGGAGAAAAGGTTGTTGACTTAATCCTGATTCCACTGCAAGAAAAGGGAAAAGCGCGGGTAATTTTTGGGATCGGCAGGGATGTGACCGAACGAAAAATACTTGAAGAAAGTCTCCGGCGCGCCGAACGATTAAAATCTATCGGCACACTGGCCGGCGGCATTGCGCACGATTTTAACAATATTCTGGAAATTTTACTGGGCAATTACACCATTTTAAAAGATGCGCTGGCGCCTGACTCCGAATTGTACTTTTCGTTAGAGCTCATCCGCCAGGCCATTGAACGCGGAAAGAACCTTGTTCATAATCTGCTTACTTTTGCCAGTAAAAAAGAGCCGAAATACATTGTATTGGACCTGAATAAAGAGATCATGCATGTTGTGGAGTTGTTGCAGCAAACCACGCCGCGCGCCATCTATTTTGATTTACACTTGAGCGAGGAAAGGATCTGGATACGGTTTGACCAGGTCCAGATTCAGCAGATGATTTTAAATTTGTGTTTGAATGCCATCGACGCCATCAAGGCTAAAAAGCCACAGGGAACGATTACGATCAGAACGAAAGTCCTCTCAAAAGAGGCTATAAAATCAATTCCCCGCCTTTCCGACATCTCGCATGTGGCCCTGCTTGAGATTGAAGACGACGGCATCGGAATTGATGATCAGACGCAGAAATTTTTGTTCGATCCTTTTTTTACCACCAAAAAACGGGGCACCGGCCTGGGGCTGTCAGTGGTTTTTGGCGTGGTTAAAAGCATTAAAGGGCATATTCAGATCAAAAGCGTTCCGGGCGAAGGGAGTTGTTTTTCCTTTTATTTGCCGATGACGGCCCCCGCAGAACAGCCGGTAAAAAAAACCGTTCAAACAGAGAAGAAAAGTCCCGTGCGTCACGGTAGCCAGGCGCGCATTTTGTTGGTAGAAGACGACACGCTCCTGAGCAAGATGTTAACTTACATTTTAAATCGCTACGGTTACAGAGTTCAACAGATTTATTCGGGACGTCAGGCGCTGACCTATTTCGAAAATCATGCGGATGAGATCGATCTGGCCATTCTGGATTACGATATACCGGAATTAAACGGCTGGGAATTAGCCCAAAAAATTTTGCAACGCCGCGTCGATTTAAAAATCATTCTGACCAGCGGATTTCTGGATCCTGAGGTAAGAGAACGTATCGAAGAACACGATGAAATTAAGTTGTTCGAAAAGCCCTACGAACCCGAACAGTTATTAGAATACTTGATTGATTATCTCGATCAAAAATGAGTTCCTTTCAAAAAAAGATCGGCTGTTTTTTTGCAGCCAATAAAATCCATTTTTTAAAGCAAGCGCATTTAAAATTGAAAAAGGAAACTTATGAAAAAAATTAAAACTGAAATTTTAATCGTCGGCGCAGGAGCCAGCGGCGTGTGCGCAGCCATCCAGGCGGCGCGCATGGGACGCAAGGTGGCGCTGGTGGAAGAATCGCCCTGGCTGGGCGGCATGCTGACCGCCGCGGGTGTTTCGGCCATTGACGGCAACCATAAACTGCCTTCCGGATTGTGGGGGGAGTTTCGCAGCAGACTGTACGACCATTACGGCGGCCCCCAGGCGGTGGAAACCGGTTGGGTGAGCAACACGTTGTTTGAACCAAAGGTTGGGGAGCGCATTTTGCGCGACATGGCGCTCAGCGCGGGAGATGTGCATCTATTCCATGGCTTTTTTCCTGTAGAAGTTTTAATGGAAAAAGACAGAATTATGGGCGTGCGCTTTAGTAACGATCAAAAGCAGCAAATGGAAATTCGCGCCCTTTACACGATCGACGCCACGGAATATGGCGACGTTATCGCATTGAGCGGCGCGGAATTTCGCTACGGTCGCGAAAGCGCGGCCGAAACCGGCGAACCCGGCGCTCCTGCAAAAGCAGATCGCTTTGTTCAGGACCTGACTTATGTGGCCGTTTTAAAAGATTACGGCCCCGATGCGGACAAAACCATTTCCAGGCCGCAGGATTACGATCCGCATGAATTTAAAGGCTGTTGCCGCGAATGGGGCGATGAGTTTCAGAAAAATACAATTGACGCCCAAAGGATGCTGGAGTACGGACGCCTGCCCGGCGATAAGTTTATGATTAACTGGCCGCGCAACGGCAACGATTATTTTTCCCATTTAGCCGTGATGGATCGGGCCGGTCGGCTGGCCGAAATCGAAAAGAGTAAAGCCGTTACTTTGCGTTTTGTGTACTTCATCCAGCAGCAGTTGGGTTTTAAAAATCTGGGCCTGGCCGACGATGAATTTCCGACGTCGGATCGCCTGGCGCTCATTCCCTACATCCGCGAAGGTCGAAGAATTGTCGGTAAATCAACCTTGAAATTGCAATATATTTTGCATCCCTATTCCGCAGAGGCCGCAGGACTTTACCAGCAGGGCATTGCCGTAGGGAACTATCCGCTGGATCATCACCATGACAAAGCGGGCATTGCGGTTGATGAAGAATATGCGCCCATTCCGGCTTTCAATGTGCCCTTTGCCTGTCTGATTCCACAAAAAGTACGAGGATTAATTGCAGCAGAAAAGAGTATCTCCGTCACGCACATGGTGAACGGCTGCACGCGCCTGCAGCCGGTTGTCATGCAGATCGGTCAGGCGGCCGGCGCCGCTGCCGCGCTGGCCGTTGAGAAAGATCGGCCGGTAGAAAAATTGAATGTGCGCGAACTGCAGGAAACGCTTTTGCAAGCCGGAATGTGGTTGATGCCCTTTACCGACGTCACGCCCGAGCACTGGGCGTTTAAATCGTTGCAGCGCGTTGCCCTGTGCGGACTTTTAAAAGGGCAGGGTAAAGCAAGCGACTGGGCTAACGAATTTTACATCTTTCCCGAGAAACCTGTTACCGCCCGGGAGGCGGTTGAGGCCTTAAGTGCGTTGAATCCGGAGTTTAAGGTAAATAATGATCTCCATTTCCCGGAAAACCTGGAGCATTCCTTAACGCGCCAGGAGGGCGTGCGTATGATCTGGCAGGCGCTTGGCTCGCCAAAAGAAAGCGTTAATCTGTTTTTAAACGATGTGCAGGATTTAGCCGTTGATTTTATTCTGGCTCAAAATCTGGGAGCGCCGTGGATCGATTTCGAAAAGGAATTATTTTACCCCAAGGAACCTATGACGCGCTCTGTATTTGCGCATTTGATCGACCATTTGTTCCAGCCTTTTAAAAAGCCGTTATTTTTTGAATGAAAAAATAACCAGCGTGTAAAACATAAACTTTTGGAGAATCTTTAAAATGCACAGAGCTTCTTTTTTAGGTTTAATCCTGTTCTTGCTTATCGCACCGGGACTCGTTCAGGCACAAAGTGTTGCCGATCCCGATCCGCAACGCTTTGTTAAGGAAATTGATCATTTTATCCGCTACGATCAAAAGAATAGCTTTCCGCAAAAGGCCGTTCTTTTTATCGGTAGCTCCAGCATTCGTTTGTGGAAAACGCATCTGGCCTTTCCGGAAATACCGGTCATTAATCGCGGCTTTGGCGGTTCGCACATTTCCGATGTTTTGTTCTATTACGAAAAGCTGGTTAAAAAATACCAACCGCAAACCATCGTCTTTTACGCCGGCGACAATGATATTGCAGCGGGAAAATCGGTGGAACAGACGGTTGCCGATTTTAAGACCTTTGTGGCAAAGGTTAAAAAAGACCTGCCCTTTACAAAAATCATCTATTTGCCCATTAAGCCATCGTTGTTGCGCTGGAATTTCTGGCCGGCCATGCAAAAGGTGAATCAGGTCATCAGCAATATTTGCGCTGCAGATTCAATGCTCAAATATGTTGATACGGCATCCGTTTTATTGGACGACTCCGGTAAGCCAGATAGCACGTTTTTCATGGAAGACGGTTTGCACTTGAATGAAAAGGGCTACCAGAAGTGGAACGCCCGTTTGAGTCCCATCTTAAATATACTAAACCATTGAAATGGCATTCAAAAGGTGAGTCGATCCAGTAGAGTAAGCTAATCTATGCAATAAAAAAAGAGGCACCATGAAAGCAATTGTTATTATTTCGGTTTTATTCAGTTTTGCATTTTTTACGCGTTGCGCCCAACATCCCTATCCCGAAGAAGTGCGCCAGGCGCTTGAACTGGCCGGCCCCAATCGTGGGGAACTGGAAAAGACGCTGGAGCATTACCGCCAGACGGGCGATTCTTTGAAATTAAAGGCCGCATTTTATTTAATAGGCAACATGTCCGATAAAGGATATTTTATTTACACGCTTAAGGACACGGCCGGCAACGAGGTAGCATTTAATGTTCTGGATTATCCGGATTACAGGACCATGGTAGCCGCCTGGGATTCCATTGCCGCCATCCGTGGCGAACTCGATTTTGAAAAAAAGGAGTTTATTAAAGACCTACATGTCATCAAAAGCGAATTTTTGATCCGCAATATTGATCTGGCTTTTGAAGCATGGCAAAAAAAGCCGTGGGCGCGGTTTTTGACTTTTGAGCAGTTCTGCCGCTACATTTTGCCGTATCGGGGCAGTAACGAACCGCTGGAAGATTGGCGCAGCTATTTTTATGAGAAATACCAATGGCTCGACTCCGCATTCGCTTCTTCAAACGATGTGGCGCAGATCGCCGCGGCCATTAATAACGACTTAAAGTCGTGGTTTAAGTTTGATGATCGATTTTACCGGCATCCCACCGATCAGGGTTTAAAGGAAATGTTAAGAAATAAGATGGGCCGTTGCGAAGATATGGCCAACCTGGCCATTTTTGCCATGCGGGCCAATGGATTGGCCGTAACCAGCGATTACACGCCTTACTGGGCCGACGCGGCCAACAATCACGCCTGGAATGCCTTAATCGATCCTTCCGGTCGGGCTATTCCTTTTATGGGAGGCTTGTTTAATCCGGGCGCTTATTCATTACCCAACCGTATCGCCAAAGTCTATCGCAAAACGTTTGAACATCATAAAGAGAATTTAATCTTTAAAGTAAAAAACCGCCGTAAAATACCACGCTGGCTGGCCGGCAAAAGCTACATTGATGTGACAACTCAATACGTGCCCACGGCAAATGTGGAATTAACTCTGGAAAAAGAACGACCCGATTCCGTTCGTTTTGCTTATTTGTGCGTCTTTAACAGCGGCGAATGGAAGGCCATTCACTGGGCGGAAATTAAAGAGGACAGAGCTGTATTTACCGATATGGGAAAGGATCTCGCCTATCTTCCCGCTTATTATCTGGATCAAACGATTGTTCCGGCAGGCCCGCCCTTTATCCTGCAGAAATCCGGCAACATCTTAAAATTGATTCCCGATACGGCGTCCACCGCAACGCTCAAGTTGATCTCCACCATGAAGCGCATAACCACCCAGGCCACGGATAGTAAAAAGAAGAGTTTTCTGGAAAACGGCGCTGCGTATGAACTGTTTTTCTGGGACGGAGATTGGCAGTCGTTGGGAACGAAAGAAGTGCGGCAAAACCAACCGCTGGTTTTTGAAAAAGCGCCGTCCAATGCGTTGTACTGGCTGGTTAAAAAAGGCTCCAAAAAGTACGAACGCATCTTTATTTACAGGGACGGGGAACAAGTGTGGTATTAAAAAGGAATTTTATCCAATGTAGCGGAGCTGTAATCAAATAACCATCCTTTTTCACGCAAATTTTGCAGATAATAGCAAAAAAAATAAAAAAATTCGCGTTAATCTTCGCGAGCTGGTGAAAGTAAATTCTTCCACCATGAAAAAAGGAGAAGAATCTTAAACTATTCAATCACTAAGGTAATTCAAAAATAGTCGCATCTCGCAAGGGGGGAGCAGACCTTACGAAAGAAGTATTCCTAAAACAATTGCGCCAGACACCTTAAGATTGTGGGGAATGAAACAGAAAAGGCATTGATGGAGCGTCTCCACAGAGTAAAAATATTCTAATTTTTTAGATTCAATTTCTCTTACACCAGTCTCCTGTCAGGAAAGAATTTACACAAAAAATTAGACTTGACTTTCTCCTTTCTGCCAAACAAATGCTTAATAAGCATACCTGTTGCTAAATCTTTAAGGGATTGTCTTAGCGTATATGGACAGAATTACACTACGTTAAATGTGAGCCTTCGAGCCATTTATTAAATGGCGGCCATATCGAAGGGTATTTTTTAGTTTCCGCTAGAATTTTCTCACGAAGTTCAATTTCTCACCAGTTTTTTGAATTATAATTTCTTCCCAGAAATCTGCGCTTTTGAATTTATCCGATTTTTCATAATAGGAATCATACATTTTTTGCAAAGATTCATAACTGTGTTGCAAAAAACCTTTATTGCCATTTTTATGCACATAATAGTTAATCATTCCAGCGCCAAGCACACTTTCTGAACCAGGCATTTTGATTAATTTAAACTCGTCATGAATGATGATTTCAAATTTATATCTATCCGAGCTGTTTGCGTCGGTTAATTCAAATTCTAATTTGTCACCATGTTTTAGCACTGTTTTAAATTTAATTTCCCGTAAATCTTCAAGAGTTTTGATGCAAGATGCAATCTCGGAATTAAATTTTGGAACGTCATAACTGCTGTGGCTTAGCGGATTAAAAATAAATTTACGGTGGCTATCTAAGTTTTTGAACAAAGTTACATCCAGACCACTTTTTTGGGCATACTCAATACATTTTTGAATTTTTCCATCCAGGTTTAATTCTGTATAGTCCTTTGACAATTGCAATCTTTTGGGCAAAAATTCTGCACAGAAATTTTCCGCTTCTTTACGTAGAAAATTACCGGCCGCTTCATATTCTTTTTGGTAAAAGTATTTTTTTGCCTTATGCAAAAAGCTCTTGGATTCAATAACGATTGGCTGCGGTATGCCATCCTTTTCGTATTCAT